>PAMZ01000018.1 GCA_002707495.1 Halobacteriovoraceae bacterium | reverse complement strand
CCTCCAGCACCTTTAGCTGTGTTGCCTAGTTATGAGAAGAATTATGTGCTAGAAAAGATACATTAACCTGTGAGTAAGAATGGGGGCAGATCACCATCATAACAGAAACATAGAAATCTTTCATTTTACTTAAACTGAATCCTGGCCTTTTAACTTCTCTTTGAAACATTGTCTCAATATACCAATCATAGTTATTAATTGTTATATAAGCATTAAAGTATCCCAAGTCCTTTAGTGCAGCCCTCATTCCATCTCTACTTTCAATTGTTTTTCCCTCTCTCAAATAAGGGAATCGGAACCATTTTTTGAAGTTTGAATAGTCTTTCAAAACTTTGTCTGCGATTTTAAAATCTTTAATATACTCTTTTACCGGTATCGCATTTATATTTGGATGACTGTGAGTATGATTAGCTATTATGTGTCCCGCATCTGCATAAGTTAAAAGCCTTGCCCTACCTTCTGTATCAATTTGTTTCGAAACAGAGAAAAATGCCACTTGTTCAACATCACTATTTTTTAAACTTTCAATTAATTTTTTCGCTCTTTCATGCCCATAAAAAAATCCTCTTGCGTGACGTGGAGAATCGTCAAAGGTTAGCGCAATTTCTTTTGCATTCGATAGATGAGGCACAATCAATAAGAACATGGAAAATAAGAATAGCATTTAAATATAATAGCCTTAAGAAATGGCGGAGGACAAGGGATTCTACTAATCAACTACAGTCTTTGATCTTTTCAATAAGGTTCAAAGCTAACCTCATCTTTCTTTTCTTCCAAAGCTCCTAGTATACTCCTCCCATAAGCTTTTCCAGCTTAAACCTTTATATCGATAATCTTTGCACCATGCATATTCCCTTTTAAACTTATTCTCTATCTTTAGTTTTCCGTTGATAACAACCACTTCATGTACGCCGAAAAGGTACTCAATATATTGATCATGATTCTCGTCTTTTATAGTTTTCAAAAATTCTTGGCAGCTACTGGATGATTTTAGCTCATTTAAAATTTTGGACTCTTCGGGAAAGTGACCACACTCACTCTTGTAGGTGTATAGATAACTTTTCAAAGCATTATGGTCCGCAAACTGGAAAGCATTATAGTAAGATCCATCTCCTAATCGACTAATTGTGCCAATAAATATCAGAAGATGAATTGCAAAAAAGTATCCAAAGAAACTTCTCCTTCCAAGCTTAATAACATTGAACCTCTCTAAACAGACACAAAGCAACCAAAGTGGGAATAATGGCAATGTCAAAAATATAAAAGTTGTTTGCATATCAAAATAAACGATATTGCTACAGACGTTTATACTGTCGAGTAACCGTTGAATCAGAAACACACTTATTAAAACAGCATAAAGTAAAAAGAAAATCTTGTAAGATCTCTCAAGGACATACTTAATTCTATTAAAACTATTCACTTCCTTATTATAGGGCTTAATCTAAATAGAATAAAGAATGAGGGTGGTTTAAAGCATAGAGAGTATTCAAAGCTAAACTATCCTTTTCAAATTCCTCCACAATTTCACGCGCAGAAAAGCGAGTCGACCAAATGGTTTTCATGTGAAATGGCGGAGGACAAGGGATTGTCTTCGGCTCATCCATGAGCCTTGCCCTTCGGGCTGCTCACAAGTTCGCATACATGATTGCCTTTCCTGGCAATCATTCGAACCTTCGGTTCTTACCCTCAACAACACCCATCTTTTCACATCAAAACTCCTTGGGCTTTAGGATGAGCGAGCGAAAGTGAAGGAGCGTACATAGAAGTACGTGACTGAACTTGAGACGATGTGAAGACGACAATGCCAAGGTGTTTTCCTGTGAAATGGCGGAGGACAAGGGATTCGAACCCTCGAAGGAGTTGCCCCCTTACACGCTTTCCAAGCGTGCGCCTTCGACCACTCGGCCAATCCTCCGCAAGAAGAAAAGTTTTATCACAAGCGATTTACGCCTTCAAGTACTTGTTTCTTTTGGCTTTAAAGAAGTCACTTAAAAGTTTTGAACACTCTCTATGCTTAAAACCTCCATAAACACTGACCTTATGGTTGAGCTTTGGATGAGAATGAATATTAAAGCCTAAACTTATAGCACCACCTTTTGGATCATAAGCTCCAAAATAGACCTCAGAGATTCTCGATTGAATGATAGCCCCCATACACATAACGCAAGGCTCTAGCGTAACAAAAAGTTTATGCCCATTGAGCCGCCACGACCTCTGATATTGACTTGTTTCCATAATCGCCAGAAGCTCTGCATGGTTACAAGCATTATGTTCGTACTCTTTGGTGTTGAATGTTTTTGAAATTATTTTTCCCGCACCATCAACTATAACAGCACCAACTGGAACTTCATTTTGTTTTGAGGCTTGATGAGCGGAATCAATCGCATAAGTGAAATAATAATCAATTTCTTTAAAATTCATTATTCTTTTAATTCCGAAAATTTTCTTCTGACATTCACTTTCTTGTGCATACTCCAAAGTCTTAAAAGTTCAAGATAAGATTTTTTACTCTTCTCTTCTTTTAAAATAAGTTCAACACCATAACTGATTGGTCTTCCCGCAATATCTTCTCTTATAGTTTTGACCTTACCTAAAAGCTCATAAGTACTATTACCATAGGGAACTGTAATCGTAATTTCTTGATTGAGTGAAATTTGATCGAAGGCTAAAACAGATATAGCCTCTCTTCTTAAATCAACCATCCTAGCATCGAACTCATCACCAGCTCGCTTAATTGTGGCCTTTAAGTCTCCACGATAGCGAAAGTCATACTCCCACCATTGCACGCGAGGATAATACAGCGGGGAACTCATAACTAAGCAGTTAATAATTAAAAACAAACTGGCCAGAATTGCGAGATAAAGGACGATAATATTTTGATCCACAAAAGAGAAATGTAAGAGATGAATAAACAAGTAAAGACTTACAAGTATAGTGTATCCCCAAAACGCATAATTTCTGTTTTTTTGTGAATGCCGATAATAGCGAAGAATTAAAAATAGTCCGACAAACTCTAGGATAAAATTGAACTGAAAAAAGGCTTTGTTATGGATACGAACGAGTAAAAACAAGCTAAAGGTTAATAAATTAAAAATATATTGAATGACAATGGACTTTTTATAGTCATCAGATGATTCATCTTCAACAAGCTTTTTCATATTCTTATTATACCAAAAACCCTAACCTAGCGCGAAATTATTTCCTGATAGGTGGTTTTATATCTCTTTGCTAAATGAGAGAGACTCGTCGGTTTTAATATATAAATAGGATCTTTAAAATAAGTCTCTATCCTATAAGTGCCTTTTAACTTTTTTGTGGTCAAAAGACATACCGGCTCAGTCGGCTTCAAAGATTTTTCAAAGTTCCATAAGCCAAATTGGCTGGTTCGACTCTTTAAGTGAAGACCTGGAACAATTCTGTCTGTGTAAAATGAAACCTTGGCTGCATATTGATAGTTCTCAGCGACAATTGGGAGTTCTCCACATACCTCAATAATTTCCGGGATGCGTTCATTTTTCCATTTCGAAATTTCATTGAATCTATTTTCGTCGTCCATTCTGTAATGACTCAAAGATTCTGCACTCAAAATAGCACCTCTCATTCCAAGAATTAAGATAAGACTGGGTAATGAGCAGAACAAAAGTGCTGGCTTATATCTTTTAAGTCGATCAACCATCAATATAATAAATACAATTGAACAGGTAACAGTCCAATTCGCTTCAATTTGATTTCTCAATGAAAGAAGAAGTAAAAAAAGTAAAAATCCAAAAGTATTCCACACCAAAATACGTTCGAAAGTATTTCTTACAGCTTGCTTCTTCATGGCGTAACAAATCAAAAAGAAATTAAAAAGTCCCATAGCTGCGACCTGACTTCCGACATAGTCAGATATATTAGAAAATGAAAAATGCTTTTCCTTTCTTCCAAACAAGTGAAATTTAAAAGAAACAAAGTCATGGTTTACTTGCCAGAATATATGAGGAAGATAGAATAAAGTTGTTAGAGCTGCTACCGCCCAAAACTTTCTTCGCAATAAAAACTTTGGATTTCCACAAATTGTTAACAAGACAATTAAAAGTCCGTGATATTTAGCATAAAACATTACTGCTATCGAGAAAGCCAAGAGTATCGTATTCTTCCACGAGTCTTTTTCTATAAATTTCTTTAAAAACCAAAAGTAGAAAACTGATGTAATTAGTAAAACAGAATCCGGTAGTGAAAATATTCCTGAGAACTGAATTAAAGGCATAGTGAAAAATAAAAGAAAGAAGCCAAATAAATTTTTTCTTTCTGTCATAAGCCAAAGCAAAATAGCCGCTACATACATCAGAATATTTGCAACGAACCTTACACCAAGCTCGGTTTTTCCAAAAACCAAAGTTCCAAGTTTAATCATTAGGGCAACAAGAGGAGGATGATCGAAATATCCCCAAGCAAGGTTCTCACTATAGAGCCAGTAATAGGCCTCATCAAAACTTAGTTCTACCAAGGCAGAGGTCAATAGATTAGGTATGAGAATCAAGGCCGTGAGAAGCCAGAAAAACTTTTTATCCGTCGTGCTTATTTTCATTTATCTTTCATGTTAACTTAAGGTGGGTGTATAATATAGTGAAATGAGTTATCTAGATCAGTCAAAGTTTAAAGCCTGCAAGTGCGGGACTAAGGTGGAAGATGAGTTCTTCACCGCCAAACAACACTACTCTTGGGTAGGTTGGTTTTTCATTACATGTATGGGCACGACATTCAACCCCAAAGAAATAGAGTTTATTTGTACGCGAAGCGGCAAAGAAGTAGTTTTTCAAAGGATTCAAGATCCAAAACTAATTCAATATTTCGAACTTAATAAAAAGCGCTAAGACCTATTCAATCTCACAAGGATTAAGCTCAATATTCTCAAGAGCTGTTGAGCCATTCTCATCTTCACTTTCTACTGTAAAAGTTAAGAGATCAGCTGCAACCCTAAAAGGAACATTGATATTTTGATTTCCACCAATCATTAAAAGGTTGGTTCCCTGGATTCCCCACTTACCTTCGATGTTTTCGACAACATTATTATTTGAAAGGTCTAATTTGATATATTTAACCGCACCATTATTTAAAAAAGTATAAATATTTAGAGTGTACATATAATTACCACTGCTATCTTCACTAGAATCCGAATAGCACCAGCTGGTAGAAATTAATAATTGCCCCTCTTCAGACTGAACAGATTGTCGAACAGTAGTCTCACTAATATCCCTAGCGCCATCATTACCATCTTTCGAATCAGAACTTGAATCGTCCGTACAATTGCCTAGAAATACCAATAAACTTAAAAGAATTGCGAACTTCATCCCTAACCCCTCTCTGCAGCAAAATTTTTTGTGTGTGTATGCTTACTAGATTCGTATCAAGACTCTTTCCGAAATACAAGCGAGCTTTGAAAGTTGGGAAATAATGTATGTTTTTAAAAGAAGTGGCGCACCCTGAGAGATTCGAACTCCCGATCTTCTGATCCGTAGTCAGACGCCTTATCCAGCTGGGCCAAGGGTGCGTGGGAACCTTTTTATGAGAAATTCACCAAAATTTCAAGGGTTATCTATAAAATGGCGGCTATATCTTCTTCCATAGACTCAGGTGTATCTGTTGGAGCATAGCGCTTTATGGGCTTTCCCTCTTTATCAATAAGAAACTTGGTAAAATTCCACTTAACAGCTTTCGAGCCCAATAATCCAGGAAGAGCTTCTTTCAAATATTTATATAATGGATGAGCGGTATCTCCATTAACCTCGATTTTTGAAAAGAGAGGAAAACTAATCTTAAATTTCAGATCACAAAACTCTTTAATTTCTGCATCTGATCCCGGCTCTTGCTTTCCAAATTGATTACTTGGGAACGCCATAATCACAAGACCATTATCCTTGTATTTGCGGTAAAGGTTTTCAAGACCTTCATATTGGGGAGTAAATCCACAAGCACTTGCCGTATTAACTATTAGTAATGTCTTGCCTTTAAAGTCAGATAGAGGAACTTCGCTGGTGTCGGTTAACTTAGCCTTAAAGTCATAGATATTCATATGGATCCTTTTTAAGCTATTTTAATATGGGATTTTAATTTGTATAGAAGTTCATAGGCTGTCTAACATCAACATAGCCACCACCCTTAGGTCTTGGGAACTTTATGCGGCTAACAACCCTTTTTATGCAGGTTAGACCCTGCCTAGAAAAGCCCTGCCCCTTACTTTTTACAAAAGTTCTTACCCCATTGCCAGTTGCGTTAATCTGAAAATTCACATCGAAAACACCCGCAACGCTAGCATTATCAAGAAGTTCTTGTTGGTAGCAATAGCGAAAGGCCGGAATATGCTCTTTCATTATTTTTCTTATCAGTGCTGGATCGAGTGATCCTAATACCTTAGTTTTTGCTTCCATATATGCAGTATTTGATTTCGTTTTTCCAGAGAGTCCCTTTGTTCCCATCATCTTGGAAGAACCAGTGGCCTTACTTGCAGCCATTCTCCCCACCTTAACATTTGAAGTTCCAAGCTTGCTATTACTTGCTGATCTGGTAACCATAGAGGTTCTTGAGTCCATTACATCTGCGACATTAAGTGAGCCAGAGTTCTTAGCCGACTTTAAAGACGTAGGAGTAGCCGTATTTAAAGATGAAGCCATCTTTTTTGCAAAATCAAATTTATATTCTTTTTTGGCGACTGGCTTAGGAGCTGGTTTTTTAGCAACTTTTTGTCTCACCGCTTTAGGTGGAGATACTTTTTTTATCACCGGCTTACTTTGTACTTTTGGTTTTACTGGTATTTTTTTAGCCACTTCTTTTACGAGAGCTTTTGGCTTAGGAGTCGGCTCTGATCTGACCTCGGAAACTTCTTCAGCGGGTGTAGGCCTTGGCATATCAGGAGACTTTACCTCTACTTTTTTAGGCGACTCTTTTTTCTTCACTTTATAAATAACAACTTTCTTCTTCTTTTCTTCCACTGGGGTTTCACTTACAAGTACATTAATCAATACAAACAATGCAAAAACCCATGCATATGCAATACTCTTAAGCATTTCATCATCAAAATCAAAATAATTTGCATCTTTAACCAGGGGAACAGCAGGTGCTAACTGAATAACAATTTGAGTCGTCTCCCTGGTTAAGATAATTTTTTCTCCAGGAAGAAGCTGAACCGTTTGTGCTTCAATTTCCAGCATTTTATTTTTGGCTATCTTTGCCATTCTATATCCATCAATTCCAACTACGGATACATGGTCTCCCTTAACAAATGCGACTTCTTGTTTATCAAGTCCACTTGCGTGAGCCTGAAAATAATTTTTTCTGTCATAGCTTTCGGAAAGATAAAGTCTTTTATACTTGGAAGAAAAGAATTTTTCTCCTAAAACCGTACCATTGTCCATATGAACGATATGTATCGAAAATCCCTTTTTTCCTTTTAAAAGATCAGGTTGTGGCCCCTGTTCAACGGTTTCATCAGAGGGATCAATATACTGAGAAAAATCCAAATCTGGATGGCTATAAGCTTCAAAACAAAGTGGATTAAAGTCTTCTTGATCAAATGCAATATTAAAATTTATGATTTCATTAAGATCTAGGTCTAGGGGAATCTGTTTTTTTAACTCTACACTTTCCCCTTTGACTTTCTCCATTAAGGCTTTAGGTGGAGTAGGGACAGAGGGGTTATTCGCAGATTGAATTTTTGTTAAATTACTCTGATCTGCCAACGATTGATCAAATTCATCTTCAAAATCATCTTCGAGTAAAGCGCTAGACACAACGTCTAACTCCACTTCTTCTACGCTTAAGATAACATCGATTGTCCCAACTTTAAAAAAAAGTGACTTAAGAAGTTTTGCTGATTTATATTTTTTACTATTTATTTTTATAGGATATTTTAAGTCAAAAATTTTAACGGCTAAGGCATTGTCTTCTACCCAGAAAGCAACTTTTACAGGAGGATTACTGTCTTGAATCGGCACATGGCAATTAGGCGCTGAACCAATAAGAACTTGTTCATTGCCAACTTCAAACACATGTTGCTTGTTATTAGCCGTAATGAATAATTCAAATTTGTTTCTTGTCATTCAAAGACCTATCAATTCTCACTCGAAGAAGATCTTTAAAAGCGCGATATGGTGGAAGAGGTGCTTCAATATTCCCCAAACGATCAAGTAAATCTTCTTTCTTTTTAATCCTACGAAGGTAATCATTCGCAAGAAGAAGCAATTTAGCTCCGATACTCTTATCGTTTAAATAAGGGATAACTTTACTTTGAAGGCTATTTGAATCATCAAGTCCAAAGTAGTTCACACCAATCAAAAACCTGACGAAATCACTCTTTTTAAAACGTGCTTGTACATCTCGTAATAACCTCATCGCCTGTTTATAATCACCTTGATTTGTATATAGGAGACTTAACTCTATAGCTGCTAGACCATTTGAGGGATCTTCCTTTAGAGCATCACGGTAAAAGTTTTCAGCCAGCACAACGAGACCCTTGGAGGAATAAGCCCGAGCAAAATTATAAGAAACGACAGATTTTTTGGATGATGGCAAAAGATTACTACTCAGTGCGAGATCATAGTAATATAAGCTAAATTTTGGTGAATCTACATAGTGATAGCAATTTCCCAAGCGATACCATAGATAAGTTCGCATCTTTGGATCAACTACTTTTCTTAATTGATTCTTTATGCTTGTGACTTCCTCTTCCCATTTTAAAAGGCAATCATCAAAACTTAAACCCAGGAAAAATTCATCATTTATATTTTTATATCTCTCCATTAATGTCTGCTGAGCAAACAAATTGTCTCTCATACTAATAGACATTGAGACCTGTCCCTTTTTAGCGACGTTTGAGCAACCTATAAAAAGTATTAAGAAAACCACTAGTTTTGCCATAAACCCAAACCTTCTAAATCATTTTTCATCGGAGAATCAATTATTCCTCTGCTATATTTCTTTGCTCCAGACAAATTCGCTGTTCGCTTTATAGATTCGAAATATAATTGCTGATACTCTAAAAGTTTTTGATCTAAAAATTGATGAAGCTTAGCCATTTCGTCATTCATGGCTGACTCTAGTTGACTGTCATCTGAGGCAGGTGCGAATTTTTTAAAGCTCTCACTTTGAATTCGAAAATTTTTAATAACATTGGACAAGTAGTAGGGAGCAAAATTGGGATCTATACTAACCAAACCAGAGTTAATTTTATTTATTATTTTAGTAAGATCTAAATTAAACTGCCCTCCAAATGTTCCAAATTGCTCTGCTGAAATTTTTTCGGCTGTGGGGACTTTGGTAAATGAAAAACGTGACATAGAAATAGAATTTTTAATTTTTGATATTCGCAATTCGTAGGAGTTTTTTAACTTCTTGAATGGTGTTCTGATGAGAAAACGCTCAAAACTTTTAAAAGAAAGTGTATGATAGAAGCTATTAAGAAATTTTCTTTCGATTTCCGCATCAATTATGGACTTATACTGAGGTAGTGCATAATACTTCACGAACAGTGGAATTCTAAAGTTCGGACTTTCTTCTACAATTATTTTGAATAAATAATTCTTCTTTGCAGAAGAATTGGCCATGGCATAAGCCTCTTCATAATTTCCAGATTGAGCTGAAGTAATCTTGAAATAAAAATTCTTCAATGCCTTAGAGGTTTTAATTTTAGGATCTTTAATTAGCGCACTAGCTGATTGAGTACATTTTAAAAGCTCATCACCAGAACAGATTCCCTCTGCGTAGATAACCAGTTCCGCGCCATAAGTCTTTTTCATTTTGACATTGTAAAACTTAGCAGCCGAAACAATCTCATCACCTAGCTCAACTAACAACTTTTCTTTATTCAACAGGAAAAGCTTTTTCCTTAAAGCCTCCACCCTTAACTTATAGTCATTTTTTTTATCTTTATAAATTGAATCAAATCCTTTTAATGCCTCTAAATTCTTACCCTGCTTTTCTAGGTTGTCATATTTTGAGAAGTAAAGTTGAGTTATAACGAGCCCAATCTTTGCAGACTCTTCTTTTGGAAACTTTAAAAAGCCTTTATCAATCAAATTTTTCAGACTATTGAGTGAGTTAATATCTTTTTTATCTATAGATTCATTTAAAAGTGTTTTGTAATAGTCTCTTTGAAGATTAATATCTGAAGGGTAATTTCGATTATATGATCTCAGTGCTGCAAGCACTTTCTTAGTTTCACCTTTACTCTGATAGAAATTCACCAGCCGTTGATGCACTAACTTTGACTTAAGTCCTCTTGGAAAACTTTTAAGATAGGATTGGAGTGAAAAAAGTAGAAGCCTTTCATCAGGCTTATTTTGTTTTTCAATTGCTTTAAAAAGGGATTCATAAGTTTTAGCTGTATACTCTTTATTCTTTTTGTCACTCTGCTGATATTTTTTAATTCCATCAACATAAACTTTCGAAGCTTTTGAGAAGTCACCTAATGAAAAATATGTTTCACCTTCATAATAATTATATTCCATAGAACTCTTTGGATCGATTAACTTCATTATTCCGAAATTGCTTGCAATATAACTCACATATTTCCTTTTGGATTTTTCGGATATTAGTCTTTTAGATTTAACTAATTCTTGAAGGTATCCCGTATAAGAGACAATTGCATTTTTGAGGTCACTTCGAGTTTCTTCTTTAATCTTGTTTAACTTTATCTTGGGAAAGCGATTTTCAAAAGCCTGAAATTCTCCCTGAATAAGACTGAACTTCTTTAGCGGTCGGTAAACTACAATCTTTTTTTCTAAAAGTTGAAGTTGTTGGTCACTATTTTTCTCTAATCGATCGAGGCTACTAATTATTTTACTAATCTTACTACGATTTCCATTTTCAAAAACATAATGAAGATATTTGATTAAATTTTGAAAATTAGAAATCTTTTGTTGAGAAAGGTAGTCAAGACCTTCATCAGTCTTTCTAGAGATTGCATGAAAAAGCAATATAGCATCTATTAATTGCTCTCCGACCTTAAAATATCCTTTTTTTTGCTCGAAAGAATATGCCATTTTCACTGATGAAAGGGCCGTAGAGTATCTTTTTTGCTTTAACTCACACCAGGCTAAATTATAGTAAATTTTTGTAAGCCAACCATTACTCTTGTTTCCCAGAATTTTTTTATAATAAAAGGATGCTCGTTGAAATTCACCTTCATTATAATGATGATCAGCTAATTTAGAGTTTATTAAATATTCAAGTTTTGAGTCTTTATTTGTTTTTTCGGCTTTTTTAATGTGTGTGTAAAAACGTTTATAGTCTTTAACAAGATAGTAATTCAAAGCGCGATAATAGTTAATCTTTGTAAGGACAGATAGCTTCGTAGTTTGCCTTTCTATATTTCGCGCTATAATTTCAAGCTTTAAAAGGCTATTTTTTTGAAGTGACATAACCTGGTTAAGTTTTTTAGATTTACCCGTTGCTAGGTATTTAATTTTGTATTCATTTTCTTTTTCCAATAATAAAGAAAGCTTTTCCCCATAGAGTTCAAAAAGTCTAATCTGAAGACTTAAATCTTTACTCTTTAATGCTTCAATTTTTGCTATGTCTTTATTTACGATACTATAATATTGGGTCCATTTTTCATTGGCATGAGCAAAGCCTATCGCAGTCATAATAACGATATAAATCGCTATTTTCACTTTTCTTCCTCAACTATAAGTTTGTACTCAGTAAATCCAACAGAGGCTGAAAGTGTTAAAATTTTATCAATCGATCTATAATCAAGGTTTTTATCAAACACAAGATTAATAATTTTAGCTTTTGGAGTTTCTGAGTCATCCTTTTTATCGATTTGTATTCCTCTCTCTCGTAGTGCATTAGTTAGTTTCTCTATTGCAACTGATGAGAATAATGATCCAAAGTCTTTGCCATTTAAAAAGATTGTTCTATTAGAGTTCACTTGTATAACCTCTCCTCTACGTACGAGTGCCTTCTGAAATGCGGAAGGAAGAGTAAGGTTATTAGTAAGATCAATTCTAAAGTCACTAGCATCATACCGAGTTAATAGAAAAACGAGAAGTATGACCAAAATATCTAGAAGTGAGGTGATATCAAATTCTTCAACAGTTGTTTGGACTTTCTTTTTTCTTTTAAATTTATCTCTAAAATTCATTTCTCTAAAGGCTCCAGAACAATTTTACTATAAATCTTGCGCAGAATTTCTTGCTTTCCATTCTTAAAAATTTGAAGCCTTTGCCCCTTTGGGATAGTCTGGCTCGCCTCTATCACCTTTATCACCTGATTGTAGCTAGTCGAGGGTTGTGGACTTATAATAAGTTCATCATCTTTTGGATTATTTTTCCTGAATTTAATTAAGCGTTCTTTCAGTCTAGTAAGTGCACTTGAATCTTCGAGATAGACTTTAAACTGCATGGTTGGAACAATTCCAGTATATAGTTCTAATCTTCCATCGTAAATTTTGATATTCAAATTCAAAGGCTCTTCATCTAATTCACTTGGAGTAGATATATTGCTTACAACGGGTGCTTCAGCCTCCAAAAGAACAAGTTCAATAAACTGGGCTGAAAACAATAAGAAAAATATGAAAATGAAAACAGCATCCATAATCGGTACCAGATTTAGCCGCTCTAACTTCTGCTGTTCTCTAGATCTCAATTTAATCATTGATTTAATTTCTTTTTTACGCTTAGTAGGTCAATAAGCTTTGCTGAATATTCATCAATTCGGTCATTAATTCGACCTGCCTTGCTAGTTAAATAAGTATGTAGCGCCATGATAATAATCGCAGAAATTAGTCCAAATGCCGTAGTGTTCATAGCCTTGGCAATACCACTAGCCAATGCCTCTGCCTTTGCATCTTCCCCCTGTCCAACTCCAGCAAAAGAGATGATCAGACCCTGAATCGTTCCCAGTAGTCCAATCAGAGTCGATGTGTTTGCGATTAAGGATATATAATTTAGCTGATAGCTGATTTTAGGAGTATGCTCCATAATCGAAGTTGCAACAGCATCTTCAACAAGCTGTCTTTCTTCGTTCGCACGTTTAAGTCCAGAACGTAAAATTTTTGCTAACACAGATTTGCTTCCAGCCAATGAATTTAGAGCTTCTTCTACATTGTTTTCTAAGACATATTTTTTTACCAGGTCAAATAGTCTTGAACCATTAACATCTTGTCTTTTCAATTGGATAAATTTATAAAAACATAACCCTAGCCCTGTTAAAAACACCATTAGGATGACCCACATAAAAGGTCCTCCTTCTTTCATAAAAACACCTAATGAAAAACCATCCACTTTTTACTCCTTAAAAAACGTACTCTATATTTATTCTTAATCTATTATTATAATTTTTTCTCTTGTATAGTAACTCGCTAGCTTTTTCTTTTTCGTTATCTATCGTAAAATCGCCTGGCGTAACGACTTCACCATCAATGAGTAGAGCTCCTAGATCAATTTTTTGCCGTTTTTGATATTTTATTATGACTTTTTTTTCCTGAGCGAAACTAGGGAGAGATAGAGTAAATAGAAAAAGTAAAAGTCTTAATATCTTCATGAACGGCACCTATTATCTAGTGCAATAGCATAGTCACCCAATTCATCAGCCCAAAATCCACCTTGAAAGTCCCAAATAAATTTTTCGTCTGTATTAGGAATTTGATCTAAGTCTATTGTTTTCATCTTGTCTTTAAATTTAGAAGATTTATTGGCAGCAATATTCTTCCTTTTTTTCAAGCTAATCATAAGGTCAAGTTTAACGAATGCATTTCTCGTATGATTAATCTGTGAAAAATAATCATTCGTTAAGTTTTTTAAGAAGTCTGAGAAATCTTCCTTGATTACTCTTTTGTAATAATAGAGTGAATTAAGAAATAGCTTTGCCTGTTTTAGACTCTTAACTCTTGATAGCTTTTTAATTTCATTCAAGATTCGACTTGAGGCTTCTTGAAAACTGAAGTATCTAATATCCTTCTTATAGCCTTTTAAATAATAGTATAAAAATTGGTCTTCTTTTCTTTTTGGGGCGTCATTTAAGCTTATAAGCCTTAACAATCTATTTTTGCTCGCTGTTTTAGCGAAATTTCTATATTTCCAAGTAGCATTATTAAAATCTTCCTTTATATTTTCAGCTTTTTCAAAATAGCACATTTCATAATAAATCAGTGCTCTTAGGTAATTGGCTTCTGGAATCATAAATCTTCTAAGCATTGGTGCTTTATACGTCATTACACTTCCGAGCGCGCGTTCATTTTGTCCACTCCAATAGTAAGACCATGCTCGATCCAAAAGAAACCTTGGCCATATATAATCAGTCTTTTTTACATAATCCATAATTCTAAGACTGGCTTGATAATTTTTTTGAGAAAAACTTATGCGAGCAACTTGTTGTATGCACCTATTTTTAAATGTTTTTATATAGGCTTCTGATTTAAAGTCTGTTCGCTTTTTTTTGTCTGCAAATCTAACACACCTTTTAAAATAACGTGAAGCAATTTGAGTCTTATTTTCTGTCAAATAAATAAGTCCCAATAGATAATTACTTTCAATAAACATTGAATTATTTTGTCGAACTGAGGAGAATTTTCTTTTGGCAGTCTTAAAATCATTGAGAAAGAATCGTCTAACCCCTACAGCATAGTCTATATTTGTCTTTGTTGACACAAACTTATCCAACTCATAATCATGGATAAACACAGATGGATGAATGGAGTCTAGAACGATATTAATCTTTTCCTGTGATACAACTCCCTTAGAGTGAATCGCCTTTTTTAAAAAAAGATAAGAAGAATAGTAGAGATCATTTCTAAAGACGATATCAAACATTTTTGTAAAAGAAGTTGTGTTTGAATTCGCAACTTGAGAAAGAGTTAAAAGCAATATGATCAGAGCTGTGAGTCGGCTCAAAATATATACCCCACAGAAGCCATTATGTCGGCAAAGTATAGGTATGCACTTTTGCCCTGAGGGTCTTTGATCGTATCAACGCCAGTTAAATTATATTCGATGCCAAATGTGAGATTATTTCTAGTATAAAACTTTGCAAATGACCTTAAATTAAAGCCAGTATCTTGGTCTGTTGTGTATTTAAGCCCAACGTCCTGGTCAAATGTCTCCCAATTTCCTTCCGTTTGGAATTGACCAACCCCAAAGCCTACTCCCCAATCAAAAAAGAAGATTTGATTAAAAGTATTTATTTTTCCATAAAACGGAATCCAATTAATGTGAACAAGTGCAGCGGTATTAATTTTTCTAATAATAGGGACAACCCCATCACCAATTTGATTTAGCAGATTACTAAGATCGCCGCTATCTTCATTGTTATATTGCTTGTAAGTGATATCGAGAGAGAGTGTTTCTGAAATATAATAAGTTAATGAACCTACAAAACCTGTAGTATCTTGAAAAGGCGAACTATCCGAATCAATCAAGCTTAAGTCAATTCCTATTCTTCCCGCCTTTACATATTCTTTGTTCTGAATGACATAAACTTTCTCTCCTTCATCAAGCCACTTAAAATCGTAGAGAGATTTATCATCGGCTAAAGAGATACTAGAAATAGCTATCAAACAGCATATCAAGCTTGAGTATAATGGTCTTTTCATGTTCTTTATCGTTGCTATAAATTAAACTTATATTAAAATATTAATAGATTACAAATTTGGCGCAACCATATTAAACAACATAGGTTATAAATGTTACGCAGACCTTTAATACTTAAGCTATTTGCTATTTTTCTTCTGCTAGAACCTTTTCTAAGAACCGCCTTTATAAGTATCGAGTCTGAATTTGACTACTTTTCTGTTTTACAAAGAACTTTGGGGCTTGGTAGTTTAGATTTTTTTAATTATTGGTTTCTCTTTCCTGTATCAGGGCTTTTATTATTAAGTGTTAAACTATATTCATATTTAGCCTTTATAACGATTCAACTTTATTCTTTATATTTTCATTTAAACTATGAACCTTATAGTTGGCCGTATCTAGATGAATCTCCTTCTATGACCGCTTATACACTTCTTTGTTTTAATGTTTTTATGATGATGTATTTGTTATTACCAACGTCTAGAGAAATATTCTTTGATAAAAATCTCAGATGGTGGGAAAGGGCTTCGCGATATACTTTAAATGAGCCATGCTTTATTACTCTAAATGATCAGCAGGTTCACGGAAAAGTCATTGATATTTCTTTTGGTGGAGCTTTATTGCAATTAGATGACATGATTGAATCAGGAAGTTCAATACGTATAGATTTTGATATTCTCGGTCGAAATGTTCCCGTTGACGCTCAAATTATTCGAGTCCTTAAAGGTGAGGATGATTCTATTAGGTATGGCACTCAGTTTTTGTTCAAAAATATTTGGGAAAAACTAAGACTTAGAATGTTGATGCTTTCTGTTTCAAAGGTAGATGATTACGAAAAGTACCGGTAAGACTGTTACGGATTTTGCCACCAATAGTAGGCATATTAAGTCTCGCTTTAAGACATTAAATATTCAATTTCATTAGTTTAGATTTAAAAATGGTATTCCGATTTTAGACTTAATCTATCATAGCTCTATGATTAATATTGCTGTCGTTGTTATGTGTTGTATTTGTAGTTTGTTCTTTTTTGCAGGTTCAGTCAGTTCTCCTAGGACTTACACTAAAATACCTACAAGACCAGAAAGAGTCTTTAAAAATCCTTCATCTGGATCCACAGAGAAAACCATCCTGTCTAGTCAGTTAGGTCAAAATAGTGAAGGAAGAGGGCCTAGCTATCAAACGACTGCTAATTGAGTACCCTCAACTCTATTTACCATAGCATCAAAATTATCAAAGCATTCCATGTTTGGATGAGGAACACTAAAACAATAGTCATGAGCACCAATGAGAACTTTTGTATTTTCAAAGAAATTTTCACCCAAGATTTCTAGATAACGCTGCTTTTCGGTGAGAGACATCGAAGACTCATGACTATAATTAAGCCCTACAAAAATATAATCCGCTTTGAATTGCTTTGATAACTCGCCAAGAATTTCTGGTTTAACATTTCCGCCCAAAAACTCAACCTCATAATTTAAATCTAAAAATAAAATAGTTGCAGCCATTGCTCCCAACTCATTAAGTCTTCCTTGGGGACTACAAATTAGGATTTTCTTCTTATTGTTAGCTGAATTTTTGAATAGGTAAATCTTCTTAATCAATTGCGACTTAATAATAAGATAAATCTGCTCTCTTTGATCTGGTGAAAGCACTCCCTCACCCTTAAGCTTTCGAATTTCCTGAATCAACGGCTTTACAATCTTCATGGCAAATTCAATTGAAGATAAAGCTTCTGCCGCCTTTGTTAACTCGTGGTTCATTACATCAAGCTTAAAAAATTTAACTCCAAGATAAATACTACTAAGTGCAGACTCTATATCTATATTGATATCTGCTTGTTGATGGTCATTCTTTTTCCCACCATATTTTTCGAAAACCTCTGTTAGTTCTGAAATATCCATATAGGCAATATCTGAAATATTATTACCGTAGCCTACAAGTTTGTTTAATAAGTCTAATCTATGAATTTCACCATCAGAGTAAAGTCTTCTTCCGTTCTTATCTCTCACAGGCTTAGTGGCCCCGTAACGCTTTTCCCAAGCCCTTATAGTGTGAGGATTTATACCCGTTACATTTGATACAAACTGAATACTATATAAGTTTTGCTTTGCTGTTTCCATGGTGGATGCTCCCTTGCTTAACAATATAATGGCACTTAATTTCTGCCTCAACGCCAAACAGTAGACAAAAAATCTACAGAACGTTTAGATGCCATTTAAAGCTTAAAAAAGCATATTTTTCTAACGAAATCACCCCACCTCTAATATTTGTCTAAGTATATTCCACCCATGCCAAAGTAAGTATCAAGAAATTAAAACAAATTTAGTTTACTGGCTAGCCAATACTTTTAAGCGATATATAATAAAAACATGATGGAATTTTTACGAGAGTATCTTCAGTTCTTAAAAGAACAAAAAAAATGGATTCTTATACCCGTTTTAGTATTACTAGTGGTTATTAGCTCTCTTGTATTCTTTACTTCAAGCACCGCAGTTACCCCCTTTATCTACACGCTCTTTTAATATGAACCAAGCGCAATTGAACAACCTGGCTTTAAAAATATTATTAGTTTCTCACGGCTATCTATTATTTGTTGAAAAACAGAGCTTCTCCGCTTACACAATTGGACTTGTTATCTTAACAATTATCTTTTCAAGGTTTTCCGAAAAATTAAATTTGGCGATTGAAACTCAAGTAAAAAACATAGCGCAGTTTTTATTAATTTCTGTTCTCACTATTATTTATATTCTCGTTTTTATTCCATTTTCTTTTTTTCGAAAAAAACATCTAGTAACCAAATCTAATTTCACCATTATGGAAAGTGATCAAATTCAATTCGAGAGGCCTTGGTAATGTATACACTCGGTATTTCGGCCTTCTACCATGACTCAGCTGCAGCTTTAATTAAAAATGGAAAAGTAATATTCGCAGCTCAAGAAGAAAGGTTTACTCGTATCAAGGGAGACTCGAATTTTCCAACTAATGCGATCCGATTTCTTTTAACCGAAGAAGGGATTACCCTAAATGACCTCGAAAATATTGTTTATTATGATAAGCCCTGGAAAAAGTTTGAAAGAATTGTTGATACAATTTTATTAACAAGCCCAAGGAGTTTTAAACAATTTTTAAACGCGATGCCTTCTTGGTTAGGTGAAAAACTATACTTTAGAACTCTATTAAAAAAGCATTTTAAAAACATTGACCCCTCTTTTAATGGAAAAAGAGTGATGTTCTCTGATCATCATTTCTCACATGCTGCAAGTTGCTTTTATACCTCTCCATTTGAAGAGTCAGCTGCTCTAGTTGTCGACGGTGTTGGAGAATGGGCCACTCTATCTATTTATAAATTCACAAAAAACTCCCACAAGCTCTTGAAACAAATGAACTTTCCGCATTCGATTGGAATCCTCTATTCAGCTTTTACTTTCTATTGTGGATTTAAAATCAACTCTGGCGAATATAAATTAATGGGACTTGCACCCTATGGAAGAGACAAAGAAGCTATTAAAATCCAAGAAATCATCGAAAAGAATCTATTCACCACTTTTGATGACGGTTCCATTGAACTTAACCTTGAAAATTTTGAATTTCACCACGGTTTAAAAACCATTAACGATAAAAGGTGGAAAGAACTGTTTAAACACTCGGTACGAAGTGAGGAAGATGAACTAACACAGTTTTATTGTGATTTTGCAAAAGCTTCACAATTGGCAGTTGAAAAAATTCTTTTAAAAATCACTAAACATGTAAAAGAAATAACACTATCCGAAAATTTATGTTTTTCCGGAGGAGTAGCACTTAACTGTGTTGCGAACAGCAAGATTAAAGAACAGAATTTGTTTCGAAATATTTGGATTCATCCAGCTCCGGGTGATGCTGGTGGTGCAATTGGTGCTGCACTTGGTTTCTATTTTAAAGATAAGCAATACAAAAAAAGAGAAGATCATTTTAATGCCTACCTTGGTCCAGAGTATAGCGACCAGGAAATTTTAAGGTCCATAAAAAAGTTTAAGCTTAAACATAATAAAAAAGTCATAGTGGAAAGCATTGAGTCAATAGCCAAAGATTTGGCTGAGGGAAAAGTGCTCGGCTGGTTTCAAGGCAAGATGGAGTGGGGACCTCGCGCACTAGGAAACAGATCAATTCTTGCAAGCCCTCTTGAGCAAACAATGCAAAAAAAACTTAACTTAAAGATAAAATTTAGAGAAGGATTTAGGCCATTTGCGCCCATTACAATTGAAAGTAAAGCTCATAAGTATTTCGAACCAAACTATTCAAACCCCTATATGCAATTCACTCAGCGTGTAAAAAGCTATAAAAAAATAGACAGTGAAGAATTTAAAAGTTTATCGAACATCGAAAGTGATTTTCCATCAATTACTCACCTCGATGGCTCCGCTAGACTACAAACAGTAAACTCAGAGCAAAATCCACTTATTACGTGTCTATTAGAGAAATTTGAATTAGTAACTGGTTATCCCATACTAATAAACACAAGTTTTAATGTAAGGGGTGAGCCAATTGTATGTTCTCCCATTGATGCAATTAGGTGCTTTCTTTCAACAGAAATGGACATTCTTGTTTTAGGCAATTTTATTTTGCGTAGGGAAGAAAACTTAGACGCAATTACAAACTTTAAACCTGAAGTCTTTAACAAAGACTAAAATTATCCAATAAAATGATTTATATCATCTACTATTGAACTTTATCATTTTCTCATATTACAAGTAGTAGACTCTAATCTGCCCAATATGTTAAAATTTGTAGAGCTCAAAACAGGATAATCGAATGGCTAATAGATACGTGTACGTCGACTTTCAGAACGATTCAACAAATGAAGTTTTAACTTTAAAATATAAACTTTTTGATACCAGTTTTGCTAAGAAATGGTTTTCACTTTTAAATCACTCTTTAAAAAGTCCTGATTTTTACATTGATAAAGATGGTGAGTTTTTCGGTCCTGACTTCGATAGTATTGAGGTTATAGTACAAGGTCTTAAGGATAATATTAAAGTTTTTAACACCTATGCTGAAGAAAAGGGATTGCCCGATAGATTGGACTATAAACCTCATGTCGGAATGAGCCGTGATTTTCTTGTGAAGATGCATGATAGCTTTGAAGAGTATGCGCACAATGAGGTCTTTACTCAAGATCGCAGTGTCCTGAATGCGTTAACTGATTTCAATATCAATATTCATAGAGCAGAAGTTTATCTTCCTGAAGTGGTAAACAATGGAAGTCATTGTCAGGCCATCATTCAACCCGTAAAGCATGTAGAGCTAAAAGATGAGGACTACTTAGAATTTACAACAGATTATAACTGGGGTGATTTGTATGTTGTCTACGGTATGAGTGGGCAGCCTACGCTCAATGCTTTCTATGGAAAATCTGAGCCTAGGCCACAAGATTGTTATACTCCTGGGTTACAAATGATGTTTCTCAATGATCTCGTTTTCCCTGAATCTTTTAGAGAGCCTTGCAAGAGATGGCTATGGGAAAACTATAAAATTGATATTGATGACCCAAGGTCAGCTTTTGGGTTTCTTCATTTGGGTTGCCTTGAGGAAAAACCAGAAGATCGAAAATCCTTTATGCAGCTTTTAGCTCAACACAAAAAAATTGTGTCCATTAGAACGGAGGGACCAAATGATTTCCCTATCTCCGACCTCCCTTTTACTAAGTCTGGTGCTGGTAAACATGTCATTGCAAAAAAAGGTTTAGAAAATGTAAATGTCGATGAGCGAATGAAACAAAAATATGAAAAAGAACTCGCGCAAAAACTTCTTAACAGAAAAGCTAGATCTAAGAGTGAGAACCTTCCTGATATTAACACACCTGCAGAGTGGCCGTATGATCGAGAGATCTTTTATCACCTAGACTACAAACCTTATATTGACCTGGAAGTAAAATTTGATTCAACGAAACTTCTTGATGAGGCAAATAAGGCTTTAGCTTATTTTGTCACACACAGAGGATATGACCAAAGTAAAATGGAAAGCGATTCCGGCCAATGGAAATCACTTTCTTTACAGTCAGTTCACGGCGACTTCACAAAAACCTCTTATCATACAGAATATGGCCTTGAAAACGAAGTTGGATTATACAAAAGAACTCCTTTTGCTGAGCTCTGCCCAGAAACAATGAGACTTATCGACCATTTAACTGATACTACCGCTTGTGAAAGGATTCGGTTCATGCTCTTAGAGCCTGGAGCAATCATTCATACTCATAGAGATATGAAAGACGGTAGCACTGGAATGGCCGTAAACATCTCTCTTAATATGCCTGAAGGATGTGAGTTTTGGGCAAACCTAAATGAGGATGGAACAAAGAATGAATATTCTGTAAAACTCCCTTTTTCAGACGATGGATCGGTTTTTCTTTTTAATAATGGAAAATTTCACTCGGTGTGGAATAGATCTTCCGAACCGAGAATGCACATTATATTTCATGGCCCTGTTCGATTCACAGATGAGCAAATTATTGAAATGGCTAGAAGACAAAATGGTATAAGTTCTAGACGAGAAATTTTAGAAAAACTTGGAAATAAAAAAATAAAACTTGTAGAAGATATGGAACAAGATTCTATGTTTTACTCAGAGTGGAAAAGTTTAGGATACTCTACAAAGTCTACAGGATCCAATTATGAATTTTTCATTTTAGAACATGGACTAGACAAAGAAACCACTGAGAAAGTTACAGACACTACTACTTTAGCGTCTATATTTCCTAAGCCCTACAAGCGTATAGACTTTAAAAGCCTGCAAGAAAACTTAACAGTAGCTTACGAAAACAATTGCGAGTTTGCTGTCCTAGTATGCCAAGGAACTTACTTTAAGAATATTAGACAGTTCAATATTGATTTAGAGCGGGCATTCGCATTTATGAAAGCAGAAGGTGCGAGTGCAATGGGGCATATCATGGACTTTCAAAAAGATGGTGCCATTCCCTATTTTCATGAACAGTTTCTTATTTTAGATTTAAAGAAATGGAAGGACCTAGGCTTTATAAGCCTAGGAGATCTTTTTAATAATGAGAAGGTTGTTTTTCCTGCCCACAATAAATCAGACACCTGTGTACACGATGACTATACTCCTCATTGGATATCTCCAGGAAATAATGTCTTTGAGCGAAGTGGTGAAAATAACTTTGGAACAAAGTTAATGATAGAATCTCTAGCACGCTCTTTCAAGATTCTCAATGTAATTGAAGAATTAAGGGCAAACAAAGAGTATGCATACCCTTTGGAAAAACTCGATTATCGATACGATAATATTAGAAAGCAAATTGAAACAGATTTAGAAGCTTTCTCTGAACTTGCTTTTTTCTTTAACAATGAAAATCTTGATTTTATTGAGCTTGGAGGTTTTACACCAGACACATTTGTTTCCGTTTCTGCTGGTTTTAAACCAATTAAAATGGCTGAGATGTTCTGGAAAGGTCGCGATATTAAAAATCCCCATTTTATAGACTTCTCAAGAGTAGCTATTGATTATGTCAGTAAACTTGTTAAATGTGAGGCGGTGGATGAAATTTCTAACCTCATTGCTACTCTATCCCCAAAATCAACCGGAGAGAGATACGAAGCTCATGAGGCAAAAGTACAACTTGAAGGAATTATAAGAGATCACTTTGAAGGTGATTCTCATTACCTCATAGAAAATATCAGAAAATTGAAAAAAGCCAACTTCACCCATATTGACCTAATAAATGAACATGATAAATTTCTCTCTTTACTGAATAGAAATCAGAGTTCGATGATTTGGGTTTCCAATGCCTTTTACTGTAATCCGCTCTATTATCTCATAACCAAGGAAAGAGCAGATAGCCAGTTCCTAAGTTTAGGTAAATCAATAGCAAGTTTTTACAACGAACAATTATGGAAGCACAAAACATCTTATACAATGATCGTTGCAAATAACCCTGAGAATAAGATAACAAGTGTTATTACCGACGGGTGTGTATTCGAGAAAGAGTTTTTCGCTGACAATTGGATTAAGGTTTAGTTCTTTTTATGTTGGAGTCTACCTCGTTAATCGTACCAATAAAAAAGCATGCGGAACTTCTAGATAGTGGACTTCAATATCTTTTTGAAAATTTAAAAGAAACTCCCGAAGTTTCTTTTAATATTATAGTCGTAGATGATGGGTCTGAAGAAGAAGAGGAAATTTATTTGATATGCAAAAAATTTAATGCCACCTATATTCGTCATGAGGTGAACTTAGGAAAAGGAGCTTCAATCTGCACTGGAGTTCGGAACTGCAATACAGAATATTTTGTCTATACTGATTGCGACTTTCCATTTTTTTTTACAGACTTAAAAAACATCTTAAAGTCTCTTGAGTCTTTTTCAATTAGCATTGGTGATAGATATAAGGAGAGAAAAAGCACTTCAAGTGTTTCACTCCATAGAAAGATTGCTAGTTCGGTATTTAGATTGTTAACTTCAATCATTTTAGGACTTGAAGGTGTAGATAATCAATGTGGACTAAAGGGCTTTAAAACTAGAATTGCTAAAGACCTATTCAACGACATGGTTTGTAGCCGCTATGCGTTTGATGCGGAATTGCTATATAGAGCCAGTCATTTTAATATTTTAGTTGATAGCGTTCCTGTTAGACTTCGCTACAATGGAGAATCTACGCTTTCAATCTATGCAGATGCACCAAAGATGCTAATAGACTTGGTAAAAATTAGATTTCTATCTCTCCGAAAGTTTAGTTTAAAGTTGGACGAGTAAGCTCAACCTTATTTTTCTCGCCAATTTTCAGATACGATTTATAATATCCTTATGTGTGGAATTTTTGGGTTTGTTGCAAAAAACAAATCAAACAAAGAAATAAAGCTTTATCTAGATTCACTTCTGAAGCTATCCGAGCCCAGGGGAACACAAGCAACCGGAGTAGCACTTAAACACCAAGACGAGGTTTTTCTCTACAAAAGACCTATTAACTCATCAAGAATGATTAAAAGTAAAGATTATGAAGAGTTTTTGAACTCATCTTTAAAATCGAGGGATAATCAAAGCATCGCAGCTCTCGGACATTGTCGACTCGTAACTGATGGTGGTGAACATAATCAGGATAATAATCAGCCGATTCAAACGAATAAAATACTAGGTATTCATAATGGTGTCATAAATAACTTCAAAGAAATTCAAGAGGCTCATCATCTCGATTCCAGTGGTTCTTCTGATTCTGAAATACTATTCAAGCTTATCGAAAACCAAATTAGTCAGAGCCAAAATATCGAAGTATCGACGAAAGAAATGTTCAATAAAATTATGGGATCTGCTGCAATCTCATTTTTCATTCATGATAAAAACTCTTTATATTTAACAACAAACTTTGGCTCTTTTTATTTTGCAAGGTTCTCCGAAGATTTTATTGTGTTTGCATCAGAGGAAATAATTTTAACCAATTTTAAAGAAAGTTTTCATTTCAATGGTGTTATTGAAAAATTTCCTTCTTTTATTCTGCGAGAAATTAACTTGGAAAGTCTATCAACTATCGACTTAGACCTATCCAATCCAGGAGTGCCAAGCCCGAAAAGATTTGACTCAAATAATATGCAGCTACAATTTATCAACAAATCACCCTCCCCCAAGAATATTAGACGATGCAAAAAGTGTATCTTGCCAGAAAATTATCCTTTCCTTGAGTTTGATAAAAATGGTGTTTGTAGTATTTGTAATAAATATAAAAAACAAAAATATCTTGGAAAAGAAAAGTTAGCGAAAATTTTCGACCAACACAGATCTAAAAATGGCAAGCCTGATTGTCTTATAGGTCTGAGTGGAGGAAGAGATAGTAGCTATGGGTTACACTTGTTAAAAAATGAATTTGGAATGAACCCGGTTGGGTTCACCTATGATTGGCTCCTAACCTCAAAGAAAGCAAGGCATAATATAGCAAAAATGGCAGGTGCACTAGACGTAGAAGTTATCTACAGATGTGGTAATTATCCCAGACAAGCGGCAAATATTAGAAACAATATCGAAGGTTTTCTTAAAGACCCACATCTTGGCATGATGACTTTTGTTCAAGCCGGAGATAAGGAAATGTATCATTGGGGCCGCAAAATTCGAAAAGAAAAGAATTTACCTTTAACTGTATGGTGTTCAGGTTTTCAACTTGAACAGAGAGAGTTTTTCGTGGGTTACTGTGGGATAAACAAAACACTTGTAAATAACCCAAGACTTTTTGACTATGGATGGAGTACAAAACTACAACTCGGTATGTTTTATACACTTAAGACTCTTAAGAACCCTTCTTATTGGAATCGTTCTATTTGGGATAATTTCTTAGCTTATTGGCACTGCTTTATTGCAAAAGATGATTTTCTGTATCTTTTCAATTACTACCCTTGGGTAGAACAAGAAATGGAAAGAACTCTTAATGATCTTTATGCCTGGGAAGCTGATTCTAAATTTGGAGAGAATCAATGGCGCATGGACGATGTTCACACAGCGTTCAACAATTATGTTTACTATAGTGTTGGCGGTTTCTCAGAGTTTGACGACTTTAGGTCAAATCAGATTAGGGAGGGCCTAATCACAAGAGATGAGGCTTTAAAGCTAGTTGAAAAAGACAACGCCACTAAGTATGAAGCCCTAAAAGAGTTTGCAAGTTTAATCGGATTCAACCTTGAACATGTTCTAAAAGAAATTGACTCTATTCCAAAGCTTTATAGAGTTTAGCTTTCAAATTTAGGTGAGGTCTTTGAAACTCTTATGTCAGTTGCGCAATGACATAATTTAAAGTTACAAATCACAGGTTTTTCTGGGAATTTTATTTCTTCAGGATCTTTAATATTGCCATAAGAGCCTCCTATTCTACAGCTCCCTCCATACACTTCACCATTATCTTTAATAAACAGCTGCTCAAATCCAATTTTGCATGTCCAACCTTCGAAGTTACACATATCCTTATTTAGCAACTTATTTTCATCCAACTCCTCTCTGTGTCCATCTTCAAAAATAACTTCCGAATCGAAGTAGATCCTAGGGAGGTTCGGGTTTTTGGTCCCCGTCTTGTTTACAATAAAACTGTTTTTAGACAGAAATTGAAGTTGCTTATCAGAATATCCCTCTCGAGGTGAAGGACGCTCATCATAACCATCAACAAGTCTAACCGCTTGAAGTGTATAGTCTTCACAAGAGGACTTAATCAATTGTGAAACCTTTTCTGAAACGATCCATTTTTCAGGATCAGGATGCATCATGAGTCGTACACCGGGCACAACACAATTTTTATTTTCGCTAAGCCTTTTAAAGTTCTCTACAAATTGAGTGGGGTTGCCGTGTTCAGAATGAAATGAAAATATAATTATATCAAAAAACGGTGCGATTTTATCCCAATATTTCGAAGAGGTAGATCCGTTGGAAGTAATAGCAAGCCTCATACCCTTCAAGCCTATATATTCACAAAGTGCTGCAAAACCCTTCCATAATGTCGGCTCACCACCGGAAAAAGAAATTAGTATATTTTTATAACCCAAATTCTTTATATATCGCTGTTCTAATCTATCTATAAAGATTTTGGCTTTTTCTAAATTTAACCAATCAGAACTACCTCGGTTTAATGAGGCTGGACAATAAGAGCATTTATAATTGCATGAGTTATGTATCGTCCATGATATGGTTAACTCATAGGTTTGATCTGATTTTAAGATGGCTACTGGATAACTATTATTGCTCATATAATTTCCATTCCCTATCATCTACGACTCGAGATAAAAGTAAAAATTTAACTTCATTTTTTTGAAGCGCCCTAATAGAAAACTTCTCTAGACAATAGTATACTTCATCACCCAAAATATTACTCACCTCTTCAACTAGACTCATAAATAATTTTATGACTTTGTTTTGTGAGCTTTTATAACGAAGTTGTTTGGATGTGAAAAAGCCAGCAAGATAAATGCAGGTGTTTAATTCAATATTCTTTTGAACGACTTTATAAATTTCAGAAAACTCTATAACCTCAACCCTTGATGTAAGTAATCTTTCAAAAAATTCGACTCTAGTGACCCCCCAACTTGAGAAGATTGCCTCTAGCAGCCCCAAAGGGTAGTTTTTACCTCGTCCATCAAAACTAATTTTCTCTATTTCTTCTAGCAAGTTATTTTGATTTGTTTTTATTAATCTGGAAAAAGTTCTCGATATCTTTTCGTCTGTGTATATATATGTCTCTTGATTTTTGTTAGAAAAAAGGATTGAGTCTAAGCTATTGTCAAAACAAACCAGTTTAGTAAAATTTTGAAAAGATTTTTCTAAGCGCTTTCCTTCCTCATGACTTGTTTGAAAAAGCTTTGTATAGTTTTTTTCAGAGCTAGCCTGAAACTCCACCTCTTCTTTAATCACATTCATTTTATTTTTCAAATATAAATGCTGGAGAATAAGGTTTCTTTCTAATCTTAGGGGTGTCGTAAAAACTTTCTTACCATTTAAAATAATTTCGCCAACTAAATCACTGGTAATATTTCCAATTTTCCCTTCTGTACTAAATTTTTGACCGGGGCCAACCCAATTAGCTTCAAACTTATTTCTTAATACTCCTGAAGAGTCAAACTTGTAGTTCAATTTACCCTCTTTAAAGCTAGGTTTTCCGAGACTCTTATATTCACTAATATTCAATATTAGAAAGGGAAGATCGAAAAAGGGTTTATGTTCACCACCCTCCATAAAACGAAGCTCACCAATAGCGGGAATAGCATTGAGCTTCATTTCATCAAAAGTCTTATGTAAATCAATTATAAACTCAGCATAATTTTTAACCATGCTTCCAGCACAATGAAAAACCAAAAAATCTTCATCTAAAAATTCTTTAATAAGAGAATCAATTTTGTTCACATGAGCAACCACGAAGTTAGCTGGTGAAAGTGATACTCCTGTGGCCATAACTCCGAACTCTTCATCTATATTATAAAACCCAGTATTAAGAACAACGGTCTTAAATCTAAAGCTGCTATTTGACTTAGATTGCGCTTCAAGTTTAGGCTCAGTATATTTTATAGCTTTTGACACATTAAAATAACTTCCATCTACAGATAAATTTTTAACGTCTAAAGCTTCACTTATTTCCAAGAAGTTTTCAGTTTTAACCTCTAATTCTGCTACTTTAAAGAGTCTTTTGTCGTCTCCCGTGGGATCGTAACTTGAGCCCTTTAACTCTCTTTCTGCAAAACTAAAATGTAAATCTGAAGTTAGAATCTTTTTAGAGTTATCGTAAATTGCATAAAGAGTATTCTTTTGCGTTACCAATGTGAATTCCGCTTCACATTCTAACTCAATAATGTTTGGAGGTTGAATTATAAGTTCGAAATAGGGCTCATCGAATGAACCCAATAAAATTTTCCCATCATTCAAGAGACAATTCTCATGTGTCAGAGACGTTTTTAAGAGATTAAACCATCGTTTAGATGCGAGAGTTTCTATAAGTCGATATTTTAAATCAATTTGTTCTCTATTGCTTTTTAAGCTAACAATAATAGATCTATCTTTCATCCTCTAAACTCGACTTAGCTTTTGCTCTATCGGTTTATAAAACCAACTATACCAAGGAATAAACACAAGAAGAGATAAAACATAGGGAGTAAAGTCGCCATGAGCACCAAGAGTTGCCTTCGCTCCTATATGCATCGCCATAATTCCCCCAACAAAGATAAATTTTGTATATCTATGAAAAAGGGCCAATGGGGAGAATAGTTCAAAGAATACTGTTATCATTGCAAGCATTATTGCCAATTTTGGATAGTAAGTAATAGAAGCACCCAGTTCTGTTACTGTAGGTCTTGTTAAAATAATTGTTCTCATATTGTCACTAAAAATCCAATCAAGTCCTGAAAACCTCATTTTTTGAAAACCTGAGGCAAAGTAAATTGATGAAAAATGCACCAACATCATCTGAAAGGGTAACATGTAATAGAGTGATTCTTTAGGTTCACTTTTTTTAAAAAAAATTTTCTTCAATAAAGCATCCACACTAATAACACCGGAGTACTTGGAAAAAATGAAAAAACCGATAAAAAACAAAGGCAAAAAATTAGAATGATGTACCTTACCAAAGTTTATAGGAACTCCAATTAAAAATAGTGCCAGAAAAAATGCAACAATTGAAAATAAGCGAAACGAAATACCAAAGGCACACATCAAAAGAGAAAATATAAAAACCTTGTCCATATCCTCAAAGTATAGGCTTTTTACAAGGTCTAAACTAAAAAATTGAAAGAAGCTTTCAGGTTTCCAAAGCTCATCATTTGCGCCAGACAGAAAATCATTTACCTGTCCTCCCAAGGGACGTAAATATGTGTAAGTATAAGCCATGCTTAAGTAAAAAATAATTCGTCTAAACGAGAATTCTTTCGAACTAGAATGCACATTAAAAAAGCCTAAAATGTTATTTTTTAGATTTTTCAAACCTTAGTTTCTCTTCTTTGTACTCGGGAATTCCTTTTTGAATGGCCTCTACACTACCCCACCTTTCAAAATATAATACCAAGTTTGAATAGTTAGTATTTAAGTTCGTCCTATTTTTCAAATAGGCGTTATATATTGTTTCAAGTGCCCTAGAAGCCTTATTATCAACCTGTTCAGCTGTCAGTTGTTCACTATCCCAGTAAAGTTCAATAAAAATATTTTTTGCTCGAGACTCATCATAAGGAGCAATATCTTTGTCTTTAACCTTAATGAGATTGCCGCCACTATCCTCAAAATATAATTCGATCATTGTTAATTTGCCTGGGAGGTGTGCCACTGAGTACATAACATATGGCGCAAAAGGGTATAGTTCTTTTGTCGAAATTAGACTGTAAACATTTAGAGTCGTGACTATCAATGTCGTTAAAATTCCAAGCTTATACATACCTGCATATTATATAATTTATAAAGATCTTTCTCAAAATGAATTTATTTATTTCTTTATTTTATATAGATATAGATTCGGGACAGGATTAGATACATATTCGTATTTTATTGTTTTTTCTTTCTTTAAAAATCTATTCAATTTAAGCTGATCTAAATCACTTAAAAGCCATTTACGATTACTAAAAGTAAATTGTTTGGGTATTTCCGAAATTTTCACTATATCTCTAGAGCCACAACCCAAAAACGAATATACTACAGAAGATTTAAAATCGCCTTTAGTTGTTGAAATCTCACTCATGATTGCCAAAGGTGAAGTATCTAAACCAGCTGAAACTATCTCTTGGATTTCTGAGCGAAGCTTTAAGGCATATGACTTTGTGTACCGCGGATATTTTTGCCATCTATTTTCCAATTGATTTTTTCCAAAGTGTAGATCGGGTCTTAAAGAAGCAAAGTATAAAAATATTAGAAGTACCTTTAATTTTTTCGGCGCAATTTTTAGAATAAAAACAAACGCTATTAAAACGAGATAAAAGCCAAACTGGATATTTTCAAAGAGACTTCTTTGGATATCTACTCTCAATAGATAGCTGACAGCCAATGCAAGCATAGAAACAAAAGCAATATTATACACTGAAATATTATTTAATTTGTCCTTTAAAAGGACCTTAAACACAAGCAAGAGAACAATAATAGAAGAAAAATGATAATTTGAAGTTATAAAGTAATTTCCATCTATGGCTATATAGAACAAAACAATAAGAGAAGTTAATATTGAAGCTAGAGAAATTTGAGTAAATTCTTTCTTTTTTACAACTTCCATTATGGCCAGAGCTAATCCAATAAAAAAGAGTGAAGAGGAAGCACTATTTTTAAATCTGTCAAAGTAGTTACCTCGCATGCCCTCCTCACTCCAGAATATGACCTCAAAAGTATCTCTTAAAAAGAAAACCTCTCTTCCAAGAAACAAATAGTTAATAAGCCCAAGAAACAAATAACCAATAATTAGTCCCAACAATACTTTTAGTATTTTGAAAATATTATCGCGAGAAATTTCGTATTTTTCGAAAAGTAGTATTGGAAAAAAGGCTAGACTTAAAATAATTCTAAGTTGAGCTACTAAAGAAAAACAGAGAAATACACCCGAATAGATGTATGAAAGTCTTTTCGTTTTATTAGATTCTTTTTTTAACAAAAACCCTAAACTTATAAATGCCCAAACGAGAGCCTTAGATGCGGGATAGTCGGTAACAAGGATTCCAGTCGACAGAGAGGTGGTTGCCATCAGTAAAACACCGACAAGAGCTTCTTTTTTCTCACCCAATTGAATCAAGCAAAAATAGATGCTTATGAGCAAAAGATAAAACCAAAGAAAATAGTTAAAATAAGTAGCAAAAGGATCTGAAAAAATCTTGTAAATTAGGAAATTTGGAAATATTGCAGAAATTCTATCTTCCATATAGTGAAAATCAAATGGAAGGTCATAATAGAAGTTTAAAAAATTGTATACTAGCGTGTCACAAACATTTCCATTACCAAAGGGGTAGTCAGGGTTTAGAACAACTGGGACTGAGGGGGCAGCAATTAGAATTAAAAAAATTAAAAGTCTTTCGAATTTATCACTCTTTATTAATTCCACTGCTCGAAAGCCTCCAGTGCTATTTTATCTATAAGTCTCCTTATGGGAGCATTTTCGCTCTTATCATCCAAATCAAAGTGACAATCGTCTTGGTAAATATCAAATTCTCCATCAAAGAATTGCGCAAAATTGGAAAATGAAATTTCGTGATCCTTGGAAAAACTTTTATAATCTTCTCCTAGGAATAAATAGCTTTTTTTAAAACCTTCAGCTCGCTCTGAGTAATACTTCTTTAGGGTGGCGATCTCCTTTTTATTGTGTGAGTCTTTTGAGGCTAAAATTGGCTGAAAAATATGAAGACCTTTTAATCCGTGACCCAGAGAAAGAGATTTCATTGACATTAGATTTGATTTCATTTGATCTCTTCTGATCTCAATCATCTGTTTTGGTGATAATTCTTCCTGAAAATTAAGTGAACTCAATGTCTCCCTTTTAAAAGATTTGTCGTTGGTTATTCTTTTTGAAAATTCAAATATCTGAGCATCAACAACAGTAAAAAAATATGAGCTATCAAGCCAAGAAAATGGTTTATAAGTCATGATAAAGTTGTATATATTTTTCCTGAATTTTTTTTGAGCCTGTAATGTAAAGTCACCCATAACACCATAATAATTACTTGAAATTCTAATCTTTGGATTTCCTGTAAATGAATCTACTAATTCATATGAGTCGTTCAGTCCAAATATATCAATATACCCATCTACCCAGTTTGTGCTTAAACCTAATGCTATAAGTTGGTGCGGATATGAATAGTCACCCATAGCCATTGAAAAAACTCTCAATTTTTTTCCCATAGTTTTTTCAAATAAACTGTTTAACTTCTCTTCTAAATATGGTGACCCACCTATATCTTCGTATTTTGCTATTTGACTTGCTACGCTTCCCCCAACGACTAAAACATCAAAAAATTCATCATTTCTAGTAATTGGTATTTTGTTTCCATTAAAACCATCACCGTTTTCATCAGCGCAAGGTCCATCTGTTCGCAGACTGTACCCCATAAAGGGGTGAGGTCCTAATAAATCTGAAAAATTAGGGCAACCATCTTTATTCGAATTATTTGTTACTATAAAGAGCTCATTAAATGCTATTTCTCTATAACCTTGGGGATAACTCAAAAACTTATATTTGGTATAGAGAAATGTCAGGCTTAATGCTTCAACAAGTAATACCATGAGGAGAATTGTTGATAGAATAAACATAAAAATTTTTATTTTTTTCATAATTCCTCAATAAAACTTCGGGAGCCATTATAACTTTTTAAAGTTCAAGTTTATAATATCATCTTAAGGGAAAGAACTTAAATTACTTCTATTTATTGTTATCAATGAGACTAGATAAGCTGAAGAATCGAATGAGTACAGACGACGATGCTATGGTGTTTATATTTGAAAGTGGCGGAGACGGCGAGATTCGAACTCGCGGAACGCAGAACGTTCGGACCCTTAGCAAGGGCCTGGTTTCAACCACTCACCCACGTCTCCGAATGGACTGAAAAAGTATGGCGGAAGTGGAGGGATTCGAACCCCCGGAGGGCGCAAACCCTCAACAGTTTTCAAAACTGCCTCCTTCGACCACTCGGACACACTTCCTCAAACTTTTCAGTGGAAAGAATATAAACTTTCAACTATGAGAAATCAATGAAATAAGTACAACGCCCGTGGCCGCTGCAGTGAATAAAAAATTAATCTATCTTTTCTAAGCCGCCCATATAGGGAATCAAAGCTTGTGGAACGGTAATCGTACCATCTTCATTTTGATAATTTTCAACCACCGCAACTAGAGTTCTACCAACAGCTAAGCCTGAACCATTTAGGGTATGGGCGAATTGGGGCTTATCACCTTGCTTTTTAAACCTGATACCCGCCCTACGAGCTTGAAAATCTCCACAATTAGAGCAAGAAGAAATTTCTCTATACGTGTTTTGACTGGGAACCCAGACTTCTAAGTCGTATGTTTTTCTAGAACCAAACCCTATATCTCCAGTGCAAAGCTGAAGCTTGCGATAAGGAAGATTTAGTTTTTCAAGAAGCTCTTCAGCGGATCTTACCATTTCCTCAAGTACTTCATCAGACTTTTCCGGATGAACAATATTTACCATCTCAACTTTATTGAATTGATGCATCCGTATAAGGCCTCGAGTATCTTTTCCATGAGAGCCAGCCTCACTTCTAAAACAAGGCGTCAGTCCTGTATATTTTAACGGTAATTCAGTTTCATCAAAAACCTCTTCGCGCTTCAAATTTGTAAGAGGAACCTCTGAAGTTGGTATCAAATACCAATCTTGCCCCTCTATTTTAAAAAGGTCTTCTGAAAACTTTGGGAGTTGGCCCGTTCCAAATAGTGATCTCTCATGCACAATAAAAGGAGGGATAATTTCCTGATAACCTCTCTCTAGTTGATGATCGAGCATGAAATTTGCCAAGGCTCGCTCTAGGCGTGCAAAACCCTTTTTGTATACAACAAACCTAGCCCCCGTAAGCTTTGCGGCAGCTTCAAAGTCCAATTGCCCAAGATTCTCACCAAGCTCTACATGATCCTTAATAGGAAATTCGAATGATCTTGGCTCACCCCATCTTGAGACTTCAACATTATCCTCTTCTCCCCCACCTTCAGGAGTAGATTCATCTAGCAAATTTGGAATCACCGCGAGCGCATCATTTAATGCAATCTTAGTCTTTTCCAGCTCATCCTGACTGTTTTGCATACTAGCCTTGATAGATTGAACTTGCTCCATAAGTGATGAGGCATCTCCACCATTTTTCTTAATGCTCCCGACCTCTTTGGAAAGTTTTTTTATTTCAGCTTGATTAGACTCAACCTCGGTCGTTAACTTCTTTCTTTTCAAATTAAGCTCAAGAGCGGAGTCAACCAAAGATATATCAAATCCTCGCTTAGAGAGATTGTTTTTAACTTGGTCAGTGTTTGTTTCAAAATGTTTAATGTCGTGCATACATCTTTCCTTTGATGGCCAAAGATAGCATAAGTTATCGCATCAGTTCAATATAAGAGTTAATTTTGCTCTTATATTTGGTGTTAGGCTTTCTCTGTAAATACTGTTCATAGTACTCGATAGCGGGTTGACTCTGACTCAACTGACGATAAGTATCTCCCACCTTTCGGTAGGCTTCCACGTAATTTGGTTCAAGCTCAATAATTTTCAAGTACTGATCTAGTGCCAATTGATACTGAAGGTTTTTAAGAGCAATATCAGCTAACCCTTCCATCGCTTCAATATTTTTTGGGTTTATCTGTAATGCTTTCACAAAATACTTATTTGACTCAATTAAATTCTCTTCACGACGATAGATTTCTCCTAGGAGAACATAAGTCGAATCAATTGTGGGATTATCTTTAGCCTCCTTAAAAGCAAGTTCCTTAGCCTTTTCAAAATTATCCACAAGTAAGTACAACCTCGCTAAAAGGTAATTGAGCTTGGGGTATGTTTTTAGCCGGTCTGAGACTGCCTCTAATTGCTCTTTTGCCTGAGGATATCTTTCTAAAGAAATCAACGAAGACGCAAGCTCCATTCTTGTTTTTAAATCACCTGGATCGATTTCAATAAGTTTTTTCTGATACTCAATCATCTTTTCAACACTGTCATCGAGCCTGGCAGATTCAATCAAGAAGCGATAAAGGCTGGGAGACTTCTCTGGTAGACCCAAGAGTCTCTCCTTAACTTCCTTGTATTTTTTGATCTCGCCACTTCTATAATAGTAAATTCCTATTTCACTTAATACAGCTGGATGGTCAGGAAAATCTTCTAGTACATTATATAGGTATCCAATTGCAGCACTACTAGACTCTACTTCATAGAGTATTTTTCCATAAAGTAATTTATATTCAACCTTACTTGGATCAAGATCCATTGCTTTTAGAAGAACGGCCTTAGCATCAAGAAAACGGTATGCTTCTAAAAATAACTTAGCCAGTGCATAAATATTTGAATCATCAATCGGATTGGAGTTTGCAGCTCTTTGATACCAACCAATTGCGCCGCTTTTATCCCCACGATAAAGTGATAGCTTGGCTTTTACTGCGTAAAAATCATGCAACTGTCCACCAGGTATACTGGCTGCAATATTCATTAAATTTGTTGCATTTTTGAACTGATAAGCTTCAATATAAGAATCAATCAATTTAAAAACCAGCTTTACTGAGGTTGGGTTTCTTTCATACATTTTTTTTAACTGTACGATAGCATCTTCTATATAACCTTTTTCAAGTTGTATATCAGCCAACATGAGTTTTACTTCCAATAGGTTTGGCGCAAGATTACTTGCCACCAACGCATGTTTAAATGCTTGGTCGATGTCATCCTTTCGAAGAGCGTTTTCCGCAAGCCTTAACTCTTTCAAGGCTCTTGAGTTAGTTATAAGTTCATCAGTTTTTTTATTTCCACTCTCTCTCAAAAGAGCTAGTTTTTCGATAATATCTAAGTTTCGGTTCAGGCTTAAAGATTTTTCAAATGTTTTTACTGCCAAATCAATATTATTTTTAAGAGCATGGTAAAGACCAAGTAGGGCCAAATACTTTGAGTGGAAAATTCTTGAGCCCTCGACGTTATTTTGATTTAGAACATAAATAAGAGATTTTAACTCTTCTGTTTTATTGGCATCTGCCAGCAATAAACCAGTTTCCAAATCAAAATAAGCAGAGTCTGGATATTTTGCCTTAGCTTCATTAATGACTTTAACCACCTCTTCTGTTTGTCCTAATATTTTATGATACTCGAGCATAGCTTCTAAACTAAAATGGGATTGAGTGGGCAATGCCCTGATCCTAGTATAAATATTTTTTGCCTCGATAAATTCTCCTGCTGAAACTAAAGCTTTCAAATAAACAGCAAGAAGCTCAGCGCTAGCTTTAACACCTGGTATTGCCTTAAACTTTTCCACAGTAGATAGGGCTGCACTGGTCTTTCCGACTTTTAGATAAAAAAGTGTAACAGCAGAGGCGAAGAAGGGATCTTTAAGAATTTTTGATTTATTTACTAATATGAGTTTGAAAATAGAGTTCGAGTCATCAACAAAAGTCGTGGAGTCTTCTAAAATATAAGATGCAGTAAAAATAAGTCGGTGCATAGCTTTGTCGTATTCAAAATTATTTTCAACAGCTAGCCTGAAATGTTTGACCGCCTCAACCATCGAACTATAGTCAAATTTTCTATAAAGAGCTAAGGCTTCAGCATAATGCTTCTCTGACAATGTCTTGTCAGGTGGATCAATACGAACAGGGAAGCTTATTTCAGGTTCAATAGTAACAATCGGTTTCAATTCGCGCTTACTCGTATCATTTTCGTCTGGAAGGACAAAGAGAATGAATAGAATGGCTGCAAAAGCTAGTATTAAAAATCTATTTTTTTTATCAGGCTTCTTTTCTTCTACCTCAATTTTTGGCGCTTGGTCTTGGGATTGTTTTTGAGATTCTTTTGTTCTTTCTTTTTTTATATCTTCTTCGGACTCTATAGCTGACTCTAACTCAGGAACAATCTCATCTACAGACATAAATTGAGTGGCTTCGTTCTCATAGTCAAAAACAGTCTTATCTTTTTTCTTTTGCTCAAGTTCCCTTCGTTTTTTCTCTTTTTCTTCCTCAGGCTTTTGTTTTTTTTTCTCTTGCTCTAAGTATTTTTGATATTCAGGGTTTATTTTTGTCTTATCATCTTCATCTATACTTACAGGTCCCTTTTTTTGAACTGTAGGTTGCTGGCGGACTCTGGTCGCATCTGAATCAAAGTTAAAGAGAGACTCTTCTTCATTAAGAGGAGAATCCTCTTTCTTTTGCTCTGCCTCTTTCAAAGGCTGAATCGTTGTAGCTACCTTCACAGGATCGAGCAAGACAGTTTTAATTTCGTTTTTGTTTTTATAATCATATTCTTGAAACTTATCTTCTGACTCTAAAAGATCCTTTCGAGTAATTTCTAGGTTTTTGATATCCCTTATAAACGTCTCTTCATCGATTTCTTGGATTTGACTCTCAAAGACTTTCAAAAGTTCTGGAAAAGATGTGAGTGGAAGCCATTCTCCCACAGGAAAACTTTGAATTTCTTCATCGCCTTCCAATTTACCCCTATAAACCAGTTCGATGAAATCATTTAATTCCAGTGGACCAATTATCCTTCCCGCTTTTAGCTTTACTCTATAACGATCCACGGTCATCCTCATTTAATAGTTTTGAATAAAAGATAAGGGGAAGAACTAAAACAGCAACAAGAGGCAGCCTACTTAAAACATCTAATTCAATATTTTGACTGTTTAAACAATAAATAGCGTGTATAAACTGAGGAGACAGTGGAAACCCGAGGTATAAATATCGAATAATTTTCGAACGGCTATAAACTTTCAAAAGACTAGAAAGTGAAAGCAAAATCAGTCCGGAGACAAAGAATAGATAATACCCAGAGAAGCCAAGATAAAAAGAGCTAAAGAACGTTAAGAATAAATTTGCAATAAATAGATTAATAGAAGAAATTGGCTTCTCGTGTCCCAAGGCTATCTTAAAATTATAAAACCATATGGCCAAAACTATTGATAGGGGTAGCAATAAGGGACTAAAAGAAACAATACTAGGAAATAGGCTAGTAAGTTTTTGGCTGAGGATTAGGGATATAATAACAATATGTATTCTACCCATTCCGATAGCTCGACCATCACCAAACCCCGCAATTTTGATTCCAGAGATTAGCACTAAAACAGATAGTATAGAGCCTCCAAAAGTCTTTGCAGTGGCTGACAAAGATGGAAAAGTACTTTGGCCCAAAAAGATGCAAGCAATTGCCATTAAAAACACTATAGAGAGAGAACTAGTAAAGGAAATTCTAAGAGCAAGCCCGGGCTTACCTTGATGTTTTATAGACTGAAATACAAGCTGTAGTGAAAGTATATAACACAGAAACTCAATCAGACCCAATTCTAATAAGGAATATAGACATAAATAAGGAATCGTAGCAATTGCAAAAACCTTAGAAAATGCAGTCTTTTTATCTAACAAGTAAACTTGATAAAAAACTACTAAGTAGGATGTCAACATGACTAGAAATGAGTTTCTCTCTAAGCCACCCATCAGCATAAGAGGGTAAAGGCTACCAATTAATGCGGTTAACTTTTTCCCAATCTTCCCCGAAGTTATCTGTTGACTTAGAAATGTTATTCCGCCTAATAAAAAAATGGGAAAGATATTAACCATTAATGCCTCCCACAAGTAGAGAACAGCCAAAAAGAGTTATCATTGCTAGGTCCTCTTTAAAAATACCTCTTTCATTTCTACCAAAGCTAAATTTTATCAAAACAATGAACGCCGACATTATCATAAAGAGTGACTCAACTATAGTTGTACTCGTCAGCAGATAAATAAAAACAAATGAAAAGTAGAAGAATATCACGATAATATGTGAAGACAGCTCGTAATGAATAATACGAAATTTTTTGAGTGGATTGCTCGTTACAATTGGCTCTAAACAAATCAGAGCATACGCCATAATAACCGGCATAGTTAATATTTCGAATTTAACAAGAACCACAAAGCTAAGAAGCCTAATAATCGTTGAAATATGTTGAAACCTATTAAACCTTCTTATCAAATTCACAGATAATATAATGAGAAGAGCGTAAAAAATATTCTGATTATTATCTAGAGAATTAAAGGCGAGAAAAATTATTGCCATCATATTCATCTCAAACTCTCTTGTCCTTGCAGCATCTTTTAGATATCTCAAGAACAAAAATCCAAGCGCTATAAATAAGCTAAGATTCGCATACTGTTGACTCCACAAATATGTAAGGCTTCCTACTGCTGCAAAACACAGGAAACTGGCGGCCAAATGAGTGCACTTATCGCGCTTTGTAGCAAATAAAAATGCCGAATAGAGCATTGTTGAAATAAATATATCTTCGAACAAAATAATGGTGTAGAGCGGTATTAAATCTCTAAATGACTTTATATACTCACGAGGACTGTAAACTAATTGGCCCAAAAATATACTAGCTATATAGACTAATATATAAGCTTCTCCTCCACTAAAGCCAACCTTAGCAGTCCAAGCTTTTAATGCGAAAAGATGTGATACAAAGGCTAAAAATAGAATCATTGGCATAAGCCGACAAAAAGTCTCTTTGGCCCTATTCTCTCCCACAAATATATTTAAAATACCTAAAAAGCTAACCATTGTGGAAAAGTCCTAATATTAAAGTTAAACAGAACAATCCAAAAATAATCACACTGCCTTTCAATTCATATTGATCGAGATAAGCCTTAAAATTATTGGGTCTCCCTAAAATTTTTGAATTTCTGCTTATATCGCTCTCCTGCCTATACGGTCCAAGAACGATGGTTTCTTGAATTCTAAGTTTAAAAAAAGTTCTAATCTTTTCGAAAAACTCAAAACCTTTAGAAATATTTTCAATTTTCAATCTTAAATTCTTGTCACAGAGACTTATAAAGTTATCAACAAAGGCAAAGCCAATCATTATAATTGCGATCTCTAAACTAACAATCGAACGAGAAAACAGAATAGAAATTAAAATAACAATCTTTAACTGTGACTCTCTTCCACGAGATGTGGCAAGAAATACTATTGCAAGTTGTATGAGACCTAGCAGCATGATAACCAAGGTGCCCTTAAACTCGAGAAATGAGAATGTTAAGAGAAAAAGACACCATAGATCGATATTTTTTATTTCAATACTGTCTCCAAAAGACTTTATAGACATCAATATAAGTGCAAGAAGTAAAACCCCTTTAATCTCTATACTATTGACAGAAAACAACAAAGCCATGATCAATTCTTCTATATTAACATCTACAGGTTTGCTTTGATTTACTAGATAGCCCAAATTAATAATGGACCTAATCCCAAAATAAATGACAAGTATATAAAGATTAAATTGCGTGATCTCAATTAAATTAGGCAAATTGTAATCAGGTAAAAAGAGAAAGGTTATTGAGATAATACCGAAAAAAATATTAATGACTGGTGAATAATTTCCACTAAACAATTTTTTGTCAGAAATATTTAGAAATATTTGAAAAAGGATAAATATAAAAATCATTCTTTTTCTCCGCCTCTTTTAATATCTTTTATACTACTATAAAGAAGTACTAAGAGGCCCAAAAGAGGAAATAGACTTTCAACATATGGCTGGCCAACCGCTCTTTCCACCAAAAAACATAGCCAAGCCAGACATATAGCAAAAGCAAAACCACCTTTGGAATTGACGCCAAATTTTGCACAGACAAAGATAGCTGCAAGAAGAAGAAAACCCAGAACGATTATATCAATCATAAACACGCCTAAATACGAGAAGGTATACTGAGATTAATAAGCATATAGCTCCAAATGAGAAATCATATTCTGCAAAGGAGATTAGCTTATTAGCCCCCCTAAGTATAAGGAGATTAAACACTGCTATAGCATAGAAAACTAATAGTATTCTAATTTGATTCTTGGCAGAGTCTGAAAGCAATTGACTCCCATGTTGATTTTTCTTAAGAAGATTTAACTTAAAAAGAAAAATGGTAAAAAGCACTAGTGCAGTAGAGTAAGAACCTTCTGTTATAAATTTTATGCAAACGCTTATTGCTAGCAAGTCTATCAAAAATCTATTCTTATCTTTTTGATAGAAGCATGTTGCCATAACACATATAGATAAGATAATGATTAAAATTTCAAAATAACCAAACATAATTTTCCTAAACAAAATAAACTAATTAAATTTTGGTAGAGCCTTTCTTTTCTATTGGACTGTATTTTAAAACTAGAAAAACCAAGGTGCTCAATTGAAAAAGCTGAAATGAGAGTAATGAAATAAATTACGAATAAAGAAAGCCCTGTATACCTAAAAAACACCGCGTCTCCCGAGTGTTCAAATACAGCTAGAAGACTTATAAAAAAACTTATTCTTGTGAAGTTAGACATCTCTAAACTAAATGCTGAACGGTATTTTAATGGCCCTCTGGAATTCCAAAAAAACACCACCAACATAATGATGATAGAGGCATTTATAATTGAATTAACTGTAGGTGAAGCTAATCTAAAACTAGTTACTGTGTAGTAGGAAATGAAATAATAAAAAAGACTTTTCACAACTGAGTTAGAATTTTCTTTTACAAAAATCTCTTCTTTTATAACCAAATTGGATACAAGCAAGATAAAGACTGGCAATAAGAATAAAGCAGATTCAAAAAAGACTTCCTTTTTTGCGATAAGCCAATAACAACCGACAAGTGTTAAAAAAAGAATTAAAAAGCTCGCAAAAAAGGTACTGCTATTTATTTGGTTGAACCTTCTATTTCTTAAGATGTAAATGTATCTAGCTTTAAGTCTATTGGTTGCTATAAGAAGTCTAGCTGTTACGCTTGGTGACTCAGAGCTTACATTATAGAGTCCGAAAAAATCGATTATAATTAGAAGTCCTATCACAATTAATAGAGACCAAAAAACCTCTAGTTCTATCATGAGCTCACCCCAACTTTTCTGGCAAGTACAATCAAAAGTATCATTAGTAGGGCTCTCAAAGACTCATTAGATATTTGAAGGACAAAGGCTAGTAGGAGAATCATTAATAATACAATTAAGACGCTCGAGTCCCCTATCTTTGAAAAAAGAATTAGATTATACGAGCTACTTTTATTCTTATCATTAAACCTAATTGGACTTATGATAAGCAGGATAAAAAATGCTAAAACTGCTAATACAAAATAGGGTATATACAAATCTTGCCCTCAGCTAAATATACCGTCTAGGTTATCGAAATTATAAACCTTTGAAAACAATATGAAAGAAAACCAATTAAAACTCGCTACCATTGCTAACCGCATTAAAGAGGCAGGAAGCTCAAGCCTTCAAGTTACCGGTCTCTCACCCGAGCTTTTTGGTTTGTTATATAGTGAAAGTTTAGATTCGACAGAAGCATTTGGAATCCAGTCTGAGCCAAGTCTATTTCTTTTTAATACCGAGGAAGAAGCTTCTGAGTTTTACTATAAATTTAGAGAAAAAATTCCTCAGCTAGAATATTTTCCCAATCTAGAAAGGGATATCTATTCAAGTATCATACAAAATGACTATGACTTTGAAAAAAGATTATCAATAATTGGTCAAATCTCTCAAAAGCGTGGTTCGATAAATATTGTTGCAACCTATTGTAGTGCCAGAGTATTTCTTCCTTCCGAAGAATTTTTTAACTCGACTGGTTTTGAAATCAAAGTTGACGAGATTTACGAACTAGATGAAATTTCCCAAAAGCTAGTTTCACTTGGATATAGAAGAGCTTTCAGTGTAGATGAACCTGGAACATTTGCTATCAAAGGAGAAATTTTCGATCTTCATCCTATTAACGGTCAACCAGTCAGAATAAATTTTTTTGATACGATTGTTGAAACAATAAATGAAATTGATCCGAATACATTGATGACGTTAAAAAATTCTGAATTAAAGCAAGTGGAAATTTCTAAGTCAGGGCAAAGTATAATTTCTGAAGAAAATAATCTTAATTTCAAAAATAAATTCCCAAGACCCTCTTTAAGTCAAAAAGAAATGCTTGAGCAAAGAAAAAGAATCTTCGACTCTCTTTCAGAGGGTAACACTTTTGAAAATTTCCAATTGTATACGAGTTATTTTTTTGAGAAGCCAACAACACTGCTTCATTGGTGTAGTGAGTTTAGAACTTTCTTGTTTAATAGATCTGATATTGTTAAAGACTTTGAACTCTATATAGAAGACCTTACCTCTCAACAAGACGATTATTTAAATTACAATGAGGCATTTATTCCAGCACCGAATCAAATATTCAGCACTTCAAGTGACCTTAGAAACTATATTAATATTTCAGAATTCAACAATGAGTTTGAGGAAGAAGATATTCCACAGGTCCCATTAAATATTAAACTTCTAGCATCGGACTCTGTTCTTGGAGGAGACTTAAAAGAAAAAGTAAAAAATGTTGTATTAAAAATTAGTGAATATTCCTCTAAGGGCTATTCTATTCTCTTAATTAGTGAAAACGATTCCAAGAAAAAAGAAATATATGATTACTTTAAGTTTTTTACCAATGAAAACATACAACACCTAGCGACTCTACCCTATTCTATTTCTCAAAGTTATATCTATGAAAATGAAAAGATAATTTTCTTATCTGACAACGAGTTCTTCACTAATAGAAAAACTAGTCGGGTGCAGAAGAAAAAAACGATAAAACAAGATTATGACCTTTTTGCCGAACAGCTGTCTACTCTTAACAAAGATGATTATGTCATTCACAAACTTCATGGAGTAGGAAAATACTTAGGTGTTGAAACTTTAACTCTTGGGGGCAGTACATCAGACTATCTCGTTATAGAGTACAAAGACTCAGACAAAGTCTATGTTCCGGTTTACAAATTAGATCTTGTTCAGAAATACGCTACTGCTGATACAAAGGCTACTGTAGCCGACTTAAAGAAAAATAAATTTGAACAAGCTAAGGCAAAAGCTAGAGATGCCGTAAAAAAATTAGCTTTCTCTCTGATAGAGCTTCAAGCAAGGAGAGAGTTAAAACGTGGCTATGCCTTTAGTCCTCCTGATCAAGATTTTAATGATTTTTCCCTCTCTTTTCCGTTTTCAGAAACTCCAGATCAGGAAAACGCAATTCATTCTGTTATAGACGATATGACAAGTGAAAAGCCAATGGATCGACTCGTTTGCGGTGATGTTGGGTTTGGAAAAACAGAGGTAGCTATGCGAGCTGCCTATAAGGCCGTTTTAGATGGTAAGCAAGTTGCCATGTTGGTTCCGACAACTATTTTAGCCTATCAACATTACAACTCATTTAAACAGCGTTTTAAAAACTTTGCTGTAGAAATCGAATCAGTTTCAAGATTGCGTTCACCAAAAGAAACGAAAGCCATTCAAGAAAAATTAATTGATGGGAAAGTAGATATTCTCATTGGTACTCACAAGATATTGAGTGATAAATTCAAATATAAAGATCTTGGACTTTTAGTCATTGATGAAGAGCAGAGGTTTGGGGTCGGACATAAAGAAAAGCTTAAACTGATAAAAGAAAATGTTGATACTTTAACCATGACTGCAACACCAATTCCTAGAACATTACAGCTATCTTTTTTAGGCTTAAAGCAGTTGTCACTGATAAAAACTCCTCCGCCCAGAAGGCAATCTATAAGGACTTATGTCATTAAAGAAGATCAGAACACCTTAAGAACTGCCATACAAAAGGAGCTTGCACGAAATGGACAAGTCTATATAGTTCACAATAAGGTTTCTGATATCGAAATATTTACGGGCAAGATTCGAGAGCTCGCGCCAAAAGCTCGAATTGTTTACGCCCATGGACAATTGCCCGAAAGAGAACTTGAAAAGAGAATTGCAGCCTTTTATAAACACGATTTTGATATTCTAGTCTCCACAACAATTATAGAGTCCGGTATAGATATTCCAAACGCAAATACTATGATTATAGATAGAGCCGATACTTTTGGACTAAGTCAGCTCCATCAACTTCGAGGTAGAATCGGGCGGTCCAATCGAAAAGCTTATGCATATTTTGTTATTCCTAAATTTAAAAAACTCTCTGAAGTTTCGCGAAAGAGGCTTAAGGCTTTACAAAATTTTGCGGATTTAGGATCTGGATTTTCAATTTCATCTAGTGATTTAGAAATAAGGGGGGCAGGAGATATTCTTGGTCCTGAGCAATCAGGGCACATCAATAATATTGGTCTTGAGCTTTACATGGAACTTTTAAACGATGCCATCCAGGATATAAAGGGAACTCCTAGTAAACTTATTAAATATGTTGATGTTCAAACCAATTTTGAAGCCTACATACCAGAGTCATATATATCTAATAGCTCCACACGACTTAAATTTTATAAGCTTTTGGCCAGCTCTACCGAATCGGAAGACTTGGAGCGGCACGTTGAATCTTTAATAGATCAATATGGAAAACTTCCTGAAGAGCTTCTAAACCTAGTCTTAGTAATGAAGTCCAAAATTATTCTTATTGACCTAGGCGTTGAAGCAGTAAAAGTGCAGTCTAAAACTGTAACGCTCAAGTTTTCACAGTCCTTAGTAGATGCCGATACTCAACTTAGAGACAAAATTATCTCCTTCTTTACGCAGAGACCAAAGATTTATAAAATTAATCCAGATTACTCGATAAATTGTTTATTTAAGGATAAAATTACTGTTAACGACTATTATGAATTCGTTAAGTATTTAAAAAGTCAATTTGAATAGGATGTGTATATGAAATTCTTTTTGTTTGTTATTTTTTCTATAAGCTTTGCATTGTCAGGGTTCGCTCAGAACGACCCAATAGTTGCTGAAGTAAATGGTAAAACCATCCGAAAATCTACTTTATTTGCTTACCATCAACAAAACTTAAGTTTTGTTCAAAGCTCTAAAGAGGTCACGCTTGAAAGCTCTCTAAATGATTTGATTGATAGACTTATTGGGATAGAAAACGCTAAGAAAGATAAAATCCATGAGCAACCTGAAGTAGTAAAGAAGATGAATGATGTTGTTTATCATGCGTTTATATCTAAAGAATTAACGCCTAAACTTCAAAAAATAAAAGTAACCGAAGATGATATTAAGGACTACTACGAAAAATACCCTGAATATAGAACGTCTCAAATTCTTTTTAGACTTCGAACTCTTCCTTCTGACGCAGACGTAGCACTTGCCCTAGATAAGGCGACTCAAATTTACAAGCAGGTCGGTGTCGATGTTAAAAAAGCTAACGCTGATAAATTCAGAGAGCTTGCTGCTCAGTACTCTCAAAGTACCAGCGCTGTCACAGGCGGAGACATGGGGTTTCAACCAAGAACTAGACTAACTAAGCAATACTTTGATGCTATTCACAACAAACCTACAAATTATGTAACAAAGCCATTCAGATCTCAGTATGGTTATCATGTTGTTATGGTAACGGGAGTTAAAAAGTACGATGAAATAGACAAGAAACTATACGAAAAAATTGTCTATGATCAAAAAAGAGATGAGATTTTAGCGGAATACTTTGAAGAGCAAAGAGAAAAAGCCAAAATAAAAATCAATAAAGAAGCAATGAAAATATGATCAAGACCATCGCTCTTATGCTACTGCTTTCTGGAGTAGCAAATGCCAAGCTTTTAGATAAAGTTTCAGGCGTCATTAATGATAAGGTCTATACACTTTCAGAAATTGAAAGAGTGCAAAATACCGTCAATATTAGAAGAGAAATTGCACCATTTATCTATAACAAGCCTAATTATAATAAAAAAGAGGTCCTTAATTTATTACAAAATCTATTCATAATCAGAGACAAGCTTTCAGAGCTTGGTTATGTGATCTCAGATGATGCCGTAGAATCTCGTATAAACGAAACAGAGAAAGGACTAGGGCTTAATAGGAAAGAACTACTTAAATTCTTAGACTCAAAAGGAATTTCGTTCAATGAGTATTTTGAGATTTTAAGAGAAGCAATGGAATACAACGTTTTCAATGGGAGGGTTATAGCTCCATTGGTAACTATAACGGACCAAGAGCTTAAAAATCTTTACTACAAGAAAACTAAAAATAAAAAAGCCTTATCATTTAGATATAAAGTCTTAGATTTTACATTACCCAAAGAAAAAGTTCTCAATTCAGATTATGATCGATTACCGTCTATTTTAGAAAAATATAGAACGACGGGAAATATTCCCCAAATCTATCGTGATATTTCAACTAATGACCTCGGCAGTGTGGCTGGCGAAGATCTTCCAAAAGAGCTAAGCGAAATTCTTAGGGAAACCGACGAGAAATCATTTTCAAAAACTTATGTTAAAGGCGATATTGTTCATATCTTTTATGTCAGTAAAAAAGACTTGGCCGACTCTCAAGAATTCTTGCAAGCAAAGCGAGTTCTTTATAATCAAATTTTTGCAAAGAGATCTAAAAACATTACGGCCAATTGGTTCAGTCGAGAAAGACTCAGCTATTATATTTTAAACAATATATGATTCTAACAACTCAAGGACACGAAAAAGGTATTGGACTTGAAGTATTTATCAAGAGCTTTTTCAAGCTGGATCTTTTAGAGAAAAACCATAGGCTCTATTGCTTTAAAGAAAGCCTTCTTGATACCTTAGACAACCTAAGATTACCTCTTAGCTTTTCAGGTGGAATTCTTTCCGACGGCCATAAAAATTTATCTTTAAAATTTTGTGAAAATAGGGATATACCACAAACAATGGCATGCCTTTTAGCAGCGATTAAAGATAGCAGTGAAGGTGATATCCTCCACACTCTTCCATCAAGTAAGGATCAATTTAAATTTGAAAATAAAAAGTTTAAAGGTCATACAGATTTCCTTGGAGACTATTATGACCTAGATGCGGGTATGTGTTTTTTGTCACCGGATAGCAATTTCCTGCTTCTTACTGATCATATTCCCCTCGATCAAGTATACAAGTCGCTCAAAGAGCAAGATCTCATTCAAAAAATTAAATCCTGTATAAGCGGGTTTCCAAAAGACCGGAAAATCAACCAAGTTTTAATAGCAGGTATTAATCCACATGCAGGAGAAGAAGGTGTTATCTCAACTCAGGATCAATTAATTTTTGATCTTTCTAAAAAACTAAATATGGAAGCAAATGTTTATAGCGGAGATACTATGCATTTTAGTCGTGAGAATATAAATCAGCTTCTCATCTACCCCTCCCACGACCAAGGACTTGGAGTTTTTAAAGCCCTCTATGGTTTAATTGGAATAAACTTCACCGCTAACTTACCAGTAAGACGTGTAAGTGTAGATCACGGCACTGCCTTTAATCTGTTTGGAAAAGATGCGGCCAAGACTGCTGGTATGGAGTTCTTGCTCTCTGAAGTTGAAAACTGGGAATAAAAAAACCCTCTCTTTCGAGAGGGTCTTAGCTATAACTAATAATTTATTTTAAATTACTCTAGCTCAACTCCACCAACTTTAAGTGCAGCTTTTACCATTGTTCCGTATTCACCAGCAATTGTGTTAGCGATAACGAAAGCAAGAATAACAAGTGACTCGATAAGTGCCATTGCGATAACTAAAGGAATCAAGATTTTCCCTTGAGCTTCAGGGTTTCTTGCGATCCCTTCAAGAGCTGCAGAAGCTGCTTTACCTTGTCCCATTGTTCCACCAAGAGCTGCGACACCGATTGCGATCCCAGCTGCTAGCATAATCAATCCACTGTTTGATGCTAATGTGTTAATTAAATCCATTGTTTTCTCCTTATTATTTAATGAGCGTGTTCATGATCGTGAACTTCAACCGCCATTGCTATATAAACCATTGTTAACAGAGTAAATACGAAAGCTTGCATAAAACAAACAAAGATACCTAGAACATAGAATGGGATAGGTACAATATAGGGTACCAACTCTGTAAAAATTCCAAGAACAATATGATCTCCCATCATATTCCCTTTAATACGAAGACCAAGTGTGAGAGGTCTCATAGCATGAGAGATAATTTCAATAACAAAAATAACTGGCGCCATAAAAACAACTGGCCCCATGAAGTGTTTGATATGTCCCCACAACCCTTGAACACGAACACCTTGGTAATTATAGAAAATAAAGACAATTACACCGAGAGCAAAACCAGTATTAAAGTTTTCAGTTGCAGGTGCAAAACCAGGGACTAGTCCAAGGAGGTTATTTAGAAAAATAAACATGAAATAAAAAATGACTAACGGGTAGTATTTCTTAGCATCTTTTTCGCCCATGGTTTCTTTAGCAAGACCGTAAAAACCTTCCGCGATAGCTTCAATGATATTTCTAAAACTTATTCCTTTATCAGGAACAATGCTTTCTTCAACAGATTTAGTTCTAAGCCTATAAACTAAACCACCAAGTAAAAACAATATCCCACCCAAAATTAGGGTTACTGTATGGTTTGGCAGATGAAGATGAAATTTATGAATAAAATTATCAACCCAGCTAAATCCACCAGATGCAAAAGCATTTAGAGAAACAAAAGACAGGAGTCCAAATAAAGCAATTTTCATGCGCTAAATCCTTAATTTTTTAAGTTATTCTTGTAATACTTAAAACGAGAATAATCAATTGAAATATATAGGATCCAACCAGAAAAAGCGTTGATTTATCAGAGTGACCCATAGCAATAAAGAATCCTGCCAATAAAATAAAAAGTTTAAATAATATGCCCACTGACGCAACTGCATAATTAAGATCGTTCTGGTTTATCTTGTAGGTGATATAGAGCAAGGTCACTTGGTTGAAAAGAATCGATAGTATAAAGACAGCTATGACGAATAAATTAGATGTATAAAACGCATTCAAATAGATCGCGTTTCCTAATAGCGCCGCAAAATAAACAGCCACTAGAACTACCTTATTACTGTTTAAGCGCATATTTAATCATAAGATACAAAACATAAGCGACTACAACTACGATTAAAGCTGTTCCCACCCAATTTTCTATCCAACCCTTTTGAACTAGCATTTTTTGGAAAAAATAAGCCCCTAATATAGCAGTAGGAAGGGAAACAGCTACCCCAAGCACTTTAAGAATTCCGGGCTTTGACTGACTCACCGCTTCCTACTAATTCTTCTTTCATATAGAGAGTTTAGTCGATTTTTAACCACATCTGGATTGGGATACTCCCCCAAGATGGAATAATAAATATTATAGGCTTCCTTTAGTTTTTCAGCACTTTCATAAGAGTTGGCGATCAGAAATTTTGTCTTGGTAATTCGATCTCTTCTCTGCTCATACTTCAAATAGTCGTACCAGCTTTCAATAGCTTGATTCCAGTCGTGTAAATAAAAATATGCCAACCCTTTGTGATAATACGACTGGATTTTATATTCGGAATTTGTATCCTCTATAAGTTCGTCAAAAGAGCTTATCGAGTCTTTATATTGGCCGAGGTTTAACTGACTTTGGGCAAATCGATACTTATAAAAATTTTGATTTTTTAAAACTGGAGAAAATTGAATTAGCTTAGAATAATAAGTTTTTGCCCTTTCATAATCCGCTATACCTTCAAAATATATATTACTGACTTTTTCCAAAGCTAAGACTTGCCATGCTGGCTCATTAGACTCCTCAATTATTTTATTAAAATACTCTAAGCTTAATTCGTAATTATTGAGGTAAATGGAATAAATTTCACCGAGCTGAAAATTTATCTTTATCTGAATTTGTTTTGAAGGCTTCTTTTTTAAAACACCATTATAGACAACAACAGCTTCTTCAAACTTTTGTTTAGTTAGTAATTCTTCAGCCTTTAAAATATCTCGATACAAATTTGAACTGCACCCTCCACATCCTGAAAGGATGAAGAGAATGCAATATAAAAAAGCTATTTTAATCTTCATCAGAGTCAGCAATTTTTTCAACAGCAACTACTGATTCACCATCTTTGAGATTAATTAATCGAACCCCTTGAGTATTTCTTCCTAATAGAGATATACCTGAGATTTTGGTTCTTATGACCTGTCCTTTGTTTGTTATAATCATAAGATCATCTTGCTCTTCGACAGGCTTCATTTGAGAAAGGCTACCAGTTTTTGAAGTCAACTTCATAGCGATAATACCTTTTCCACCTCGAGACTGTTTTCTATACTCTGAGGCATCTGAGCGCTTACCATAGCCTTTTTCTGTTACAGACAGAATTTGCATTCCATCTTCAATAATACACATTCCTATAGCACGTTCTGATTCATCAAGCGAAATTCCCTTTACTCCCTGAGAGACTCTTCCCATAGGTCTACAGTCTGATTCTGCAAATCTGATAACTTTTCCTGAGTCTGCACAAATAAGAATATCTTTTTTACCATCAGTGACCCTTACTCCAAGCACTCTGTCATCTTCATTTACTTTTATAGCTCGAATTCCTGAAGACTTAACATTTTTATATTCTTCTAGCTTTGTTTTCTTAACTAAGCCTTTTTCAGTGGCAATAACAAGATAGTTATCTTCGAAATTTTTAGGAACAGCAATAATTTCAGTTAGTCTTTCATCTGACTTCATTGGAAGTAGATTGACAATATTTCTACCTTTAGAAGTTCGACTTCCCTCCGGAATTTCATAAACTTTTAAAGTATAAACAATTCCCTTATTGGTAAAGAACATAAGTTTATCGTGTGTTTCAGCTGTAAATAAACTGTTAAAGAAATCATCTTCAGTTGATGCGCCTTTAACACCTTTTCCTCCACGTTTTTGCGCTTTATAGGTGTCAGTAGGCATTCGTTTTAAATATCCCTTGTGAGTTACAGTAACAATAACCTCTTCGTTTTTAATGAGATCTTCAACTTGTATCTCATCGGCATCCGCAACGATTTCTGTTCTTCTTTCATCTCCATAATTAGTAAGGACATGCTCAAATTCCTCTTCAATCATATCTTTTACGATATCTTCAGAATCTAAAATACCTTCAAGTCTAGCTATTTCTTTTAAGATAGCTTCATAATCAGCAATAATTTTGTCTCTCTCTAGACCAGTGAGGCGTTGGAGTCTCATATCTAAAATGGCTTGAGCCTGTATTTCAGACAAGGAGTAATTGCTCATTAATCTAGTTCTAGCTTGCTGTGGACCATCTGAGGTTTTGATCATCTCAACTATTGCATCGATATTCTCAACCGCTGTTTTTAAACCCTCTAAGATATGAGCACGCTCTCTAGCTTTTTTTAGCTCATACATGGTTCTGCGAATAATGACTTCTTTTCTATGATCGACGAAAGCTTGTAGTTGTTCTTTAAGATTTAAAAGCTTTGGTTGTCCATTATTAATGGAAAGAAAAATGATTCCAAAAGAAGTCTGCATTTGAGTCATTTTAAATAATTTATTTAAAATAATATTTGCAGGCTCGCCTCTTTTGATATCAATAACAATTCTAATACCAAGTTTACTAGATTCATCTCTAATATCTGAAATACCAGGGATATCTTTATCACTTGCTAGTTTTGCAATTTTTTCTATAAGCTTTGCTTTGTTGACCTGATAAGGAATTTCATTGACAACAATTCGCTCGCGCTCTTGTTTTCCATGAACCTCAATTTCTGCTTTAGCACGAATTTGAATAATCCCCTTACCTGTATGATAAGCAGATTTAATTCCACTTGTTCCATGTATTTCTCCAGCAGTTGGGAAATCAGGACCAGGAATAGTCTTCATTAATTCATCAATTGTAATTTCTGGATTTCTCAGAACTGTTTTTAATCCATTCATAATCTCAGTTAAATTATGAGGAGGTATGTTAGTTGCCATACCAACTGCGATTCCAGCTGATCCGTTAACTAAAAGATTTGGAATTTTTGTTGGAAGAACTCTTGGCTCTTGAAGTGAGTCATCATAGTTAGGTTGCCAATCAATTGTATCCTTATCAATGTCTTTCAACATCTCTTCTGCGATTTTACGCATTCTAACTTCTGTATATCTCATAGCTGCGGCATTATCACCGTCAATTGAACCAAAATTACCTTGTCCGTCTACTACTTGGTAGCGCATGGAAAAATCTTGAGCAAGACGAACGATAGCTTGATAAACCGCTGAGTCACCATGTGGGTGATATTTACCGATAACATCACCAACAACCCTAGCAGATTTTAAATAAGGCTTATTGTGGTAATTATTAAGCATATGCATAGCGTATAAAACGCGTCTGTGTACTGGTTTAAGGCCATCACGAACATCAGGAAGTGCTCGACTCACAATTACTGACATAGCGTAATCGAGAAAACATTCTCTCATTTCATCTTGAATCAGGAGACTATTAATTTTCCCATGGTTATGTTCTGAATTATTATTATCTTCACTCATAATTTTTTCCTAAAATTAAATATCCAAGTTTTTAACATTAAGGGCATTTGCTTCTACAAATTCTCTTCTAGGTTCAACTTGATCTCCCATTAAAACCGAAAAAACTTGATCAGCATCAATAGTGTCTTCAATGGTAACTTGAAGTAGAGTTCGATTTTCTGGATTCATAGTAGTTTCCCAAAGTTGTTCTGGGTTCATTTCACCTAATCCCTTATAACGTTGAATATAAGCACCCTGTTTACCAGTAGAGATGACAAAATCGGCGAATTTCTCTAGTGAATCAAATTCCTCAGAAACTTTTTCAGTTTTAAAGCTAAATTTAGAAGCAAGATGTTTACGAATTCCTTCGAAATGATTTCTTAAATCTGCATACTCAGATGAGTCTACAAAGTGGGTAGATATCTTAAACTTTTTTGTTTTAAGTGATGACTCAATTTGAACTCTAATTAAATGAGATTCATGCGCTGGATCTTTCTCAATTTCAAAAGAATATTTTTTAAGATTTTCCACATCTTTTGCAAAATGACCTTCTAGTTCTTTTACAAGATCTTGTAGAACGTTCTCAGCTTTTAAGCTATCTATATCAAGCTTACCTTGTTCAATGATTTTTTTGAGCAATTTCTTATCAAAGTGTCGATCGTATGAATCAAGTAAACTATTGAAAGCTTTATATTTATTTAAAAGTGTATTGAGCTCATCTGAATCAAATTTTTCACCATTAATTTGGACTTCAGCATCTCCAAGAGATGAATTAATAAGAAATTTTTCTAAAGCTCTCTCATCTTTTAAATACTGTTCACTTTTACCTTTTTTATATTTAAAAAGTGGTGGCTGAGCAATATAGAGATGCCCTCTTTCAATTATTTCTGGAAACTGGCGATAAAAGAGAGTTAATAATAAAGTTCTAATATGAGAACCATCGACGTCGGCATCAGTCATAATGACTATTTTGTGATATCTTAGTTTGGAAACATCAAAATTATCTTTACCAATTCCTGTTCCCATAGCTTGAACGAGCATTTTTATTTCATCATTAGCAAGCATCTTATCGTATCTAGCTTTTTCAACGTTTAAGATTTTCCCTTTTAAAGGTAATACTGCTTGATGTTTCCGATCTCTCCCTTGTTTGGCAGAACCACCGGCTGAGTCACCCTCAACAATATAAATTTCGCAAAGACTTGGATCTTTTTCCTGACAGTCTGCCATCTTTCCTGGAAGACCTGCAAAGTCCATTGCTGATTTTCTTCTTGTTAATTCTCTTGCTTTTCTTGCAGCTTCTCTGGCGCTTGCTGCATCAACTGATTTTCGAATAACTGTTTTTCCAACTTTAGGATTTTCCTCTAAAAATTGTTTTAATCTCTCCCCAACAAGTGAGTTTACAATTCCTTCGACTTCACTTGATCCTAATTTATCTTTGGTCTGACCCTCAAACTGGGGATTAGCAAGTTTTGCTGAGACGATAGCTGTCAAACCTTCTCTCATGTCATCACCGGTTAATCCGATCTTACCTTTTATGAGATTATTTTCTTTAGCATAGTTATTAAGAACTCTGGTTAAAGCAGTTTTAAAACCAGAAATATGTGTACCGCCACCCGGAGTATTAATATTATTAGCATAACCAGTTAATGTTTCAGTATAACCATCGGTCCATTGCATCGCAATTTCAACTTCGTAGTCATCTCTAGAGGAAGAAAAATAAACTGGTTGTTTATGAATTGGATTTTTGGCCCTATTCAAGTATTGAACAAATTCAGCTAAACCACCTTCGAAATGGAAAACATCTTTTTTGTCATTACGCTCATCTTTAATGGTAATTTTCAAACCTTTATTTAAAAATGCCATTTCCCTAAATCTATTAGCAAGACGATCGTAATCAAATTCATGAACTTCAAAGAGTTCATTGTCCAACTTGAAAGTTACTGCTGTCCCTGAATCTTTTGGATCGGTTTCACCTACAATTTTTAAAGGGGTTTTTGCCACTCCCAGCTCAAACTCAACAACGTGAACCTTTCCTTCTTTTTTAATTTCTAATTTAAGACTGCGCGACATTGCATTTACAACTGCAGCACCGACCCCGTGAAGACCACCAGAAACTTTATAGGCTCCTCCCTCTTCATTGAATTTTCCACCTGCGTGTAGTTTTGTATAAACTATTTCCGCCGCTGATACACCTTCTGTTGGGTGAATACCAACCGGAATACCTCGTCCGTCATCTACGACAGTAATTGAATTATCAACGTGGATAATAACTTTTATCTCGTTACAATAACCTGCTAAAGCTTCATCTACTGCGTTATCTACAATTTCGTAAACACAATGATGAAAACCCCTTGCACCGGTATCTCCAATGTACATCCCAGGTCTCTTTCGTACAGCTTCAAGACCTTCTAGAATTTTAATTTTATCTGCGGTGTAATCGGAATTTACTTTCGAAATCGAATCTGCATTTTGATCCATTGAGGGAACTCCTAAATTTTAACGAATTTCCATATTCCCGTCAGAAACAAAAATTTTCTTAGCTCCTTCCAATTGCTCTAATTCCAACTTGAAGCTTTCATTTGCAGTAGTAATGAAAACTTGGAATTTTTTTGCTTGCAAGTAGCCAATCAAATTTTTCCACCGACGTTTATCTAACTCACCTGAAACGTCGTCTAATAAGACCATAGGGTAAGTCTTAAATTTATACCGAAAAAGCTCTGTATAGGCAAATATGAGGCTTAGAAAGCTCATTTTTTGTTGTCCCAAAGAACAGTACTCAAAAGAGTTATAACCATCAAATTCAAACAGATAATCATCGCGGTGCGCTCCATTTTTTGAATGGCCTAAAACAATATCCTTTTCGAGATTTTCTAAGAGAATCTTTTGTATATCCTGAGGGGATTTATGATTGAATTTTGAGTCCAATTTCAAAACTAAATTGTGCGACTCATCAAAAAGCAATTTAAAAGTATGTCCTAAGAAATCAGTTAATTGATTTAAAACATTTGATCGCAATTGATTTAACTGACAAATTAATTCACAAAAATTAACCTCATTTGCCATAAGTTGTTCTTTAAATTGCGCAGGCTTTTTTGCCAATAAACTATTTCTGAATCTCAATGAATTATTATAGTTAGTTAAAGTTTTTTTGTATTCAGGTGAAAGCAAACCTAAGTGATGATCAAACCAGGTTCTTCTAAACGCAGGAGTAGAGTGAAATGAAAAAGAGTCTGTGGGTCCAATAAAGAGGCTTTCAATTATTTTTTTTCTTTTAACTGGTTGATTAGAAAAATACCATTGATAGTTATCTACTTGTACTTTACCAGTATAAGGAATGTATTCTCCTTCTTGATTAAAAACTGAAGAAAATAATATTTCTGGTTGTTCACTCTCTACACTGATAATTTGTGGAAAACCTGTTTTTTTACGAAAAGATTTTCTATTTAAAAGAAAATAAATACCTTCCAATAAGTTTGTTTTTCCATTGCCATTCTCACCAAAGATACAATTTATATTGTTATTAAACTCAAGAATTTGAGATGATAAATTTCTAAAATTAGTTATTTGTAACTTAGAGAGATAGATCTGGTCCATTAACTTAAATTTTAAGTGGCATTATAATGCCTAAGAAATTTTCTTCCTCGCTTGAACGTACGATTACAGGACTTAGTTCGTTATTCAATTCATAAGTGATCTCATTGACACTTAAAATATTGAGAGTATCTAAGAGGTATTTAGCATTAAAACCTATTTCCATTTCAACACCATCATAGCTTACGGGAACTTTTTCTATTGCATATCCAAGTGATGGGTGATCTGCCGAGATGGTCATCTCACCAGACTGAAGATTGACTTTTACACCATTGGTTTTTTCGTTTGATAAAAGCTTTATTCTCTTAACCGCATTCAAAATAGCTTCTCTTTCAACTGTTAAAGTATACGTGGTTTTATTTGGAATAACTGTTTGGTATTTAGGATACTCTCTTGCAATTAATCTAACTGACAAATAGTTTTTCTTATCACTGATGACATGAATAAAAGATTCATCGAGATAGATATCTAAATCTTGATCTAAATTAGCTTCAGCAAGTTTTTTTAACTCAAATACACCTTTTTTAGGAATGATAAATCCATCGATTAAAGTTTGGTTATCGCTTTCAAAATCAATGATATCAAAAAGGGCAAGTCTATGACCATCAATAGCGACAGTTCTTAACTTATTTTCTAATTGTTGAAGATAGATCCCATTTAAATTAATTCTAGTTTCATCTGTGGAAATGGCGTGGGAAATTTTATTAATTATATTTAATAAATAATTTGATCTAAGTTGGATGACTTTATTCGAGTTTGAAAAATTAATCTTTGGAAAATCTTCGGAAGGTGAAATTAAAAGCGAATAATTGATTGAACCACAACTAAGATTTAATAGATTTTTTTCCTGATCGATGGATAGTTGAAGTTGATCATCAGGTAGTTCTCTTAGAATATCAGAGATATTTTTAGTGTTAATACAAAATGTTGTTTCTTCTTGAGAGTCAGCTTCTAGAACAATTTTTGCTGAAACTTCTAAATCTGTAGCGATAAGTTCTATGCTATTTTGATTAATTTGAATCAAACTATTGGTTAGGATTGGTCTTGAGTTTCTTTTATCAATGATAGTGATAACTTTGTTAAAGCCTTCTCTTAAAATTTTAGAATCAATTGCTATGCTCATAATGGTCCTATATTGGTTCATTATTCTTATCTGGTCTGGAACAATTAAGCAAGGCTCTGAGAAGTGGCATAGGTTTTTAGTTATCCTATATATATTTATATATATTTATATATCTATTATTATAAGGGATAAATTCCTGTGGATTATTTTTAAAAATCAATAAATTTAAATGTTTATATTAATTACTAGAATGAAAAAGTTTTCTAAATTTCACTTTTTATATCCTCAGCTTCGTATATTTTAAGTTATTTGGCGGAATAATTTTTTTATAAAGCTACTTTTAACAAGGTTTTAAACATAGAAGTTTTTATTTAGTTTTTAATTGTTGTTTTTTGTGAAGTTGGGTTGGCCTTATTAACATTATATTCACATTGTTAATAAGTATCTTTGTTAAGTTTATAATTTTTTTTCAACAATATGTTGGTATGTTAATAAGCCAAAAAAAAGCCGCTAAAAAGCGGCTTGTGTGATCAATTTTTATTAAATTTTATAGTCTTGATTCAATTTCGTAGAGTTGTTGAGATAATTTACTATCAGTTCTCATTAAATTTTGTATCTTTTTTATTCCATGAATGACAGTACTATGATCTCTATTGTCAAAAAACTCGCCAATTTCTTCTAAAGTCTTTTTCAGTATTTTATGACTCATAAACATTGATATATGTCTTGCGAGAGCTACTTCTTTCTTTCTAGATTTCCCTTTAATATCACCAAGGGTAATTTTAAAATATGAGGCGACTGTTTTTGTGATAGATTCTATACTGACTAGTTTTTCTTCGTTGAGTTGGGAGAGATTAAGCTGTTCTTTAGCTATTTCAATATCAATATCAACATTCATAAGATCAGAATAGGCTCCAAGCTTAACTAAATTCCCTTCCAATTCTCTTACGTTAGATTTTACACAACTTGCGATGAGGTTTATGACCTCGTCGTCTAAATAAATATCTTTCTCTTTAGCTTTCTCTTTAAGAATAGCAATTCTTGTTTCCAAATCAGGTTGCTGTATATCAATTAAAAGAGCACTTGATAGCCTTGTTCTAATTCTGTCCTCAATACCAGATATTTCCTTGGGTGGTTTATCTGAAGTAAAAATTAGCTGTTTACCTTTGTTTTGAAGCTCATTAAAAATATAAAAGAATTCAGTTTGTGTTCTTATTTTATTACTGAGTTCGTGAATATCATCGATAATTAATAAATCTACTTTTTCAGTATATTTATTTCTAAAATCATCAATAGTTTTAGCTTGAATAGCTACAACCATCTCTGTCATAAAATCATTAGCTGTTGTAAAACATATTTTAATATGAGGTTTTATATCTGAGATATGATTACAAACAGCATGTAGCAAGTGAGTTTTTCCAAGTCCCGAATTGCCGTGGATATAGAGTTGCGGATACACCTTTCCTGGATCTTTAGCTACAGCATGGCTAAAGGCATGCGCCATATTATTAGAGTGTCCTACAATAAAGTTTTCAAAAGTTTTTGATCGATCTATTTTTAATTTGCTGGTGTTAATTTTAATTTGTTTACTTTCAATAACCTTTTGAGCGTCTGATTCAGTTAAAGAATTCATATTTTTCAGCTTAAAACTAGGCTGTTTAGATGAAGTCGGTTCTATAGGGGCAGTTTTTGAAATCGATTCGATTGGTAGTAATTCAATGCTGTATTCGGTCCCTAAGGCTGTAAATAAGATTTCTTTAATTTCTTGTAAGTAGTGGTTATGAATCATCTTTTTGATGAATGGAGTCGCAACAGTAATAACCACGGTAGTGTCAGAAATCTGACTAATATAGAAGGTTTTTTCAAAAAATGCTTTGTATTTTTCAGTACTTACGTTGCTCTTTAAGCCTATTAACAATTCTTCGTTTATTGTTGAAAGCTCACTTTCGGAAAAAAAACTATCGTTAAGTGCTTGATTTTGTTTAAGGTTTAGATCTGCTGTGTTATTATTTGTGTGATTTAATTTCTGTGTTTTGGCTGGTAAGTTGTTGTTTTCTTTGAAGTTTATAAACTGATCAAAAGGAAAATCATTACTCATTAAGTCTCTCTCTTTTTTTGTGGAAAAATTTTGTAGCACGTGGAAATTTTTTTTTCAATTCATATTACAAAAATTTAGAGTACAGTTTGGGACAGATTTCAATTGACCCAATACAGCTTTTTTTGTATCTAGGTCATCTCAATTTTTATTTAGAAGCAGGATATAAGTTATGAGTAAAAGAACTTGGCAACCGAAAAAATTAAAAAGACTTAGAAAACACGGTTTTCTTAAGAGAATGTCTTCTCCTGGTGGGAAAAATGTCATTAAGGCAAGAAGAACTAAGGGTAGAAAGAGATTAACGGTAACAACAGGTACCAAATAAGTTGAACAATTCCTTTCCAAAGGATTGTAGATTACTCTCTAAAAAAGATTTTAATTCGCTTAGAAGCGATAGTACCCGACTTAGGTCGGGTTTTCTTGTTTTTATTTATAAAGAAAACTCATTGGGCAAACCTAGACTAGGTTTAGCGATCAGTAGAAAGTTTGGGAACGCCGTAAAAAGAAATGACCTTAAAAGAAGAGTAAGGGAAAAGTTTAGAACAACTAATTTCGTAGGTAATAATTTAGACATTCTCGTTACTGTTAATCAAAAAGCTTGGTCTCAAAGGTCAGATGACGGAAGTAGAGTAGAGACTTCTCTGAGAAAAGATATCGAAAGGGGTTTTTCAAGTCTGGTATCTCTCTAGTGTTTTTGAACCTAACATGTTACATATTCGCTACTTAAGGAGTCATTGATGGATGCGAATGAAAAAGATCAGAATAAAAATCTGATGATAGCTTTAGTTTTAACCGGGCTTGTGTTGGTTGGATGGCAATACCTTTTTCCGCAACCTCTACCTGAAAGCTCTGTTCAACAAAAAACAACAGAAGCATCTACTTCTACAGACAAAATTCAAAATGATAATATTAATGTTGTTACAGGGAAAGATATTGATCTTTCGAAAGAGGCAACTAATGAAGTTAACTCTACTGAGTTCATACTAGAGAATGAATCAGCTAGGGTGGTAATTAGCAATTTCTTAGAGTTAAAGTCCTTTTCTTATAAGAATACTAGTAGAAATCTTAACGAAGTTTTTCCTGAGTTTGGGGCCAAAATTTCTATCCTTGAAGACGGCAAGAGGTTTGAACAAGGTTTTAATTTAAATCAAATATCCCCAACAGAAATTGAATTTAGCCAAAGTAAGACAAGCGGACTATTACGCTTAAATAGCGATGGACAGCTTTTAATAAAGGCTAAGTCTGATCAAGGGCTTCAGTTTGTGGGCTCGATTGTTTCAAAAGAGGAAAGTAAAGATCAAAAAGTTAATAACTTTGTCTATTATACTGATGAACTAGTGACTGAAGCTGTTGGCGAAGATCTATTTGAAGAAAAAGATATTAAGCTTGGCTGGTTTGGTATTGATTATGACTATCATGTACTGGCTTTTGTCGTGCCTGGAAATTCGTTTCATTTAAGAGGAGAGAAGTCTGAACTAAAATTGGCAAATCTTAGAGCATTGAACGAGCTTGAATTTAAAGTGTCTTTTTTAAAGAAAAACTATGATGATTTGGCAAACCTTGGGGATAACTTAAAAAATGCAGTAGATTTTGGAATTTGGTCTGTCATTGCTCTACCCATGTTAAGAGGTTTACAACTTTTTTACAGCTATCTTCAAAATTGGGGTTTAGCAATAATCTTTCTAACTATATTAATTCGACTAGCTATGTTTCCTCTTCAGCACTCCTCCTTTAAAAGTATGAAGAAGATGCAGGTTTTACAGCCTGAGCTCAAAAAGATTAAGGAAAAATACAAGGATGATCAGAGAAAGCAGCAAGAACAAACCATGGCTTTGTTTAAAAAACATGGTGCTAATCCAGTTGGAGGCTGCTTACCTTTATTTTTACAAATGCCAATCTTCTTTGCGTTTTACAGAATGCTTTATAATTCAGTTGAACTCGTTGATGCGCCTTTCTACTTATGGATTCAAGACCTTAGTGAAAGAGATCCATTTTATATATTACCTGCATTAGTTGGTGGCGCTATGTACTTTAGTATGAAGTTAAATCCGCAAACATCGATGGATCCCGCCCAGCAAAAAATAATGAAGTTTATGCCATTAATGTTTTCTGCCTTTTTATTCACATTACCTGCAGGACTTAACTTGTATATTTTTGTTTCAACAATAGTGGGAATGGCACAACAAATTTTTGTCTATAAAAGAACGCCAAGTTCCGTAAGTGCTTAAGCATGGAGACAGAGTTAATCGTAGCATGTTCCAGTGGTAATACTGCAAATGTAGCGATTTCAGTGATTAGAGTTTCTGGTATAGATTTTCTTGCAGAAATTGATCATTTATTTTCTATCGATATTCTGAAGATTGAAAGGAATCGCGCTTATTTTACCAAAATTCTTAACTCCAATGGAATTCTGGATGAAGTCGTAATTTGTTTTTTTAAAGGACCTCATAGCTATAATGGGGAAGATATTTTAGAGATTTCTTGTCATGGAAATCGGTTGAATGTTCAACGCATTCTAGATCTTTTTGTAAATAGCACAAGTGCAAGGCTTGCAAGGCCAGGTGAATTTACAGAGAGAGCACTAAGAAATAATAAAATGAACCTTTCTCAAGTGGAAGGGCTAGATTTACTTTTGAATGCAAATAATGTTTTGGCATTGGATCAGGGAATGTCTCTTTTATCAGGTGAAATGCAAAAAGATTTTCTAAGTTTATATAAGGATTTTTTAAAGCATAAGTCTGCCATAGAGCTTGGTTTTGATTTTTTTGATGATATAGGCGAAGAAGGTTTTCAAAAAAACTTTGATGAGAGTCTAGATAATCTCAAAAAAACGATTGGAAGGCTTTATAGGCAAGCCGTTGATAGCTCTCAACACTTAATTCAGCCAGAGATAGTTCTCTTTGGTCCCCCAAATGCTGGTAAAAGCACTTTATTTAATCAGCTACTTGGAAGTGATAGAGCCATCACCTCAGAGGTCGCTGGAACTACAAGAGATTTTATAACTGAGAATTTAGTCATTGAAGGAAATCTTTTTAAATTGATAGACACAGCTGGTATTAGAATTTCAAAAGATAAGATTGAGGTAGAGGGAATCGAAAAAGCAAAAAGTCTTGTAGATAAAGCTTTTTATAAAATATTGTTGATAAACCCAAACGATAGTTTTGATTTCTCAGAGTTTAGTGAAATTGAATTTGATCTTTTCCTCCTTACTCATATCACTGGCAAATTTGAAGATTTAAAGGGTTTAAAAAGTCTAAATTTGGCTGGTCCTATAGAACCGATTCTAACTGCCCCCATAGGACCAATTAATACAGTTGACCTCTTAAAAACCAATATTCAACCTCTGCTAAAGGCGAAAATTCATGATAAATTTAAGGATGTCATGGATTTTGATCCTGTCCTTTTAGAGAGGCATCGCAATACAATAAAAAACATTTATAATGAGTTCGGTAAATATCTGGCTACTATTAATAATAACGAAGACTTAGCCATAATTTCTTCTGAATTTAATACCATAGGGCATTGTATTTCAGAGCTTATTGGTATAGCTTCCCCAGACGAAATTTTAAATGAAATTTTCAATAATTTTTGTATAGGGAAATAGTTCTACGTGGAACATTCGAATTTCGACATAGTAGTAGTTGGTGCTGGGCATGCTGGTCTTGAAGCAGCCTATATGGCCTCTCGATTTAAGGATTTAGAAATAGCAGTGATAACACTTCCGGGTGTACCGATTGCCAGCGCCCCTTGTAATCCATCTATTGGTGGTGTTGGAAAGGGGCAAGTTGTAAGAGAAATTGATCATCTAGGCGGAATAATGGGAAAACTCGCCGACCTCGCTGGTATTCAATATAGAACTTTAAATGAATCTAAGGGTTATGCTGTTCACTCTACTCGTATACAAATTGATAAAGAGAAATATTCTGATTTAGCTGCGCAGACTTTAATGTCTCTAGAAAATGTAACTATCATCCGCGAGAAACTATTAAATTGTAGAAAAAAGGACAATTTATTCTTTTTAAAAACTACAGACCAGACTGTTAAGGGTTCTAAAGTTATATTTACCGTAGGGACATTTCTAAACGGCAAACTCCACTATGGAGAAAAGACTATAGGTGGCGGAAGGCATCAGTCCGATATTTCAGGTGGCATGGATGATATTTTCACGAATATAAAAACGAATCCAAAAAGATTTAAAACTGGTACTCCACCCAGAATTCTAGATTCCTCAATAGATTTTGAAAAACTAGATGTTCAGCCCTCTGATAAAAGTGTTGAGAATATGCATGTTCTACATGGAACATTTGATCGTTTTTTACCTCAAAAAAGTTGTTTTCTAACTTATACCAATAAGAAATCTATGCAGGTAATTAGAGACAATAAAGAGAAATCCCCTATGTTTAACGGTCAGATTAAAGCGACAGGAGCTAGGTACTGCCCTAGTATAGAAGATAAAGCCTATCGATATCCTGATAAAGATATTCACCACGTATTTATAGAGCCAGAAGGACTTCATACAAATACTATGTATCCAAGTGGGATATCTACGAGTTTACCTGAAGAAGTACAACTAGAAATGGTAAGGTCAATCACAGGTCTTGAAACTGCAAAAATTGAAGTTCAAGGTTATGCTGTAGAGTACGATGTTGTCGACACTACTCAACTGGACTTAACGCTACAAATGATAGAAGTACCAGGCCTGTATTTTGCCGGTCAGGTTAATGGAACTTCAGGCTATGAAGAGGCGGCTGGACAAGGATTAATAGCTGGCTTAAATGCAGCACTTTCTATTCAAAAAAGACCAAGTTTTATACTTGATAGGTCACACAGCTATATAGGTGTCATGGTGGAAGACCTTGTATCTAATTTGAGGGATGAGCCTTATAGGCTCTTTACAGCAAGGTCAGAGAATCGGCTCTTTATAAGGGAGGATAATACAGCCCAGAGGATGGCTCCTTATAGAAAACAATTGGATTTAAACGAGCCTATAGATCATTATTTGGAAAACTTTCAAGAAGCTTTTAAAGTTTTTAATGATCTAATTAAAAGCCACCTAGTAGATCCTACTGAAGTGTTCTACGTGGAACAAGGAATAGAATTTTCAAAAAAAGTAAGCTTAGAAGAAATACTTAAGCTTTCCCATATAGATCCAGTAGAGTTTCTTAAAAAATATTTTATTCACATAGGTATGACTTTAGATTCAAGACTTGTAAGAACTCTCGCTATAAGTACCAAATACTCTGGATATATAGCAAAAGCAGACTCTGCTAATATTAAGATTAATAAGCTTGAAAAAAAACCAATAGATTGGGAGGCACTCTATTCATCTGACAATATTTCTTTTGAGTGCAAACAAAGAATTAAGTCGATTAAACCTACTACCTTTGGACAGCTACGTAGGATAGAGGGAATTAGACAAGCTACCCTTTCTGCAGTTGCAGGACAGTATTACTAATGAAGGAGTTTGCTCAAAACTATTTTGAACTTTTAAATGGTAAATATGCTGGTATTAACTTAACTCGTATTACAGAACCTGAGGAATTTTGGAATAAACAAATACTCGATTCGATTGAACCTTTTTATCAGTCAAAAACTTTTCAAAATTCTATAAATGAAAGTAGCTTGCATATTGATGTGGGATTTGGTGGAGGATTTCCGCTTTTACCCCTAGCCTTTTTAAACCCACAAAAAGAATTTATTGGTATAGAAGCAAGAGCCAAAAAAGCTAAAGTTGTGGATGAAATTGCACTCGAGCTTGGATTGAATAATGTCAATTGCCATCATATAAGATTAGAAAATTTACTGATTGATGTTCCCTGTAGCATTACTCTTAAAGCGGTTGGCAAGGTGTATGATTTTTTAAGTCTTATTAACGCAAAAAATAAGGTAAAAGTTTTTTTCTATAAAGGACCAAATTTTACAAATATTGAAGCTGCACAAATTAAAAGAGCAAAAAGTGAGTGGTCAGTTATTGAAGATTTGGAAATTGATGTACAAGGAACTGAAAAAAGATATATTATTGGTTTTGAAAATAAAAATGTTCCACATGGAACGACAAATAAGAAAGGCCTATTAAGTCTGGCCTCTTTAAAAAAAGCATAAAAGGATAGTCATGGCAAAAATTATTGCTATTGCAAACCAAAAAGGTGGAGTTGGAAAAACTACCACTTCAATTAATCTTGCAGCATGTCTCGCTGCGGCAGAAAAGCGAACATTGGTAGTTGACTTAGACCCTCAGGGAAATGCCAGTGTTGGACTTGGGCTTGAAAAGTCGATATTTACTGAAGCAAATGTATATCATGCCGTGATAGGTGAAGAAAATATTGATAATTGCATCTATGATACTGAGCTTGATTGCTTAAAGATTTGCCCTTCTGACAATAACCTAATAGGTGCTGAAGTCGAGCTAATAAATGTTATATCGAGAGAATCAAAATTAAAAAGAGCTCTGGCAAGTGTCGACGATAGTTTTGATTATATAATAATAGATTGTCCTCCCTCGCTAGGCCTATTAACAGTAAATGGTTTAAATGCTGCAAGTTCTATTATTGTACCAATGCAAACTGAATATTACGCAATGGAAGGACTAGCACAATTGTTGAATACGATTAGTTTGATTCAACAAGATTTAAATCCCGAGCTTGAAGTGGAAGGTATTCTTCTTACAATGTTTGATGGAAGAAATAATTTGTCTAAATTAGTAGCACAAGAAATCCAAGGAGCATTTCCTGAGCAGACGTTTAAAACAATTATTCCCAGAAATGTGAAGCTCTCGGAAAGTCCATCTCACGGAAAGCCTATAATCACATACGATATTAACTCTAAAGGTTCAGAGGCATACTTCAGTCTCGCCAAGGAGATAATAGCTAAGTCTAAGCAGAAGTTCGATGAGAATAATTCAATAGTAGAGAAAGTTATAAATAGAGAACAGCAATCAGGAATGCGAGAGATACAGTTTTAGGGAGAGATAAAATGGCATCAACAAAGCCCGCACTGGGAAGAGGAATGAATGCATTATTAAAAAATAATGCACTACACAACAAAAAAGAGACTATTGCCCCTATAGAACCAAATAATGGCGTGACTCAAATACCTCTTGAAAAAATTGAACCTAATAAGGATCAACCGAGAAAGGTTTTTAAAGACAAGGAGCTGATTGAGCTTTGTAATTCAATCAAAGAGAATGGAATTATTCAGCCAATTACTGTTTACCAAGAAGGTGGTAAGTACATTATCATAGCTGGTGAAAGAAGATATCGAGCATCTAAGTTGGCTGGACTTGAGCAAATCCCAGCGATAATTAAAAAAGCGACTAAAAAAGATGTTTTGGTGATGGCCATCATCGAAAATGTCCAACGAAGTGATTTAAACTGTGTTGAAGAAGGTCTTGCATACTATCAGTTAATGAATGAGTTTAATCTTACTCAAGAAGAGGTTGCTAAAAGAGTCGGAAAAGACCGTTCAACGATAGCGAATTTTTTAAGAATTTTAAAGCTCCCTAGAGAGGTTGCTCTATTACTTCAAAGAGAAGAATTGTCTTTTGGTCACGCAAAAGTTTTAGCAGGCCTTAAAGAAGATGAACAAATTAAAAGACTGGCCAGAGCTGCAGTTCAAGATAAACTTTCAGTTAGAGATCTAGAAAAACTTGCTAAAAAGCCAGCTGCCCCTACGGTAGATAGGGCAAAACAAAACAAATTCTTTGACGAAAAACTTGACTCGTTGCGCGGAAAATTGGAAGCAAAAACAGGCTACCATTTTGACCTTAAGACAAAAAATAACGGTTCTGGTACAATAAGTATTAAATTTGGCAATGAAGCTGAGTTTAATGATATTTTCGAATATCTTATTTCAAAGTAGGATTTAGTTGAGTCAAAGTAATCAGATATGCGCCATTATTGAAGAAGGTTGCAGATTCGAGGGAAACCTATCATTTAATGGTGTCGTAAGAATAGCTGGCACCATAACCGGAAGTATTTTTTCTAACGACACGTTAATTGTCTCTGAAGGCGCAATAATCAATGCTGATATAAACGCGAATATTATCCTGATTTCAGGTACGGTTAAAGGAAATATCAAAGCAACTTCTAGGGTTGAAATTAAGAAGCCCGCAAGATTTGAAGGGACTATAACCTCACCTAGTCTAATTGTTGAAGAGGGCGTTATCTTCCATGGTGTTACCAAGATGAAAGAGAAAAGGTCGGAGCTGTAAGTTTCACCTTATTTAAAGAAAAATTGTGCGCTCCGACCTTTCAGCCAAAAAGAATCCGTCAGGATTCTTAAATCACGCTCGGATCTTTCAACACATCAAAGCCGAAAGGCTTTGCTTTCGACCTTTCGCATTTAAAAGATCTATGAAGCAACGCATACATTAGTCATTCAAAACTAACTCCTAACCTATACAATTTAAACAACTTCTCCCTTGACTGTGGCCTGCCCAACAACTATTAAATACAGTTGAATTTATTCGAACATTTCAAAGGTTTATTAATGGATTTGGTGCTAAAGATTTTAGTTCAGCTTGGAGCCGATCAATCGTTCTTTTATCAACTTGGAATTATTCTCCTTGTCTTTATAATTGCTAGGTTTATTTTTATCGATCATTTACAAGCTGTTATTGAGCGACGCGAAGATAAAACTGTTAAGCTTGAAGGTGACGCTGAAAAACAATTCGACGAGATCAGTAAAATTCAAGATCAATACAAAGAAAAAATTCAAGGCGCATCAAAAGAAATGCGAGTTAAACTTGAATCGAATAAATCTGAAATAATTAAAAAGCACGAAGCACGTTATCGCTCAAGTGAAGCTGAAGTTAATGAATATCTAGACAAAACTCGAGCTGAAGTTGAAGCAGAGATTAACGAGAAAAAAGAAGAGGTTATGGCAGAAGCAGATAAGCTTGCAGCTAACCTTGTTAAGAAGCTCTCTAAGGAATTATAAAAATGAGATATGTTCTTTTATTAGCATCATTAATTTGTTCAGAAGTTTTTGCAGCAGGTGGTGGACATGGACATGTGTCTGATCTACTTCCAAATGCAGTCAATCTTTCTTTGTTGATTATTATTTTAACCGTCCTTCTACGATCAAAGCTTCAGGCTTTTTTTACTGATAAGTCTGTTTTGATCTCTGATATGGTTGAGCGTGCAGAAATAAAAGCTAAAGAAGCTCAGTTGATGATGGAAAAGCAAAAGAAAAAAATTGATGGGGCTGAAGCGGAGATTAATAAACTAAAGTCTGAAGTAGATGATCAAATCAAAACTTTTGAAGCTGATTATAGCAAAGAGGTGGATGAGAGAATCGTTAAGATGAAAGAGGATGCCGGCCATAAGATTGAAGCTGAAAAAATTGCACTTCTTAATGCGTTGAACTCTAACCTACTTGATCAGGTTATCGTGAATGCAAAAAAGAAAATTAAATCAGAAAGTACGCTAAAGGCTAAAGCGACTGAGACTTTAATTGGAGAATTATAAAAAATGAAAGAGCAGAATATAGCTAAAGTTTATGCCAACACTTTAATTGAGCTAGGAGCTGATTCAGGTGTTGATATGGCCAAAGATATCACAACACTTACGGAAATTATAAATGCTTCAAACGATCTAGAAAACGTTCTTTTCCTGGATGTTTTTACAGCTGAAGAAAAAGAGAATGTTTTCACAGCGATAGCAGAAAAAGCCGGGCTTTCTAAAGTTACTGTAAGTGCAGTTAAATACTTAATCACTGAAAAGAGAATTTCTCTTCTACCCCTCATTTCTAAAGAAGTAATTGTTTATGATGATCATAAAAAAGGATTTTTAAGGGGAACGATTGAAGGTGCAGATGACAGTATCGATGAGGGTCATAAAGCAAAGCTAATTGCTTCAATTAAAAAACATGTTGGTGAAGTAACGCCTCAACTTGATTACGTTAAGTCGGATGAAATCACAGCAGGCTATAAAATTACAATGGGCGATCTTCAACTAGATGCAACTATTGATAATCAATTAAAAAGTTTTAAAGAATCTGTTTTAGGTAAATAGTAAAAGGAATATCTAAATGAGTACAACAATGAGACCAGAAGAAATTACCTCAATTATTAAAGAGAGAATTTCTAATTTTGAAACTAAGTTAGACGTTAATGAAGTTGGAACTGTTTTAACTGTTGGGGATGGGGTTGCCCGTGTCTTCGGTTTAAAAAATGTTCTTGCTGGTGAGCTTGTAGAGTTTACTGATGGAACAAAAGGGATGGTTCTTAACTTAGAATCTAATAACGTTGGTATCGCTGTTCTAGGTGAAGATACTAATATTAAAGAAAGTTCTACGGTTAAAAGAACAGAGGCTATCGTTCAGGTTCCAGTAGGTGATGCTCTTTTAGGTAGAGTTGTTAACCCTATTGGTGAGCCATTAGATGGTGCTGGTGAAATCAAGTCTTCTGAATTTAGAAATATTGAAATTAAGGCTCCTGGTATTATCCAAAGAAAGCCAGTTCATGAGCCTCTTCAAACAGGTATTAAGGCGATCGATTCTATGATCCCAATTGGACGAGGACAAAGAGAGCTTATTATTGGAGATAGAAAAACAGGTAAAACTGCTGTTGCACTTGATACGATCATCAACCAAAAAGGTAAAGACGTTGTTTGTATCTATGTAGCTGTTGGGCAAAAGCAATCTACTGTTAGACAAGTTTATCAAAAGCTCAAAGAAGCAGGCGCTCTTGATTATACAATTATCGTTTCAGCGACAGCTTCTCAATCAGCTCCTCTTCAATATATTGCTCCTTATACAGGTGCAACCATGGGTGAGTTCTACAGAGATAGCGGAAAGCACGCTCTTATCATTTATGATGATTTAACAAAACAAGCACAAGCTTATAGACAGTTGTCACTTCTTTTACGTAGACCTCCTGGACGAGAAGCTTTCCCTGGAGACGTTTTCTATGTTCACTCAAGACTTCTTGAGCGTGCAGCGAAGATGAGTGATGAAACCGGAGCTGGTTCTTTAACAGCACTTCCAATCATTGAAACTCAAGAAGGCGACGTTTCGGCTTATATTCCTACAAACGTTATATCTATTACAGACGGACAGATCTTCCTTGAGGCCGATCTTTTCAACGCCGGTGTTAGACCTGCTGTTAACGTTGGTATCTCGGTATCAAGAGTTGGTGGTTCTGCCCAGATTAAAGCGATGAAAAAAGTTGCTGGTACTTTAAGACTAGACCTTGCTCAATATAGAGAGCTTCAGGCTTTCTCTCAGTTTGCTTCTGATCTTGATGAGGCAACTCAAAAGCAACTAGCAAGAGGGGAAAGACTAGTTGAACTTCTTAAGCAAGCTCAATACTCACCTTATCAAGTAGAAGATCAAGTTATCGGTATTTATGCTGGTACAAAAGGAATGTTTGATCCTGTTCCTAGAGATCAAATTGTTGCTTGTGAAAAAGGTCTATTAGATCATATCAAAGCTAAGCATGACGACATTAGATCTTCTATTAGAACTGAAAAACAAATTACAGCGGAGACAGAGGCGAAATTAAGTGAAGTAATTTCAGCTTACGTATCAGCAAACTATTAAGAGAGTAATATGGCGAATATTAAAGAATTAAAGGTAAGAATTTCTAGTACGAAAAGTACTTTGAAAATCACCAGTGCGATGAAGCTGGTTTCTGCCGCCAAACTCTCAAGGGCGCAAGGAAATATTCAATCCCTTAAGCCCTACTCTAATGAATTAGACTCTACTATAAGAACTGCTTCTGCTCTGGCTGATGACTACAGCCATGAGTTTTTAGAAGCAGGTGACTCTTTGAGAAAAGCCATTGTGGTAATTTCGTCTAATAAAGGTCTTTGTGGGGGTTATAATTCTCAACTTTATAAACAAGTAAAAAGGTTTATGGGTGAAAATCCGGACGCTGATTTATTATTTATGGGGCGAAAAGTTAGAGAGTTGGCAAAAAGAGATGGTTTCAAGGCAACGAGAGACTATGTTTTTGAAAAAGCAGAACCTCGCTATGACGAAGTCGTATCAGTGGTGAATGAACTCACAGAATTATTTAAATCAGGAAAATATGGTGAAATTTATATCGCTTTTAACTCGTTTGTTTCGGCGATCGAATTTACTCCCACGGTTAAGCCAATCCTCCCCTTTTCAATTACGGAAGCGGAGAAGGCTGAACTAGTTAAAGAGTTTCCAGTTGATTTTAAATATGAACCTTCAGCAGAAGTTATTTTGGATGCATTAATTCCAGAGGTACTTGTGATGACGGTTTATGCGAGTGTTTTAGATGCTATCGCTGCAGAACATGCTTCACGTATGACTGCGATGGACAATGCAACTAACAACTCAAAAGATATGATTCGTACATTAACATTAAAAGCAAATAAATTAAGACAAGCAGCGATTACAACTGAGTTAACTGAGATTGTATCTGGTGCTGAGTCGTTAAATGGTTAAAGGATAAAATAATGTCTACAGAAAATTACGGTGTTATTAGACAAGTTATGGGGCCAGTTATTGATGTTGAGTTTCCTAATGGAAAACTTCCAGCTCTTTACTCGGCGCTTAGAGTTACTAACAAATCTATTGGTGATAAGGAGTGGAACCTTGTAACAGAAGTTGCTTCTCACCTTGGAAACAATATGGTCAGAACCATTGCGATGGATGCAACAGAAGGTCTTGCTCGTGGACAACAAGTTCAAGATACAGGAGCTCCTATTCAAGCTCCAGTTGGTCGTGAAGTTCTTGGTAGAATTATTAACGTTACAGGTGATCCGGTTGATGAAGCTGGACCTGTTAAAGCTCAAAAATCATACTCAATCCATAGAGAAGCTCCTACTTTTGCTGATCAATCAACAAAGCTTGAGCCATTCTATACGGGGATTAAAGTTATCGACCTTCTTGCGCCGTATTTGAAAGGTGGAAAGATTGGTCTTTTCGGTGGTGCCGGGGTTGGTAAGACCGTTTTAATTATGGAGCTTATTAACAATATCGCTACTCAACACGGTGGTCTTTCAGTTTTCGCTGGTGTTGGTGAAAGAACTCGTGAAGGTCGAGATCTTTTCGATGAAATGAGTGAATCTGGGGTTATTGATAAGACAGCTCTGGTTTATGGGCAGATGAACGAGCCACCAGGAGCAAGAGCTAGAGTTGCGCTTACTGGATTGTCTGTTGCTGAATATTTTAGAGATGAAGAGAAACAAGATGTTCTTTTCTTCGTTGATAATATTTTTAGATTTACACAAGCAGGTTCTGAGGTTTCTGCCCTTCTTGGTCGTATTCCTTCTGCCGTTGGTTACCAGCCTACTCTTGGTACTGAAATGGGTAACCTACAAGAAAGAATTACTTCAACTAAAGATGGATCAATTACTTCTATCCAAGCTGTTTACGTTCCGGCGGATGACTATACCGATCCTGCTCCTGCAACAACGTTTGCGCACTTGGATGCGACGACAGAATTATCAAGAGCAATTGCTTCACTTGGGATATATCCTGCGGTTGACCCTCTAACTTCTTCTTCTACTATTCTTAGCCCGGATATTGTAGGTGATGATCACTACAATACTGCTGCTAGAGTTAAGCAAGTTCTTCAAAAGTACAAAGAGCTTCAAGATATTATCGCTATTCTTGGGATGGATGAATTATCTGAAGAAGATAAACTTGTTGTTGCTAGAGCTAGAAAAATTCAAAAGTTTCTTTCACAACCATTCTTTGTTGCTGAGCAGTTTACAGGTCTTAAGGGTAGTTTTGTTAAGATCGAAGATACGATTGAAGCATTTAAATCTATTCTTGATGGAAAATGTGATGATCTTCCTGAACAGGCATTCTATCTGGTTGGAGATTTGAATGACGTACATGAAAAAGCTAAAAAAATTCAAGGTGAATAATGAGCGCTTTTAAATTAAATATTTTTACTCCAGGCGGGCCTGTTATTGAAAACATGGCCTGTGAGGAGCTTACTATTCCTACTGCATCAGGATTGATTAATGTTCTTAAGGGGCATACTCATTTAATCTCTGAGCTGGATACCGGGATTTTAAAAGCTACGATTGGCACTGGCCAAGTTAGACACTTCACTATTGCTGGTGGTCTTTTAAAAATTTTAGGAAGCGAAGTTAAAGTTTTAGCGAAAACTTCTGAGGCTCCTGAAAAAATTGATATCGAGCGAGCTAAAGCAGCGGAGAAAAAAGCAGCGGATAAGCTAGCTGGATCTCTTCCAACCGTTGAAACTATTAAGTTTAGAAGAAAGTTAGAAAGAGCTAAAAACAGAATTCGCTTAGCGAATTTAAAATAAAAAAACCCGGCAAAAGCCGGGTTTTTTTTTGCCCCGATAGGACCAATAATTATCTATAACTATATTTGATAACAAGTTCTGTTCCATCTGGTTGATTAGAAAGCTCAACCTTATTGCCAAATATCAACTGGTTAGTAGAGTCCTTGAATACCCAACCGTTCTCGAGGTCCCCTCTTATAAATTTTTGACTTCCATACTCTACAGATACAGAATCAAGATTTATATCTCCAAGAAGCTCAATCTGCTGGAATGGAAGACCACTTAAGTTTGTATCTGAAGCCTCCGCTTTCATAGATTTAATCATTTTTGCTAATTTTTCTTCATAGGTAGCCCTATCAAAACATGAGTCAAGTATGTTGAGAGGATCTTGTCCAATGATCTGTTCTAGATTTGGATAAGCCTCTGTTCTGTTTAATCTACACCCTGTTAGAGGTGCTATAAGTGAAATATCATACTTTAATTTTCGATCTTTCATAAAGGTCACAAATTCAGTAGAACTCATATTTGGTTGATTATCATCCTCATCTGTTACAAAAATAATCTCCAGATTTGCATTTAATCTTTTAAAGTTTTTGAATTGCTCACCTTGAATAAATGTTGTTATAGCTTCGATATGTCTTTCAGTGGGACTCCCATTAGTCCCAAGGCTTCTTACAGCTTCGCGAAGGTCTGAGGCAATTGTTAACGATGAAGAATCGATAACGGTCCTGGCAAAATCTTTAGGCTCTGTTGTTAATAACGCTAATCTAAAATTTATAACTTCGAGTTCTTTACTTAATTTTTCAGCGGCTAATTCTACTTGTCTTTGCATGCTTCCCATTGAGCCAGAATTATCGATGACAAAAAGAAAGTCGATACCTTTAGATTTCTCAGGTAGAAATCTCCACTCTACGGCGACATCTTTCTGTGCTGCTAAACCGGCATTTGAAATGAATAGGCATAACATAATTAAAAAATATTTCATTAGTTTCCTCCAAAAAAAATTAACTGAATGCTAACTAGCCCTCACCTATACGTCGAGTTCAAAAACCTTACATTATTAAAGGTGCACAATGACTACCCAAGTAACCGACAGTATCGGTCAGGCTGCTTGGTCCTATAGAACCATGACTAACCACTGGTCCTATAGAACCAAATTCCTTTTTGCCCCTATCGAACCACATGACTATTCTCAAAATGACATTGCGTACTCAAAACTTGCATAACTTGCAATGAGCTGACTTTAAAAATTTTTGAAATAACTTAAAATATTCTTTAGTGAGAAAAAATATTCTGTTCTCTATTCTTGTAGTTTTAACGACTTTTTGCTTAGTCGAAAGCCGTCTCGATCAATCGTTTGAGAAAACGGGATTTTTTATAACGTTACCTACACAACAGGTAACAGAGCTGAAAAAAAACTCCCCAATGAAAACAGCCAAAAAAGTTGATAAAGAACTTGGTAGAAAGCCGGCTGTGGTTGTGTTTGATAAAGAGTATCATGATGTCGAAGGGCTTAATTTCTATCCGAAAACAAATTCAAAAAAACAGATTCAAAAAGAACAGAAAATTAGATTTGTCAGAGTCAAAAAACCTAATCCCCTCGAATCAAGAACAACGAAAGTTTATACTCAAGCTGAGTCTGAACAGAAAAAAGAACTAAAGAAGAGAAAAATAAAAAGCCAAGATTACGAAATCAGTTATGATAAAATCTCGGAGCAAAAGCCAATTCATTTAAATCCAATTAAAGTGACAAAAATTTCAGGAGTAAATTTAAAACTTTTAAATCAAAAAGTGGCTTCCTTAAAAAATCATACTCTTCAAAAAAGAACAGAAAAGAAAATAGTAAAAATGGAGAATGACAACTTCTCTGAGGATAGAATTTCTACTGCTATTGCAGCAATTGAAAAGTCTTCTCAGGAAAGAAAAGTCATAGATCCATCTGCCGGAAAAAACGACAATGTAAAAAAACATGACGTTACCGAGCAAGAACAAAAGCAATTTGCCTTGCCAGAATCTGAAGAGCTTGTCTTTTTTGACTACTCACAAACTTCAGGTGTTAAAGACTCAAGCAAGACAGATCAAAGGGAGACCATTGTTGATCCTGAAAAATCTCCTCATCACAAAAATAAAAACTCGCAGGTTGCCTTAAGACCTAAAGCGACAAACCTGTTAGCAGTAAAAAATTCAAGTAAGTTCGAGGAAAAACTGCAGCGACTGAATAACCGGACTAAAGATAAGAAAAAATCAACAGTTAGTAAGCGTGATGATTTTAAAAGTGTACCAAAAGTTGCTGAGGCTAAGGGCCTTCCCACGCAGAGTGAAATTAAAGAGGCCCTGTCTAAGGCAAGTGCTCTGGATGGAGCTAAGTCTTTCGAAGCCTGTAATAAAATAAAGAGCGCAGGCGGGGGTTACTCTTATGACTACTCAATCGGATTAAAGTCGATAGGTGTGACTAACCAATTTTCAGAAATAAGACAATTTGAAATGAGGTTTCAAGATGATGTAGATCAGATCGAACAAGATTATGGTACTGGTCGAATAAATTTGGTGGGTGATGTTCAAGGTGACCTCAATATTAGAAGAGGAACTCTCTTGAGTCGTGGGCATTATCCAGTGACAATTGATCTTGCCCTTGAGAATACAAAGGCAGATATAACTATTCCAGCGCTAACCTTAGAAAAAATGGAAGAGTTTGCTGTAGAGTTGGGTATATCTGACCTAGGCGCACATTTATTAGTCGAGCTTGATAAAGAAACTGAAGATGTTGACTTAGGATTAGACCACAAATACCAAGCTAAGTTCTTCCTAGATAGAAACTACAATATAGTCAACAGAGCTGACTCAGACTTTTATTTTGTCTTTTTTATGGGTGTGGACCCAGGAAACACAATTATTAAGTTTTTAGATACTCAAAATAGAATAACAACTAAGATAGTTCATTTGGCTTCTGAGGAAATATATTATGAGCCAAACTTCTATTTTGATACTGAATCAGAGGTAATCAGTTTTTATGAGCAAAGCCCTCTTTCAGAGTGCCTAGCCTTGTTGTCCTTATCTGCCAATGAACTGTCTCCCTGGGCCATGGATAAGGATGCAAAGAAAGAAAACCTTAATACATTTTTATATGAGAATATGAGATATCCACTTGGTTCGAGAAAGTATTATAAACTGAGCCATTTAGAAGAACCTGTTTTTCTTGGTCGGTGGGGACAAGAGCAGGTTGTAATACCTTCCGAAGCTTATATAGAACAAGTCCTGAGTGTATTCAATATAAGAGGTGGAGAATGTGTCGTTCAAATTAATTTAGCTGATCAGCCTCTTGAGGTTAAATATAATGGGATTTCTGATAGAAGAGGAATCAACCTAGGCTTTAAAGCGCTTGATAAAGATGGACGATTTTATAATGAACTTTCAGATCAGAGCCAGAGGCTGTTTATTGTGGGTGAGGAGCAAGGGATAATTAATTTAGAACTTATTTACCCGGATAACACGAAAAGATTTATTCAAACTTATTGTTCCGAAAATACATACCTTATCGAACAATTATAATTTTCCACAATCTTCATTCTTAATATATCTATAATAGTTTTTTGGATAGAATTTCTTTAGCTGTTGGTTGCTAAGCTTGAAGTAATGGATAGCCGGAAGTTCTTTTGCTGATGCAAGTATAAGCCCCTTTTTAAAAACATGTTTTTCATCATTTATATGAAGGTTGAGTTCTCTGTTCATGGGGTGGAGATCAAACAGAACTTTACGTGATTTTTTTCCGAAATAACATTTTCCTACATATATATTAATATCTTTAATAGGTTCTTTTTCAAGTCCACTCAATCCATAAATACTATTCTTGTAAGCCAGGACATGAACCAAAGCAAGGAATTCCGAGTAGAAATTCTTAGATGCAAAGCCTAAGTGTTTAGACTCATAATTTTCTAAAACATAGGCCAAATCGAAGTTTTGCGCATTTTTAAATCTTCTTTTTGCCCTGATAAGGTGTTTGGTGCCAGAGTTATAAGCTGTGACAGCGAGGTCCCATCTCTTGAGAATCTGTTTATTTTGTTTGAGTAGGTGCATTGCAGCCAGTGTCGATATTATAGGGCTTTCCCGGTAATCAACCTTTTTACTAGCTTTAGGCATAAAAAGATTGCCTATAAACGGCATGAATTGCCAGACTCCAGAAGCTGAAACCTTCGACATTGCATTTGGGTTGAAGCTTGACTCTAAAAACGAAATCGCTAAAACCTCTTTTGGTAATTTAAAATTTTCAATTTGCTCATATAGAAAATTTTCATAAGGATGAAAGCGAAGAAGACCTGCGTAGATAAAATCTTTCTGTCCTGTCTGTCCACGCACACTCTTAGCCAAACCTCTAAAGAATCTATTTCTAGCTTTCCATCCCTTAGGTAATTTTCCCTTAGCCTTTATTACTTTTTTGAGGATCTCGTTTTCAAATGAATCAAGAGCTTTATATTTGCCTTTACTCAATCGAATTAAGGCATCTCTCACTCGTTTTCTGTACTCCTTGGTCAGAACCGACTGAAGCTTTGCTTTGGTAAACCGGTGAAGACTTGATTCAAATAGATCTCCATAATCCAGTACACTGTAAACAAGATTTAGATCCTCGAGATCATGGATAAGAATAGTATTAGAGTCATACTGGGTATAGATATCAAACCAAAAACTCACCCTCGACTTGAAGTACTCTGAGACTTCAAATTCATTATTAATTTTATTTTCTTTATCTTGAAAGATGAGAGTTTTGAGAGGGTAGTCTTGATCTCGCTTGTCAGAGATATTCTTTACACCTCTAGTTTCAAACTCAAGCTCAGCCTCAAGACTTGTGAGCGAAGAATCAACATCTAGAGGGTCAACAAAAGCAAAGCTTTTTAGCGATAGTAAAACAAGTAAGGTAAGTAATTTCATAAAAATTCAGGCTGACTCAACACTTTCATAGCTTTCTTGTAACCAGCTTTAACGGCATGAGAGGCTGTTTTCGGATTGAGTGAGAAGGCATTGGCAAAGAATAATTTATAGTCATCGTGGTCTGGGAAAATATCAATAAGTTTTACATTAGGGTTAATATTTAATTTTCTTTCAAGAATAGCAAGTATGTCTCTTCTGTGTGAATTTGAGAACTTCTCCTGTTTCATATAGGTTGAAACCGTGTTGAGAATATCAACCGCAGTAGCTCGATTTGCACGGCTTGAGATTATCTTCTTTTGAATTAATAAATAAATCGATTGGATAGAAATCGAAGGAAGCCCATAATTTATAAGGGAACCTACTTCATCGTGGTAGTGATACGGAGTGTGGGTCCAGGAAGAAATTATTATTTCACAATTATTATCTTCTGCTACGTGAGTAGAAAGTGTTTCTCTAATTTCTCCATCAATATAATAATTTGTTTCTTTCGTTTCAGGATTTTTTATGGGAAACGGAGCATAGAACGGTGGCACAGACATACTCGCCGCTGCAGCATCTGAAATTTTAACACCTGTTTGGTAGACTGCTGTGGAATCATGTGAGGGGTTAGGGTAGTTGTACTTTCCAAAAATCGTTTTCTGCGAATGATCGAGTTGAGTTCCTACAATAAATAAATCAGGGATAAAATCTTCAAATCGATCGTGTTCTAAAATACCATCTAGTAGATACTTTCTTACTCCCTCTGTTGAAAACAACCCAGGAAAACCTAAGACAGGACCAACAAGCGCTCTTACAAATGCAGGAAATTCTTCAAATGGATGATATAACTCAGGCCTTTTTGGTTTGAATTTATTTCGATGAAGGTAAAATACTTCTTTGTAAGTGAGTCTTTTCATTTCGCTTTCAGTTAAACCAAAAGCCCCATTGATTATTTCTTGCGGTGTATAGCCACAGGCTAGAAAAATGGCGATCATGGCACCAGCGGAAGAGCCTACATAAGTTCCAATTTCAAGCGAGCGTTGAGCTACAATGTCTTCGGTCGAGTTTCGATTACTTTTCAAGGTAAAACCAAGCTCTTCAAGTGCCAGGGTAACTCCAATATGCCACGCCGCAGCTTTAACCACACCTCCGGAAAGCACCAGAGCTATTTTTTTATTCTTAAAATCTTCAAGTTGATACTTAGTCATATATCTTTGATTTTGCACATTTCCATTAAATTTGTACAATAATACCTAAGTTTGACTAAGCAAAAAGGATAATCGATGGAAGGTAAGTGGCTAAGCATAATTGAGTATGCAAATTTTAAGAAGAAGTCCATTTCCACTGTAAGACGCTATATAAAGGCGAATCGAGTAAAGTTTAAAGAGGAGCAGGGTAAATACTTTATTTTTTGTAAAAACTACGTTGAACAAAATCACAATGATGAATCCATGGAGTTAAAGCTTGAAAATATTCGCCTTAAAAAAGAAAATCGAGCTCTCCTCGAGGAGATTTCTGAACTTAAAATGTTAGTTGATCTCTATGAAGGCTCTAAAACGCAATCCAAACCTCTACCTTCTATTCCTGCACACTTATGAAAATAATATTATTGATGCTGAGTTTGGCTTCTTTCAATGTGCTAGCAGAAAGCTACAGCATGAGAGACTGTATGATCCTACCGATTACAGATACCGCAGGAAACTCCCTTGGGTACACTGTCTACAATAAACTCGAAAGAGATATTAAAGAATTAGGGTGGTGTCGGTATAAATCTAGTTCAGAGGTCATTGGGATTTTTAGCAAGTATAGAGATCGGCTTCCGGAGTATCTTAAAAATGAAAACGTCCTAAAGACTGTCGCTGATAGATTGCAGGTGGGCACTATCATCAGAGTTTCATTAAAATATGAAGTCGATAAACTTCAGATAGATTTAGATATAATCGGCGAAAATGGAAAAGACATTTTAATGTCTGAAAAAACCATCATAAATAGTATTGATGCCGATCTAGCAGCGAATACGATTAATAATTGGCTTGAGTTGTATGAGACAACAATTCCTTATGATGGAAAAGTCATCGGTGTCCTTGGTGACCAGGTAACTTTTAGTGTCGTTAAAAGCAAACCTCTTAATATTGGGCAGGAGTTTCGAATAAAAAGGCTAAAAGCTAAAAAACGTCATCCACTGCTGAAGAAAATTGTAGAGTGGGATTCAGTTGTAATGGCCAAAGGTAAAGTTTTTAATCTGTCTCGCGGGCAAGCCTTGGGGGTAATAAAAACTTATATGTCAGAATCTAAGCCTAAGGCTGGTGACTGGATAAAACTTGATGAGTTTGTGGCCCAAAAGGGTGGTTTATCATCTCGTTATAATCAAATTGAACAGAATAGCTTTGGAAGACTAGGTGATTTAGGATTAAGTTTTGTTCTTGCTTCTCACACAACCTCAACTAACGCTGTTACTGGTAATAATAAACTCAATGGACTGGTCTACGGAATAACAGCCGAGGTGGAAGCCTGGATTACTAGAAACTACTTAGTTATAGGTGAGTTTGGGATGCGAGTGGGTAACCTAGAGAGTTCTTCCGGTGACCCAAGTCAAGACAGTTCCGGACAAAGCATGCTTAATTATAAATTAGGGGGAGGGTATAAATTTTTACCAATGGGATTTTTTTATGGCCCTCAAGTAAATCTCTATGCTGGATATGCTAATTATTCTTATCAACTCGATACATCAGCCAATGACGGATTTAGTACAAACTCTTTTTCAGGAATCATGATAGGTGTTGGAGGAAGCATTCCTTTGCAAAAAGGAATTCGGGTTTTCGGCTCGGGTGAGCTTATGCCTTTTGCAGACTTTGAGGACGATGAAGGTGTTTATGGATCGGCAAACTCCGTTTCCTCGATGGCTTTCAAAATAGGTGCTCAGTATTTATGGAGTCCCTCAATGAGGCTTATGGGAACATTTGAAGTGATAAATAACTCAGCAAAAACAAATGGATCAAATTCAGAAGTGGGATATAGCGATAATAACTTTAAGCTTGGTGCGGTCTTTAGCTTCTAGAGAAAACTATGGGTGTAGTAATTGCCTTATCGATCATTTTACACACAGCTCTACTATTGAGCTCAATCGGTGTGTTCTGGTATACCGCTAGAAAAGAATCTTTTCAGTATAAAGATTGGCTTATTTATATTGGAGTGACATTCGTTGCAGCCTTTTTAAATGTCTCTTTAGTCGCTTTGGCGGTTATGAATATCGAAGCATTACAAGGATCTAAATCTGCAGTTTATGGCTATACGGCATTTCCTGTGATTCCTATCGTGCTTCTATTAATGACTTACCCAGCCTTTCAACTTCTCAAGAGAAAAAATTCCTTTAATGTTAAGTACTCAAGTGTCTTTTGGGGCATTGTTTTAAGTGCACCCCTAGGCCATGCTTTAGGAGCAGCGGTATCAATCTTGGAAATTATATGAGTCGAGTGAAAGAATTAGAGCGGGAAATAATCAAACATAAAACTCTCTATTACCAGGGAAAACCGGAAATTTCTGATTACGAATATGACCGGCTTGAAGACGAGCTGAGAAAGTTAGATCAGGATAGCTCAGTTTTGAGAATGGTAGGATCAAGCACGTTTCTAGGAGAAAAAGTCAAACACTCCAGCAAGATGTTGTCACTTAATAAAACCTATAAAATTGATGAGCTTTTGAAGTGGAAAGGTTCAGAGGAGATCTTATCTACATTTAAAATTGATGGGTCGAGCTGTTCTTTGGTTTTTGAAAAAGGTGAAATGAAACTCGCTAAAACCAGAGGAGATGGTAAGTTTGGTGAGAATATCACAAATAAAGTTATGTTGATTGAACATGTTCCACTAAAGATTGAGGAGACGGTTGACTTTGAAGTTCGTGGGGAGATTTATTGTACTGAAGAGAATTTCATTAAGGTGTCTAAGGCGATGCAGGCAGCTGGTTTTGAAAAGCCAACTTCAATGCGAAATATTGTGGCAGGTTTGCTTGGAAGAAAAGAGGTTATTGAGTTTAGTCGTTTTTTGAGTTTTCAAGCATTCGAATTAATCAGCTCAGAATTTAAAATTGAAACAGAGACTGAAAAATTCTTAAAGTTGATAGACCTAGGTTTTCAAACTCCCGAGTATATTGTTCACAATAACAAAAGCTCGATAGAAGATACTTTAAAAGAAGCTAGAGAATTTATGACCGAGGGGGATTACCTTATCGATGGCCTGGTCTTTAGCTTTAACAATTTAAAACTTCACAGTAGCTTAGGTGAAACCGCTCACCACCCTCGATATAAAATGGCATTCAAATTTCAGGGTGATACAAAAGTAACGACAATCAAATCAATTTCTTGGCAAGTTTCGCGAAATGGAATTTTGACTCCGGTTGGAAATGTTATTCCAGTAGAGCTCTCGGGAGCAAAGGTCTCAAGAGTAACACTTCATAATTTTGGTATGGTAGCACAAAACCAATTGAAGCCTGGGGATCGAATTGAAATTGTTCGGTCAGGGGAAGTTATTCCTAAGTTTTTATCTGTCGTAGGACCAAGTCAAAATAAATTCGAAGTTCCAACTCATTGCCCTAGCTGTGATCAAGAGGTTTTTGAGGAAGATATTAGGCTAGTTTGTCGTAATCCTAACTGTCCAGACAAAGTAAAAGACGAGATTCTAAACTTTCTTAGAAAGATTGGAATAGAGGACCTTAGTACTAAAAGGTTAGAAGAGATGATTAAAGCGGGAATAATAAAGGACATTCCTTCTCTTTATGAACTCAAAGAAGAGCAACTTCTTAGTTTAGACAAAGTTAAAGAAAAACTAGCGAATAAGATTCTAACAAATATAAAGAATTCACTTTCAGTAGATCTTGTAACATTTCTATCCTCCCTTGGAATAAGTGGAGGGGCTTATAATAAGTGTGAAAAAGTCGTGAATGCTGGTTATGATACCCTCGATAAAATAATGAACTTGAAAGAAGAAGATCTCATTAAAATTGAGTCTTTTGCAGAAAAATCTTCTCATGAATTTGTAACTTCTCTCCAGTCAAAAAAGAAGATCATCGAAAAATTAAAGAGTTATGGATTTGATCCAAAGGCTAATATTGCAACTACTAAGAGTGAGAGTAGCGCGATAGCCGGAAAGAAATTTTGTATAACCGGAACTCTTTCAATGAAGCGTTCTGAAATTCAAAAAATAATTAAGCAAGGAGGAGGAATCGTTCAGTCTGGTGTCAGTAGAGAAACAGATTATCTCGTAACAAATGATACCGAGAGCACCTCTTCAAAATTTAAAAAGGCTAAAGAGCTTAGTATTCCTATACTCTCAGAAGATAAACTTTTGAATCTAGTAGAGTAGAAATGAAGCCGACCAAATTTTTTTGTGAAACTTGCTCAGTAGGGCATGCAAAGTGGCAGGGACAATGTAGTGCTTGTAAGAGTTGGAACTCAATTGAAGCAAGACTTGAGGCTCGGCCTCTTGTTGAAAAGGAAAGTGATATACTTTCTTTGAATCAGGTTCAAACAGACAGACGAGATTACCTTAGAATAGATTGCCCTCATATGAAATCTTTCTTCCATAAGGGTGTGCCTAAGAAGTCAGTCTTTATACTTTCCGGCCAACCTGGGGTTGGTAAGTCGAGCTTCGTCGATTTTTTGGCTAAGGAAATAGGGGAAAGATCTCTTTATTTGATTGGCGAGGAGTCTAAAGAACAGGTGGCAGACAGGCTTAAAAGGCATGAGGTTTCTGGAGATATAACCTATTTATCTTCGGAGGTAGACGTTGGTCAGTTGAGAGGAATTCTTTCAAAAATTAGGCCCGAAATTTGTATTATAGATTCATTTCAGACGTTAAAGTTAGACGGTAGTCGTTCCAGGTCGAGCCAAACAGAAATGATCTCAATTTTAGGTGACCTAGCTTTTGAATATAATGTTGTTATTTGGATTGTTGCCCATGTTAACAAGCAAGGGAATCTGGCTGGACTTAAATATATCGAGCATATGGTTGATGGCGTTTTCACTTTTCAAATGGAAAAGGATTCAACTCGAAAGTTAATAGCATCCAAGAATCGGTTCGGTAGATCTGATCTTAAAAAAACCTTTTCAATGCAACAGTCTGGCCTTACACCTATTTTTTGTGAGAAAAAAAGCGAAGACTATATTGCGATTCCAGGAAGAGTTTTCTTTCCGAGCTTTGATCGAGATAAAATTGAGCTTGTTCGTATAGACTCTATGTTAAAACCTGAAAACTACAATTTGCAGCGAGATGTACTGGTTGGTATAGATGGTCCAAAGTTTAGGTTTATGGTTCAAATCCTAAGTCATAACTCCAGCTTAAGTTTGAAAGGGTATAGCACTTACATTCGAGTGGAGAGATCAGTAAATTCAAAGAGTATTGAAGAACTTGCCTTGTTGGGCTCCCTTATGTCTAGCTTAGGAAAAATCCCTTTTGATTGTCCTCTTATTTTGGCAGGAGCAGTAGATGTTTCTGGTTCTGTACTAGCCTTGAACTTAGATGTTCATCAGAAAGAGAAGCTTCACAATCTATGCCAGGACGTTAACGGTAAACTAGTAGTTTCTATTGATGAAAATTTCGCTGAAAGCGAGAATGTGGTCTCGGTAAAAAACCTAGAGGAGGTTGAGGCGATAATTCTTAAAAAAGCTTCTTGATGGTTTCACCCCATTGTTTTGACTTTCTTGGGTAGTACTCATCATCACTTGGATTAAAGCTCTTATCTAGTTTCCAAAGTTTATCGAGGTCACTCATTTTATTCATCTGAATTCCAATTAATGAACCAAGTGCAACTCCGTAGGCCGTTGTTTCAACCGTTTTTGGTCTTTGAATCTCTTTTTGACTGAAGCTTGCTTGAATATGCATTAATAAATCATTTTGGCAGGCGCCTCCGTCCACTTTTACTTCGGTGACAGGTTTTGGAGAATCTGCTTCAATGGCTGCGATTGAATCTTGAACTGATAGTGCTATTCCATCTAGGCAGGCCCTGGCGAGTTCAGCTTTCCCGGAATCGCGAGTGAGTCCTATGATTGCACCTTTGGCTTCAGCTTTCCAATATGGTGAGCCGATTCCGGTAAAGAAAGGTAGAAATATAAGGTGCTCCATTTGACCTAAGTCTTTAACATTTGCCGCCAAAGTTTCAACGTCAGGAGAGCTCTCTATTATATTTAAGTTATCTCTAAGCCATTGAACTGCAGCTCCTGCAATATAACAGGAACCCTCAAGTGCGTAATATGGCTTTCCTTGATATTGATAGGCGACTGTTGTGAGAAGTCCGTTTTTTGAGTAAACCATTTCTTCGCCGGTATTTAGGAGGATAAATGCTCCAGTTCCATAGGTACATTTTAGATCACCCGATTTATACCCAGCTTGTCCGAAAAGAGCGGCTTGCTGATCTCCTAAGATGCATGAAATGGGAATTCCGTCTGGGAGAAAGTCTAATCCTTGTGTTTCTCCGAAGTTTGTAAATGAATCTACGATATCTGGAAGTAACTCCTCTTTCACTCCGAAAAACTCTAAGAGTTCTTTATCCCAGCTACAACTCTCAAGATTCATTAAAAGAGTTCTGGAGGCATTAGAGGGCTCCGTCTTAAAAGTTTTACAGTTTGTCATCTTATATAGAAGAAAAGTATCAATTGTTGAAAGTTTTAAATCGTTGGCTTGGCTTGCTTCGTAAACGGCATCGTTATTTTCTAAGAGCCAACGCATTTTGGTTCCTGAAAAATATGGATCCAGGGGAAGGCCAGTTTTCTTTTGTAGGCTTTGATAATCTGAAGAAGCCTCTTTGCAAAACTCTGAGGTGCGCCTGTCTTGCCAAACAATTGCATTGGTCAATGGTTGTCCGTCAGTCTTATATGCGCAAGTGGTTTCCCTTTGGTTTGTAATTCCAATTGAGATGATTTGAGAACCATTGATATTATTTCGCTCCAAGATTGCAGCAACTGTCGATTGGACAGTTTTCCAAATATCGTTGAGATTATGCTCAACCCAACCGGGTTTGGGATAAATTTGCTTAAACTCCTGGTTAACCTTATCGACGACTTCAAGTGACTGACTATCAATGAGAAGTGAAGTTGTTCCAGTTGTTCCCTGATCAAGGGAGAGAATAAAGCTCTTCATTTTAATTCCTATTGTAATTGCAATTGTTGAGTGTCATCTTCTAAGATTCTAGTGGCGAGATCCTGCCATCTTTCCCCGATTATTCCATTTACTGTGCTCATAAATCCAAAAGAAATAAAGGCCACGGCAGCTAAAAGGAGCACAAACTCAATTAATGTCTGACCAAATTGATTTTTCTTAATAATTTTGATAGGTTGCCCTTCTTGAGCTGTCATCGGAAAAACTGACCTCCGTACCAGTAGCACAAATGCTTATAGTATAATTTTCGTTGTTATGAGGTTTAAAAACAAATGAAGAAATTTTTACCAGCCATTCTGCTTTCACTAGCCTTCACCTTTATGATTGTGTCGCAAATGGTCATAAATGGGAAAGAGCTATCAGCCTCAAAGGTCGAAAAACATAAAGAGAAGTACTCACTTTTTGAATCTGAGTTTTCAAAGTTAAAGGTGGAAACAACAAGAGGTTCTGAACTCAACCTAAGTAAGGTTGACGAGCCTATAATTATACTAAATTTTTGGGCCTCTTGGTGCCAACCTTGTGTTCGTGAGTTTGGTTCTCTCAACCAGCTCCTGGATAAGTTTCCTGGTAAAATTTTAGTGGTTGGGATCAATAATGATACCGATGATGCGCTTAAAGAAATTAAAAAAATGGAAGCAAAATACGGTTTAAAATTCGAATCAACCAGTGATGTAAAAAATGATTTAGCTGCTAAACTGAATATTACTAAAATCCCCTCCAGCATTATCTATCACAAGGGTAAGGTGCTTAAGTTCTCTGATAAAGAATTTAATTTTATGGAAGAGAATTTTGTTAGTGAGCTGGAAAATATTCTTGAGTAGAGACAGCTAAATTCCGTCCCCAATTATAAGTAACTTCATCTATAGATTGACACTTAAATAGACTAAAGCGAGGTTTAAGTCCCAACTTTATGGCACCTTGCTGGTCTAGCCCTACTGCGTGTGCAGCATTTAGGGTCATTCCTGACCATAGTTCGCAAAGATTAAGTTCTAACTTTTTAGCCGACAGAGAAGCAAGTAAGACTAAATTGTCGCAGTGACAAGAGCCTGGGTTATAATCAGACGCAATCGCAACTTTACATCCTTCATCTAAAAACCTTCTTGCATTAGCAAGCTTTTTACCTAGAAAAAAAGCAGTGCCTGGTAGTAGCGTAGCTACTGTACTTGCTTGAGAAAGAGCCTTGATTCCATCGTCTTCGGTGCAAAGAAGATGGTCAGCACTTAAGGCTTGGTGCTCGCATGCCGTCACGGCACCTTTGTTATCATTAAACTCATCAGCATGAATTTTGAGTTTGAGTCCAAGAATTTTTGCTTTTGAAAAGAGAGTTTTTGTATCTTCAAGATTGAAATACCCTTGTTCATGAAAAATATCGACGAAATCTATGATCTTCTCATCGGACAATTCTTGCATTAAAGGTAATACGACTCGATCGAGGTAATCTTTTGACGTAGAAAAACTTCCTGGTACCGCATGGGCGGCCAGATAAGTACTCAGGATCTGAATTCTTGGAGAAAAATATTCTTTAAGTTTGTGGATAACCCTTGAAATTTTTCTTTCACTTTCAATACTTAGTCCATAGCCACTTTTGATTTCAATCGTCCCAATACCATAAGAGGCCATCCTCTCAATTCTTTCAAGTCCTGCTTTATAAAGCTCTTCTTCGGTTGCTGTGATAGTACTTTCCATTGTAGAGAGTATTCCACCCCCCGCCTTTGCAATGGCTTCGTAGTCTGCTCCATTCAGTCGCATGGAATATTCTTTGGAACGATTTCCACCAAAGACCAAATGAGTGTGGGAGTCTACGATTTCTGGAGTTAGAACATGCCCTTCAAGAGGTATTCGCTTTGCTTTTTTATAATCGTCCGGAATTTGAATAATATTTCCTATCCAAAGAATTCGATGCTCATCAAAAACAATAGAGCAATTCGGCCTAATGCTTAAGTCTTCAGGCTTAAGGTTTCGTCCATCTTTGGAATGGGCAGCATCAAGGGTTACAATTTGAGAGAGATTTTCTAAACACCACATATTAAAAATTAAAAACCAGATTCATCATCGCAATGTTTGTCTCCTGCATATTAGCAAGTTTTATTTCAAGTTCTACTACTGGTAGCTGAAATCCAGCTGAAACGGCCATACCGAAAGAGGTCGTTCTAGAATTCTCTATGCTATAACCAGTGGGCTGAGAGTATAGTCCCGAGCGATAGAAAATAGGTAAGGTCAGACCAAGTCTCGTTGATTCCGAGTCTGTTCTCCAAAAGTATCCACCCTCTGCATAGAGCCCTGCAACTGGTACCCCTAGTTGCTTGTAATTAGTGCTATCAATCTCTCCGTTAACTCCAGCATATCCACTGAATGCACACCCGGAAAACTGCCATCCTTTATAATAGTTTTGTAGTCTAAGTCCGGCTCCATAGCAAAGACCATCGGAAGCAGAAAGAATCGTTGCACTTGCACCAGTGTCATTATTTTTGATTTGAACCCTATCGTTAAACATTATTCGTCCGGCAAATAGGAAAAACTCAAAGCTCTTTTTACTTTTTTCGATGACATCTAATTTCGCATCGATATTCTCAATAAAGTCAGAGCACTTGTCACTAAAATCAGAGTCATAGCAGATTTTAAAAAACTTTCTCGATCGCTCGGCATATACCTTGTCTTGAGTACTGTTAAAAATGGCATAATAACTTTGGGCCATATAAAAGTAGGTGGCTTTTAAAAGTTTCGGGATTTCATCCCCATCGATTTCATCATTTTTCAGCATCTTTATCGAGGCGATATGCGCTTTTAAATAGTTTCTCTTTATCATCCGGTTTAAATAATAGATGCTTTCCTTGTGACGCCCTAGCTTTTGCAGGTTGACTGCGTAAAGGTAGAGAGCCGTACTGGGAATATTTTTAGTTTTTCTCACATCAAAAGCTTTTCGGATATATTCATTAGATCGGGCGTAGTCTTTTTTAGAGTGAGACTTAGTCGCTAGACTAAGAAATCTTTTTTGAGATCGTGATTGGGCCATTGCAGAAAAATTGAAACTAAATATTAGGACAAGCAGAATTCTTAGAGCCATATATGTACCTGCCCTAAAAACTGCCATGTATCTCGAGATGCACCAGTTGTGGAAGAATAAGATTTAGATGTAAAAATATCTGCTCGAAACTCAAATCTTTGTAGTGGGTACCATTGAATCCCAGGTCCGAAACGGTGAGTTTCATTATACTCTTCAATATCGTTAACAATTTGATCGTAGGTCGTGACAAAGTATAAACCTCTTTGAAGATACATATGACTTTGGAGATAAATATACTGAGCTGTCGTTAAATCTCCAGCACTCGTTTCAGTATCTACTAGTCCATATTCAAACATCACACTTGAGTTCTCACCCACGCGAGTTCTGAAATGAAATGCTTTCGCATCATACTTTGTTTCTGATTCTTTTTCTGTTTCATTGAGATAAGAAACCCCAAGTCTCCAGTTCTGTCCTAATGAATATTCAAAAGTTGAAGAAAGTCCAGAGCCCGCATCTGCAGTATTCTTCTCGTTAGTATCTTCTGTCTCATCCTCGACAAAAACCTGCACTCCTGCATCCATTTTTTCACTACCATAGTGAACTATCACACCCGGTGCTTCACTATATTGATTATTTCTAGTTGAACTTCTATTTCTTAGGTTGTGATCGGGGATTCTGATTCCGTATAATTTACCCATCTTTCCAACATAAACACCAAGTTCTTGTTTGATTCGATAACCCACATAATACTCTCGAAGGTAGGATATATCTTTATCTTCAGGCTTTCCTGCGCGCGGTTTATTTCTGTCTTGGGACACACCGCTATTAGCAATTAACGTATTATAAGAGACCGAAGTGACGTATTGTTTTCTCTCACCCCAATTGGCAGAAAGTGAAAACTCGGCTTGCATATTTATCCATGCTGGATCAGGTAAATCATCTTGTTCAAGACTACTTTGGATATATAAACCTCTATAGTCTAGAGAAGGTTTAACGGGAAGAACATCTGGCCTTCCTAAGATGAGACTAGAGCTGTTTCCTAGCATTTCATCAGTTACACTCTCGGGTATCATAAATCGACCTGCGATACCGGAGGCGGCAACTCCACGACCATAGTCATTTAGAGGACCATTTCCAAAAGGATTATAATGACAGGTAAGACATGCGTGGTAACCCTTACCGATGAACTGGGGATATGCACGAGATTCCCTACTTCCCAAAAATGAAAGGAGTAAAATGACGATAAAAGCTTTTGCCATGTCCGTTATTCTAATTTTCAGGACTTAGCTTGTCTACACTGGCCAGTAAATAGGTCAAATTAAAAAAATCCAACTAAACAAATAACAGCTACTCCTCAGGTTAAGTAGCTGCTTTTATTGAACTTTATCGATTGTGTGTCGTGAAAAACTAGAAGTCATCTATACTCTCTAAAAGATCCCAACGGTAGCAATCAAGTAACCCTGCTAAATTGTCGATAACTCTATCAAGATCCCCGGAGGCTATAGTGAATTTTAAAATTGTGATAAAGGCAGCGATCGGCTGTAGCGCGCTAATGCTCGCTTTTGTGGCCCATGCCGAAAAAAGGGACCAGGCAAAACAGCTTTACTCATCTCTAACTGGTGGAACTGCTAATAAAGCAATCGCAGATAAATATGAGGCCATGATTGCGAATGGAAAAGTAGAACTGGCTGCGAAAGAAATTATTGAATCCAACGAAGGTTTTTATAACGTCACCTTAAAAAACTTTTTTACACCAATGACGAACGAAGACGGCTCTCAATTCACTTCGCTCAATGATATGTCAGCGCTACTTATTGGTGCAACGAGAGACGAAATCGATTTTTTCCGCGTGTTTTGGGACAATATTATGTATCAATTTGATGGGACCTTAACGGGAAGAAACAGAGACCGTTATTACCTAGAAGATCTTGACGTTACAGTGCCCAAATACAACAGAACCAAAAATGATATGTACGTAGCTGCTGAAGAGGGGCTCGTTCCGCTGGGAAATAGAAAATATTTTATTCAAACTCAACAAAACACTTATACAACCCTTGATGGAGCCGCTATCGCAGGAATGTTTTCTACTCGGGGGTTTGCGGCGGCTTATTATCCTGCTGGAACCAATCGAGCGGCATTTGCTTATTTTGCAAAGAATTTTCTTTGTAAAGAAATGGAAGAATTGAGTGATACTTCCGTTCCAGATTTTAGAGTGAGAAGGGATGTTGATCGAGCTCCAGGTGGATCCGCTGATACATACAAAACCTATTGTGTCGGTTGCCATGCCGGCCAAGATGCGCTCGGGGGAGCGTTTGCATATTACGATTATGTCGACGGTCGCATGGTTTACGCTGCTCACGATGTTGTCGTGGATGGAAATGCTGAAATCGTTGGTCCCGTCGCTCCTAAAATTAATAATATTAATACTTTTGCAGACGGGAAGATTACCACTTCAGATAGCTGGATCAATCTTTGGACTGATGGCCAAAATGAATCTATTGGTTGGGGTCCTCAAAATGCAGGTAATGGAGCTAAGGATCTAGGAAAGATGTTGGCTGAGACTAAGCAGGTTCGTACTTGCTTGAGTCAGCAGGTTTTTGAAACCGTTTGCCATAGAAGCCCTACATCAGAACTAGATAAAAACATCGTCAATTCTATCGCTCAACAATTTGATCGAGATCGCAATATGAAAAACGTATTTATCAATGCAGCTATTGCCTGCATGGGAGAATGATATGAAGAAGGTGATAGCCTCTGCAATTTTAATGAGCCTACTCTTATCGTGTGTTGAACCTGAAAAAGCGGACAATATTTCAAAAGGTTCAAACAAGTCGAGTAGTGTGACTTTGAAAACTTCTCAAACGAGTTCCAATCTCGCGATTAAAAACTTCCTTCAAGTTAATAACACTTACTCTAAATTAACCGGGATATCTCCAAACCGTGGAGATATCCTAGATGAGTATAGAGCTATCCAATTGCAACTTCCATCAAGCACTGATCCAAAAACTCTTAATGGGTTTAATCAGATTGCGGCTACAAGATTAGCATTTGCGTATTGTGATGAATATGTCGATGAAAATGAGTCAGACTTCGATTTCTCTTCAGCTTCAACCAATAGATTGGAGGTACAAAACCTTTCCCTAAAATTTGGAGATTTCGACTTCGATCAAAACCAGGATCATATTAACTTCTTAAATAATTTAGAGGCAATTATAAATGACGAGGATGAGTTAGTAGACGACGGTAATTTTGCTAGAGAGAAGAGAAAACTTATGAAAATGAGTTGTTCAGCAGTTCTGTCTTCAACTTATATCACTATGTTTTAATAAGAGTTACTTAAGGATAAAAAATGAAAAATGAAGATGAAAAAAATAAGATTCTTCCTTATCAACATCAAGGACATAAAAAACCAAAGACGAGGCGAGATTTTATTGCACAAGGTTTTATAGGACTTAGTACGTCGCTTGTTCTTCCTTCATTTACTTCAATGGTAATGAGGTCTAATCCAGCACTGGCGCAAGAAAGAGGCTGTGAAATTCCAAGCTTTCAAGGGGGGCTACCATATATCTGCATTGATGGTGGTGGCGGAATGAATATTGCCGGGGCAAATGCTTTTGTTAGTATGGCGGAAAATTCCGAGGTACAAGATGATCTTGATTATCCAGGAGCTAGTACATCTGACTATATTCGAATCGGTGTTTCGCCTGAGGAACATCCTAATCAATCTGGCAGAGAGCTTGAGGGGAAGTATGGTTTAAAATTTCATAGAGCATCTGGGATTTTACAAGGTATGAATCAAGTTTTGGATGGACATAATATGCCAAACAGTAGGCCTATTTCAGACGGTGTCGATGGACTAATTTTTTGTACACGTACTTCAGATGATACAGCAACGAACCCTATAAACACTGTATTCATGGCAAACTTGGCGGGAGCTGATGGACAATTAGTTCCTCTGATTGGAAATGCATCTTCTGCAACGGGGGCAAGGTCGAGCGCACCAGCTTCAATGATTAATCCGGCAAAAAGACCAACACGAGTGAACAGTAGTGCAACTGCAAGTGGACTGCTAAGTCTAGGTTCTGAGTTGTCTGGTGGAAATTATATAAATCTTGCTGGATCGGGAGGACAAGAGAGGGTTCAAAAATTTATGGACAGAATATCAAAAATGTCGAAAACAAAACTAGAAGATATTTCTAAAAAACGAAGTATAGCCCAAATTCAATCGGTTCTAAATTGCTCTCTAGAAAATGCAAAAACGCTGTTTTCAACTTTTAGTGCAACCATGCTAGATCCGACGAATGATTCTGCTGTCCAAGCTGCATTTGCTCAAACAACTCTAGCTGCTGATCAGAATAATGCTATTAATGACAGCTTTGCCAATCCAGGGGGCAATGTTGCCTCTGTGGCCAAACTTGTTATCGATAAAATAGCTGGAGCAGGTACGATTACTATTGGTGGATGTGACTATCACGGAAACGCTATTGCAACAACTCACGAAAAAGACCGACAAATAGGAGAGGCCATAGGACGATGTATTTTACTCGCCAGTCAAAAAGGGGAGAACGTTGCCATTCATCTTTATACCGACGGGGGCGTTGCTTCTGATGCGGGTGGTGCGACCCAGCCTCAAGTTATACCAGGAATTGGTGCCGTTAATAAGGTTATGCATGTAGGTGACTCTGGAACAAGATCTTCTGCGCTACTTATTGTTTATAAACATGATCACGATGGAAGCTCTTTAGTGCGGGAAAATAATAATAGTCAGCCAAGAAGACAAGTAGGGAATTTTATTAAAAATGGTGGAGTTGATTTAACTACTGTCATTGGAGATAGCACGGAAAATCTTTGGAAAGCTATTATGCTAAATTATTTGGCGGCACAAGGAAAAGAGGGTGATTTTGAAGATATATTTGGAACAGGAAGTCTTCCTCCTGAACATGAATCTTTAATTAGAATGAAAGACATAACAGGATAAGCTAAATGCGGAACGTTTTACTATTGGCCTTGATTGTTACTTTACAATCATGCATTGGAGAACCTCAAGAAGTTACAGAGTTAACTTTTGAGGAAAAGTCCGCCAGTGCCGAGTCGGCTCGAGCCTTTCAAAATACTGTGCATCCACTATTGAAGGCAAGCTGTGCTGGATGCCACGGAGATAGTGGTTCTCAAGCTCCAAAACATTCAGTTAGTGATTTTCGCTCAGCTCATGATGCTGTTGTAGATACAGGAAGGGTCAATTTTCAAGAGCCCGCAAAGTCTAGGTTGGTAAGACGCCTCTCAGAAGATAGACACTACTGCTGGAGTGATTGCCAAGCAAATGCAAATGAAATGTTGCAGGCTATTGAAGACTGGAAAGCTAACTCCGGAGGACTTGGGGGGGTGTCTGGAAAAATCACTCACTCTCTAAAAATCTCACAAGGCCAAGATAAAATAGCAGAAACAATCAATGGAACAGTTGTTCTACAAGCTGAGGATGGCGCTTTAAGTGGAAGGTTCAAAATAAAAACGGCGTCACAAGCTTCTGGTTTGCGTTACATATCAGGCGATCAACCTCCAGTTCATCCCAAAGAAGCTACATCGAGAAATGGGAGTATTGGAATTGGATGCGATGTTAGTAGTGGAATTGATAATACAGTTCTTGGTCCTTTTCGTATTTCGGAAAGACAGAGACATGTTAATCAGTCAGGACATCAATTTTATTCATCCCAAGTCGTCATGACATGGATAGATCCTGATGAAAGAGAAAATTATGAGGCTGCTTTATTAGATCCAAATATTACGGACTATACTCCCTATTTTTTCAGAAATGAAGACGGTGATTTTATTAGAATAAATTCTATAAGGGTATTGCCTGAGTTTATGCGAGCAAACTTTTTTAACTCAAATATTAGGTCCGTTGTCGAGTCAGCAAATGCAACACCTTCTTTAACTTATACTTGGGGAGGGGAAACTAACCTGGTCTTTGATTTCTTTGCTCCTCGATTTGGTAGCTCTGGAGCAGAATACTTTTTGGCAAATACTAATGAGATTATTGAAGGACTACCAAGCTCCGCCTTTAGAGATCAGATGTACTCTCAACTCAGTGATCGAATTTATAATATTTTTGATGATGCCTCCGATTTAGGTGATATCCCTGAGGGGCTACGTATCGTCAATGGAAACGTGTTCAATTTTTCCGACAAAGAAAACCAGGTAAATCTTTTTCATGCGCACTTTATGGGTAACTTGTCTGAGCCCGCCGACGCAGTTGTGGTAAACGGTAATGGCTTATTTAGGTTACACGAGTATGTTCATTATGAGGTCTCTGCAGGCTCGCGTGAAACTTATAGAAATATAAACTGGGATCCAGAGGGAGCTATAAACCTTTCAAGCTTTGGCAATACCTTCCTAGATCTAGCCGCACTATATACCGGGGGATCTGTTAAAACTGTGGGTCAAATTCAGGCAGAGACATTTGGTGAGACTTTAAAGCCAGTCTTTACCGGAGCAAGTTGTGTTAATTGCCACGCAGATGGCTCGGATCGACCGCAGTTCGCGCAAGCTGACGATATTGCGGCTTATAATCAAGCAGCAGCTGTGGGTGGCTTTGTGAACTTTGATATTCCTAGGAATGCAAGACCAGTGCAGAGGATGTTGGATGATAGGCATAATTGTGGAGGAGCTTCTGCCTGCAATACGCTTGGTAATATGATGATATCGGCCATTAATGATTGGGAAACTGCGATCTCTACTGCACTTGCTGCCCAAGCAAATTCTCAAGATACTGGGCTGGAAGAGCTTTCTGTGGAACAAAGAACACCAGGAAAAGCTGTGTATAAATTTAGAGTCAATGACCCCGGTGAATATAATGTGTGGCTTAAGCTTATGGCCCCTGAAAATAATACTGATAGAGTAAAACTGCAAATAAAAGATGAAGGCGGAAATGTCGTAAGAAATTGTCGTGCAGATTCCGTTGGCGCTTGTACTACCAGCTCCATACAAGATGCTCTTTGTAGAGAGTATGCTACTAACGAAAGAAATTGGGAGTGGTATACGCCTAATATTAATAACGAGTCTCAAAGAGTTAAATGGGATCTTGGTGCAGGAGTCTATACTTTAGAAATCATTGAAGACGATATTGATGTGAAAATAGATCTCGTCGCAATTAATAAAAACCCACAATTCAACCCAGCAAAAAACCTTATTGATGAAGGCTTTATCCAAGATGCTAATCCAAGGACATTGAGATATGATTTATCGTCCCTTTTGGGAAGTCGCGGATTTTTTGAAATCGATGTTAAAGTCTCTGAGACAGATGATTCCTATATATTTAGAAACCCTAGGTTTGTAGATGGGACTAGAAACTTTAGGTTCAGAAATATTAAAGTTTTAGTGAATGGAAATTTTGAACTAAGTAATTCTACTTACTCAAAGCTAGATAGAGTCACAGGACCAAATTCAGGAATCCTCACTTACTCACCATTGGTCGTGCTTGAAGTTTTGGGTCCTGCGAGTGATGAATTCGCATTTGTCTTTGAAGACCTGCAATACACGAACCTTCCTTCTTCCGTTCTAGATGAAGATGCTCCCGTCGCAGTTGAAGGAAGAAAATGTAAGGAACTTGCTTTATTTGAGCAATCAGTAATGCCTATACTTAATCAATTTAGACTCGTGTTAAAAGAGGAGTATATGGATTATACGAGTTCAAGTTTTCCAGGCACAAACGGTAATACTGCGGAGAATATGACTTTCTATACATGTACAACATGCCATAATGAAGATCACCCCTTCTTTAAAATGACGACTTTTTTTGATAATTCGCAAGTGCTTTGTGAGCAAGCTCTTTCAAGAGTAGATTTTGGTAATTTTGAGCGTTCACTTTTATTGAGGGGAATCAACGGAACATTTAACCATCCTAAATTACATTTTATTCAAGATGTAAATATAACGGGTTCGGGTACCAATCGAAGATTCGTAGCAAGCACTTCAGACGCTTCTGGATTTGCCAGTACCTGGCGAGGAAATAGATTACTTAGATATACTCAAGGATCGAATAAAGCTGCGGGTCAGATAGATCTGAATGCATACTCAGGAAGTGATCGCGAGTACTTAGAAAAATTCATCGGAACTTTTCAAAGAGTGAGGTATAGAACTTACCAGAATGTCCAGTCACCTGATAATGGGGACATATTAACTGAAAATGGCTCCGTTGATAATTCTAATCCTGATATCCCGAGATATATTCAATCGGGAAGATCTTTATATGATATTAGAAGTCCAGAAGACTATCTTAACCGCCAAGATGATTGGAACTCAAATAATCCCACAGCTGAGGGAGAGATTGCTGTAAATCGGGATTGCATGGGAGTCAACTTCCAAAACCAAAGCGGTACCATCGTGGATCCTTCTAGCTGTGGTAATAATGGGGATTACGAGCAAGAGTTTGAAAATATAAAAACCAAATATCGCGATGCCGTTATTAACTGGATGGAAGCTGAAAAAAGGGCCTTTCAAAATCAGTAAATTAATACTCGAACTTTATTTTATCAAGAAACTTTTGAGCATAAGGTCTAGACTCTTGATGGGATAAGTTAAACTTGCTCTCTAAAATTAGGGCGAGATCATCAACATTGATATCTTTTGTGATGTGCGAGAGAATTTGGGCCTTTACAATCTGCAAAGATTTATATTGTTCAAACTCTGGTGTGTAAGGAAGATCGAAGATTTGAGTTGTCGCTTTTAAACTTAGTTCCGAGGATTTAAGTCCAAAACTTTCGAAAAAGGCAACATTCTCTATTCTAGTCTGGGAGCTTAGGGGAGAGGCCAGGTAGGGGATAGATTTTGAGTGCCCTTTAACCTCTTTGAAATGCTCTTTAAAAATGTCTTCTATTTCTTCAAAACAATACTGCTCTGTAATGACTTTTTTGTGAATATTTGTAGGCCCACAGAAAAGAAAAACCCCTTCTTCCTTAAGGAAATCCTTTGCGCAAAAAAGTGCATTTTCAAAGGGAATATCTAAAATATCCAGAAACCATGGAGCGATTATGATATCGAAACTATGCTCTTTAAATGGTAGGTCTGGAAAAGTTGCCAAAATCGTTGTTTTATTTTCTAGGACTTCCCCTTTGAGCTCATGTTTTTGTGAGGTTGAAATTAATTCTTTGGGGTAGGGAGTATACTCAATAAGCTTTAAGCTTTGACCCTGGCATAATTTTTCGTTTACGCAAGCAAGTAGTGGGTTGTGTTCAATATCCACAAAAAAACTATCAGGAAACTTCTTTGCCAGATTAAACGATAAACCTCCGGCCCCGGCACCAAGAATGAGCACTGTCTTATTGTTTAGATCCGTCTTTATAAGTTCGTCAATATGAGCTTCTAATTCATCTTTTCCCCAGGCCCAATCTCTAAAAATATTTTCGAAGTAGGAATGTATTTGTTGTGAGGAGAAAATCGTTTGAGTTCCCGTCTCCTTGAAAAAACCCTTAAGAATCTTTTTAAATTGTTTTAGGTTAAAAACTCTCGCTTGCAGCTGATCGTTGAGACGTTTTTTAGAGTTCTTTGACTCTGTTTGATTAATTTTAAATTGCAAACTTTTGATATGAGTTTCTTCTTCTTTAATATAAGAATTAATCTTTATTGACCAAGATGCCAATGTTTCATCCTGATCCAAATAAAGACATGGAAGACCTTCAATCAGTTTATATTCCTGAAAGTCAGAATGAAGTAATTCTTTGAGCTTAATTTCTCTCATTTAATAGCTTTTGAAGTTTTTCTGCTGTGTCTCTTAATTGCTGGTAATTGTCGCCTTCCCTAAGGTAGAACTCTCTTTCTTCTCCCTTTGCGATTGAAAGCACAAAATTTTCAAAGGCATATATGGGACCAGCAGTCTTGTGAGACATCAGTAATCCAATGATAAACATAACAGTGGTAGAGAGAATTGTGAGGAAGACAAAATAATTCATAAATACTTGTGTATCAAAAGCGGCTTGATGGCTTAAGTCCTTAACGTAAGTAAAGGTAAAAATACCAAGAGCGCTTGAAGACAGAAAAGAGCCTGCTGCCATCTTAGAGGCAAAATTTATCTGCTCTTTTTTATTGATAATAAATGTTGTTCGTTTGAATTTGACCTCGGCTGCTGGTTTAAAGAGTTCATATATTAAAAGCAGCACTCCAACAGTAATAAAAATATCAGCCAAATTAAATGCTGTTCGATTGATACCAGGGATGAAGTCTATGGTTTTCAAAAAGACGACTCGATCAATTATATTTCCCACTACACCTGAAAAAATGAGAGTCATAAAAATTTTAGTGCGATAAAAAAAGGAAGAGAGAAAATCCATCATGAAAAGATACAGCATACATAGGTAAACTGATGTTGTGGCGAGAAAAGTTACTCTGAAAAGTTGGCTTGAGTGACTTAAATTGCCGAGAAATATACCCTCGTTAAAATGAATTATAGAGAGGAAATTAAGCGCCAGATGCTTGCTGACTTGATCCAATATTAAAAGACCTGTGAAAATAAGGATATAGACCATCTTGTTTAATTTCATGTAATCATTTTAAGTATAAAGACCGTTTGATAAAAGCAAAATTTGCCAGCATTTATTGGCACTGTCCAAGCATCATATCCCCTAATATCAATGATTTGTGGTTATCCCTTAAGTTTTTCGCCAGATATGCCGTAGTATATTTGTAGGTTATTAATCTGCGGTACGTAAGTTGTTCAACCAGTTGAGGTAAATGGAATGAAAAAAGTTGTATGTTTTATGTTGTTTGTACTTAGCCTCCATGCCTTTGCAGATACACCAAGGCAAAAAGCTTTGGATCTGCACAAGCGTATCGCAGGAGTGCCACCTACGCCTGCTGTCTTAAATCAAATGGAGAACTTAATTCAAAGTAGTCCTGGGGTCGCCGGGTTAGAAGCTGCTGCAGATGTAGCGATTCAAAATCCAAATTTTTACAATGTGACTCTTAAGTCTTGGGCAAAAACTCTGACAAATGTGAGCGACTCGAACAGGGTTCCTCTTGATGATATGTCAGCAACCATTATTGGTGCGATCAGAGACTCTGATCAAGCGGGTAAACCCTTTGGTAGAATTCTTCATGAAGATGTTCTCTACGTTGGATCAGGTGTTGCTGCCTATTCACCTACCAACAATAATCACTATGAAGAGCTAGAAAGTAGGGGAGCAAATCTTTCATCTGTTTTAACAGAGCAAACTCAATCTAGTTTAGGCTCCGTGCCTGATTCTGATGGGATTGCTGGGATTCTTTCTAGTCGTGCCTGGGCACTTGCTTATTACAATATGGGAACTAACCGCAGAGCTACTTTTTATCTTTTAAGAAATTTTATGTGCTCAGAGATGGACTATATCATGGACGTTAATATCCCAGATATCTATGTCGCTAGAGACGTAACAAGAAGTCCAGGGGGAGATTCTTCTGAATATAAGTCTTATTGTGTTGGTTGCCATGCTGCTCAAGATGCAATGAGACCTGCTTGGGCTTATTACGATTATGATCCGGCATCTGGCGGAATTACCTATACACCAGGACAAGTCGTTCAAAAAATGAATCAAGCAGGTAGTACCTTTCCTGAGGGATTTGTCACACCTAATGACAATTTTGTGAATCTTTGGGGTTCGATGAGTGCGCATATGGACCGACTGGGATTTAAGCCTCCCTATTCTGGAGTAGGTGCAAAAGATTTAGGAAGACAAGTTGCGAATTCAAGCGGTTTTGCGAATTGCATGGTTTTTAAAGCCTTTAAGAAAGTTTGCTATAGAAATCCAGCGGCATCAGAGTCTGACATGTTAGACCAGGTGTCTCAAGAGTTGGAAGATTCAGGAAATATGAAAGAAGTTTACAAAAAAGTTGCGGCTCACTGTGTGGAGGATAAGTATGAAAACTAATAATAAAGCCTGGGCCAGAAGACTAACGGGAGCTATATCAGCCTGTGCCATCATGCTCATGTTCAATCAATGTGTTCAAGAGTACGAAGAAGTTCAGGAAGTTGAATTTGAAAAAATAAATATGCCTAATGACGATATTCATAATGACTTTACTGACGATAATCCAGGTGGACCAATAGAAGAAGAAGCAGACATCACACCTGAGGAAGAAAAAGAAAAAGGTGCAACTGTTGCTGCTAGAACCGCTGCAAGTGTAGGGGTTTTAAACTTCGAACAAATTGATGCGACTTTTTCGGCGTTAACTGGAATGTCGAGATTTAACAATAACGATATTCGAGATGCTTTTAACGAAAACTTTCTTGGACTTCCAGAAAGTAACGATATCAAAGCTTTTAATGCTGCCAACACAATGGCAATCTTTAAACTAGCTTCTCAATATTGTGCCTCCATGGTTTCCAATACAACGGCAAGAGATGCATTTTTTGGCGACTTCATTAATCTGAACCAATCTCCAAATAATGTTTTATCAAATTCAACTCAAAAAAGAGCCTTTATAGATGGCATGATTGGTAAAGCTTGGGGTGTGGCGGACAATGAAATGTTAAATGGATATCAGGCCATGAAATTAGATGCTAATGGAAACGAAGTTATGTCTTCTATTCCTGGTGCTAGAAATGAACTTTTGTCACTTGTTGATGATCTGCTTGATGGAGAAAACCTTGGTCAAAGCAGCACGACAAGAGCAGTTGCAATAGGAGTTTGTTCTGCGATGTTATCATCGCCTCAAGTTATCTACTTATAAAAATTTAGTAAACAGTTTGTACGTTGGAGATAAAAAATGAAATTTAGTAGAGAGTTTTTAGAAAAAATTGAAAAAATGGATCCGGTTGATAGACCAATGATTCACAAGGATCATAAAATGAAGAGCAGGCGTGATTTTCTTGCCCATGGTTTTATGAGTAGCTTTGGTTTTACACTGGCCCCAAGTATATTATCTTTAATGCGCTCGGATCTTGCGATGGCTGCTGAGGGGTGCAATAATGATGCTCCTGTTTCAACAAAAACTCCTCTTCTCATTATTGATCTTGCCGGCGGAAACATGATGGCTGGAAATCATATGATCGTTGGGGCTAATAGCCAGGACTCTTTGGACGGAATCAACTATAGCGGTTTTGGATATCCAGATGATATAAGTCCGTCCTTAAACCCTGGGTTAATAAATAGAGATTTCAACGTGGCTATGAATGCCAATTCTACTGTATTGGCTGGAATGCAAGATGCCACTGCCACGATAAGACAAAGTGATTCAAACTTTCTCTCTAAGGTTGATGGAGGATTCATTGCTGCTCAATCTGAAAATGATAGATCTACAAATCCATTAAATCCCGTTTATTGGATTGCAAAGGCCGGTGCTTCCGGAACCTTAACTAACACTTCTGGTACAAACGGTGGATCAAGTGGTGGACGATCAGTTCCTCCTGCGGCAAGTGTAGATCCGATATTATCTCCAGTTCAGATTGGTAGAGTAAATGATCTTACAAACCTAATTAATCTAGGTGTTGTTCAGGATCAGTTTGGATCTAATGGTATACCAAAGGTTCAAAGAACACTTGCTGCTCTAGAAAAAATGTCAGAGTCAAAAATTAATAAATTTTCAAATCAAACTCTTTCCGAGCAGCTTCAACAAATCTCGGAATGTGGATACGATACGACGAGGTATACGAGTCAAACTGCAAACCCTGGCGCAATCGATCCTCAACAAGATGCTCAGATCACTCGCCACTATAACGGGGGAGAAAATAGTCGAAATCGGAATAATTACAACCCGGACGCATCAAGTGCTGAAGCTTGTATTGTTAAAGCTTTAGTAGATGGAATGGTTGGTGTTGGAACAATAGTACTCGGAGGCTATGACTACCATGGGAATGACCGAGGAACTCAAGATGAAAAAGACTATAAAGTAGGAAGAACCATTGGACGCGCTTTAAGTGTGGCTGCCGAAAAGAATAAGCCTCTTATGATTTTAGTCATCACAGATGGTGGTGTGACTACGAGTACAACTCTTCAGCCAGGACAAGATGGCGTGATGAAATATCGCTATAGCGGAGATAACTCCTCCAGAGGAGGGGCGATGACCTTCATATACAATCCAGTGATTGCAAATCCTGGTGACAGTATACGAGCAAACTCGGGTCGCCAAATTGGGGAGTTTACTACCGTGGGACAAGTCGATAGAACAACGGGAAGCTTGATCCAAGCAACAGGCCAGAATATCAATGGAAACTTTGCAGCTGTCGTTGCAGCAAACTATTTAGCTCTTCATGGTGAAGAGGCAAATTTTCTTAATGTAGTTGGAGATACTTATCAAGCAATTCAAAATGATCTAGATAGATATTTACTCTTTAAACCAGCGGCTTAATATATGAAAAAGATGTTGAAAACGAGAATAATTATCGCCATCACCTCCTTGGCAATATTTGGGCTTTTCACCCAGTGTAACCAAATGGAAGAGTATGCAGCAGATAGCAAACTTGAGTTTGGCAGCCAGGGTGTTTCAAGTGGTGGTTCACTTAGTGCTAGTGGAAAAGCAAAAATAAAAAATGCCTTTCAAAATACAGTTTGGACAACTTTGCGTACATCAGATGGGAATTTTAGCTGTACAGGTTGTCACTCGAAAGGAGGGCTTGGAGGTAGAATTCCCCACTCCGACTCAGATATAGACGTTGCTATGAGTGCGATGGACGATTATCAACTCGTCGATAAAAATAATCCTGTTAATTCCAGAATCGTAACAGCGATTCGAAGCGGACATAATGGAACTGGTGGAGCTGCAGCAGCTGCCACTCTTTCTAATATGGTTGGCCAATGGGTGGAGGTTGTTGAAGAAGTTGAAGCCGAGGAGCTCGGAGATGGAGGTGGAGATGAACCACCACCGCCAGTAGTAAGATGTGATCCAGAAATAGTTACAGAAGAGTTTGTGTTTGGAGAACTTCCGCCAGGAACAGGTCTGACAAGAAGAGGATCATTTGATCAATATGTTTTTCCCGTTATGCAAATGACAGGTTGTGCGAACTGCCACACATCTGATGGTGGTGGTGGCCGGATCGCACATAGTTCCAATATTGCTGGTACGGCTTATAATGTTTGGGATAATAATAATTTAGCCGATTTTAATAATCCTACCAACTCAGACATTCTTACGAAATTTGCTAACGGACACCAAGGGTTCAATTCAGGCAGTGATGAATATAACGATATAAGAAACGCCATTATCGCCTGGAGAGACAATATAGATCCTAATGCAGGTACTGTTGGTGGAAATTCTACTATAGAAGAAAGAATTTATGATGTGTGTGAAGTGTACTCAGACCCTATTCTGAGCATGAACTCTCTTGCAGATGACGATGATCAAGACATGCAGGTCTCGGGAGGATCATTTGATCCCAGTATGGCAACAGTTACAGGGGACTTTGCCTACAGAAATAACGAATACATTGGGAACCCTAATGCTCACGGACTTTTTAACGTGAATAATAACAACGGTGGAAGAATTATATTTGAATTTGATGTTTATGAGCCGGGTACATACGAAGTTGTTGCCGAGGTTTGGTCCACTGACGGATCAACAGACTCATTTTATGTTGCCATAGGTGATACCCCGACTCCGACCGAAGCCTTAGGGGGAATGGATTATGTTGCTTGGAGGTTTGGAGACACTAACGAGCAATATACGGCGATGGAAGTCCAAGATTCAGATGCAGGAACTAAGAAAACTTGGAACCTCGCGGTTGGTAAACACTATTTGGTCTTCAAAGAAAGAGAGAACTTTTCAAGACTTCGAAACGTTGTTGTAAAACAAGAGGGAGCTAATGATCCCGTCACTGTGAATGCCTATAAAGTCTTGGAGTATGATCTCTCTGCCGCACTTAATACTCCTGGAGCAAAGCTTACCTATAGAGTTGAGGATCATGATGATAAATCATACAAAATAAGTGATTTGCGAATTGTAGGAGCTCAGTATGCTTACGTGAAAAATTTAAAAATTCTTATCAATGATAATTTTTACTCTGGCAATGCTACTTTTACGCTTGTTGATGAGAAAATTACTAGCGATAATCACTCTCTAAGTTCTGCGGCAATGATTCTTTTAAAAGAAAGAGGAGCCGGTGATTGGCCGGAAATTGACCCTGATAAGATGACCGAGTACCTTGCAGCTCTAGCTGATCCAAATATAACGGACTACTCTAGCTATTGGCTTATTGAAAATGGAGAGATTGTGTATCAACCTGCAGATGTGCTTTCAATAGAATTTCAAACATTGGTTATGACCCAACCAAAACTTTAAAAAATAAGGGGGGCTATTTCAGCTCCCCTATATCTGCTTCAACAACATTTAATATTTCAAAATTAGAAATGAGCTTAATGATATTTTCAATGTCTGTTTTAAAGACCCTGTCTTTATCTATAGCAGGAACATGATTTCTAATAAGGTTGTACACCTTCTCAAGAGTCGAAGTACTTTTCAGTGGCCTGAGAAGATAAATTCCCTGTGTATTGCATAGAAACTCAATCGCAAGACAGGCCTTTACATTTCTAATGACTTCATGAAGTTTTCTTCCACTTGTAACACCCATTGAGACATGATCTTCCTTATCAGTAGAGGTGGGTATTGAGTCTACAACAGCGGGGTGTGAAAGATATTTATTCTCGGAGGCAAGTGCAGCCATCGTAACATGTGCAATCATAAGTCCTGAATTAAGACCTGACTCTTTAATAAGGAATGCGGGTAGATCTGAAAAAGTAGGATTCATCATCTTCTCAACCCTTCGCTCGCTGATATTCGCGATCTCAGATAACCCCATCGTTAAGTAGTCCATGCAAAATGCAACCGCCTCTCCATGAAAATTTCCGCCAGATACAACCTTATCTTTATCAACAAAAATAAGTGGATTATCAGTTACGGAATTAATTTCTACTTTTAAAACTTCTTCTGCATGTTTAATGGTTTGCCTAATAGCGCCGTGAACCTGAGGTACACATCGAAGTGAATAAGGATCTTGAACCTTTCCACAATCAATATGTGATTTAGCAATTTCGCTTTCTTCTGTTAGTAAAAGCGTGAGGTTGTCGGCTACATCCAATTGCCCTGGCTGTGGTTTTAAACTAGAAATATCAGGGTCGTATGCTCTCTTCGTTCCCCTGACAGCCTCAAGAGTCATTGCGGTCGCAATATCAGCAATTTTGATCAATCTTTTTGCTTCATGAAGGGCCAGAGATCCTAGAGCTGCCATAACTGCAGTTCCGTTTATTAAGGCCAGTCCGTCTTTTGCTTTAAGTTGAACAGGTTCTTTGCCAATATCTTCTATTGCAAAGCTTGCTGGAACAGTTTTTCCATTATACTCAACTTCACCCTCACCAATTAAGCATAGAGCAATGTGAGATAAGGGAGCAAGGTCTCCCGAAGCACCCACTGAGCCCTTCTCAGGAACCACAGGAGTTATGTGGTGATTAAGAAAATCGAGTAGCAATTCAATACACTCTATTGAAACACCAGAGAAACCTGAGGCTAAGCAGTTTGCTCTCAATAGCATAATCGCTCTCGTAGTGATTTTAGGAAAGGGCTGACCAACTCCTGTGCAGTGGGATCTGATTAAGTTGTATTGAAGTGTTGCTAAATCTTCTTGTTGAATGAATTTATTAGAAAGTGCTCCAAATCCTGTATTGATACCATAAACGGGCTTAGCTTTTTGAACGATATCGTCGACATACTTTCTGGATCGTAGAATCTCTTTTTTAGATGAGTCACTAATACTTACTTCTAGTTTTCCCTTTTGCGCAATGGCAACTTCATAAAGAGAGTCAATATCAAGACTTTTTCCATCAATAATTAATTTTTTCATATTAGCCTCGTAACTTTTTTATCTGGCCGGAATAGTTTGAGTTAGGCTCATTGAAGACAAATGAACCTGCTACTAGGTTAGTCGCACCAGCTTTAATTATTTTTTGCGCGTTTTTATCGCTAACGCCTCCGTCGACTTGAATTTCAAAATCTAAATTTAACCTCTTTTTGATTTGGTCAAGTTCATGGATTTTTTCTAATGCCCCTTCAATGAAAGATTGCCCTCCAAATCCAGGATTCACAGACATAACGAGAACGAGGTTGATTTGTTTGTACAAATAATCAGGAATTATAGTCGTCGGAGTGGATGGATTGAGAGAAACTCCCACACTTGGATAGAGCGCTTTAAGTTTTTGAATAAGCGAGTCATGGTGGGTCACAGCTTCCCAGTGAAAAGTAAAATTGTATAGACCGAGTTCAGAAAACCAGAGTGCATGGTCCTCTGGATTATTGACCATAAAATGCGCATCGAGCTTATGCTCCGTGTGCTTCTTGATGTTTTTTATAACGGTTGGGCCAAAAGTGAGGTTAGGAACAAAATGACCATCCATCACGTCTAGGTGAATCCAAACATCTTTTTCAGGTTTAAGGTTCTCAAGCTCAGCGCCCAATTGCATGAAGTTTGCTGAAAGTATGCTCGGGGAAATAATTGTCATAAAAATCCTAGTTTATTTTAATCTCTGTTTTTAAACCGTTTAATAGTTCTCTGTCGCTTGATCTCTTTTTTCCCTCTAGTTGGATATCAATGAGTCTGATGGCGCAGTCCCTTAAGCCTATGATTAATTCACCATTTTTCGTCTGAACTTCCCCAGGTGATACCTTGAAAGAAGATTTTTCAATTCCAAAAACCTTAAGTCTTTTATCGTTCAAAAGACAATAAGTTCCAGGCCACGGATAAAGAGCTCTTACTTGATTGTTAATTTCCACAAAAGTTTTCTGACTGAACTCTAGTTTACCATCTTCTCTTTTTAATGTGGGGGCGAAGCTCACTAAAGACTCATCTTGAGATTCGTATTGAATATTGTTATTGAGGATTTTATCTAAGAAGTCATTTAATGCTAAAGCCGCTTGATACTTTAGCTTAGTGTAAAGTTGTCCTCCAGTCTCGTAACTAGAAATGCGAACTGAATGACTGTGTCCAATATCCCCTGCATCCATTTTCTTGACCATCTTTTGGATAGAAACTCCCGTTTCCTGGTCACCGTTTAAAAGTGCATATTGAATTGGTGCAGCTCCTCTATATTTTGGTAGCAGAGATGTGTGGATATTAAAGGCCCCCTTGGCTGGTAGGCTTAAAACTGATTCACTTAAAAACTGGGCAAAAGCCAAAACAATAAAGACATCAACATCTGCTAACTGGGTTAGAAAATCTTTTTCCAGATTTATATTAGATGTTTGAAAGTAGGGAATTTTTTTTTCTTTTGCGTATTCAATAACTTCCGGAGATTTGAGTTGATATCCCCTGCCTGCTTTTCGATCAGGCATTGAAACGACAAACTTTAAATCAACGCAAGGATGGTTGGCTAATAGGTCTAAACTCGGTACTGAGAAGTCTGGTGTTCCAAAATAAACAACCCGAAGTTTTTTCATAGATTATGACTTGCTTCTTTCTTAGCTTTGATAAGCTTTTTCTTAAAAAACGACTTTTTGAGTTTAGACATACGATCGATCATAACGATACCGTCTAAATGATCGTTTTCATGCTGAATACATATACTGAGTAGACCGTCTGCATCCATTGTCTTTAATTCACCATTTACGTCGTTATATTCTACGACAATACTCTCGAATCGCTTTATGTCCTCATAAATACCAGGAAGTGAGAGGCACCCTTCTTGATAGGTTGTTTCACCTACTTTTTCTTTAAAGGTCGGATTGATGAAGATGCGAGGATTGAATTCACTTAGGAGGTACTCACCAGAGTCTTCCTCTGTTTCATCTCTTTCATAGTCTACATCAATGACAAAGATTCGCTTACTTACTCCGATCTGAGGTGCAGCTAATCCAATACCGGGAGCCTTATACATGGTATAGAGCATATTCTTGCATAAAGTTTGAAGCTCTTGGTCAAAAACGGTTACCTCTTCGGCGACCTTCGTAAGTACTGGGTCTGGATAAGTTTTTATCGGTAGAGATTCGCCCTCTAACTTATAGTTTTCTAAAAATTTTTCAGTCATAGAAGCTCTATAGCATAGAATCTTTGGCTTTTAAATTATAACTGCCTATTTTTAAAAAACCCCACAATGATAACTATTGAAAATATGGTGGGAATCGCCATGGTTGCAGCCAGGACTGGTAGTTTTTCATTATTGCCCATAGAGATTGTCGAAGTATGAATACCCCAAAAGAATATAGTAAACAACAATGTCAAAAGCACATTCTTTCCAAAACCTGCTGCGCGTCTATTAGGGGTAAAGACACCTGATATAGGAAATAATGAGAATATCATGCAGATCAGGACTAGAGAGAGTTTTTCCATATACATGATTTCATACTCGGTAGAATTAATATCAGTAGATTGAAGCCTCTTTATAAAACTTTTTAATTCAAAAAAGTTTAGGGTTGTAATGTCGGACTCAAATTGCCCAAAATCTTCAGGCTCTTCTTGAAGCTGAATCATGAAGTCTTTTGCAAGAGTCGAGGTTGGGAATTCGCCACCATTTAATTTTTGTAACTCAAGAATATCGTTTAACTTCCATTTTTGATCTCCCTGATAGGTCGCAGACTTAGCAGTATAGATTTTGGTAAGACTTTCATCTTTAATAAAGTAAACCGTTACTTCTTTAAGCTTTTTATTTTTGCGGTCATAGGCTTTAAACGAGGTGAAATAGTTGTCAGTTTTATACCAAATAAGCCCGGAGTCTCCAATCTTACTTCTTGCTAAATATTTACTTTCACTTTGCCTACTTTTTTCAAATTGCTCTCGTTTAATTTTATTGGCTGCAGGAACAACAAATCCAAGATTTAAAAATTGAAGAGCTGCTACAGATAAAGAGCAAATAAATATGAGTCGATAGATCATTTGAGCTGAGTAACCACCAGCTAAAATCGCCATAAGCTCACTTTGTCCTTTGAGTTTGTTTATTGAAAATAGAGAGGCCAGAAGTGCAGATATTGGTAGCATCTTTCCAGTCATATCCGGAAGTTTCAAAAGGTATTCTATAAAAATTCTTTGAACGGAAAAATCTCTTAAAAAACCATTGATAATATCGCCGATGCTTACGAGCAAAAAAAGCACAATGATGGCACCGACCAAAGACTTGGTCCATTCCTTAGCAATAATTTTGGCCAGTAAACTCATCGTCTCAATATACTAGATTTTAAAATTGATGCAAAACCCTTAAGAGATTTAGCAAAAAGAGGTTGAATGATTCTATCAATTCCTGGGTGAGCCTCTAAATAGTTAATCAATTTGGGAGAAAACAAATAATATAGTCTCACAAGTTGAAGTCCCCCAGGAACTCCTAGTAGCCACAGCTTAAACTGTCTTAGAGTTTGAGTCCAAGGAGAAGTTGACCCGAGACAGTGAGTTGCAATATAGCACTTCTTAGACTGAACAAAAATTTGCTGGTAAGCTGAATTTAATTGTCCATACTTCTGAGTCACCTTTCTATTTTTTTTGATATATTTTCTGAGCATTTCGGCATTCAAAACCTGGTAAGGCTGATTGATAGTAAACTTCACGAACTGCGATAGAGCACGGGCAAAAACTTTTTCTAGTTGAGGCGAGGTTTCATTAATTCTGGCAATCTCCCAATAGACATGACTGACAAGGAGCATCTCGGTCACCTCTCTTTTATTATCAAACATGGAAGGTGAGAGCTTGAAGATATCGTCAATATCATTGAGCTCACTTAATATGCCGAGATATTCATAATATTTTTTTTGTGCGTTGATATAATCTTTTTGCAAAAAAGCTTCTCTCGCTTGTCTTGCAATAGTAATCCTTTGACCATACTTCTTTTGAAGAGCCATTGTTTGCTTCTTTTTTTCCTTTGCATTTTCTTTAGCAGACTTCATTACTAAAATAAAACCGTTAGGGCAAAAGATGTTTCTATGAATGATTCTTCCATGAAAATGGTATCGGTATTTTCAAGAATTTTTTCATAGTTTTTCACGGCGTACTCTAAGGCAAATTTAGGACCTATCCAACTAGCACCCAGAGAGTCACCTTGAAAGTTGATGGTTCGATCATAAAATCTTCCATACCTTAAATAGAAGTTCTTTCCAGCTTGAAGCTGAGCCGCCCATTTATTAAAAGATTTTTTTTCTCGGTTTTTCACATCACCGGACCCAGCATCAATCATTAGATCAAGAAAAGCGTTAACGGTATAAAAAATACCTGCGGTTTGCTTGAAGTATTCAGGATTGACATGGGTTAGGTCGTGGATGGTAAGGGCAAAAGTTATTCTGTCTGATAATACATGAGTATAGCCAAAGTCTATCTGGGTATAAATTTTTCTGCCTAAAAGAATACTTTCTTCTTCATTGTGAGAAAAAATAAAACCAGCCGCAGCGGTTTTTGCAATCGGTGCAGCCAGGGATAAACCATATGTTAGTTTAGAGCCACCAGCTTGTTTTTGATAGCTGTAGTTTGCCCCTCCTTTAACCGAATTGGAGCTATCTACAGCGATAAATCCTTCATTTGATCCCTCCTGAAACTCAGAGGATCTTTGATCGGATTTTTCATCAATATCAAACGAAGATCTTTCATAATAAAGTGTACTTTGATTTGTAAAGACAACTGATGCTGGGTTTAGAATTGTGGCTTCGTTGGTAAGAAGACTAGCGATTCCTGCACCTGACTGACTTTTAAGTTGAGTCGTTTCGTAGGGTAAGATGCCGTCAAAGCTTAAAGCAGCTTTTGTAGTGCAGCAGATGAGAAGTATGAACCATTTAATCATTGGCTTTCCTGTTTCAAATTGGATGTTTTATAATACAATGAGAGCTTTAAAATAAAAAGCTATCAGGAGTGCTTATGCAAAAGATCATTTTTTCAATTTTGTTTTTCTGCTACACAAGCTCCTATGCATATTCTCCTTCCCTAGAGTCATTGTTTCGTAATGCTAATAATATGGACATAGGCAATAGTACTGTTATGGCAAGTCTGGTGATAACAGAGCTTAACCCAGAAACTAACCGTCCTCTTGAAAGTGAAGATAAGATTGCTAAACAAGCGTCAGTAAAATTTGTTATTTTTAATGAGAATGAAGATCGCCCTACTTTAACTCAAGTTGAATATAAGGATACTAGCTTCAATTATGGTTCATTGTCTGATGTGAGTGAAAGATCATTTAAACGGCTTTCTACTTTGATTAGAAATAAGGAAATGATTGAAGCAAAATCTTTTTACAGTGTCATGGCCATGCTGTTGAATAACGATGGTAGTTTTCTTATTGATTTGATCAAAAGCTATGAACCTAAAGCTCAGAGTAACGCTGAACTCATAAACACTCGCAAGGTACGTCTACTAGATGAGTATAAACGTTATTTGCAGGTAGAAAAATCAGACTCCCAGACCCAGCTTGCAAATCCACTGGAGCCAGAATCGGAAGAAAAAAGAGCAAAGGTACAAAGTATTATGTCAGAGGGTTTTCTCAAAAAAGATGAGCTTGTAAAAAGAATGAAGAAAAGTGATAGTTTTTCGTGGGTAGTTCAAGAGGAAAACGTAACATTAAATTTTGATAGTAATCATCGAATAAAAGATTTTTCCTTGAAAACTGGTCTCGGAAAAATTCAATATGTTTTCGGAAAGTTTCTTGTTTTTGGTCAGTCCTTTGAATTTCCCGAGTTCATTTGGCTTACAGATCTTGAAGGTCGAAAATACGAAATTAAGGCGAGCCAAATAAAAACATTTAGTGACAACAGTTCTTATTTGGAGCGAAGAAATAAGAAATATCTTGAAGCGAAAGAAAAGAATAATTTCACAACTCCTACATATAAGCCCGTGTTTATATTGTGATTTTAAGTACTTAGAACTTAAAAACCATTAAAGTCTACCTTCATTTAAGCCGATAAATGACTGAGATAATGCATAAAGGGCATCATTATGAAGGTTTTTTCTTTAGTAATTTTATTAGCAAGTTTTCCCATTTTTGCGCAAGATGAACGGGTAAGTGTGAACGATGCACGGACAGCCGTTGGAAACTTAAGCGGAAATAACTGGCGATCGGCACATAGGACAGACGGTGGTCCAGGAAGTACTGGCACTGGTGGACCCACAGAGGTTTTTGTAGGGTCTCAAGGAAGGGAAGTAAGGCAAGCTTGTGCGGCCGCAGAACAAACCTCACTGCCTTATAATTTTTTAAGAAGCATACTTGTAGACGGTGAACTTACTATTGATACTGATTCGAGTAACGGTTCGATGGAAGTAAGAACCGGACCAATGATAGCAAACTGTAATAGCATGTTGGAGCGAATCGACATCCAGCAACCATCAAATGGAAGACCATATCTAGTAAAATTCGGGATTCATAGACCTGCTGGTTGTACGGGAGAGGTTTGTCCTTATACTGTTCAACAAGGTGAAGATGGGGTTTTTACAGGTGAGACACTAGAGATAAATGTGGAGCCAAGTTATTTTGGATTTATTCAATGTTTAAAGGAAACGGGAGCATTGGATGAGAGTATGAATGTAGATCCTTCAAAAATTGTCGTAGGTGAAATGCAGCCTGGAATCGAATCCGGCATGACTCAAACTGCACAAGTAGAATATTATTCTAGAGGTCCAATCACAGATGCTGTTTTTGCCTCTACAACAAACGATTATGATCTTCCTGGATCATGTCACCACACGGAAAAAATCACAGAGACTGGATTGAGATTTTTGTCATCTGAAGATGCGAGAAGAAGTCGTAAAAGAGAACTTTTTAATACAATTTGTAGCTCAGGTGATTGGAAGCTGATCGATAGCAGACTTCCAGACTTTGAAGAATTTGCAGTGATGAGAAACGTTCTCACTGAACTTAGAAATAGGCTTATTCTTGATGAAGTCAAGGAGCTTCATCAGCAATTAAATAATACAGATGATTATTCAAATCTAGATGCTGAAAGGTACCAGGAAATTATTGGAGCTTTTTATCGAAAAGTTATTGTTCCTAAAAGGCAAGAAATAGAAAGACTGGTTGCAGAGATTCAAAGAACTTCAGCAGGTTCAGAGCGAGTTGCTTTATTAGAACAGCTTGAAGACTTGACTGAAGAATTAGTTCGTTATGCAAGAGCACCATATCTTACAATTGGTGATTATGACAAAATGAAAGACTTTGATAATAAAGGTCCTCTTGAAAATGAGGCTTGGATAGAAGCTATGGTCTCTTTATTTAGTGCCAATAAAACGGCTTATTGGTTTAGTAGCTTTAATGAAGAGATGAGAGAAGATAATGATCTTGATATAATGTCTATTTCTGAAGCGAACCGTTCTATAACAGATGATGTAGAGGATGAGAGAGAAGACTTAGATAGAATTAGCGATTTAGCCTCAGATCGAGATTATAGAGTTTCTACAACTTATAGAGATACAGCTGACGATGTAAGAGTTGTTCGCGATGACTATAGAGCGGACGGGGAAGCCTTTGTTCAAGATGAGTTAAATTATTTATATAATCACTGTTATAACCCTAGTAAGTATTGGATTAATAGACAGCGTTGCGCTCAAAGAGTTATGGAAAATATCCAAGCTAATCAAGAAGTTGATCAGCAAGTCTTATCTCAGTTTGATGCTGAAATCAGAACATTGCAAGAACAAGCTGGAGTTTGGGAAGGCATAGAAGCTCGGCGAGATCGAGCTTATGGTATTGCAAGAGACGGAAGCTCTAGAACTCAATCTGGTAGAGTAGGATCTGCAGATGGTCCTAACGGGCAAGTTGATTATTCACAAGCCTTTCAACAATTTATGGCAAGAATGCAGGGGATGCCTCAACAACAGGGACAACAACAATTTCCTCAAGGCTATTATAATCCAGGAGCAGTTCCTCAAAGAGGTTTTGGGCCACAAGGCTATAATCAGTTTCAAAGAATGCCAGCAATGCAAATGCCAGGCTATTATCAAAGCGCAGGTTGGCCGCAAAGCTCTCAGGGCTTTCAGTTTCAAACTCAAGGCTTTCAAGGTCAAAGAGGTATGATGTATCCAGGCGGAAATCCAAATTTTAATATGCATACAGGATCGTCTTTTCAAAATCCTGCCTATCAATATCATATGCAGAGTGCGACTCAGTATGGACCAATGAGTTTTCGTCAACCCTTTGGTTATTAGCTAGAGGTTTTTAGAAGTTTACTGAAAACCTCATTCCTGTATTCATAACATCGGACGTTTCAAGTTCTTCGCTCGTGTTAGTGAATGAATAAAAATCTCCAACGAAGTGATAACCAACATAACCAGTAAAAACCACACTAGGATTCCACTGGTAGTCAAAAGAAACATTAGCTTCATAACCCATATCATCAGATTGATCTGCAGCAGCAGTCACTACTTGGCGAGCATCATGATCATAAAAATCGTCACCAGATTTAGCCACTTGATTTGCCTTGGCCCAAACCAATCCCATTTTCCAAGACCACTCTACACCTTTATATACGGCTGTTAGGGCAGCGTAAGTAGAATTTGTTACAGAGGCGTTAAAGATATCTCTATCTCCGTCCATGAAAGCGGCGTAATTATATTTATAAATAACTTCTGAAAATTTGTAGTTTGGATGCAAGTACATCCCTTCAAAAGTATTTGCAGAACTACCGTCATCACCTTTAATTAGACCTGCGTGTAGATTAAAGACCCAATTATCACTAAGTCTATAGGCACCCTCAAAAACGTAGCCATTAGTATCGAAGTCAGCATTAGTATCACCTGTGTTATAAAGATCGCCGACCTCTCCAGACAACATAGGAACTTCTAGGCCAAGTGAGACTTTCTCCCATTCTTTCTTGAAAAAAACATCAATCAAAGTCGTATTCTGTGAACCCGCATTATAAAGTCTATCTCTCCGTTCAATTTCTCGGACCGCATAATAAACACCAACCTTAAGATTTCTATTTGGGTCGTCATAAAGAGCTTCAACGCTGACCTCGTAAGAATCGTAGCTTCCATTAGGATCAGCCTCTGCGGGAGTTCTATTTGCATCACCAGTATGAAGTTTAGCCCACATAGGTGATAGTTTGAAATTTCCTAGTTTTAAATTGGTCTCAACGCCCTCGTAACCTGAGAAAAATCGATCCCAGGTTTGATTACCGCCATTAACTAGCGCTCCTAAACCAAAATGTCTTGCAAAACGCCCTATTCTAAATTGAGCTGTATCTGCAAAAACCTCTGCATAGAGTTGATTCACATTGAGGGTAGAGGAAGTTGTTTGTGCGTAATAGCTGTAAATATCTCCATTGCTATCAACACTTGTTGAGTCTCCAAGGTTTACACCTCGAACACCACCAGTGGTTAGCTCGCCTCTAATGGTGACACCATCATTTACAATAATATTTGGATTTAGTTTCAAAATCATCGATTGAAATCTTGCGTTGTCCTCTAGTGGGTTGATACATTGTGAGCCAGCTGCGGCTGTACAATTGTCTGAAGTTCTTCTTACATCGTTTAAAATATTTGAATCAAAAGCTAGCGTACCTTTCCAGTCAATAGGTACGGCAAAGCTGTTAATACTTAAACTCACTAAAAGAAATATAACGATATTTCGTGTCACGTAGACTCCTAATTTTGATATGCACTATTAGTCATAAGTGTTAAAAATAATATTCAATCTAGTGAAGACTGGCAAACGAAGAGCTTATGGAACACCGTAAAAGAAGAATGTTGCTAAGGTGCGTTAGTTATGGGTTTGTGATTATGCTCATAGCGGGAATTATCACTGGTGGGTATGTTTATATAGTCATTGGTGAATTGCAGCTAAAAATCTCTCAAAATAAAATTGAGCGTCAGGCCCTAGAGCTTTCTGCCTCTAGACTTGAAAAAGATTCTCTAGTTCTTAAACAGGATTTGGAAACTTACTTAATGTTCGCTGCCAACGGCAATTTATCTGTAAATGATATGATCTCCAATGAAGTGCTTCAGGTGGAGTATGATCAATTGAGAGTGCTAGAAGATGTGAACCTTCCTGCTCTTGAAAAGAATTCTTGCTCCAAGTTTCAATGCATTCAATTTGAAAAAGATTTTCCAAGGATACCCTCAACTATTTGGAAAGGCCTTTTGGGAACGGAGGATTTTAGATTTTTAGAGCATAGAGGTGTTGACCCATTAGCTATTGCGAGGGCCATTATTGTAGATGTCATTGCTATGAAGTTTATTCAGGGAGGCTCTACTCTTACTCAGCAGTTAATGAAAAACTTGTTTTTAAGTAATGAGCGTAAAATATCTAGAAAGCTTAAAGAGATGATCTATGCTCTTTATATTGAAAACGTTATGAGTAAAGAGGAAATTGTAACGCTTTACTTGAATGAAATGTTTTGGGGTGTTCACCAAAATCTTTATATAAAAGGTTTTCATGCAGCTTCGCTAGCCTATTTTAATAAGGCACCGAGTAAGCTTGATGAATTTGAAGCTACCATTTTGATTAGTCTGTTAAAGGGTCCTAATTTTTATAATCCAGCCAAAGGTATTGAAAGGTTAAAAGATCGATCTACAGCAGTTTTTAAGCGCTTACAAGGTTTGAGCTTGGTTCCTAAAGATGATCGGCTACTTTGGTCGGATGCTCGCTGGGATAATTATCAAAAAGACTATGCTAAAAGAAATAAACAGAAAACACTCTATCAGTATTTCCTTTTAAGTAAGAACTCAGACGTCTTTCTAGAGCCTTTTGAAAAGCTCGTGTTATTTGGAAGTTATCTCACTCATAATAAATCGATTCAAGAGCGACTCGGTGTAGATGCAGACTATGCTACTAAAATTTTAGTAGGGAAGCGAGAATGTGATAGCTATGATTGTGCGGGAGTTTTTTCCTTTTACTCCAAGATAGAACGTGAAAAGCGTAGAGCTATAACTGAAGAGTTTCATCAAGTTGGAAGTCTATTTAAACCTATGGTCTATGATACGTTTATCGACTTAGGAAGATCCTATCAGGATATAGTTTCAACTGAACCGATTACTTTAAAACTGAAATCTGGAATTTGGAAACCTAAGGACTACTCAAAAGCTAGGGTTGATGAGGTTAGTCTTAAGGAGGCTTTGCAAAAGTCGAAAAATATTCCACTGATTAGAGTCGCCTCTGAGGTGGGGTTTGAAAAAGTTGAAGAAAAACTCCTACCACAAATACCTCGGTTAAAAACACCCTTAGCAGAATTTCCAGCACAGCTCTTAGGAGCTTTGGAGCTGTCTTTAGAGGAAGTTTTTCTGTCCTATCGAAATTTTTTAAATAATAAGTGTCAGCAAATTGAACAAACAGATTTGAAATTTGAAGAGTCACTTTTGTTTTATATGTCGGTTGCTTCCGAAACTACAATCTCTCGAGTTGTGCGGCCACCCTTGAGCCATGCGTTAGTATTTGGAAAAACTGGAACCTCTAATAACGGTTTGGATAATTGGTATTTCGCTTTCGATGGAAGGCAACTTTATGTTTTTTGGTTTGGCGTTGAGTCAGAAAGAGATAAAACAAATCTTCGCATCTCTGGAGCCTCTACAGCTTTTCGCATGTTTCAAGACTTCATAAATTATCGTGGCAAGCAGGTCTCGGAGGTCTACTGCCAGACCAATGATTAAGCTTTTTTCTTGTCATTTTTAGGGCTTATAAGTATATTGACCTAACTTAATAGGGGTGTCGTCAAGTGGTAAGACAGCAGATTTTGATTCTGCCATGCGCAGGTTCGATCCCTGCCACCCCTGCCACTTTCTACAATCGAGTTAGGGAGAAAAAGAAATGAGAAGAATCGTTCTAGTCTCCGGCACATCAAATCCAACTCTTTCAAATCAAATCTCAGACTTTTTAGATGTTCCATTAGTTGATCCTCAAGTGAGGAAATTTGCTAATGGTGAGATTTTTTGCGAGATCGAGAAAAATGTCCGGGGCGCTGATGTATTTGTATTGCAGACTATTTGTAAACCAGTAAATGACAATCTGATGGAGCTTTTGATCATGATCGATGCACTTAAGAGGGCATCGGCTGCTTCAATCACTGCCGTCGTGCCACATTACGGTTATGCCAGACAGGATCGAAAAGCTAGTCCACGGACTCCCATCACTGCCAAATTGGTAGCTGACCTTGTCACAGGTGCTGGTGCAAGCCGAGTTATTACTATGGATCTACATGCGGGACAGATACAAGGCTTCTTTGATATTCCCTTTGATAATATCTACGCCTCTCCCGTTATTCTAGATTATATTCGCGATAATATATCCATGGAAAATATGACTCTTGTTTCCCCTGATGCTGGTGGAGTTGAGAGGGTTCGTTGGTTTGCTAAAAGACTTGAAAAAGACATTGCCATGATTGATAAAAGGCGAACAGGGCCAAATGTTGCTAAGGCCATGAATATCGTTGGAGATGTTAAAGGAAAGAATGTTGTTATAATTGACGATATGATTGATACCGCAGGAACTCTGGTGGAGGCGGCAAGGACGTTAAGAGAAAACGGAGCTCAAAAGATTTACGCTATGGCTACTCATGGAATTTTTAGCCCTCCGGCTGCAGAGAGAATTGCCGCTACAGAAGAGTTAGAAGCGGTTATTGTTACTGATACTGTTCCCCTAGATGACGATATGAAACAGGTCGAAAAAGTAAAGGTTCTTAGTACGGCAGAAATTCTTTCTAAAGCTATTCATAGAACTTTTAATCACGACTCAGTTAGTTCATTGTTTGTATGATTAAGTTAATAGTTGGATTGGGAAACCCTGGCGCTGAATATGAACTAACAAGACATAATATTGCCTGGATACTTCTAGACACTCATCCAGAGTTATCCAATAATAACTGGAAAGAAAAATTTAAGGGGCGATACTCTGACTTTAACTTTAGAGGTGAAAAGGTTTATGCGCTTAAGCCATATACCTATATGAACCTAAGTGGAGAGAGTGTAGGGCCGATGTGCAAGTTTTTTAAAATACAACCAGACGAAATCATTGTGGTTCAAGATGAATTAGATCTTCCCTTTGGACAAATACATTTTAAAAAAGGTGGGGGATTAGCTGGTCACAATGGACTTAAGTCAATCAGTCAGCATCTTGGAACAAACGAATACTATAGACTGAGAATTGGAATAGGAAGACCTCAACATGGATCTGTTTCAAGCTGGGTTCTTTCAAAAATCCCAGCCCAATTGGATACTGAACTTTCTATTGTGATGGAAAAGACGAATCAAGCCCTTGATCTCTTTTTAGAAAGAGGATTTAAGGCAGCTTCAACTGAATATAATAAAAAAGATCTTTTAAAGGTTTAGGAGAAAATATATGGCCTTAAATGTAGGAATTGTAGGGTTACCAAACGTAGGGAAATCAACTATTTTTCAAGCGATAACAAGTGCACCCGCAGAAGCAGCAAACTATCCTTTTTGTACGATTGAACCAAATATTGGAATCGTGAACGTACCTGATCCACGCCTTTCAAAAATCACTGAACTTATTAAACCACAAAAAATCATTCCTGCGGTGATGGAATTCAAAGACATCGCAGGTCTAGTTGCAGGAGCCTCCAAAGGAGAAGGACTTGGAAATAAATTTCTTGGTCATATCAGAGAAGTATCAGCCATAGCTCACGTCGTGAGGTGTTTTGAAGACAGTGATGTTGTACACGTTGCCGGAAAGGTCGATCCCCTTTCGGATATTGAGGTGATCAATATTGAGTTGGCTTTTGCTGATCTAGAGTCAGTGGATAAGCGTCTTAACAATATTGGAAAACTTATGAAGTCTCACGACAAGGCAATGAAAGCGAAAGCTGCGATTTCTCAACCTGTTTTGGAAAAGATTAAAAAAGCGCTTGAAGATGGTCAGCCGGCTAGAAGTGTTGAGCTGGACGATGAAGAACGAGATTCTATTAGCGATCTTCACCTGATTACCCTTAAAAAAACTCTCTATGTCTGCAATGTAGATGAAGAAGGAGCGCTAGAAGACAACGATTATGTAAAGGCTGTAAGAGATTTTGCTAAAAAAGATGGCTCTGAAGTGATTAAAATTTGCGGAAAGATGGAATCTGAAATCGCGCAGTTGGATACAAAAGAAGAAAAAGAAGAGTTTTTAAAAGAGATGGGTCTTGAAGAATCTGGCCTAGATCAACTTATTAAAGCTGGTTATTCACTTTTGGGACTTAATACTTATTTTACTGCAGGTGAAAAAGAAGTGAGAGCTTGGACATTTATAGATGGTATGAAGGCTCCTCAATGTGCGGGAATTATCCATACTGATTTTGAAAAAGGTTTTATTAAAGCCGAAGTCTATCATTGCGAGGATTTATTTAATCTTGGAACTGAAGCAAAGCTAAAAGAGGCTGGAAAGTTTAGAATAGAAGGTAAGGAGTATATCGCAAAAGACGGAGACGTTATGCACTTTAGGTTCAATGTCTAAGCCCATTGTTTTATTTGGCCTACACGGCAGTTTGATAGACCTTTCTGCGGCAAGAGAAGACAGTCTTAAAACGGTGCTTCAAGCTGAAATAAAAGCTGAAATTAAGCAGGAAATCAGAGAGGCTGCTAATTCGGGCTTTTCTCAATTGCTAGAAGAGAAATATCACAAAACAATTAAAAATTATTGGAACCTTTTAGATTCCGCACTAGAATCTAAAACTGATTTTGAAGATTTTAGCTTTCTAAACCGACAGCAAGAGACCTTCCGATTTGCCGTTCTTAGCTCTTTTCCAAATCAGCTACTTTTTAAGACATTGAACAAGCTAAATTGCCTTGATTGTTTTGAGATGATTCTGGGGGGGGATGATTTGACATTTACCCCACCATATAGAAATTCATTCAAGCCATTTCAAGACTACTTTAGGGAAAAATCAATTTGTTATTTGCACACGGAACCCAATCGCTTACTTATTGCTCGAGTCCAGGGTTTAAAAACTAAAAGTCTAACGGGAAGTTTGGCGATAAAAGATTACCTATTAAAACCTAAGTGAAGATCAAAGATTTGATTATATTTGTGTTTATCATCGCCGTCTTTTTTGAGCAGCATCTTATAGAAAAAGATGTTTCTAAAAATTAGTTTTACATATTTTCTAGTTTCTCTAAAAGGAATATTTTCAATATCTTGAAGAATTGAATCATTATTTAAAAAATCACTTTGCCATCGATCAACTCTATGTTCACCAGCGTTATAAGCGGCCAATGAGTAAACAAGATTATTATCATAACGGCTTAAAAGGTTATTGAAGTATTTTGTTCCAATTGAAATATTTGTCGATGGGTTGTAAAGATGACTTGTCTTAAGTCTTCGATGATAACGTCTAGCTGTTGCTGGCATTAATTGCATTAAACCTCTTGCTCCAACATGTGATCTTGCACGTCTATCAAAACCAGACTCTTGTCTAATGAGGGAGAGGGCAATGACTGGATCAAATTCTTTTGCAGTTCTCTGCTTGATTTGATGGAAATAAGGCGTTGGGTAAAGAACCTCTAACACTTCTCTACTAAAAGGAAGTCTTCCACTATTTAGTCCACTAATTATGACTCTGAAACTATCTAGATAATCGCCATTATGTGAAAGAACTTTTGCGCTAGCTAAAATATGCTCATCATAATTGCTCATTAAAGACTTTTCTTTTATCTCTTGTTTGATGAAGTAGTAACTATTGAGATCGCCCCAGATGTGAATTCGTTTAAGCCATGTTGGATCTACTTTTAATGCTGTCGCTATAGACCTTCCTTCATTTCTAAAGCTTTTAAGATACAGATCGTTGGCCACAAATGGAGAGTCTAGAGACAGTTTTTTTGCAGAGAGGATAGAGTAATAACTTATGGGGTTTTCTTTAATGATTTGTTCTAAGAGTTTTCTTGAATCTTCTGACTTACCTGTTTTTTCAAGAACCGCTGCGGTCCAAAAGGAAAGTTGGCTATTATTAAGAATTTTCTTTTTGTCCTTAAGATGGAGTACAACAACTTTTTCATAAGCGCCTTTATAATCCTCATCAAGAATATAAGTCCATAAAAGTTCGAATTTAGTTTGAATGGTATATTCGTGAGTATCTTGAACTAGGACTTTATTAAGTATTTTCCGTGAAGTTTGAAAGTCTCTGGCGCGTGTAAAGTCCTTGGCGATAGAAACCATGTTGAGATTGGCCCTTTCTTGAGGAAGAAATTTATAAGTACTCTCGTAGAAATTAGTCAGTTTAAAAAGTCTTTGCTGTATTTCTTTTTTGCCAAGTTTGTCATCGAGGGCTTTCTCGAGGGAGTTCTTATACTTAATAAGTGTATTAAAAAATTGGTAACTAATTTTTGGTGTCGCTAGCTCACGAGTCTGAAGATAGCGAGTTAGGGTTGGAGTCATCTCTAATTCTTTAATCATCCTAGTCGAAGGAGTTTTCTTATGGAGTATCAGGTGATTAGTAATTGTTTTTGAGTATAGTGAATGGATATCTTTTTTGCTGGCCAGTCTATTTAGAAGCCTAATCACTTCAGTTTGATTTTCCATAATTGAGGTGACGTTTTGCTTTATATATTTGATCTGTCGTTTGTGAAAAGCAGTGCTAAAATTTGCTTTTTCTTCTAATTCTTTAAGGTAGCGCTTAAAGCAGATATTTTTTACTCTATCGTTAAGAGATTGTTTAAGATAGGAGCTGTGGACATTTTTACTGTATTTAACGCATGTATCCTTCAGAGATTTAAATGACTTTAAATTAACAAGCTCATCGACACCATCGGCCCAAACTCTATAGTCCTTAAAAGTTGCACTTTTGCTTAGATTTTTTTGAAGATTTTTTATCAGTTTTTTATTAAGGATTCCTTTTCTTGATAGCTTATAAAGTCTTAAAAAATTATTTGCTACTTTTTGTTCAGATTTAGAAATACTGTATTTTGGTACCGTGGGAAAAGTGCTTTTTTTGTTAATGTCGGTTTTTGAGACTGCGAAGATATTATCAGCCATAACTAGTAGTAACGAGATAATGAGTACTTGCTTTACCAAAATGCCTCCTTGCTTTTTGGTTACTTAATTAGTCTAACATTTATTACCAGCACTAACTATAGTAGGTAACTTTAATAGGTCTGGTGTAAGCGCTTGAAATCTTCAATTTTACGTTGGATTTCCTCTAATACCGGTTTTTTATCTTCAGGTACTACTAGAGCAATATTTTCAATATAGGTGGCTACTTCTGTCAGGTATTCTAGCTCATCTTCATCTCTGGAGGTCAGGTACTCTAGAGTTTCATTGAGTTCTTCCGCCACTTCTTCAAATTGATCTCCATCTCGGAAGGTTAATTCGTGTATAACTCCTCCCTCCCGAATTTTCTGTAAAAACATGGTCATTTTATACATGGGGCCTGCTATTTTGTGAGAAATAATAATTCCCGCAACAAAAGTTAAGCATAAAACAGCAATGATAATCATAAATAAAAGAAACATTGCTCCTTTTTGAACCTCTTGAAAGTCAATGATAGAAGCGCCTGCTGGAAGTTGCGATAGGACCCTTTCGTAGTCCGCTTGCAGCATGTTAATGATATCGAATACAACAAGTGGGTAAATAAGCGAGATGACAAATGCTATCCCGCATAGAATCAAACAAAATCTATACTGAAATTCAGGGTTGATGATGTAGATTCTTCTATTGTTTGCCAAGGGTCATCCTTTTTTAAGTCATTGCTTTTATTTTACAATATCGCATAAAATAGGGAACTAAAAATTTAAAAAGGAAAACATGAATAAGGAAATTGTTGATAAATTATCTCAAATACAAAATCCCGTTTCTGGTAAAACGCTTTCAGAGGAAGATAGGCTGATAGATGTGGAGATGAAAGGTGAGGATCTTCATATCAAATATAAAAGAGATGGGATATCTCCTGATATAAAGCAGACTTTGGAAAAAAACATTCTCACGGCACTAAAAGATTTTGTTTCAGAGGACAATATCTTTCTCCTATCGGTTTCAGAGAATAGCCAGGATGTTACCTCAAAACAAACAGCAGATTCGGTTAACCCAAAAAATCCTGCCCAACTTAAAGTCGGACATGGAACTGTGGGGGAAAAAAGAAAAATACCTGGAGTTAAAAATGTTATTTGCATAGCTTCGGGTAAAGGGGGAGTTGGAAAAAGTACCTTCACTGCTAACCTCGCTGTAACACTAGCTAAAAAAGGGAAGAAGGTAGGAATAATTGATGCCGATTTTTATGGGCCTTCAATTCCTGTCATGTTTAAAAGGCGAGAGCACCGTCCCTCTGCTAATGAAGAACAAAAAATATTACCGTTGGAGAATTATGGAATTAAATTTATATCTTTTGGTAATTTCATTCACGAAGATGAGCCGGTAGTTTGGAGGGGGCCAATGCTGGGTGGGGTTCTCAATCAATTCTTCTTTGAAACGGAATGGGGAGAATTAGATTACTTGCTCCTTGATCTTCCACCGGGTACTGGAGATGTCCAACTATCAATGGTTCAAAATATTGAATTAAGTGGAGCCATAGTCATATCCACGCCTCAGGATATTGCCCTTTTGGATGCAAGAAAAGCACTTCATATGTTTGATAAATTAGATGTCCATGTCATTGGTATGGTTGAGAATATGAGTTCTTTTATTTGCGATGGATGTGGCAAAGAGCATTTTCTTTATGGTACCGGTGGAGTTGTGAGTTCATGTGGCGAGTTAGGGGTTGGATACCTTGGACAAATACCTCTGGATATTGGTCTAAGAAAAGGTGCAGACTTTGGAACTCCTTTCATGACAAATCCAGAGAAACACAGTGAAAGTAAGGTGTGGTCTGCTTATCTGGATATTTCTGGAAAACTGGACAGCTATTTTTATCCAGATGATAATAAAAAGAAAGGCTTGATGGGTAAGCTTTTTAGCTAGGTTTTGAATTGAGATTAGAGATTTTTGAAGACTTTGATGATCAAGCGTTGGTGAGTTTCACTGGGAGATTAAATATTCTCTTTAAAGCCGACAGTAAGTTTGCAGGAGAGATTATTTTTCTTGATGGAGAGGTCGTTAATGCAAAATATAAAAAAGTTGATGGTTTTAAAGCGTTGATGAAATTATGTGTATTATCTAATGACACCGAAAACTTTCGAAAAGTCCTAGAACCAGAGCTCATTCTTCCAAGTCAAAGAAAAATCTCTATTCCTTTGGGGGCATTAAAGAGAAAAATAAGTGAAATTTTCGATCGCTATATTGAGGCTGAAAAATTGAGGCCACCAGGAAATATGAAATTACTCCCAAGAGCAGAGGTTATCGAATCTAATATAGAAATTTCTCCGCAGGAGTACAGTCTTCTGTGTACTTTGTCTGATTATAATATGGTAGATGATGTATACAACAATAATGAAATGTTGGATTTTGAAATCACTCAGGCTCTTGTGAGCCTAAGGAAAAAAGAAATAATAAAAGTTATAAAATTAATATGAGGTTTTTATGAAATCACAAAAACACAATCAAGGCGAAACAGCCGAGTTGAAAGTTCAAATTGAAAAAAATCTAATTGAAGATCTTCAGACGATGAGTAAAAACTCAGATATACCCATCGAGGACATAGTTGCTATCGCGATAAAAAGATTTAAAAGCTCTCACGCTGATTATATGGGAATCAAACTCGACTATCCTTAATAGATCTGGACTTTGATTAATAACAAAAAGCAATGTCTATTGTGTCCAGATCTATCATCTCAGAAACCTTCAACAGAAGGTTTCCCTGGACTTTGATTAATAACAAAAAGCAATGTCTATTGTGTCCAGATCTATCAGCTTAGAAACCTTCATCAGAAGGTTTCACTGGTTATTATTTTAGTGTAAAAACTTCGTTCACTGTCTAAAGAGTAAACACCCTCACTATTAGAACATTCATAATTTCAGTAATTTACATGCTTTTTTCCACCCCTCATTCTTGGCATGCGCCCTGCATAATAATGGGCAAGGAGAATGAGAGTTATGAATACTATGGCAAGGACATTTAGGTACGCGGTTATTATGCCAGGTTGCTTATTGGTGGCGCTTGCGGCTTACAACTCTTATCGTTTTAATACGGCAAGCCCTTTAACTAATGACTTTAATATCAAACTGACGAAGAGATTAGATGAAACTTTTGGTCAAATTAAATTCGGACGTAATGCTGCCTCTTTAAATCCAAATCTTTGGAAAAAACAAGATGATTCAAAATTAGTTGAAAAAGTGAATGCGGCAGTTCGAGAAAAATTTAAACCACTATTGAAATCTAAAAAAGAAGTTATTAAAGAAGAACAAGCCAAGGCAGCTCCCGAACCAGCAGTAGCTGGAGATCTAGATTTAGAGCTTACAGGCGGTATTGTTAATAAAAAGGTTTTAAAAAACAAACTCGACTACTCGGGAAGTGCAAAGGTTGTTGATGGTGTTATTGAAGAAATAAATGTTTCACTTCCGGGCGGTAGAGAATTTACCATAAACACTAGGGAGCGGATGGTAGGAAATGTATTTCAATACGAGGATACAAGAACAAGAGAGTTAAGATCGGGTCTTTTTTATGAAGTTAAGAAAGGCAGTTATATGATAACACTTACTGATGATACTCAGTACGGTGGAATAAGATTAGAGTTTCAATCACCTAGTGACGCTCAAGTGGACGAGGCAGTCTACAGTAATGACCAGAGCTGGGCGATGAATGATCAGAATACTGAGCAAGCGCAGGAAGATTACGCACAGGATGATAACCTAAGCGATGATGAATACGCTCAAAACGATAATGATTCTTATGGTTACCAATATGATCAAGGTTCAAATCAGAATCAAATGGACCAGGATATTGATCAAAACGATAGCTATGAAGAACAAGTATACGATGATATTAAACAGACAACTTCACCCTATAGTCATTCTTTTGGAGTCTAGAGGTAGACTCCAAAAACTGAACAAATAAGCCAAAGTGCAGCTGCTGTAAAAAGTGGGATGGTTAAATTGTCATCAATTTTAAGTGGAACCAAATCAAAAAGTGTACAGCAAATTCCTAAAAGCAGTGAAACTCCAAAAACGCTTGAAGTGAGACCTCCGCTATAACCAGCTAAAATAAACATTGAAATAAAAAAAGTGGTAAAGAAAAAAGCCGCGCCCCCCTCTACACTTCGTGTCGGGGAAAGTTTATGTTTTCCGAATTTTATACCCACCATTGCTGAAAGGGGATCGGCAAAAGCAAGAGTGTAAATACCTACCAGTGCAATATGTTTGGGAAATGTAATGATCGTTAATAACACTGCCATCATATAGGGAACCATTGCTGATTCTTTTAATTGCTCCTCTGCTCTCATGATGAGTTTCGTGAAAGGGAGTAGTTTTGCGGCAGTCTCAGGATAATTAATTCTTATCTGCTCTACTAGGTATAGGGCACATGCGACAGTTCCTAGTAAATGTACCATTTGGGAATGACTGAAAGTAATTAGGTAGAGAGAGGCTATCACGAAACCATTGGCCATGTGAAAAAGTCTTCTTGTAATTTGTAGATTATGTCTTGTGGCTAAGTCCTGTTCATTATCATCTGAGTTTTGATGACTCTCAGACTTTAAATCTTCATATGCTTCGTCTAAAGAGGCCGGATTATCATTCCAGCTATAATCTATTTTTTGTTGTGCCATAAATATACCTTTTACTAACTATCGGTAAGATTCAGTTTTTATTTAAGTCTTGGAGTATTTTCGTGCCCCTATAGGGGCAATAAATTGATTAGTTGATCTTCCAACTCGGACTTTTCATAAACTTTAAGCTCTCCAAAATAAAGATCAATTCGAGAGAACGGATAAGGGAACTTAGCCTTATTCCAAGATTTTTCAAAGACTTTAGTTCGTGAAGAGCTTGCCCTGACAGGCATTATAGGTGTGTTAGTTTTTTTAGATACAGCACAAACACCGTCTTTCACTTTATAGATGGGTCCTCTCGGTCCGTCCACAGCAAAAGCCATTGAAGCTCCAGAGCGCACTTTTTTAATAGCTGCGATCAGACCAGATACCGCCTTTTTTGATGATGATCCCCTGACGGGTTGATAGCCTAGTAGCTTGGCAGCATTACTCATTATTTCTCCATCCTTGGAGATAGAAACTAGAACAGACATATTCCTATGTCTCCAATGATTTAGGAGGCAAAGCTCATCTTGGTGAAAAAAAGCTAGTAAGTAGTTTTGTCCTGGCCTTGGTTTTTTATTATTGAATCTTTCTAGATAGTCGTTTTTTGTTTTTTCATCAGGAAAATGAGAGTGCACTCTAAGAGTGACACCTATAATTTTGATTATTAAATAGGCTAATAAGCCTAGTACTTTTTCTCTCATATAAAAATCGTATCATAAAAAAGGGAGCCAAAAGCTCCCTCTTAAAAAAATATTTTTAAAAATATTTTGCTAATCAACTACCTTCTTAAGCTCTTCAGTCATAATTGGAACGATCTTAAAAAGATCACCGACAATTCCGTAATCAGCCTTTGTAAAGATTGGTGCATCGGGGTCCGTATTAATGGCCACAATAACTTTTGAAGTTCTCATTCCTGCTAAATGTTGAATTGCCCCTGAAATTCCGCAAGCAATATAAAGAGATGGTGAAACTGTTTTACCTGTTTGCCCAACTTGCATATCGGGAGCAGCGTAACCTGAATCTACGGCAGCTCTTGAGGCGCCAACAGTAGCTCCCACAACTTCGGCCATCTCATGAAGAATAGAAAAATTTTCTGAGTTTTTCATCGCCCTACCACCAGAAATAATAATATTTGCCTCGGTTAGATCTACTTTTTCTGAAGCTGAAGCAATAATCTCTTTGATGGCAGCTCTTATTTCACCTGCGTTAACGCTCGCTTCACTTGCTTCTCCCGCACCAGCTGTTGGAGACTCAGGCATACCAAGTGCGTTTGGTCTGATTGTTGCAAAATGTGGTTTTGGCCCAGAGAGCTCAACTTTCGCTAAGCACTTTCCAGCAAAAAGCGGTCTCGTTCCATGAAATGTATCACCTTCAAAAATAAAATTCACACAGTCTGAGGCAAGTCCAGCTTCAAACTTGGTCGCTAGTCTTGGAAGCATGTCTTTAGCCATAGAAGTCGCGCCGGCTAGAACATAATCGTAACTTCCACTGGAGATAAATCCATGAAGGGCGTTTGAGTATCCTTCAGGAGAGTATTTATCCAAGTTATCACCTTTAAGTTTATGAACTTTACCTGCTCCATACTCAGCAAGAACTTTCACCTGATCATCACCTAGATCTCCAATAACTGCCACATCAACAGTCTGGCCGTTAAGTTTTCCTAGAATTTCTAGAGTGACTGGTTTCACATTTCCATTATTTGTTTCTGTAAATACTAATACGTTTGCCATTTTATAACACCTTCGCTTCAGTTCTTAATAACCCTACGACCTCTGACACAACTTTTTGTTGTTCAGCCTCGTCCATTGCATCAAATTTCTTTCCTGGTGGTTTCTCAGGAGGAAGTTGGAAGTCAGAATATTTAACTCTTCTGTCATCTGCTGAAACACCAACATCTGCCAATGTTAATTGTTGCATTGGTTTTCTCTTTGCTTTCATGATTCCTGGAAGAGAAGCATACCTAGGAGTGTTGATTCCCTTATTAGTAGCAAGCACACAAGGTGTTTTTACTTCGTAAACTTCTAGCGCCCCACCTTCGATTTCTCTTTTGACTGTAACAGTTTCACCGTTTTGCTCAAAGCCAACAATTACGGCAACTGATGGTAGGTTCATCATCTCTGCTAAGACTTGAGGAACTTGAAGACAATCATCATCAATACCCTGCTTACCTGCGAGAATTAGATCTGGAGTTTTATCTGACTTTTCGATGGCACCCTTAAGAGCTTTAGCGATTGAATATGAATCCAAATTATCTTCAGCTTCAACAAGAATAGCTTCATCCGCTCCCATCGCCATTGCTGTTCTTAATGCTTCAGTATCCTTGACTCCACCAACTCTAACGACAGTTACAGTTGAACCAGCATTAGCTGCCTTTACTAAAAGAGCTTGCTCCACTGCAAACTCATCATAGGGATTCATAATCCATTTAATAGAACTTGTTTCAATAAAGCTTCCATCTCCATTTGGTTGGACTTTAGTTTCGGTATCCGGAACCTGCTTTACACAGACAAAAATGTTCATCTTAATGCTCCTTTTTATTATTTAACTTATTTTAAAACTTCTCTTGAAATGACAAGCCTTTGAATTTGACTAGTCCCTTCATAAATTTGGATTAGCTTGGCATCACGCATAAGCTTCTCAACAGGATACTCTTTTGAATAACCGTATCCGCCGTATATTTGTACAGCATCAGTTGTTATTTGCATACAGGTATCGGCTGCAAAAGCTTTAGCTGATGATGCTGCTATGGTGTTTTGTATGCCTTGATCGGCTTGCCACGCTGCTTTCTGAATCAGCAATCTTGCAGCTTCAATTTTCATTTGCATTTCTGCTAGCATGAATTGAATCGCTTGATGTTTTGCAATAGGGACATTGAATTGAATGCGCTCCTTGGCGTATTGACTCGCAAGATCTAACGCGCGTTGTGAACCACCTAAAGCTATCGAAGACACTAGAGGTCTGGAGTGATCCAGAGTTTTCATAGCAATCTTCCATCCATCACCTGGACTACCTAACATATTTTCTTTGGGTACTTTTACATTTTCGAATTGAATGGCGCGTGTGTCAGAAGTTCTCTGCCCCATCTTATCTTCTTTATTTCCAATACTCACACCTTCACTTTTAGCATCAACAACTAATGCACATATCCCTTTGTGCTTTAACTCCGGGTCTGTTGTGCAATAAACGGTAAAAAGATCAGCATAGCCACCATTGGTAATCCACATTTTTTGTCCGTTTAAGATCCAATGATCTCCTCCGTCTTTTATAGTCGTTTTTATTCCAGCCGCATCAGATCCATTGCCCGGTTCTGTTAAACAAAAAGATGCAAGCTTTGGGGACTCGGTAAATGGCCTGAGAAATTTTTCTTTTTGCTCATCCGATCCCCCAACAACGATAGGAGTAAGAGCTAAATCGTTACACATTATTGAAGTGTACATTCCCATACAACCATATGAGAGCGCTTCACCAATAGTAACTGCATCTAGTAGTGTAAACCCATTACCCCCGAACTTTTCAGGAATACAAGTGTTAACAAATCCAAGCTCCCAAGCTTTTTTTATCTGTTTTTCACAAAATGTACCTTCTTCATCATATTCTGCAGCAAAAGGAATCATTTCATTTTTTGCAAATTTTATGGCTAGGTCATACATCTCTTTTTGCTCGGGACTGAGTGAAAAATCCATTTCTTATTCCTTCATATTGGTGACGCAGTATTTTCAAAATTAGTAGGTATTTTATAATGTTTGGCCAAGGTTTCAAAGTAAGGTAGTTCTTGCAAAGGTAGGACAATAAAACTTCGCTCACTCCACCTTGGATGCGGGACAGTAAGTTCTGGCAAGTTAATTGTGTCTAAACCCCAAAAGATGATATCTATGTCTATGTTTCTAGGACCCCTTTTAATTTCTCTTATACGGCCCATGGTTTTTTCGATGTCTAAGCACAACTTGATAACATCATGAGCAGGCATTTGTGGAATCTTAAACTCCAGTAGTTGATTATAAAAATCCGGTTGATTTTCATAGTCAACGGCGGGGCTAGAGAAAACTCTACTTTGCTCAACAAGCTCAAACAACTTTTGAAGTTTAAGCCTTGCTTCAGTTAAATAGTCGATTTTATTTCCTAGGTTGGAGCCAGTGGCAATAATAAGACTCATTTCACTTCTTCTTCTGAGTGTCTGACTTTTTATCCTGGTTTTTCTCTTTTTTTACTTCATAGCGTTTAATATACTGCTGCTCCATGGGAGTAAATTTTTTCTTTGGAGGAGTGGGAAGTGTCTTTAGACCACAACCTGAAAAAAAGAAAATAAAAAGCAATATTCTAAAATTCAATGGCGAATCCTGCACTAAAAATATCATTTCCAACATCGGCTTTAAAAAACCAACCAGGAACTAACCTTCTTAAAAATGTAAAACCAAAAACAAGTTGAGTTTTTTCAAGATCATCTACAACTCGCTTTTCCAATGCTGCTGTCACTTCATCAACACCATCCCCAACAACACCAGCATTGGGACTTGAAACTAAAAAAGTTTGAACTCCTACATAGGGAAGAAAAAAAGAAAATAAGGGAGCTTTAATAGTGTACTTCAGTCTTGCCGTAAGGTTACTAATTATCGTTTGTTCACCTGCTCGAGGAAATCCATCGACCTGAACCCTGCCAAACAACCCTTCGACCCAGTAGTTGTCTGCAAACTGATAACCGTAGGCATAGTTAAATTGATTATTAACTAAAGTATCCACTGTTGTGTCAGCATCATTTACAAAAGAAAATTGAGCATAACCAATTGAGACCATATTATCCGGTTTTATGAGACGATTATCAGCATAGAAGTCTCCAAGCTCATCTTCCTCTATAATTCCTGTATCATTAAAGAGATCTTCTTCTCCTGCAATAGTTGCTTCTTCATCAGTGACTTTCTTTTCTTTTTTGGGTTTAAAAAGAGCACTATCATCACCGCGGATAATATCTACATCCGTTCCTCTAGCAAGCTTTGCCCAGCGTTGCAGAGAATATACTTTTAGAATTTTTATACCTGCACGGCCTTTGTGATTTTTTGCTACTACCGCCCGAGCCACTGGTCCCTGATCTCTTAAGCTCATAGTTATGAAATCACCCTTAGATAATAATTGATTATTATTAGTGAGGATGAAGATCTTTCCAGACCTAGAAATAATATCAATTTTTTCTGTGAATTGTTCGGAGCTATCTCCTAGAGTTAGAGAAGAGCTTGTATCGTCTAATAAGTCTTGGGCCATGGAAGTACTGCATAGCGGAAAAACAAATATTATTAATATCGCTAAATATCTATATTTATAGCCCGTAACCCTCATTTAATAATGATAATAGAGCTTGTGCGATAGGTAAACTCATCCAAATTTATTGAAGTAAGAAAAAGAAGTTTTTTGTCATTTGACGGTATTTATCGGATTTTGATATCTCTTTTGGCACACAAGATATTGGGGGAATTCATGAGTTTAGAGGCTTATCATCAGCTATCTAGTGGTTCGAATAAAATGTTCGTTGTTGTTGCTGGAAATATTGGAAGTGGAAAAACAACTCTTACTAAAAAACTTTCTCAAAAGTTGGGATGGAAACCACATTTCGAATCAGTTCAAGACAACCCATACCTCGCGGATTTTTACGATAATATGAGTAGATGGAGTTTCCCTCTACAGGTTTATTTTCTTAACCATAGATTTAACACTCACAAGAGTATTGAAAACGGTGCTGGCTCGGCTATTCAAGATCGTTCTATTTATGAGGATGCCAATATCTTTGCTCGGGCACTTTTTGAGCAAGGTGATCTTGATCAAAGAGATTATGAAACATACTGTACCCTTTATCACTCGATGATTAATTATCTTAGCGCTCCAACTTTGATGATTTTCTTGAAACGCTCAGTACCTAAATTAGTAGAAAGAATTAAAATGCGCGGTCGTGATTATGAGCAAGCCATACCAATAGACTACTTGACCAAACTTAATGGTTACTACAATGAATGGTATGATAATTATGATCTTGGAAAGTCTTTGATTGTCGATACAGACGATCTAGATTTCCTCGAGAACGAAAACCATTTTGATAAATTAGTCGGAAAAATACATGACTCCATTGATCAACAGGAAATGTTTCTCTACTACTAAATTTCTTTTATAGGAAAATTTTCCCTATCCGATATGCCCTTTGGATTTAGGTTATAATAAACCTAAGTACGAGGAGTTATACTATGAAATTTTTATTATCACTTTTACTATTAATGAGTTTAATCGCCTGTTCTGGGGGGAAGTCATTAGAGGAAGTCGCTGATGGATCAGGAATTGACGTCCCAGCACAAGATGAATTTGAAGAGGATTTCGCTGAAGAGGCGGGAGATGAATTGGCAGAAAGCGTTGATGATGCCTTCGGTGACGATGCCTTCGGTGACGATGCATTTGGCGAGGATGCTTTTACTTCTGATTCAAGTCTAGCTGACGATAGTTTTTCTGAAGAAGGATCAACTGAAATGGTTTCTGAGTTTTCAGACGGAGGAACCGGAATGGAGATGACAGCTTCTGTTGATAGCTCTGGAACATATACCGTACAACAAGGTGAAACTTTGATGTTAATCGCTTTTAAAATTTATGGTGATTACGGAAGGTGGAGAGAGCTTGCTAGGCTTAACTCTGGAAAGCTTGGATCAAGATACACTGTCTCACAAGGAACAGTTATTACTTACAACCCTCCAGTGGAGCCATTTCAATGGAGCCCAACAGGGAACCCTTACTTAATTAAGAATGGTGATACCTTAGGAACAATTTCCTCTGACACATATGGAACAACGAAATATTGGAGAAATATTTGGAAGAATAATACTCCACTAATTAAAGACCCAAATAAGATTTTTGCAGGCTTTACAATCTATACTCCAGTTATTGATAGTAGGGGTGTAGCAAACCAAGGCTTCTAAACAAACAGTGATAATAGTATAATAAAGGCAGGTCCAAGACCTGCCTTTTTTTTATGATGAAATATTTTTGCTTTATAATATTATTTATCTCTTGCTCAAGCCTGAAGCTTCCAGAATTATCTTCTAATGAGAAAGAGAATATCAGTCTTAAAGGTTATAGAGAGTTCGCCAAGGCTGACTATATTGACCACTTAAAAAGTTATCATAATGTCTATCTTCAGAACATTGATCAATCTGAAGTACTTCTTTCCAAAACACATAGAGATTACCTAGCCTCTAGGGTAAAAAAAATCATTACTGCAAATGAGTTATTTTTTAAAGGTCAGGTTGAGCCAGAATTTCATATCGTTAAGTCCAAGGTTCCCTTTCATTTTTCGTTGCCGGGACAGAAATTCTTTTTTTCTACGAGTCTTTTAAAAAGATATGTGAAAAATGAAACAATGCTCTATTGTCTGATTGTTTACGAATTAGTTAGGTCTGAGAAAGAAATCTATTCGAAAAATATTATTATACCAACTGGAGTTTTGGATACGGAACGTCTTTTATCTCTTTTGAGACTCAAAACTGAGGATAAAGTAGAGATTCATAAGTGGTCTTATTATCTTCTCAAAAGAATAGGCTTAGAGTCCGACTCGTATCTTTCCTGGTTACAAATCAAAAATAGAAATTCGCTAGACTTTGCACTTCAATTGGGAGACGTGAGGTCTATCTCCAGAGAAGAAGCTCTCTTTAAAGCCTTTTTGATTGATAATTACTTAGACCCGGGTCGAAGGTCTAATTATAAAGGATCCTCAAAGATCTTTTATAGTTTTCTTAGGAGTATATGAATGAAGCCTGAATTATCAGAGCAACTTTTTATTGAAGAGCTATTTAAAAATAGTATTCAAAAACTGAACGACAAGTCATTAAAACTCAAAAGTATTGATAAGCTCACAGGAGATGCATCGACAAGAAGATATTATAGACTTTATTGTGAGGGGGGCTCGTTTGTTGCCTGTCTCGACAACCCTACTGAGGTTGGGGCAAATAGTTTTGTCAATGTGCAGGAATTTTTGGAAGGGTTTGGAGTTCGAGTACCTCGAGTTTTTGATAAGGTTTTGGAGAAAGGATATATCTTGGAGGAGGATCTAGGAAATGAGACTCTTCTTCATTACCTTTCAAGTGTTGAGTCTTCAGCTAGAGAACTGGAAATTTATAAAAAGGTGATTGATCCTCTTATCGAAATTCATAAAGTGTCTGACAAAAAAATGGTGGAGAGCAATCTATTTCAACAAAAATTTGATTTCGAGAAATTGCATTGGGAAATAGAATTTACATTAGATTTTTACTATAAGAGATTTTTGAATATTGAGAACGAAAAAGATATTGAAAATATTTCTGATCTCTTTAGACCTATTTGTGAAAGACTAAGCTCAAAAAAGATGGTGCTCACTCATAGAGACTTTCATTCGAGAAATGTTATGATAAAAGATGAGGACTATATTATCATTGATTTTCAAGATGCGAGGTGGGGCATTCCACAATATGACCTCGTTTCAATGCTGGACGATTGCTATTATAAGATTACCGAGCCCAATAAAAAAGAAATTAAAAAGTACTACTACAGAAGCTTAGGAGAAGAGATCATTGGCCAAGACTGGAACGAGTTTAATTCTCTTTATGATGATATGGTTCTTCAAAGAGTTTTTAAAGCGATTGGTAGCTTTGGATATATATATGCCACACGAAAAGATGTGAGGTATATTAAGTATGTAGGCTTTGCTATGGAGAAAATTCGTAAGGTCATGATGAAAGATCCTAAGTATGATGATCTTAGGAAAGTGATGTTTCGAAATTATTATGCAAGTTAATCATGTTTTTATTTTAGCTGCTGGAAAAGGCACTCGGATGGGCAGTATTGGAAAGGTCCTTCCTAAACTTCTTTGGCCGGTTTTTGAAATTCCCCTCTTGGATTTACAAGTTAGGTTTTCAATGAAGCATTTTCCCGGTGCCCGCATTTCTATTAATACTTATAATTACTCTGAATTGATTAAATCTCACGTCAATAAATCAAGCTATCGAGACTCAGTTGATCTGGTCGTGGAAAAGGAAACTTTAGATATAGGTGGTGCTATTCATAATATGGCTAAAAGGAAAGACTACGAAGGCCTTGCTGCGATTTTAAACGGCGATCAATTTTTAATGTTAGATCAAACTGAGATTGAAAAGGGGATAGAGTCAGCTTCAAGATCTACCGCTTGTCTACTTGGGTATAGAGTAAATTCTAATCAACTGTATAATGCCCTATCTTTTAACCAGAAAGGTAAACTTGAGACAATTAGACCTAATTCAGACATTGCTAGGAATACCTCTATGGTTACCTATACTGGGAATAGTTTTATTAACCTTTCGCGGTTGAGACCAACTGAGGGAGAGTCAAAGTTTTTTGATTCTATCGCTAACCCTGAATTGGATGAGGTTAATGTTGAAGTACTAGCTGATCTGGAGTATTGGGACTTCGGTACTCTAAATCGCTATCATAAATCTCACTTCGATCTTTTAATGAGCAAAAGTCTATTTTTCGATTTTTTGACTCAAGAAAAAGCTATTGACCGAAATAAGCTTAAAGATCGTTCTTATCATTCTCTTAGTGGAATAAATCTAGCTGAAAATTTTCAAGATTACTTAGGAGCAGAGACGATTGCCCTTTCGGAGTTAGCCCCCTCTATAGCTAAGGAGGATCCAAGAAAAAGGATAATTTTTAACGATCGCGTTGAACTTTTACCTTAATTGAATCACTAGGGCAGCTAACGGTACAAATATTACAATTTGTGCAACTCCATGAGTCAACTTTATAGTCAGTTCCATTTGTCACGATGGCACTTTCGGGGCAGAGTTGCCTGCAAAGATCGCAAGATATACACGTGTTGTTTATTTCTAGTTTTTCTAACATAATATAATTGTAGTCTATTTTGAGAATCTAATTATGAGCAACAAAAAATTTACCTACCGTAGTCCTGTTGTCTGGAACGTTATTTTGTTCGTTGTTTTCTCCTATATTTTTCTTTTTCTGCAGTATTCTTATCAGAATTCACTTTCAATTATTACCCATGAAGAATTGGTGTCATATGCTCTTAATAAAAAGATAATAGGAATCCTATTTCTATCTACGATGATTTTTGTTTTTAGGCTTAGTAAGGTGTTGTCTCTTTTTTATTGGCTAATGGTTGCTACAACTGTCAGCGTCTCACTAAATGGACTTTGGGTTGAATTCTCGAAATTAATTATCCTTTTACTATTTTTCTATATCGTTTTCTCTTACTACCTTTATCAATTTTTAAAAGAAGATTTAAATGAGTCCTATTATAATCCTCAATTTGATGAGGGGTTTCTGTTCAAGCCAATGTGCAAACAGATTCCTGTTAGACTTAAAAAAGGAGATCAAGAAAAAGTGATTGAATGCCATCTTACCAATTGGAGTGAGGGTGGTTTCTTCGTATTTCTTAATGAATCGACAGATCTTAGGGGCTTGTACTCAGTGTTTATCGACTACAATGGACACGAGTTTGAGACACAGGCAAAGATTGTGGCTCGACTTAAAGATGATTTGGGCTACGGTTTAAAGATTTACTCAGATAAAAGTGATACTCCTTTGAGTTGGAGTAAGTTTTTAAATATTATATATGAGATGGGGTATCAACCGGAGTTGTTAGTATGAAAATTTTAATATTGTGTATTTTTGTGATTATTGTTTCCTGTGATAAGGGATCAAAGACCCCAGAGGGCTTGGTGAAAAAGTTTGTTGAGGAAGCAACATCAACCAAATTAGATATGGAGTTTTTTGAAGAAAATACAGCAGATCCACTTCTTGATAGTGTTAAAAAACTGGAACCAGAAGAGTTTCAAGAATTATTAACAATTTCAAGAAGTAAACTTTCGAAAGTAAAGAAGCCAAAGATAGAGATCTCAAATAAGGTGTGCGCTGGAGACAAATGTACTCTTACTTATATTGTTAAATATGACTACGAAACAAAGACTGATGGAACATTTGAATCTGAAGTGAAAAAAGTTGCTACAGTAGTTAAAGATAAAGAGTTTTGGAAAGTTTCAGAAGTAAGTAATGTAAAAACCTACTATAATGCTCAAAAACCGATAGACACAGGTGATCCGTCCACTATACCGAGTGATGAGGAGTCAACTGACTCGGATTTATCAGAGTAAATCAAAGTTGAGACTCTAAAGTTCCGATATTTGGAACCGATAAAGCTTTTGTGAAAGAAAACGACTTTATCACATTAATGGTCCAAGAGACTTTGAACCTCCAAACCGATGCAGACATTGTTCCGACTATAAGTGCCTATGAGGACCGAGACAAAGCTTGTATCGTGATTTCCAATGATGAGGGAGAGGTTTTAGAAATCCCAAAAATTTGGGGCCCTTTTAAGTCAATGATGGGTAATCATGTCTACATTAGCCAAGATAACGACAGTTATGAGTTTCTATCTATTTTAAACAGCTTTTTGGGTCATGAGAATTTAGCGGTGAGAATTATTCTCGGTGAGAACTATCAAACTCAAGATCAGCGAAGAGCTGCCTAATTGCCTCATATTCTATACTATGCTACACAAGTACTATGAATGAGACTAAATTCACCAAATATGGAAAGAAGAATCTTACGGGCAAGCCTCGTTATTTGAAAACAAAAATTCCTAAGGGTGATAATTATAAAGCCATAAAAAAAGAGCTACGGGACAAAAATCTTTTCACTGTTTGCGAGGAAGCAAGGTGTCCTAATTTAGGTGAATGCTGGGATGCTAGAACGGCCACAATGATGGTAATGGGTGATACCTGTACTCGAGCTTGTAAGTTTTGCCATGTGAAAACTGGAAATCCAAAAGGTTGGCTTGATGAAAGTGAGCCTATGAAAGCCTCTGAGATGGTTCAAACTATGGGGTTAAAATACCTGGTGATCACTAGCGTTGATAGAGATGATTTGGAGGATTATGGTGCCTCTCATTTTGCAGCGATAGTTAACCAAGTTAATGCAGATCATCCAGAGGTAAAAGTTGAAGTTCTGATCCCCGATTTTAACGCTGAAGAAATGCATATGAGAACTTTAGCTGAGTCAAAACCTTTTGTTATCGCTCAAAATATGGAAACAGTCAGACGGCTTACACATCAAGTAAGAGATAGAAGGGCTGGATATGATAAAACCTTAAAAGCTTTAGAGTTTTACGCTAAAAACTATTCTGATATCGCAACTAAAACATCATTGATGGTGGGACTAGGTGAAACAAAAGAGGAGCTCGTTGAATGTATGCAAGATTTACGTTCGGTGGGAGTCAAAATTATCACCTTTGGCCAATATCTGAGACCAACCTTGGCCCATCTTGAAGTTCAAAAATACTATGAGCTGGCAGAGTTCGAGCATCTTAAAAAAATTGCTTATGATTTGGGTTTTGAGTTCGTAGCTTCGGGGCCCATGGTGAGAAGTTCTTATAAAGCCGCCGAGTATTTAGAGTTTTTGAATACTCAACTTGAAGAAAGTATCCAATGGCAAAAATAAATTTTTCTAGGCTTCAGTTACCTTTAGGTTCTACGGTTCAAGAAACGGACAAGATTTTGTATGTCTCTAAGTGGAATTGGGACTATCCTGAATTTCTAGAATACCAAAGTGAGTTTCAAAATTTTGTCAGAGAGAATAAAGGATCCAAGATTTTTATTTTTACTAATCATCCTCATTGCTTCACTCTTGGTCGAGGAAATGAGAGAGGAAATGACGAATTGGTAGCTTTCGACCAAGCGGTTCAAGAACAATTGAATTTTCCAGTTTATAAAATTCATCGTGGTGGAGGGATTACTTATCACTATCCTGGTCAATGGATTTTCTATCCTATTCAAAGAGTGACTCCTGATTATTCATTGCATGATCATATGTGTTGGCTCTTGAAACTTGTAAGAGATCACATCAACGAGACTTACGGGCTTAGCTCAATTGCGACTCAAAAAATTATGGGTGTCTGGCTCGAGAAGAAAAAAATTGCTTCTATTGGTGTAGGATTAAATAAATTTATTACAGAGCATGGGATTGCTTTTAATCTAAATGAAGATGTTGAGATGAGTGAAGAGCTAAAAAAGATAAACCCTTGTGGTTTAAATTCAGAAATATATACATTTTTGAATTCTGTTTTAAATTTACCCCAAGTTAATTTAGAAGAATTCCACTCACAAATTTTATCAAAACTTAAAAGCTAATATCTTTTTGAATAGGTTGATCTAAGCTAATAAACGATTCTGTGGCCCGAACTGCTTCTATTTCTTGTATTTTGTTTGCTAAAAAATAATGAAAGTCAGAAATATTTCTCATAAGAACTTTTAATAAGAGAGCATAGTTACCAGTAGTATAATGTGCCTCAACGACCTCTGGTAATTTTGAAAGCTGCTTAATAACTGAGCCTAATTCTTTAGAGCTAGTGAGGTGAATTCCTAAGAATACTGTGACATCGTAACCAAGATTTTTATAACTTAAGTTTAAAGAACTTCCTGTGATGATACCCGCGGTCTTCATCCTCTCGACTCTTTGATGGATGGTTCCACCTGAAACAATAAGTTTTCTGGCAATTTCGAGATAGGGCGTTCGAGCATCAGTCATGAGAAAGTTCAAAATTTGCCTATCTACACTATCAATTTGATATTTTTCGTCCAATTTTTACTCCTCAAAACTACAAATTATCATAAAAATACAAATTTTTTGACCTAATTCGTAAAAATTACCATATTTAGCTATTAAATATTGATTCAAGAGGGTCTAGAGCCGATAATCTGATACTAGCTGATGGCATAGGAGGAGATTATGTGCGGCTTTGTTTTTGTAAATGAGAAAATCCAAGAGAGTGTTTTCGAGGAGTCATTGAAATCGATATTTCACCGAGGCCCTGATGATGTGAGGGAAGTATCCTTAGAGAACGCTAGATTAGGCTTTTCTAGATTGGCCATTATGGATCTTTCTCATGCTGGTGATCAACCTTTTGAACATAATGGAAAGTATTATTTATGTAATGGAGAGATATATAATTATCCAAAGCTACGTGAAGAACTTGAATTTAATTATAAATCAGAAAGTGACTGCGAGGTATTGATTCCCCTATTTGAAGAAGAAGGCATTCCAGATCTTTTAAAAAGAATAGATGGTGAATTTGCTTTTGTCATATATGACTCTACTTCAAATAGTGTATTTGCTGCGAGAGATCCAATCGGTATTAGACCTCTTTTTTATGGAGCCACAGCCGAAGGAAAGATAGCTTTAGCTAGTGAAGTTAAGGCTCTTCAATCTTTTTGTAGAGATATAAAAGCATTTCCTCCAGGACACTATCTATACGATGGAAAAATTCTCCCCTATATCGATGTAACAGAAGTGAAAGAGTATTCTTCTCACGGTCTTGAGCTTGCTGCACTAAACATTAACAAACTCCTTACTGACGCTGTCGTAAAACGGCTTAATTCAGACGCACCGATCGGCTTTCTTCTTTCTGGAGGTTTAGATTCTTCATTAGTCTGTGCTATAGCCCAACGCCATAGCGATAAACCAATCAAGACTTTTTCTATTGGTATGACCGGAGATGCTATTGATCTAAAATATGCTAAGGAAGTAGCAGATTATATTGGATCTGATCACACAGAAGTCATTATCAGCAAAGACGAAGTTCTAAGTTCTATTAGGGAAGTTATTTATCATTTAGAAACTTTTGATATCACGACTATTAGGGCAAGCCTTGGAATGTACCTAGTATGTAAATATATTCACGAGAAAACAGATATCAAAGTCTTAATGACGGGTGAAGTAAGTGATGAAATTTTTGGGTACAAATATACTGATTTTGCGCCTTCACCGGAAGCCTTTCAAACAGAAGCTCAAAAAAGAGTGAGAGAGCTTTATATGTATGACGTCTTAAGAGCTGATCGATGTATTGCAGCTAATTCTCTAGAGGCTAGAGTTCCTTTTAGTGACACTGAGTTTGTTCAATATGTAATGGCGTTGAACCCAGAACTTAAGATGAACTTTTCAGGTCATGGAAAATTCTTGTTAAGAAAAGCTTTTGAAGGTGATTACCTACCAGAGTCGATCCTTTACCGTGAAAAAGCGGCGTTCAGCGATGCTGTCGGCCACTCCATGGTGGATTATATTAAAGAATATGCGGCTCAAATTCACCCTGCTTCAGAAGTTAAGGAGATAAGTTTAAGATATTCTCACGCCAGACCTTTTACATCTGAGTCACTTCTTTTCAGATTGATTTTCGAAGAGTTTTACCCTGGAAAATCTTATTTGGTAGACGATTTTTGGATGCCAAATAAAGAGTGGGAGAATTGCGATGTTCTAGACCCCTCTGCTCGGGTACTTCCAAATTATGGTGCTAGCGGGGCATAGATTTTCAGTAGAGGAATTGTTTTGATTCTGTTAGCCTTAAAGTGTTAATGGAGTAAATATGCCACGACTTTGTGAAATAAAAGAGAAAGAGTATCTTGATAAAAAGTTTGAAGCAGCCAAAGAAATTCTTCCTATAATGTTAGATAAGGTTGATGTAGCTTATATTACTGATATTCGAAAACGAGGAAGTCTTATTTACAATACTGTTGCCGTCGCAGACCACTTATTACAGGAATTAGGATATCGAGTTAGAGGTAGTGAGAGTTCAAAGGGAAAAAATGACGAAGCTACGGCGATAAGAAAGCTGGAAGATATGTTAAAGAGCGATGATAAGAAATAGATTTTTACTAAATTTAGTTATAAAAAAAGCCCTCTTTCGAGGGCTTTTTTTTATAGTGCCATATAATAATCTTTTAACATTTTTGCATCACCTTCAAGATTAGGTGAGTTTGAGATGACATAGCCCATACAATTCTTTTCTTTAAGGGCATCAAGCATGGCCCTCCAATTGAAATCAGACTTTTCAAGGTTTAAGTGCTTTAAATCACCTTTAGAGTTTGAGCTAATTCCTGAAACATGGATATGCATATTGCTTAAAGCGTCAGATCCTAGTTCGCCCTCAAGTCTATTTAATACCTCAACCATTTCTTTATGAGAGTTATATTCACCAGTTCTTGCGTAAAGGTGAGAAAAGTCGATACAAGGCTTAACACTCATTACACTTTTAGTAAGACTAATCAATTCTTCTAAAGATCCAAACTGAGACGTTTTACCTGTAAGCTCTGGTCTCAATTCAATTTCGATATCTAGTCTTGATAGTCTTTCTTCGATGACATTCATAGACTTTTCAACAAGATCAAATACATCATAAGGAGAGTCTTTCATGTAAAATGCCGCGTGAAATGTCATGGATTCAGCACCACATAGATCTGAAATCTTCGCTGTCTGAATAATTCTTTCAACGGATGAATCAATTTTATCCTGCTCTCTGGCATTTAGGTTGATATAATATGGACCGTGTGAAGTAAGTGGAACACCCAACTCATAAGAAGCTTTTCGAAGGGCTGAAGAAACCTCTTCTTTCATTCGGACTCCATGGGCAAACTCTAATTGCATACAGTCTAATCCAAGCTCACTAATTTTTTGGACACCCTCAACTGGATTGTTTTTCTTAACTGTGCAGTTGGGCACACCAGCCGTACCGAAAAGTAGCCTATCAAATGACATAAATTCTCCTTAAATCACTTTCCCTAAATTCTCGCTTTCCACATTTCAAAATTCTTAACACAGCTTGAACATCCTGCCCCCAGGTTAAAATGCTCTATAAGTTGCTGTAAATTAAGAGTTTGACCCCCAGAAAACTCCCTAATGTCCTCTATACTTACGCATTCGCATTCACATATTAGGTCTTCGCTCGCATCTAACTCTTCCCCCCGGTCGAGTTCTGCGCGAGCCTCAAAAAGAAGTTCTAGTTCATCTTTTTCCAATGTTTCACCAATAGCGCAGCATAAAGTTTGAAACTTTTAACGCAAATCTTCGTGAATGTCGAGGCATATGCAGTACCATTGTAAATATGACAGAATTACCTAGAGTAGGAGAACCATAGAAAATAGCTTAAGATAGTGAAATATGAAGTATTTCTTGTCCTCTTTCCTATATTTTTTGGGAGTCATGCTGCTAAGCATTATTTGTTTCATTGTTTTTGAGGGCCAAATACTTAAGGTTAGTTTAATTCTAAGCTTTGCAATGTGGACATTGCTCTATACTTATAACGATAAGCTTGTCCTCATTTATCTCAATGCTAGAGAAGTAATTGATACTGACGAACAAGAATTATTTCAAAGAGTAAAAAACGAAGTTTATAAAACTGATTTACCGGTCCCAAAAATTTATACTTACAATGGTAACTCCAAGAACTGCTTTATAACCGAATCACGAGGTACTTGGTCGATTGTTTTTGAAAAGAGCCTTTTAAAAAATCTAACTAGTGAGCAACTTGAAGCGCTAGTGAAGTTTACATTTCAATACAAATTAAAAGCTGCACCGCTAGTACAAACTAAGGTAATGGGTTTAAGCTCTTTTGCTTTTATTTTTGTGTGCGGACTCATCAGAAACTTTCTGGCCCTGATGATCTTGATCTATATGACTGTAGTAGTACAACAGTTAATTGAACTAGGTAATGGAGTCCAGGTTAATACTGTCATGGCGATAATGACCGTAGTAGGGTTTATATTGGCTGTATTAGTTAAGCTCAATGGTGGAGTTAGACTTGAGAACAGCAGCATAGTTTTTAGGGTCTTTAGTTTATTTCTTTTGGGACTCGCAAGGCCTTTGTTTACCTTTTTTGATTTGATCGCTAAACGAGAGAAAAAGATTCAGGGAGAACTAGCTCTACTTCCTATAGTTAATAGATTAGAAAAACCTCGATATGACTTTGATCAATTGATGGTGGATCATTTAAAAGAGAACTTTTCTATACAAAAGATCATTGTTGAGCATTTAGAGAGTTTTCCTGTCCTCGAGAATTGTAGTTTTGAATAAGCAAGATTTTCAGAACCTATTAAGTAAGTTTAAAAAATTAGAGTATAATAATTTCTATCCCTTATTCTTTACCCTAATTTTTATCATGATCCTCATTCAGTATTCGTTTCATTCATTGGATGCCATTTTTTATGACCTATGGGTTAGAGGCGATTTTTTCAATACCTCAGATAATAAGGTGGTCTCGATTGTCATGGATGAACAATCAGACCAATTTTTGGGTGAGGTCTATCCTTATACCTATGCAACACATAATCGCTTTTTAGATAAACTTCTTGATGACCAACCCTTAGCTATTGGTTTTCTTGTTCCATTCTTAGAACCTGAAAATGAAGCTGATGATACTTATTTAAAAAAACTACGAAAGAAAATAATAGAATATAAAAATAATGGGGGAATATTTCGGATTGGTACCGATAAGGATGCCTGGGGTGAGCAAATACCGCCATCCGGCTTAAGAGACCTCGGGTACTCACTAGCCATCCTCAATAAAGACGGAACTGTCTTCGCACAAGATTACGTTACTCGACGGGCCATATTAAATATTTCAGGTGAGGACTCTTTTCACTTATGGCTTGCCAATAAATACTTAGAGAAAAAAGGGAAGATAGGTTTTGACTCGAAAAGTTTTCCAGGCGCATACTACGACAGGGAGTCTGATGCTACGTTTAGTATGTTTAGATATTCAAAGGATCCCACTGTCGTAAGACCCCTTGAAACAATACCATTTCATAAGGTCGTTGTTGGGAATTATCCAAGAGGATTTTTTAAAGATAAAATTGTCTTGATTGGATCTAGCTATTTATCAAACTCGGCAGACTTTCTTTTTACACCATTTGGTAAAGAAGATAAAAAAGCCCCCAAGCTCAATGTACATGCCCAAATCATAGACTCATTGATGAATAAAAAAACTGTTTATCAAGTACCTGATTGGGTAACAGATATATTTGCAGTTATTATTGCAATATTCTTGTCATTTATTATTTCAAAAGTGCAGCCTGCTAAAGGCTTAATGATCACAATGATTATCATGGTAAGCATATTCTTGATTACATTTTTAAGCTTTCTACTTTTTGGAATTTGGGTCAAAATTTCTCATCTAACCTTATCTGTTTTTGTTGTTTATTATATTTGGGTTCCCTTTCGGGCGATTGGAGAATATCAAACAAGATATGCCATTCAAGAAGAATCTAAAATGCTTAAAAAGGTTGATAAACTAAAAGCAAACTTCATCTCTCTTATGAGTCATGATCTAAAGACTCCGGTGGCTAAAATTGCAGGAATAGCAGACATACTTAAAGTTCAGTATGAAAATACGCCAAAGCAAGATGAGTTACTTGGAAATATCGTTAACTCAACTCAAGAACTTAACAATTTTATTACCTCGATACTTGACCTAACTAAGATTGAGAGTCAGGAACTTTCTCTACGTTTGGAAAATAAAGATATCAATCAACTTTTAGAGGCAACCATAGACAAGCTAAAGTTTGAAGCGAGTCATCAGGATATGCGCATTGAGTCTGATCTTGCACCTCTATATCCCATCCAAGTCGACACAGTGCTTATCAACAGAGTTTTTGCCAATATTGTGGGTAACGCCATTAAATATGCTGGCAAAGGCTCAAATGTCTGGGTCAATTCTTGGGATGATGAGGAGTGGGTTTACATCGAAATCAAAGATAATGGAAAAGGTATCGGAAAAGAAGATCTAGAAAATATTTTCGAGAAATTTTATCGGGTAAAAGACGATGAGAGTCATAAGATTAAAGGTTCAGGTCTAGGGCTTTATTTGGTAAAATACTTTATCGAACTTCACAGGGGAAAGATATCTGTGAGTTCGGTGTTGGGTGAAGGAACCACCTTTTTGATCCAATTAAAAAATGAATAAATTAAACGAAGAAAAATTTAAGAGGTAAGTATGCACAAGGTCTTAGTTGTTGATGATGATAAAGTTCTCCAGCAATCGGTAAAGCAGGCCCTTGAATATCATCATTTTAAAGTTGATGTTGCTGACAATGGTAAAGAAGCAGTGGGCGCAGTTTATCGCGAAAAATATGATCTGGTGGTTATGGATGTTAACATGCCCGAGATGGATGGACTTGAAGCTCTGACTGAAATCAAAAAGCATGATTCCTCAATCATCGTACTTATTTTGACTGCCTACTCAAATGTTTCAGATGCGGTTAGAGCAGTTAAAGAAGGTGCCTTCAATTATCTTGAAAAACCAATTACCACGGAAAATTTAGTCGCACTTATCAAACGAGCACTTAAAGCAAGGTCCATGGTTGAGACAACCGCTTTCAGTGCACCGACTTTGTCTTTAGGAAGTGACGGAGATGATAAATTTGTTGGTGAATCAAATTCGATGCAAAAAGTATTCGATGTTATTTCAAAACTAGCAAAAGTAAACACTCCCGTTTTGATTCGAGGAGAGTCTGGGACTGGTAAAGAGTTAGTTGCAAAGGCTATTCATTATAATGGACCTAGAAAAGACAATAAATTTGTGGCGGTTAATTGTGGGGCTATTTCTGAAAACCTTATTGAATCTGAACTTTTTGGACATGAGAAAGGGGCTTTTACGGGGGCTGACGCCAGAAAAATCGGAAAATTTCAATACGCAGATGGTGGAACACTTTTTTTAGATGAGATCGGAGATATTTCTCCTCAGATGCAAGTAAAGCTACTTCGTGTTCTCCAGGAGAGAAAATTTACACCTGTTGGTTCTAACCGTGAAATTACTACTGACGTAAGAATTATTGCAGCCTCTCACCAACCTTTTGAGGATATGATTAAGGATGGAAGGTTTAGAGAAGATTTATTTTACAGACTCAATGTTCTTCCTGTTTATCTTCCACCACTAAGAGATCGAAAAACAGATATTCCCCATTTGATTAATTACTATGTAAATTATTTTAATAATATTCACGGCCTAGAGGTTAAAGGAGCCGCGCCAGATGCGCTTCAAGCTATGCAAAACTACGCCTGGCCTGGAAATATCCGAGAGTTGCGAAACACTGTTGAACACTCCTTTATCATGGAGTCTAGTGACCAGATCACTTTGGGCTCTCTACCTCCAAAAATTACCAATCAAGAGCATGTCGAGACCACAGATACTCAAGATACAATAATTGACTTCAAGGGAATCAAAGATTCAGTTCTTGATCGAGATAAATCAGAAACTCCTGGTGATGAGTATCAATTTAGCTTTGCCACCAAAGAAGGTGACCAAATAAAGCTAGATTTTCAAAGAGCTAAAGACCAATTTGAAGAAGAGTTTATTGTTCAAGCCTTAAAACTAAATAGTGGGAAGATTAATCAAACGGCTTTAAATGCTAATATTCCAAAGAAAACTCTTTTGAGAAAAATTGAGAAATACGAGATTAACCCGAAAGACTTTTACTAAATGAAAAAATACCTGCCTTATTTCTTTCTCGTCTTAGGAGTCGTTCTTTTTGATCAACTCTCTAAATATTTAACAGTTGAATTTCTAAATCTCTATGAGCGAATACAGATTATTCCAGGGCTATTGGATTTTTATCATACTAGAAATACAGGAGTAGCTTTCAGTATTGGAGCGGGTCTACCAGTTGAGACAAGAAAACTACTTTTTAAAATACTTCCTATTGGAATTTGTTTTTGGGTACTTTGGGAGATTTATCGCGAAGCTGGTAAGAACCGAGTCCTGGCTATCGCGTTTTCACTGATCCTGGGAGGAGCCATCGGAAATATCATTGATCGATTTAGATTAGACTACGTAGTAGATTTTATCTCTGTTTATAGTCGAGGCATCTGGGTATTTCCTTCATGGGATTTCGCTATTTTCAATATAGCGGACTCAGCAGTATCAATTGGAGCCTTTTTGATTGCCTACGAGACTATCATTCCCAAGCTTAAGCAAAGATTTAAATCTAGCGAAAATAGTATCTCGGGCTAGGTTCACCATTTATGTTTCCTAAATTCGAATTATTTGGAGAGGTTTTTTATTCTTACCCTCTAGTTCTGGGAGTCATTTGGGCCGTAGGCTTTGAATACTCCAAAGCCCTCAATAAAAACTTAAGGCATTTTAATTTACTCTTTTTAATCTTATTTATTGCTGCATGGGTTGGAGCCAAGTTTCTTTTTTTACTTACTCTAGATAATCAAACGGTGGAGAGGATCTCGTTCAACTCAAACTTCTGGCTTGGAGGAGGATTTGTTTTCCTTGGAGGACTTATAGGAGGCCTTGCCATAGTAGCGTTACATAAAATCTACTTTAAACAGAATATTGTCGAATACGAATTTTTAATTCTGCCTTTAACGCTAGGTCATGGCTTAGGAAGAATAGGATGTTTTCTGGCAGGATGTTGCTATGGAACTTCTTGCGATCTGCTTTGGTCTATTCATTTGCATGGTGAAAACAGACATCCGGTTCAATTATATGAGGCATTTAGCTTGTTTGTTTTGTTTGGAGTTTTAAGGTCTAGGTGGCGTAAAGGTCAATCAATTCTCCCGATCTACCTAGGGAGCTATTTTTTATTACGGTTTGTTCTAGAGTTCTTCAGAGGAGATAAGATTAGAGGAGTTTTTTGGATGGGGCTTTCAACCTCCCAATTTATTTCAATGGCAGGCTTTCTTTGTCTTTTAGGGTGGTTTGCGCTGCGTAAGCGAGCTTGATTCTTCTATAACTTAGTTTGATTTTTTGATCAAAAATTTCAATTGTGGTATTAATCCTAGGTTTTTCTCAGGGGAATCTACTATGGATCATAAAATTCGGTTTGTTACAGCTGCATCTCTTTTTGACGGACATGATGTTTCTATAAATATTATGCGTCGACTACTTCAATCGAAGGGAGTTGAAGTCATCCACCTAGGACATAATCGTTCCGCAAAAGAAGTTGTTGATGCTGCCTTAAATGAAGATGCACATGCTGTTGCCTTAAGTTCCTATCAGGGTGGTCATATGGAGTATTTTAAATATATTCGCGACCTTTTAGATGAAGCTGGAGCAAAAAATATTCGCATTTTTGGAGGGGGCGGTGGAGTTATAACACCTCCAGAAATAAAAGAACTAGAAAAGCATGGCATCACTAAAATCTACCATCCACAAGACGGAATGAAGTTAGGCCTTGAGGGTATTATTGATGATATGATTCAAAAGGCAACTCATCCAACTTTGGCTGAAGTGGACTTTAAAGATTTAAGCGGTAAAAAACTAAATGATTTAGAAGTTTCAAAGGTCATTACCTATATTGAGGATAAGGGAGAGCTGCCTTTTAAAGTAGATTCAAAGCAAACGCCAGTCTTGGGAATTACTGGCACAGGGGGAGCAGGAAAATCCTCCTTGATCGATGAACTCCTATTGAGATTTTATCGGTATTATCCAAATCAGAGAATTGCATTGATAAGTGTAGACCCTACCAAGAAAAAAACTCAAGGTGCTCTGCTTGGAGACAGGATTCGACTTGGATCAGCCGTTTATGACAATATTTATGTGAGATCACTTGCGACTCGAAATAGTAAAACCGAGTTATCCCCGCAAATTAAAAATGTTGTTGATTTCATGAAAACTCAGAGCTTTGATTTGATTATTGTTGAGACATCGGGGATTGGGCAGGCAAGTGATGAGATAACAACAGTTGCCGATAAGTGTATTTATGTGATGACTCCTGAATATGGTGCTCAAACACAATTAGAGAAAATTGAAATGTTAGAAGTGGCAGACTTTGTGGTTATCAATAAGTTTGAAAAGCCTCGCTCTGAGGATTCACTGAGGGATGTGAGAAAACAGTTTAGGAGAAATCATAAGCTTTTTGCAAATCACCCGGGATCGCCTGAAGATTATGAGCTTCCCATTTATGGAACGATGGCCTCGAAGTTTAATGACAAGGGTGTGAATGCCCTTTTTAAAGATCTAGCGTTAGAGTTTTCATTTAAAGCCACAGAAGAATTAACTTCATTGCCTGCTGAAAAAGAACCTCAAGAAAAGCCAGCTATTATACCCGCCAAACAGGTTCAGTATTTGAGTGAAATTGCTGATACTATGAGAAGTTACAATAGAAAGACTCATGAGCTTTGCCAATTCGCTAAGGAATTGGATGCTTATGAGATGGCATTTGATATGGTCAAGTCTGACTCTGCGAAAGAAGAAATTAAAAATTTACTAGAAGAAGCTAAAAAGAACCTTGGAGAGACAAGCTTAAAAGATCTTAAGACATTTGAAGAAGTCGCAAGTCAATATGCCGCGGGAGAGTATTCTTATTCTGTTCGGGGGCGAGAATTTAAGGTTCCTACAAAATATACATCTTTATCTCACCAAGAGATTTCGCGAATCGGTATTCCAAAGCTTTATAGTAAAGCCGATAAGCTTCGCTTTGTTCGTTCGGAGAATCTCCCTGGTTTTTTTCCTTATACTGCGGGAATCTTTCCTTTTAAGCGAAAAGATGAGGATCCAAAAAGAATGTTTGCAGGTGAAGGTGGACCCATAAGAACTAATGAGCGTTTTCATTATCTATCTGCGGATGATGATGCCAAAAGACTTTCCACAGCTTTTGACTCTGTGACCTTGTACGGTCAAGACCCAGACAAAAGACCCGATATTTATGGAAAAATTGGAGAGGCAGGGGTTTCTATTGCCACTCTCAAAGACATGGAAGACCTTTACAAGGGATTTGAGCTAACAAGTCCAAAGACTTCCGTCTCTATGACTATTAATGGACCGGCACCTATTATTCTAGCTATGTTTATGAATACAGCGATTAACCAGGCGCTAGAAGGAGATGATAGAAATAACCCTGAAAAACGATTAGAGGTAATGAGGCAAGTAAGAGGTACTGTTCAGGCCGATATATTGAAAGAAGATCAAGCTCAAAATACTTGTATTTTTTCACTTGAGTTCTCACTAAAACTAATGGGCGATATACAGGAATATTTTTGTCGAAATGCGATTCAAAATTACTATGCTGTTTCAATCTCAGGGTATCATATTGCTGAAGCGGGAGCTAACCCCATTTCTCAATTGGCATTTACACTCTCAAACGGTTTTACATTTGTTGAATATTATTTGAGTCGAGGAATGAAGATTGATGAGTTTGCTGGAAACCTATCTTTCTTCTTTAGTAATGGTCTTGACCCTGAATATACAGTAATTGGAAGAGTCGCGCGAAAAATTTGGTCAACGGCTATGAGGGATCGCTATGGAGCAAATGAGAAATCACAGAAACTTAAATATCATATTCAAACCTCAGGGCGCTCACTTCATGCTCAAGAAATAGACTTTAATGATATAAGAACGACTCTTCAGGCTTTCCTAGCTTTGAGTGACAACTGTAACTCTCTTCACACTAATGCTTATGATGAAGCTATCACAACTCCGACGAAAGAATCTGTAAGGCGAGCTATGGCCATTCAAATGATTATCAATCGTGAGTTTGGAATGAATAAAACCGATAATCCACTTCAGGGAGCCTATATTGTTGATGAGCTGACCGAACTGGTTGAGGAGGCCGTGCTTCAAGAATTTGAAAGAATTTCTCAAAAAGGTGGAGTCATGGGAGCGATGGAGAGTATGTACCAACGCTCAAAGATTCAAGAAGAGAGTCTCTACTATGAAACTCAAAAAGATAGCGGTGAGTTACCCATCATTGGTGTGAATACTTATATCTCTGATGATATCGAGGATCAATTAAATAGAGAAATTGAGTTAACCCGCTCTTCAAACGCAGAGAAAGATGATCAGATCAATCGTCTCAATGCTTTTAAAGATACTCACAGTGACGAATCGGAAAAACAACTTCAAAAACTACGAGATGTTGCACTTAAGGACGGAAATATATTTGAGCAGCTTCTTGAATGTGTACGTTATTGCTCTTTAGGGCAGGTCACTGAGGTTATGTTTGAAATCGGTGGAAGATACAGAAGGAATATGTAGATGAGTAAATCAAACGTATATACGAGAACTGGTGATAAAGGTGAAACTTCTTTAGTCAGCGGTACTCGCATTTCCAAGGCTAATATGAGAATTTCTTTATATGGTGAGGTTGATGAGTTAAACTCCCATATTGGTTTTATGCGCTCTCTTTATCCTAAAGAGGAAAGTTTTTCGAAACACAATGAACTATTTGATTCCATTCAATCTAGTCTCTTTGATTTAGGTTCTAAGCTTGCTTGTGAAAGTAATCTTTGGGAGAAGTATAAGCTCCCGGACATAAAAGCTGAAATGATTCTTTCAATGGAGTCTGTAATTGATGAGTTAGATGGTCTGTTACCAAAACTGAAAAATTTTATACTGCCGGGAGGGACGCAGGCTGCAAGTTATACACATGTTGTAAGAACAGCTTGTCGAAAGGTAGAGAGGAAATTGATAGATTTTGGAGACAATACTCAAAGTATCCCAGAGAATTCTATAATTTTTTTAAATAGACTTTCTGATTTCCTGTTTGTTTATGCACGTTATTGTAATTATGTAGCGAATCAAGAAGAGAGAATTTGGAAGCCTAATTAATTCCTAAAATTCTTTTCCCAATAGAACCCGACTCAATTCGAATATTGATAAAGTGGACTGCAATAGAAATAATGAAGGAAGCAAGAGTATACTTAATCGCAGTACCTTTAAACATTCTCACGAAGATACTCAACTCTTCGGCTACTTTATAGTGATCTGGAAAAACTTGGTAAAAAATTACATTGGCTAAAATGAAAACAATGAGAGCGATCGAAAGATCAATTAAATAAGCGTTTTTAATTTGCATTTGAGAGACGAGAGTTCGATCTTCCTTTTTGGGAGAGCGCTTTTGACCACGATTAGATTCTCCTCCAATTAATACCTTTTTGAAGGAGCCAAAAGTATGTGAGGAGGATTTGCTATCAAGTTCGAGGGTTAAATTATTTCTTCTTGAACCTTTGCCGTGATAGGTTGAAGCCTTGACACTTTTTTCATCCATCCTAGAGTGATTGATAAAAAGTATGCTACCTCCAAATCGAACTTTATCGTCAATATAAATTCTTTGTTTGAGAATACGTACTCCATTGAGGAAAACTCCATTCTTTGAGTTCATATCCTCTATAAAGATGGCATTGTTTTGAACAGAAATTTTTGTATGTGTTGAGCTACAAAGGGTATCTTCAAGGTAGACCTGGCAAAGAGTTTTAGATCTGCCAATAACAACATATTCTTCGTTGGCGAGTCGAAATTTTTTAGACCGACCATCTTCTTGAGCCACGACAAAGTGAACTTCCATATTACTCCATATAGTCTTTGTGGTACTCGAAGCCAGTTATTTTTTTAACATCCATGAGATATTGATAAATCTTAGGAGAAAATTGAAATTCGGGAACTATGAATAAGGCCCAAAGATGTGCTGCGATCATAATATCCTCAAGAGCGAGATTGCTAGATTTATAAAAAGGAGTTAAGTCTTTTTCTAGTATTTCAAGTTGTGGGGTGAGTTCTAAAACGAATTCATCTTTCTTTTTCATGAGCTCTTTAAAAGGCCCTCGCTTTTTTTCCTTTTTATCTTGAAAATACTTTCGGGAATCATCATCAAACTCAGGTGTCCATATAAAATAGGGCATGGCTAAGTTGTGAATACTCTTTCCTAGCTTATCTGTGAGGGCGGTGACTTCAGCAAGTCTCTCAGCTGATGGCTGATCTATCTTGTTATTACAATAGTGTTGGATAATATCTAAACTCTCATTCATAGCGTCTTTTTCAGTTTTTACAATGGGGAGCATTTTTACGCCGCATAAATCAAGAGGAGTTTTTTCATCATTGTAAGGAACAACTATCGACTGATAGGGAATTTGGGCAAAGTCGAAAGCCATCCTAACCCTTATGCAGAAGGGGCAGTGTACGTAATGAAGGAGGCTGATAGAAGAATTCATATTATAACTCATTGTATTTATTATAGATGTAAATCAATTCAAGTAAAACTTTATTGATAAGATATTGAAATTAGGTTAGATAACCTGAAACAATGACATAATTTATGGTATGATCATTCTAATGGAGGCGGACTTTATGACAAACATCGTAGATGTCACAGATAAAGCATTTGAACAAATAAAGACGATATACAATCAAGAAAATCCTGGCATGGATAAAGGGCTTAGGCTTGCTGTTGTTGGAGGCGGCTGTTCAGGATTGCAATACAAAATTGAATTCTCTGAATTAAAGGAAAAAGACAATATTATTGATCGCGAAGGAATTAGGATTATTATTGATCCAAAATCCTCAATATATCTCAAGGGCGTGGTTCTTGATTTTAAAGATGGTCTTAATGGCAAAGGATTTGTTTTTGAAAATCCAAATGCCTCTAATACTTGCGGTTGTGGAGAGTCTTTTTCAGTCTAACTCATGACAATTATTTTTGAAGATATAAGAACAAATCCGCTAAGCTTTATGGTAGCTGATTGTGGAATACTTTTTAAAGGCCCAGACGCTGGAGCCTATCTAGATTCTCAATGTACTAACTCCGTCTCGAAGCTTAAGCCCAAAGAGTTTCATTTTAATTCTATCCTTGATCTTACCGGAAAGATTATTGGAAGTTTTGTCTTGGCGCGAATTTCAGAAGATCATTTTGAAATTTATTTTCAAAATCAATTTTACGAATCTATTTTAGAGAGAATAGAGAGGTATCATATATCCGAGGACTTTGAAGTTGAGAAGATTTCAAAGCCTATTTTCTTAAATACTAATAGTAGTGAGCATGAGTTAAAGGGAAAGTATTTTTTTGAAGGAGACTCCATTGGTGAAAAACCCAAAGCCCTACTAGCAGGGGCTGAAGATTTTTTAAAGCTTAGAGTTTTGACGGGAGTCCCTCTTCTTGGTGAGGAAGCTAAAACTGGAGATCTCGTCAATAACACCTATTTCGATGAACTCAGTGTAGATTATAAAAAGGGATGTTTTCCAGGTCAGGAGACAGTTTCGAAAATACAAACAAGAAGAGGTGCCGCTTATAAGCCTGTATTAATGATTTCTACGAATTCCTATGAAGGGAATTTAGAATGGGAGGGCAAGAAAATAGGTAAAGTTTTGAACTCTTTTGAGGATGGGGGAAAGTTTTATCATTATGTAAGTATGCTTCGAAACTATCGTATAGACGGGTCGAATCTTGGAGATATGCAAATTTTTTATTATCCATATATCGCAACGGACAGAAAATCCTTGGCAAGTGAGCTTTATGATAGAGCAGTAGAACTCTTTCAGGCCAACTATGATGAAAAGGCAAAAGAATATTTTGAAAGAGCATTAGAGCTAGATCCAGGTTTTGAGGACGCTTATGAGAGTTTAGGAGTTTTGTATGGAAGAATGGAAAACTTTGAAAAAGCCATAGAACTTATGGAGCAATTGAAATCAATAAATTCAAAATCAATGATGGCTTATACAAACCTATCTCTCTATCACATGAAGCTTGGAAATATTAAAACAGCTGAAGACTATAAATCTCAGGCTACACTTTTAAATTTTGAGATTTTAGGGGATGAGGCTGAGAAAAAACGTAAACAAGACGAGCTTCAAAAGCAAAAACAAATCGATAGAGACAGAAGAGAAGGAATGTTCCTTCAAGTTCTTGAGATGGATTCAGAGGATGCTATGGCCAATAATGGAATGGGGGAGATCCTTTTAGAAAAGAATCAGCCAGAGCTAGCTAGTAAACATTTTAAAGCGGCAATTGATTCAGATAAAAAATATTCTGTCGCTTATCTAGGTCTAGCAAAGTGTTTTATAAAATTGAATAAGCTGAAAGAATTGGAAGAAACTTTATCTAGGGGAATTGAAGTTGCTGGTAAGAATGGCGACCTTATGCCTGCCAATGAGATGCAGTCACTAAGATCTCAGTACCTCAGCTGATTCCTCGCTTGAGCTTTTAAACTCAAGCGAGGGTCAAACAAACACAAATTGGCACTTAAGAAGGGTAAAGGAAAACATGAAAAAATTTAATCACCACTATGGCTTAATCTGAGTATGCCTTGAGGGAGAGATTCATGTGTCAGGTGATTGTCAATTCTGAGTCATATCATTAAAAAACCCTTTAGAAATATTTGCTTTCGCTCCTATCCCTAAAGGGTTTTTAAAAATGGCTGGAACGGTGGGACTCGAACCCACGACCAATAGATTAACAGTCTACTGCGCTAACCAACTGCGCCACGTTCCAGTGATCAAGTACCAGATGTTATAGAACCAAAATCTTCTACTGGCAACAGTTTTTCAATGATTTGGCGTGTAATGTCCCGAAATTATATACTTGTGATATAATACTCAAGTAAAACGCTTGGGTATCCGATACGGGTACTGGAGAATTTATGTTAGGACCAATTGGATCGGAGGTCATGGCAGTCTTTAGGTTGCTGAGTCCCCATGAAATCGATGCTTATATTACTGAAGAGGACAATTCTGTCGTTAGGATAGAAGGAACCAGAACTGCTACAGGAGAGGAACTGCCTCATGATTCAAGTAAGCAGTTTTTCAGTAGGAACGAATCTGGAGGCGAAATTGATGCTCCAGAAGATGAAGATATAGATGTTAATAAGCCTGCAAAGATTATCCCCTTACATGCTTATCAGGACTCCTCGGACTCAGAAAGAGTGCAGCAGAATAGAGACTTAGATCGCAGATCTCCAAAATCTAGAGAGAAAGATTCGAGCCTATCCTCTTTAGGAATACTTTCAGCCTCTCAAATTAAAGCTCAAGAGAAGGCAAGGCTTGAGAGTGAGAAAAGTCAGGAAGACTCCGTGACGGTTTTTCTACTTAAAGAGCGGGAGAAAATGAGAAAGTCTAAGAAAAGAATGACTGAGCAATCTGCGATTAAAGTTTATCAACATAATGCTGCTGTTGATTTAAATATTGAAGATAGTTTCGATGAAGACGGTGAGCCAATCTCAAATAGTGATATGCGAGGAATACTAGTTAATAAGAAACAATATTAAAAAGGAATTCCCACAACTTCGCTTCCAACTTCAATACCCAGTCTAGAGAGATATTCAGAGTCCAGTAGGACCTTACCATCCTGAAGAGTCGCTTCACAAAGAAAGGCATAAAATGGATGCTCTTCGTGTTTGATACTAAGCAAATAATTTTCACTGCTTGAGTCTGAGGCTCCTTTGGCTACTTCTGCTTTGAAGTGTTTTTTAATTGGTTTTATATCAACTAGCTTGCATCGATAATGTGGTCCCCCATCAAAAGGATCTACCTCGTTGATAAACTGAAAACCAATTGATTCAAGCATTGATCTAACAGGCTCTGTGTCCCTCCCGACTTTTCCTATGGCGTCCCTAGCCTCATAAGGCAGAAGAGTCATATAAATATTCTCAGAGGGGTAGAGAGATAAAATAAATTCTTTGTTAGATCGGCTTAATTTATCGGCTTCTTGATAATCCATATTCATGAATCTTCGGCCAATCGCTTCCCATAAGTGTGAATTTCCATCCTTGTCGAGTGGAGGCATTAATTCGGAATGGATTTCCTCTCTAAACCTTTCAGGATACATGGACATGTAAAGGAACCGTACAAAGGAAATTTGCTTGCCGAGTTTTTTAGGGTTTCCTCTATAGTCTGGGCTCAGGACCAATCCTCCAATTTCAGTGGGGCCATCAGTATTGAGTCCTAGTTTCAAAGTACCGTGTACAAAACCTGTATTTATCGTTTGAGAAAACTTGTGCTCGGAGGAAACCTTTAAAAAGAAATGTGGCTCTCGCTCAGTTCCATGTTGAGCATGGATCATTGAGACCCCTATAACTTTTTGTGCATTAAGATCTTCTAAGACAAAAAAATAATAATTATCTTCCAACTCGGAACTAGGTCTTTCAAATGACTTTTTTGAATTAAGTAATTTCTTTCGAATAAGACTTTCGTCATGAGGAAGATTTATAAATTTTACTTTGCTTGCTAGTTCAAGAAGGTCGTTAAGATCATCCAGGCAAGCACTTCTTAAAATAAACACTACGGTACTTCCTTCAAAACCTTATTGATAAGAATTAAAACCTCTTCAATTTCTGAATGTAGGCATGCAAGCGGAAATGACATGGATATCATAGTATCAGATTTGGAATGTAAAATACCAGCTAGTTCTAGCTTATGGCTCACAGAAGCAATATGAGTTATGTCTAAATGAGGTTTAGTTATCAAGTATCTTCCATTTCGAGTGAGATTATCAATTTTAAGCTCTTCTATTTTTTTATCGATAAATTCAATATCTTTCGAATTTTTACCTAGGAGTTTCGGCTCAATAAATGTTTTCAAATAGGATGTCGTTTCTAGGATAAGCCGTGCTCGAATATCATCTAGAGTCGATTCTTCTCCTTCAATAAAACAGAATCCATAATAATCTGAGCGCCAAACTCTGGTTTTGTTGGGATACTTGGGAAAATGAAATAAGTCTTGAGTGACAAGAAGGCTTAAGTTTCTTTCTACTATATATTTTTTCTTAGATTGTAGAATCTCGGTTTCGCATTTGGATTCAGATAATAGGACTTTTTCCTCTTCAAGCTCGAGGTAGTCATGCTTATCAAGCCAGCCAATAGGTTTTATTGTCCCCTTAATTGTAGCTGGAGAGTCGCTGGAGGCAATCTTATGTAAAATAGGGTGACAATGGCCAAGAAAACCTCTTTCGGCCACAGAGCGAAGATCAAAGACTAAATCGCCCCTTTGGGTCTTAACAAAGATGCCATTTCCTGTTTGGGTGGGAGTTAAGTCAGCATGAGTCTTAGAAAAACGGTTGAGTTTTCTTTTTTCCCAAACTTCATTTAATGATACTTTGCAAAAATTAGTCATAGAGATGCGGCTTGATTTTGTTTCCTCATGCTAGATAATATACTTTATGTCATCCTACGTTCAAGAGTCTTTTCACAATAAATTCAATCAGTTCATTAAGAATAAGCAGTTTGAATCTGCTAGAGAGATGCTTGAAAAGAATGGGGATATTCCTAAGAATATAAAACTTTTTAACCTGGGATACCTAAATTACTCCAAAGGAAACTTAGTTCAAGCAAAAAAATATTATGAACTTGCCAAGCTTCACGGTATGTTGGGTAGTGAGGTGACTAAGTCTTTAGAAAAAATTAACGAAGAACTTTCGATAACAAGTTTCGAAGATCAATATACTTCCTATGAGAATTTTTTGTTTACTTACAAGACGCTTCCTGAACCTCATTTCTATTTAGGACTTGGCTTTTTCTTAACTGTTTTTTTTATTGGCCTCGTTAAAAAGTGGCATGTTTTAACCTTGTTAGGTGTATGTAGTATTATTGTTTTTGGATATTATAGATATGAGGTTGAGCAATACGATTTTGCGTATAACGAAAGTGATAAACTCATTCAAAGAGGTCCCTCTGTCATTTTTGAAGAAATTGGTGTTTTACCCGCCGGTGGAAAGATTTTTTATAGCAAGCAGAGAAATAATTGGCGCTATATTGAATATCCCGAGGTTTTTCGAGGTTGGATAAATACTGAAAGGAACGATTTAAAATGAATTCAGACGAGCAAAGCACTCAAAAAAAATTTGAAACCTCCAAAGCTACTTTTGTAGACGAGCGAGTTAGCATTCCAACTCTTAAGTATTTTTGGCAGACGAGTCCTTTGGCGACGAATAAGAGAAAGAGTATTCCAAAATTCTTACGATCGATTAAAGTCTTTGAGCAGTTTACTGACTATGAATTGAAAATATTTTCAGAATTTTTACATGAAAGAATCTTTGCCGGAGAAGAGGTCATAATAAAAGAGGGTGAGAGTGGCTATGGGTTCTATCTCATTTTTAGTGGAACGATTGAAATTTTATCACAAATTAACTTTCACGATGGAGCAAATACTGAAAGAAGAACTCAGTTAATTGCTAGGCTTTCGAAACAAGAATATTTTGGAGAGCTATCATTGCTTGAAAAACGCAATAAGAGAAATGCCACAGCTATTTCAAAGGGAGAGTCAAGATTACTTGCTATTTATAAGCCAGACCTTGAAGAAATGATTGAAAGATACCCTGTGGTGGGAGCTAAGTTTCTCCAAGCGATTTCGATTATCGTCGCCATGAGATTTAACTCAGTCACTGAAGAAATTAAAACTTTAAAAGATATGATTTCAATATTGGAGAAAAAACTTGCTGATCAAGAAGACAATTAAAACAGACCAATATAAATTCGTCTTCTTTATCGTTGTTATGATTGTCATAGCTGCAGTTATGTTTAGCTTGTCTCGAATTATGATTCCTTTGGGTATTGCTTATATTCTTTCTTTAATGTTGAAGCCTGCGCTTAGATCTTTTTATTCGGCGGATATTGGAAGAAAAACAATGTCTATTATTATCCTTGTCACTTCTTTATTTTTACTGACCTATCCCATCGTAAAAGGTGTGAAAACCATTTCAGAGGAAGCTCATAAAATTGAATACTACCTTCCAAGGTTAGAATCTTATTTAAGAATCAAGTACGGAGAGCTTAAGCAATTTGTGTTTGAAAAGGTTAATTATGAAATAACGTTCAACCCTGTAGATAGCCTAATTGAGCTGGGACAAGAGACGACAAAGTCTGTGCTTGTTTATCTACCTCAGATTGTTACTTCGGCATTGGAATGGAGTTTTATGATCCCTCTTTTTCTTTTCTTTATTCTGAAAGATGAAAGAAGGGTGAGGTTTCTTATGATGAAAATAGTTCCGAATAGTATAGTCGAAAAGACCTACTACCTATATCACTCGTTTAATACTAAGTTTGGTGACTATATATTTGCCAAGTTCATTGAAGCAACGATCGTTGGGGTTGTGATTACGGCTGGTTTGTTATTATTGGGTTACCCCTTTGCCTTTTTGTTGGGTATTGTAGCTGCTGTAACAAATATTCTTCCCTATATCGGTCCATTTTTAGGCCTTATTCCGGCCCTTGTCGTAGGTCTAGTTGATCAAAACCCGAACACGACAATTGGGGCAATGATACTTTTATACGTCATTGCCAATGTGATCGATCTTGCCTTGGTCTTTCCTGTTTTAGTATCCAAAATTGTAAATCTTCACCCCTTAATAGTTGTCGTAAGCGTCATTATCGGATCGCAATTTGGCGGGGTTATTGGGATGATAGTATCTATTCCTCTGGCAGCCTTCTTAAAGCTACTTTTCCAGGAATTTTATTTAGAACTTTACGGACGTACATGACTTTACGACCTTGGTTTGAAGAGGTAAATTTGAGGTATGAATCTCATTACTTCCTTTCTGACTTTGTTAGTAGTTTTTAGTTGTGCGTCAGACAAGCCAACAGGTAAAACTGAGGCTGAAATTTTATATAAAGAAGCTAAAGAGCTGATGGATGAGGAGCGCTATATCCTCGCGACAGAAAAGATTAACCAGCTAAAAAATCAATACCCCTATTCTTACTATGCAACTCCAGCAGAGTTAATGTTAGCAGATATTTTATATAAGCAAGAAAATTATGTAGAGGCTGCAGCTGCTTATTTATTATTTAGAGATTTTCATCCACGTCATGAAAAAATACCTTATGTGATATTTCAAATTGCCGAGTCTTTTTATTTACAGCTCCCAGATACGGACGATAGAGATTTAGAACCAGCCTTTGAGGCCATTAAGTTTTATCGTGAAATAATTACAAAATATCCGGATTCTCCAGAAGTAAAAAAAGCAAAGAAAAAAATTAACGAGTGTAAACAACGCCTTAATAATAAAGAACAATACGTAGCTGACTTCTACTTTAAAACAGAGTCCTATGATGCCGCTTTATGGCGCTATCAGGATATTTTGAGAAATATAAAGGATGATAAAGATATTAGAAGTCATTCTATGAGTCGAATAATTCAAACAAGTTATCATTTAAAAAAGTATAAAGATTGCTTAGCCTATGGAAATGAATTCATGGATGATATAAATAAAAAAGATCAGTCAGAGGCTAAGCAGGTCTTAGCATATTGTAAGAACAAATTATAAGAGGTTTGATTTGAGTAGTTTAAACGAAATGAGCTTGATGGATTCTGCACGTAAGTTTTATCAAGATCAGAAATTCAAAAGATCAATGCTGATGCTCGAGGAAGTCATCAATTTGAATCCAAACAACTCTGAAGCTTACTTTCTCATTGGGAATATTTTTCATATTCAAGGTAATTTAGGAAAAGCGGTAAAAGCTTTTAACAAGGTACTTGAACTGGATCCTAATAATACTGACGCTTCAATTTCTTTGTCTGTGATTCTTAACGACATCGGTCGATATGAAGATGCTAAGCAGATTTTCGATAAGGCCAATGAACAAGTTAAAAATGAGCCCGATGGAATTAAAGATCCACATATTAACAGGAAGTTTTCTCAGAAGCATTTCGAGCTTGCGGAACTCTATTTTAGTTATAATAGATATGAAGAAGCGCTCTTTGAGTATAATAAAGTGACTTCTCTAGATGCCAGTAATTTTGAAGCGAGAATAAAGATTGCTAAAGTCTACTCTAAGAAAGGATACTTGGCGAAAGCGATTGAGGAGTTGAGAGCACTAAAATCAGAATCACCCACCTATATCCCGGCAAGAGTCGCTCTTGGTCTTCTTTTTTATGGCCAAGGAAATGTCGTCGAGGCTCATAATGAATGGCAACAAGCTCTTATGAAAGAGCCTGAAAACCAAGAGTTGAAGATGTATTTATCACTATCTAAAGATGCCTCTGAAACAGTACTCAGTATTTAAAAATGAATAAACAAGACATAAAAAAAGCCCTCTTTTAAAGAGGGCTTTTTTTATTATTAAAATTTTCTTTTGATTAAGCTTCGTTGATTTTTTCTGAAGCTCTTTGCGAAGGAGTTGCAGTGGCTTCTGTATCAGTTGTTGCTGTCGCGGTTGGCTCAGTAACATTTGTTCTTTTGCGATCGTCAGAGGCATAAGAAACTATATAACTTTTTAGTTCCTTATACATTTCGAATTTCACTGAGAGTTTATTGTCCTGAAGAACAATTTGTCTTGCGATCTTTTTTGCATTGTTAATCACGATAGGAGCTTTAAGATTTGCACTCATTTTAGTGATATCTGAAGGAATCGTAAGAATTGAGTAAATCTTTGCGTCAGAAATACTATCCAATGAAACACTATTCATGTCAGCTGGAAGTAATTTAGCAACGTAATCAGGCTTGAAAATTTTGGGTTCAATAATTGGAAACGCTGTTTCTGGATTTTCAATAGACTGAAGCCATAAGATCAAGGTCGCATCACCTGGGTCAACGATGAAAAATTGACTTAAACTCTCAAATCCCAGTAATCCTTCTGAGAAAGAGATGATATCTTCTTTGTTTACTTGAAGTTCTCCGAACCTTGTAGTGTTGACTTTCACATCATCCTCCGAAAATTTTGAGGTAGTCTCAAATTTCTACCTTGAATGATGATATCAGTCAATTATATTGATCTGCAAGGAGGAATTTATTTCTTGCCGAAGTCCTCATTAAGCCTTGCTAGGTCAGCAGGGGTGGATTGACTCGCCTCGGTATTTTGATCTTGAATAGCCTGATAAACCTCTTCTCTGTGTATTTTGGTCTCCTTTGGAGCCTTAATACCCAATCTGACTTGTTTACCTTTTATTTGAACCACTACTATTTTGATATGATCGTCAATGGCAATGCTCTCTCCCAGCTTCCTTGTTAGAACTAGCATGTGTGTTAACCTCTTTAAACTCCGTCTTAATAACTGTTAGCTGATTTTAAATCTCAACTGAGATGTTCATATAGTACTGGCAGATTCAAAATGCAAGTGAATTATTAATATTGTCTTACATCTCTGTAATTATTTCTTATTTATATGATAAATTAATGGATTCTTAAGCTCAGGCTAAATTTAGGATAAAATATTTTAAATTATCAGACTTTCGAGTTACTTGGCGCTTTGGGTCTAAATATTTCTATAACTAGCCAATGTATTTCATTAGATTGTTATTTAATAGCTGAGCACTAGCTTTGTATGAGGCATTCATGACGTTTTCTTGGCGAGTTAAGTCAGTAAAGAGTTCAGCCACATCAGCGTCTTCAATCTTACTTCTATAAGTTTCATTCTCAACTCTGTTCTTGTCTATATTGTCTTCTGTGATCTCAACTTTGTTGATAGTTGACCCTATCGAAGTCCGTGTTTGAATTAACCTATCTAAAGTTTCGTCGAGTTTAGGCAGAAGAGACTGAATCATGAAATGATTGTCTGTTAAAAGACCATTCTCAAGTGTTTCTAAATCTTTAAAGAGACTTCCCTTAATCTCTTCAGGTTCTGTTTGAAAGGGATTGCTAGCTGCTGGATCTCGATTGATGATAGGTTCTTGTTCTTGTTGCTCTTCTGGCAGAGCCGATTGTTGAACTTGGTTTTGAATATCAACGCGAGCTCTTTCTCCAAGCTCAGGCATATTGCTTTCGATAGTGGGGTTAGGCTCGCTGTAAAAGACATTTTCTCCTGAAAAAGTGATAGGAACATAAATATCCTTACCAACTTCAATTTTAGTTTGGTTATTATCCCCATGGTATTTACCGTCAGCATCGAAAGGCTTCTCTAAAGTCTTATAACCACCAAATATATATTTATTACCAAGCCTTCTGTTTGCAATACTTAAAGCTTGATTACGTAGTTGTCTTACTTCTTGGGCGATCCCTTTTCTTACTGAGGGGTCAAAGATATTTGAAGCCTGTCCTATGGCGAGTTCTTTTGCCTTCGTAACAAGCTCTGTAAGTTCCTCAATGGCGCTTTCCGTGAAGGTTAGCTGTGCTTTTGCTACAGAAGCATTTCGAAGGTACTGCTTGCCATCAATATTTCGAGATCTAATTGAAAGAATGTCCATATTTCCCACCGGATCATCCGAGGGCTTTTGCACGCGCTTTAAGTTAGACCCTTTTAACTGAAGATCTTCAAGTTTACGTCTGCTCCTATTGGTGGAGTATTTTATGGCATTTACTGTACTTGCTTCTGATACCCGTGACATTACCTAATCATCTCCAAAACAGAATCAAACATCTCGTCAGCTGTTCGAATCATTTTAGCTGAAGCCTGATAGGCTTGTTGATATTTCACCATATTGGTGGCCTCTTCATCTAAGTTAACTCCAGATATTCTCTCTTTTATACTTCTTGCCTGTGCGACAATTCCACCAGATTGTTCTGCATTGATCTGGGCTTTTGAAGATGCCAGACCAATCGAGGAGGAAGTTTCAAGATACATTTCCTCAATTGTTTTTGTTCCGTCACCTAGAAGCTTTTCGTGTTGAACTTTTGAGATCGCAAGCGCTATACGGTTATCTCCAGGAGAATTAGGCTCAAGTCCAGTGGCGATATTTGTTAGGTCGTCCATAACTTCGTCACTGATGGCTATATTTCCAGAAGCTCTCTCTTTACCAAGTGGCTCCTTGAAAAAATTGATTCCCGTAATCTTAGGATCACCAGGTCTAACAATAAGATTGCCTTGTTGATCCGTTGGAATCTTCTTATTTACAAATCCTTTACGATGGATGGCATTTGTTATGTGAACCAGACTATGTGCCATTTCATCCAATTGGTCTCTTAGGAATTCAAGTTCCTCATTTCTCGTTTTAACTATGGCACCTAAGGACCCAGAACCTTTCTTTTCGGTTAAGTTTGATGCAGCTTTCCCGGATTTTTCAAAAGCAATTTCTAGTCTGCCTTCATTAGAATAACTTCCACTTTGCTTATTACCTGTTACATCTCTAGCTACCAATGGATTTAGACTTCCGCCTGCTACAAGTGATCCCCATCCAACCAGATTAACAACATATTCACCTCTGCCGGCTTCGTAACCCTTTACTTCAGTAAATTCAGAGAGGGCCCTAACTGCCATATCTCTTTGATCTCTAAGATCTCCTGTTTCGCCGCCGACATTTTCAAGTCGGACGATCTCTTTATTAAGTCGAGTTATGGTTGTGCCAAGCTGATTAATTTCTTCAACAGAAGCTCTAATCTCTTTGTCCATACGTGATTTAACTTGAGTGATCTCTTCACTAATCCTGTGAAAATCTTCTACAACTAGTTGGGCATTATCACGTACTAAGGTTCTTACAACCTCATTCTCTGGCTGATTAGAGAGCTCTCTAAATGAGTTAAAAAATCTATTCATAACCTTATTGAGACCGTCTGAATTGATTTCATTGAATATCTGCTCCATAGAGCTTAAATGACTGGTTCTAGTTTCGTTAAATTGATGCTTAGTAAGAGCATCATTAAGATTTTCTTCCACCAATTGATCATGAACTCTTTTTACGCTTTTAATACTGACACCAGAGCCGATGACAATATTACCTTCTCCAATGGGAGTAGCAGATTCGAGGTTGACCCTTTGGCGCGAATAACCCTCAGTATTAGCATTGGCGATATTATGCGACGTAGTCGAGAGCGACTTTTTAGAAGCATTTAATGAAGTACGTCCTATACTAAATAAATCTGATCCCAAAAGTTATCCTTTAATACCCCTTACTTGAGCGGTTAATCCCACCGCTAGAAGAATAAGTGTTATAAACTTTATTGCCAGTAAAACTAGCTTTTAATTCACCTAGTGAATGCAGGGCCTTGTTAAGAAAAATTTGGTTTTTCTTATTCTGAGTTTGAATTTTTTCTACAATATCTAAAAGTAATAAGTTTAGTTTTTCAATCTGATCGGCCTCTGAATTAAACTCAGCAATTCGTAAGCACTCGGTTAACTCTAACAATCTTGCTTGCGGAGGAATACCTAAAGACTCACATAAATCAGAAATCAATTCATCCCTTAGATCATCCAATCCGTTTATAAAACTAATGAGCGCTTTTTTATTCTCGATAGTCTGTTCAAGCTCCTCAATTTCGCTCGCAAGAAGATGCATATATTCATCGCATGTAAGCTCGTAGAGCTCCGAATGTTTAGAGCAGAAGTCTTGCCAGAGACCTCTTAATCTTTCACATTTAAATTTTACTACTTCAACATTCATGCTAATCCTTAAAATTCTGTGCTTAACATTTTGTCTGCAATGGCATCATAATTTGGCTCATATGTGCCAGCATTGATTTGCGCTTTGAGTGCCGCAATTTTGGCAGAGTTATCAACCTCTGGTGCTGCATCAACAACTCTCTTAATTCGTGAGTAGTCTCTGATACTTTCTGGTATCGCAACATTCACATCCCTAGAGGTTTTATCGTTTAAGTCTTGAACACGATCATAGCTATTTCTTCGCATAATCGCAGAAGACTTACTGGCTTGAGCCTCCTGAGCACTTTTTGAGTGAGGGAAAAAGGGGGTTCTCGTGTTAATGGGATTCATGACCATTTCCTTTTATTTGGTTTTGATAATTATTTAAAGCTGCTCGCTTTGGGGTTTTGTTAAACCCAGGCATAAACTGTTCAATAACAATATCTTTAATTCCAACTCCATCTTTTTGAGCCATTATTTCTGCATATCTCTCATCTAGCATTTGATCATAGATTCTAGCCGCAGGGGAGTGAGGATCTGCGCGATCTACAGTTTTCTTCATTTGATTGAGCATCATTTGATTGAACTGAGCTTCCATACCTTCCGCAACATGCATGAGTTCCTTTGGTACATTGGCGTACTTATCGTATGGCTTTTTAGTTTTGGAATTATTGAATGTAGGGTTTGTATTGACCTTCATCACCATCCTAGTTTTTTCTATCCTCCTTCCTAGAGGACTCACACATAATTATAACATTAAACTGCGGTGCAAAACCATCAAAAAATAAAGTTTAATGTCATAATTTCCACATCATATAAACTCTAACTCGGCAATTAATGCCCCATTCCTCTTAAGTGTCTGAAATATGCTGATTAAATCCTCCGGAGAGGTACCTATTGTATTTAAGGCATTTACTAAGTCTTTTAATGTAGTCTTGCGCTCAACTAGGAAAAGTGAACCGGCTTGCGCAGCCTTATCCGCTTGTTTGCCAACTTGTAAAACGAGGTCACCATGACTAATGGCCACTTCGTTGAGGGTAATTTCGCCGCCAGCTACTATGGTTCCTGTTTTTTCATTGATAACAATTCGTGCCTTATTGTCTTGATTGATTCGATAATTTTCAACGATGGCCACCAAGTTAACTAAGTTCTTTTCGTAATGAGGTGGAACAATCAAATCAACTGTAGCCGAGTCAGATGCACTAGCAAATTTACCACCGAGGTTTTCATTTACTGTTTTTACAACTCTCGCCGCAGTTGTAAAATCAGGGCTCTTAAGTGACAAGCGAATAGACTTCTTTTCATTGAAGTTCATGTCAACTTCACGCTCTATTGTCCCACCTTGAGGAATAGTCCCAGTGGTAGCGAATTTTGCTCCTTGAGTAAGCCCACCAATCGAGAGAGCTCCGGAAGCTACAGCATAAACTTTTCCATCCCCACCTTTAAGTGGTGTCACTAGTAGAGTTCCGCCCGCTAGAGATGAGGCGTCACCGATAGATGAAATTGTGACATCAAGTTTTTGACCAATTCTTCCAAAAGGAGGAAGTTTAGCTGTCACAATAACAGCAGCAACATTGGCCGAACTTACTTCTTGAACGGGGTCTAGACCTAGTGTTTGAAACATCTTTTTAAGTGAGTTATTAGTTATTTCTCCACCGCCATCGCCTGTTCCATTGAGACCAATGACGAGACCATAGCCAACCAAAGGATTGTCTCGAACACCTTTAATATCGGCTATATCTTTGATTCGATTTGCTGCGAAACTGTTCGCAATTAAGAATGTAAATAAAACTAAAACAAAAGCTCTCATGGCTAGTACCTCAACACATTAATTTTGGGTTCTAATAATTTTTTTGATCTCACGGTATCCTGTGACGTTATATCTTTTTGATTTACGATGGCCTGTATTTCAAAATATCTTTTGAATTTTTTGAAAAGCACTTCTTTGCGTCCACGTACTAGGAGGTAATCCTGATTCATCTGCTCCACCACCGTCGTAGAAATCTTATCATAAACTTTATTCGGATCATCGGGAGCAACTGTTGCCGGTGTCGGTTCGGGCTCTTCCGGTGTTTCATCAGCTTTACCCTTCGTTTTCTTTTTTCTTGGAGGAGGATCGGGAAAGTTCCGCTTCAGTTCTTCCTGGATCTTATCTTTAAGTTCTTGGAAAACTTCGACAATAACTATGTCACCTTTGCGTTTCAGGTTATTTGTCACAAAAAGAAAGCTCTCTGAATTTTTTCCAGACCACAAACTTCCATCATTTGACTCGTCTTTGAAGTCCTCTGCCTTAGCCCTACGATTGCCTCTTCTTTGGTACTGTCTTTGGTTACTTGGGGCATAGTTTTGTTGGCTACCCAATGTCACTGGATTTTGAATCGGTCGCCTGTCATTGGGAGACCCCTGTTGGTAATTTGAGGCAGCTCGTGCTCTTTTAGCTCTTTCAGCCCTATCAAATGAACGATGCATACTTTGTACATAAGAACTACATCCCACCTGGATGATTAAAGATAAAGTTAATAAAAATTTGCACAAAACATTCATAATTCAACTACCGCTTTATTGTGACCAGTCACTCGACCCATAATAATTTTTTTTGTCTTAGGATTTTGAATCTCTATATAGTCACCAAATTTACCATTTTTCTTAGCAATACCTGTTGTTTCAAGCCTTACGGTATTTTTCGAAACGTGAATCTTTACCTTCTGTCCGGATGAAATGAGATTTTTTGGCCTTAGATCATGTACTTTTAGTATTCCGCCCTCAACCAGGTTTCGATTTAACTTATAAAACTTAATATTCTCTATATCTGTAAATAGTTGGCTTGGGTCCTTCGCAAGACTTTCAACAATTTCAAAATCATCTTTTGTTAAAATAGGGGTGTGATAGGGTAAATTCTTCTTAATTTTTAGAGCATTTATTTTGTGTCTTATAGTTGCAGTAAGCCAAACTGTTTGATCTGAATATAAAACCTTAATATTTTTTCTACCACTTGTATCACAATTTGAGCAATCAAACTTTAATCCTTCGCCTCGTTCAATTAATAAAGCGCTATGTGGGTAGAGAGCAGAAACATCCGAAAAATCTAAATTTTTACTTTTGAAATGATCTTTTAATGCTTCTGATAAAGTGTCGAGATGAATCTGATCTGGCTTAATTGATATCGTTGGATGTTCTTTTGTGGCCAAAACCTTTGAAAGATGACTTCCTCTAATATCACCACTTCCACTGGCAACTAAATCTAGAAATGCGTCCTTAATGTCGTTGGAGCAATTCGTAGAACGAATGACTGTTTCGTCCAAGATCTTGTTTATTTTATAGATTTGATCATAAGTCTTGATCTCACAGCTTAATGCAAGGTTAGCGAAAGTAAGAGTAAATAGAATTATAGTTAATTTTATCATCTTATTTGGTTAATAGTCCCCAACATTTCATCCGCAATTTTTAAAACCTTTGAGTTTGATTCATAGGCTCTTTGTGCTTTTATGAGGTTGGTCATTGAGTTCATGACATTTACGTTCGAAGACTCAAGTGTTCCTTGGCTGATATATCCGGCATTTTCATCGCCGGGAATTCTTTGGATCGCATCCCCAGAGGCATTAGTTCCAGATAAGAGATTTTTTCCCTTATCAGCTAATCCGGTTGGATTAACAAAAGTAAACACAGGTATTTGACCTAGTTCAATGGGATCAGATTGCCCTTTAACAAAGGCTTGGACGATTCCATTTTCTGCCACCGCAATATTTACGGTATTTGGTGGAACAGTAATTCCAGGGATTAAGGGGTGACCACTTCTCGTTTTAAGTATTCCTTGAGCATCAACATCAAATGAACCATCCCTTGTGTAGAGAGTTTCATTTCCTACTTGTATGCCAAAAAATCCCTCACCCATAATCATCATGTCATAAGTGTTTCCCGTCAGCTGAGGACTACCCATAGTATGCTGTCGTCTTGTTGCGGAAACTTTAACCCCTGAACCAACTTGATGACCTACCGTGTATTCAGAGTCATTAGAAGATCTTGCACCAGCCTCGTTAACAGTTTCATACATTAAATCTTCAAACTCAGTACGTTTGGCTTTAAATCCAGTGGTATTGGAGTTGGCAATATTATTAGAAATTGTATTGACCTGTTGCTCTTGAGCCGCCATGCCGGTTGCTGCAGTATTAAGCGCTCTGATCATAAGATTCTCCCATCAGTTATTTAAGATTCGCAATATCATTGGCAATTTTCCCAGATATTGAATCATAAGTTTTTACTGCTTTTTGGATCGCTTCAAACTGTCTATGAGCTTTAATGAGCTCTGACATCTCACGGATGGCATTGACATTTGAACCTTCCACATATCCTTGGTTAACTGTAGTTGCTATATTTTCTCTCTTTGTATTATCGTCAGCATTATTGATGAAAAGTGAGCTGCCTTCTTTTCTTAGAGCGTGATGATCTTTAAATTCTACAACACTGATTGTTGCGAGCTCCCCCTCTGGAGAAAAAACTCGTCCTTCTTTGGAGATAGAAATCTGACCTTGATTTGGAATTTTAATAACTCGACTATTTATCGTTCCGGCCTCTAGATTTTGTCCAGGCTGAAGTTTAGAGAGAAGTTTGTATCCATTTTCATTTACGATTTCGCCTTCCTTATTAAGCCCAAAAGTGCCTTTTCTTGTGTAGCGAACTCCGTTGGGTGTAAGAACTTCAAAAAGCCCTTTACCAAAAAGAGCTATATCTAGTTTATTTCCCGTCGGACTGAGGGCACCTTGTTGAAAGTCCGTATAGGTTCCATCAACTTTTACAAAGGCATTTTCCGCTCCCTGTGTTCTGTAGAAGTCATCTGGATTCCATTCTTTTCTGGGCAAGTCGATATTATCAGGAGTTTGAGAGTAAGCTGTGAGGTGCTCTTTGAACGTGATTTCATCTCGCTTAAAACCAGCAGTGTTTGCATTGGCTATATTGTTGGCAATTGTCTCCACCTTTCGCTGTTGGGCGATTTGGCCTGAGACTGGGACCCAAATATTTTTCAATAGTCCTCCTGACTTTTTCGGGAAAAAACTTCCTGTTTTCCCTATACCTATTTGATTTTAGCAATCATAGTGACAAATTTATATCATGGGAAAAATCGACCCTATGTGTATATATCTAAAAATACGAAGCTAAATTGCTATTGGTGTCATAACAATGACAGAGGGAATTTGTCTTAGACGGGTGTTTTCTTCCACTTACCTGTACTTTATTCTAATATAAGAAAAAATTGAGGAAATTATGGCCAAAAAAAATTTTGAAGACTCTATAGAAAAGCTTGAGGACTTAGTTGAACAACTTGAATCAGGAGATTTGAGCTTAGATGACAGTATTAAAAAGTTTGAAGAAGGAATAAAACTATATAAATCTTGTAAGGACCTACTCTCTGAGTCAGAGAAAAAGGTTAAAATTCTCACGGATAGTTTAAAAGAAGAAGATTTCCCTGAGCTATGAAGAACATTTTTATTGCGAGTTTATTACTCAGTTTTATTTCATGTGCAACCCAGTCCACTCGTTCAGATTTGGATACAGTAGATGTTTCGTCAGGCACCAATAATGGCTTAGAGATAAATGAGAAAAGCTCCTCCGGTTATGGACCTACAATAGAAATAGACGAAGAGAGTAAGACGTCAAAAAAAGTCAGAGAGCCTATCATTGCAGTTGTTAACTTCTCTACGCTCTATCACTCCTTGGGCCTCGTTTCAGAATTAAAAAAGATAGAATCCGAAAATATTAAGGTCTCTGTCATCAGTGCCTATGGATTTGGAGGGGTAATTGCTGCTCTATATGCAAAAGAAAGAAGTGTGAGCTATGTAGAGTGGAAACTATTCTCTCTCACCAAAAAACTGAGCTCTTATAAAATATATTCTGAAGAATGGACTCAAGAGCTTACCGTATTTTTAAAAGAAGAATTTAAAGATCTAAAGATGAATCAGCTTGCTATTCAATTGATTGTACCCACTCTTAGCCTTGGAGAGGTGGTATATGAGCAGCAAGCCAGGGTCGCTTCTGTTTTAATAGATTCTCTTCAAATGCAAAGCGAAAACAGCTTTTTTAGGTCACCTCAAAATTTTGACTTAAAATTAGAAAGAGATTTTTCATTAGATTTTATTTATAAGACTGCATACTTGCCGGTCACCCCCACCATAACGAAGTTGAACTCTTTTCAGTATGGAGTATATACAAGTTACCTAGGAAGACTTCTCGCTCAGCCTGAACAGTTTGGCCTTCTGAAGGCACCTGTAAAACAAGAGATTGATGAGATCAGTCTAATTTCAGAGTTAGAGAATCTTTATGAAGCCTTAATTGATGAAAGAACTCAAAAATTAAAAACCAAAATTGAGAAGTGGAAAGAAGAATCGATCAACCTTTAAATCTATATGTAACTAAAGTATAATTAAGGTCAAAATAAAGAGGGTTTCATTGAGAGTTTTTTTCAAATTATTGGTACTTCTATTTACTCTAGCATTTCTTGGAGGAGCAGCTGTTCTAGGTATTGTGATGTACATCTCTACCGATCTTCCAGAGATAAATTCACTGACAGAATATAGCCCTCCACTTCCAAGTCGCGTTTACTCTAAAGATGGTACGTTATTAATGGAACTCTCACTTCAAAAAAGAGAGATCGCCGAAATTGAAGAAATACCTCCGATGATAATAAATGCTTTTCTTTCTGCAGAGGACGACAATTTTTATAATCACTCCGGTGTAGATTATATGGGAATTGCTCGTGCCATGGTGGCTAACTTAAAAGCGGGAAGAATCGTTCAAGGTGCATCTACAATAACTCAGCAAGTGGCGAAATCTTTATTACTATCAAGCGAGCGAACTTATACAAGAAAAATTAAAGACCTCCTATTGGCGCGAAAAATTGAAGAGAAGTTTAGTAAGTCTGATATTTTATACTTATATCTGAATCAAGTTTATCTAGGGGGGGGATATTACGGAGTGAAGTCCGCCTTCAGAGGGTATTTTGATAAGGAACTTTCTGAGGCTACCATTGCAGAGATGGCGTTGGTTGCTGGGCTTTTAGTTGCCCCAAGTAAGTACTCACCATACGTAAAACCTAAGCGGGCAAAAGAACGTCAGAGATATGTTTTAAAGAGAATGTACGCAACGGAAAAAATATCTAGAGAGGAGTATGAGCAAGCCCTCAAAGAAGATGTAAAGATTCAAATTAGAAGACCGGTTCCCTTAAAAGCCGGTTATTTCACAGACTGGATAAGGCAAAGATTAATAGAACAATTTGGTAAAGAGGATTTCTTAACTAATGGCTATGAAGTTGTGACGACACTTGATTGGGAGCTTCAGGAAAAAGCTGAAAAACTTGTCATGGAGGGAGTTCGAGCAATTGATAAGCGTCAGGGATTTAAAGGTGCTATAAAAACATTTGAAGACCAAGAGTCAATTGCGAAGTTTTTGTCAGAACAAAGAGATGAGGTTTATGACTCTCGATCAAACTATCTCATATTCAACTCTAACGGGACAACAGAAAAGGAATTTAGAGTTGAAGAGGACGAAGTCTCTAGGATATTTGAAGCTGAGGAGAAATTTCTCAATGAAGTTGATGCAAGGGGAAAGGTTTTTCTTGAGCCGGGAGTATTAGTCGATGAGTCAAAGTTTTTAAAATTTGTCGAATTTAACAAACCTGTTCAGGCGATTGTCACTAAAGTGAGTAATTCGCAAAGAATGATCTACGCTTCATATGCGGGAATAAAACTCATGATTCCCTATGATTATTTCAAGTGGGCTCACGAAAGAAAGATAGAGGAAGAAGCGAACTATTGGTCTTATGTCAGCGACCCAGAGTCAATTGTAAAGCCAGGTGATTTAGTTCTCGTTAGAATTATAAGAGAAAAGCCAGAAAAGGTGACTCCACATTTATATGGAAAATTTAAAACCGCTTATAAATCCAATAAGAAACTTTTTGAAGCCATTGATTCCCAAAAGTATTTTTTAGCCGAGCTTGATCAAGAGCCAGAGGTTCAGGGTGCTTTGGTTTCTATTTCTCCTCAAACCGGAGAGATTATTTCGATGGTGGGTGGAAGTGATTTTTCGAAATCGCAATTCAATAGAGCGGTACAATCTAATCGTCAGCCAGGTTCTGCTTTTAAGCCTGTGATCTATGCTGTCGGTTTAGAAAACTATCATACACCAGCTTCTGTTTTATTGGATTCACCAGCAGCTCTCGGTGGAGTTGATGATGGATTAAGTTGGAAGCCTAGAAATTACGACGGAAAATTTAAAGGGACGATGACTTTTAGAAGAGCTTTAGAGACTAGTCGTAATATTCCTACCATTAAACTGACCCAAGATGTGGGAGTCGATAAAATTATTAATTTTGTGGAGAGACTGGGTATTCAAGCAGATCTGCCAAGAGACTTAAGTATTTCTCTGGGTTCATTTGGAGTAAATCTTTTAAATATGGTGAAGATGTACAGTATTTTTCCCAACGGAGGCATGAAAACGAAGATAAAATCTGTGCTTTCAATTAAAGACAGAGATGGGAATGTCCATTATATGAAAGATGAAGTGGAGAAAAAAGAACCAGAGCTGCTTGGAATAGGAGAGAGTGAAGTTCCACTCATTGTGGAAGAAGAAGTTGAAGAGGTGAGCTCTGAAGTTAACCCAGAAACTGTGGCCGAAAATAAAGAGGGCGAAGCTAACGAGGAGAAGGTTGAAAAGCAAAACCCATTTTTGGTCAATTTAAATGAAGATCAAGTCTATGACCAAAGACTTGCCTACTTAATGACTAACTTACTTAAGGGCGTTGTCCAACGAGGTACAGGAAGACGAACGAGAGATATATCCTCTTTCATTGGAGGTAAAACTGGAACGACTAACAACTACGTAGATGCTTGGTTTTTAGGATTCTCGGCTAAAGCTGTGACTGGAGTATGGACTGGCTTTGACAATAATCAAACCATGGGTTGGGGAGAGACAGGTGCAAAGGCTGCTTTGCCGGTTTGGAGAGACTATATGCAGACCCTTTTGAGGAAGTATGGAGATTTTGATTTTTCTGCTCCCCCAGGTATCGTAAATGTAGCGATTAACTCTGAAACGGGTAAATTGTACCAAGATTCAGGACCTCGATTTATAGAGTCTTTTGTGGAAGGGACCGAGCCTGGATCCAATACAGACGAATATTCTGACTATTCCAACGAGGAAGACTCAAGTATTACGATCTTAGATGGGGAAGATTATTACAGTGCCCAATAATTGATTTTAATCTCTAAAGCTTCATCCGATAACGTAGAGGTATGGAGCAAACGAAAAACAAAAACATTCTTTATGTCCTAATTGCAGCCTCTTTTATCATTCATATGGCGATAAGCTGGATGAGTTTAAGTGATACAAAATTTAGCTTACTCCCGAATGCAGATGAGCCCAAGCCCATTAGGATGAAACTCATGCCAACTAAAGAGCTTAAGCAGATTGTTCAATCTCAAAAAAGCTTAGATAATACTAAAAACGATTCAAAACTTTTAAGTGAAAAAAATAATACCTTCGCAAGAGAGACCAAAGCTTCTACCGTGGGTGTGTTTAAAGCCGCGGGTAAGGGACAGAGAAATGCCCTTAACCAAAAAACCCGCCAAGTTTCAAAGCAAAAGACTAAACGTAAGTTTAAAAATATCAAACTCTCAGATATTGGGATTAACCAAAAGACTGCCCCTAAAGTTCTTAAAAAGAAAAAGCAAGCTAAAGTCGTGCAAACTCGTAAAGGTTTAAAAAATGGTGATGTTAAGAGTTCGGGCCTAGGACGCACCAATGATTTTTTAGCCGATATCCCGCTAGGTGATTTCACAAAACTTAATACCCAAGAGTATGAGTATTACGGATTTTATCACCGTATCAGACAAAAATTAGAACAATTTTGGGGTTTAAATATTCAAGAGCAAGCCAATAAGATTTTTAAACAAGGAAGATCAATCGCTTCAGATTCGAATCTTATTACAGGGCTTACCATCAGACTGAATGAGCGCGGTGAGATAGTCGATATCGTTTTAAAGTCTACTAGCGGTGTAAAAGAATTAGATGATGCTGCTGTCGAATCATTTAATCAAGCAGGACCTTTTCCTAATCCACCAAAAGGCATGCTTCAAAATGGAAAGGCTACAATTGATTGGGGATTCGTGGTTAATACCTAGTGAGAAGTATTGTCACCCTTAAGCATATTTTTAAGGCGATCTATTCCTTCCATCGTTACATAATCAGACCAAACAGAATCTAACTCTCTAATAGCTTCAATGACTTGTAAGGCTGCTTGATCTCTTGAAATTTTTTGAGACTCAGCAAGGATAGAAATACTTTTATTAATAGCATCAATAGCAGGGGATTTATTAATTTTAGTTAAACGCTCTTCGTATGAACTATTAATTATTTTTTCTTTGCTTTTAATGATGGCTGTATTTAATAACTGAATAGATTCCATTTCAACAATACCTTTAACGCTGCAACTAAAGCCTTCAAATGCTTTTTTATTTTCACTTTAAATTTTGAATTTCAATCGTGTGTTTCGAAGTAGAGGCAGTATGAAGTAAACCTAGCTTTCAGTAAAGAACTTTTTTGAAAGAAGAGAAAAATTTATAATTTTTCAGAAGAAAATTTAGGAAAAAAAATATTGACTTGGCCAACCCCCTAAAAGAGCTGGCCTAGGGCTTAAAGGCTTTCGCAAAACTCTTTGTAGGCGTTCGAATCCATCAAACTGTCAAGCTGATTTGAATCATTAACAGACATTTTGATAAGCCACCCACCATAAGGATCTTCATTCAAGTTCTCAGGAGTTTCTTCTACTGTTGAGTTCTTTTCTACTACCTTTCCCGTTAAAGGAGTGTAGAGGTCGCTCACAGATTTTATTGACTCAACGACGCCGAAACTATTACCAGCTTCTAGCTCTTCTCCTTCTTCTGGAAGTTCTACAAAGACAATGTCACCTAAAGAAGACTGAGCAAAGTCTGTGATACCTATCGTTGCTGTTTCCCCCTCAACGTGAATCCACTCGTGCTCTTCAGTATACAAATACCCGTCAATAATTTTACTCATGATTTCGTTCTCCCCGAAATAAAAGGTTTTTTGTTTACCACCGCTGGATAAATCTTATTTCTTATATTTATATTTAATTTTTCAGAATCTTGATACAGATTTTTATCTAGACGAGCAAGCGCTATCCCTTTTCCTAAGCACACGCTCATGCTCCCAGAGGTAATAACTCCAATTTGCTGTCCTCTATCATCCTCTACTGGATATCCTGCTCTTGGTATACCTTTTTCGAGACTTAGCTTTACGAGTCGATAACGAGGTATACTCTCGGCGAGAGCGTCTTTTCCTACGAAATCCCCTTTTGCCATCTTTACTGTCCATTTCAGGCCAGTTTCGAGTGGAGTGAGCTCGTCGTTGAGTTCATTTCCATATAGTGAAAAGCAGGCTTCCAGTCTTAGAACATCACGTGATCCTAGTCCACATGGTTGCACACTCTTATTCATCATCAATGACCACAATCTTTCTATAAAATTATGTGAGCCAAAAATTTCAAAACCGTCTTCGCCAGTATAGCCAGTTCTCGCGATGAAGCTTTTAACTTCCTTTTCGCTTTCAAGAATCTGAATCGAATAGTACCCAATATCTTTTATCTCAGGTAGCAGCTCTTTTAGAACTTGGTAGCTTTGCGGCCCCTGCAGTGCTAAAAGAGAATAGTTTTGACTTAAGTTTTCGAACTTACAGTCAAATCTCGAAGAGAACTGCGACATCGCAGAGAAATCCTTTTCAATATTTGCAGCGTTTACACAAATAAATAGCTCGGTGTCAGAAACCTTGTAAACGATAAGATCGTCCACGATCCCGCCTTGCTCATTAAGCATGGGCGAATAGATCGCTTTACCTGGGGCGGCAGTACGAATATCGTTGGTGACAATATAATCAACAAAATCTAAAGCTTGTGGACCAGTGACATAGAATTCACCCATATGAGAAACATCAAAAACACCAACTCTCTCTCGGACTGAAATGACCTCCTCTTTGAGGTTCTGATATTGAATAGGCATTTCCCAACCACCAAAATCGACCATCTTTGCATTGAGTTCTAAATGTTTTTGATAAAGCGAGGTTTGTTTTAATTCGCTCATGATCTTTCCTTTAATATAGTTTCTGTGGTCATTAATAAATTTTCCATTAAAGAGAATACCGTCATAGGCCCGACACCACCTGGTACTGGAGTTATAGCAATTGCTTTTTCAGTTGCTGAAGCGAAGTCCACATCTCCAACTAAGCCTTTATCAGTTTTGTTGATACCAACATCTATGACAGTAGAGCCATCTTTTAAATAATCTGCATTTAAGAATTCTGCTCTTCCTACCGCAGAAATAACGATATCAGCACTTCTTGTGTGCTTTTTTAAATCTTTAGTTCTTGAATGGCATAGGGTAACAGTAGCGTTAAGCCCTTCTAGGATAAGGGATAAGGGCTTACCAACGATGTGGGATCTACCGATGATTACGATATCGGCACCCTCGATTTGAATATTATTTTTCCTTAACATGGTAATAATACCCTTGGGTGTACAAGGAATGACTTTATCTAGGTTTCCAAGATAGAGGTCACAGACAGTGTTTAAATGAAAACCGTCCACATCTTTTGTAGGATTGATCATCTGTGTGACATCGAGATGCTGCAAATGTTTAGGAATAGGTAACTGAACAAAACATCCAGTTACAGCTTTATCATTATTAATTTTACCCAGAAGATTGAGAAACTCTGTTTCTGGTATATCTGAGGCGAGATGATGTAGTACAAATTGGGCTCCAATCTTTTCACACATTCTTTTTTTATTTTTGACGTAAGAGTGACTAGCTGGGTTGTCACCTACCAAAACCACATTAAGATTTGGTTTTAAACCTCTTTGCTCAAGTTCATGGCATTTTTGTGTGAGTCGAGGGAGTTCCGCGTCGATAATATCTTTTGCTTTCAATAGTTTAGGCATGCTTAAAACTAACTTAATTTCTTTTAATTTGACAGGAAATTTCAATAAATATTGCCCCAGAACCTGCCTTGCGACTATAATACCGGCTATGGCAAGAGAGTGTACCATTTGCAAACATTATGGAAAAAAATCTCCCGATGAAAATGAATTGGAGAGGGCGACTATCTTTGACGAAGTCGGAACTGCAGTACCAATTATTCTCTGCCGCCCGCATTCGGTAGAACTATTTAAATCAGGCCAGAAGAAATTTATGGTAAATCATTATAAGATTTTAGTTGATCTTATCTCTTCTGATGAAACTAAGTTCTTGGAAATCCTTGAAAAAACAGTAAAAAGCAATCTCAGCGATATCTATTAAGCTCCTAGACCTTCTTTGTAAGCCCCGTTAGAATAGAGTAAAGGAATGTTCTGTGCTTATATTGGGTATTGACCCTGGTTCAAGAAAGACTGGTTGGGGTCTCGTAAAAAAACAAGGTAGAAAAATTCATTATATTGGGTCGGGTGTGATCGTCTTTAAGGGTGATGATTTCATGCAGCGTCTTTCAACGGTTAAATCTGAAATTAAAAAACTTCTTAAAGAAACTCAACCTGATGAAGTTTCCATGGAATCTCTCATTTATGTAAAAAGTCCTACGGCTCTGATTAAACTTGCCCAAACCAGGGGCGTCATTTTGGGAGAGTTATTTCAAAAATATGAAAATAAAATTTTTGAATATTCTCCTAACCTTGTAAAATCCCAAACCGTGGGGCACGGCCATGCAAGTAAAGAAGGTGTTCAAAAATTTCTCTCAATGACTTTAGGGGTGAAAGAATTTAAAACAGATGATGAAAGTGATGCCCTTGCAATAGCAATGTGTCATGCGCTGGCTGGGGGAAGTCTTCCTTCTAAGTCGGGAAAAGCGGGAAGTTTAAAAGCTTCGCTTGCTCATAAGGTTTCATAAATATGATTGGATATTTAAAGGGTAAAGTGCTGGGAAGCACTGTTAAAAAAGTTTTAGTTCAGCCTACTGGTTTAGGTCTAGGTTATGAAGTTAATTTCTATGAGATGGTAAATCCAGGATCAGAAATCGAGCTTTATATTTTTCATAATATAACAGACAGTGATCAAAATTTATGGGGGTTTCGAACTCTTGCGCAAAGAGAGTATTTTGAAATGCTAAAGTCTGTAAACAAGGTAGGAGCCTCGAAGGCTTACGCTTTATTATCTACATTAGGTCTTGATGAAATAACGATGGCCATCACAACGAATAGTCCAAATATGTTATCTAAAGCTCCAGGAATTGGGAAAAAGATGGCAGAACAAATCATTCTTTCTTTGAGAGATAAAATTAAAGATCTTGGTCAAGGTTTTGAGTTTAAAGGTCAGGAGTCTCAAGCTGACTCTAGTGTCGATGCCAGCCTTTTTGAAGAGGCTGCCATGGCCTTAGACTCTTTAGGTTATAAAGATTCTCAAGTGGCAGGACTTATAAGAAAAAGTCTTCAAGCTGGAGCGAAGTCTAGTCAAGAAGTCATTAAATCCGTTTTAAGAGAGATGTAAATGGAAACTAGATTTTTAAGCGAAGAAATTGCAGGACAAGAAATCGAGCATGAGCAACGTCTAAGACCACAAAACTTTGAAGAGTATGTGGGGCAAAAGAAAGTCGTAGATAATATTAACCTCATGGTTATGTCGGCGAATAAAAGAAAGACAGCGATGGACCATGTGCTTTTATCTGGTCCTCCAGGTCTTGGGAAGACATCTCTTGCCATGATTATTGCAAAAGAGCTTGGAAGTGAGCTTCATGTGGTTTCTGGTCCAGCCATCGAGAAAAAAGGAGACTTAGCTGCAGTCCTTACAAATTTAAATCCCAAGGATGTGCTTTTTATTGATGAAATTCATCGTATGCATATTTCGGTTGAAGAAATTCTTTATAGTGCGATGGAAGATTTTCGACTAGATATCCTCATCGGGCAGGGAGCGAGTGCTAGGACCATGCAAATTGATCTGGTTCCTTTTACATTAATTGGAGCAACCACGAGGTCAGGTCTTCTCTCGAATCCACTTCGAGACAGGTTTATGGCGCATCTTCATTTTGATTTTTACTCACCAGAAGATATTGCGAGTATTTTGAAAACCAATGCAAAAAAAATGAAAATCTCTATGGATGAACCTGCCCTTTTGGAGGTAGCTGGTCGAAGTAGAGGGACTCCAAGAATTGCCAATAGAATACTGAGAAGAGTTCGAGACTTCGCACTGATTCATGATCATGAATCTGTTCAAGAGGGTGATGTTCAAGAAGCTCTTAAGCTTATGGACATCGATAATCTGGGGCTTGATTCCATGGATAGGAAAATTTTAAAGGTTATCAGCGATTATTACTCAAATGGACCTGTTGGTATTGAAGCACTTTCAGCCACTTTAGGAGAGGACAAGCAGACCATTGAGGAGGTTTATGAGCCATATTTGCTCAAAGAGGGCCTTCTATTGAGAACTCCGAGGGGGAGAGTGTTGTCAGATAAGGCCATTTCCCACATAAAATAGCCAAAATAATAATTTTTGATTTTAGACCGTGAAGTAATTACAGATAGTTAGGCATTTTGTTGCCAATATGACGTATAATGCCATATAAGCACATTTTTCACTCGTGCTTTTAAAAAAAAATAGTTTATACTAGGACGTAGTGCAAAATGTTGATCAAAAGGGAAAGTTAAACCCTTAATAAAGTGGATTGAGATGATCTATCAGCGAACCATTGCAAAAGAAGTAAGTATCACCGGAATTGGTATTCATTCTGGAAAGAAAGTTACGCTTAAAATGTATCCATCAGATGCAGACACTGGAGTTGTGTTTAAGCGAACAGATATACCTTCGGCTCAAGCTATTAAGGCAGATGCAAGAAACGTAGGACCTACGAGAAATAACACCACATTAGGTGAGGGTGCAGATGCAATACACACCGTAGAGCATTTACTTTCAGCTCTCTACGGTCTTGGGATTGATAATGTCTATTGTGAGATGGATGGGCCAGAAGTTCCTATCATGGACGGATCAAGTGCATCTTTTGTTTTCGTTCTAAAAGAGACGGGAGTAGAAAACCTAAATAAAACTAAAAAGTTTATGGTGATCACTGAGCCAGTTGAAGTTGAACACAACGGGACTTTCGCTAGAATTGAGCCATCCAAAAATCTCATTATTGATTCAACGATTGTCTTTGCTCACCCAACTATTAATACGCAAAAAGAAATTTTCGAGTTCTCTTGTGAGAATTATATTCAGGAGATATCTAGAGCAAGAACATTTGGAATGCTTCGAGATGTGGATATGCTTAAAAGAATGGGGCTGGCAAAGGGTGGGTCTCTAGATAATGCCATTGTACTGGACGACTATAAAGTTATTAACCAAGACGGATTACGTTTTAGAGATGAATTCGTAAGACATAAAATTCTGGATACTATTGGTGATGTTAGTCTCCTTGGTTATGAGCTTGCCGGGAAAATCACGACTTACAAGTCTGGTCATTACCTTCATAACGTCCTTTGCCGTAAGGTTCTTGACACACCAAGCTGTTTTGAAATTGTCTCAGCCTCTTCTTTAACTCAAGAAGTAAGAGAAGCACATAGGCTGCCTCAGTTTATATCTGTTACCAATTAAATTTCATTTATAATGCGACTTTTCAAAGGTGCGTAAATAAGGTAATAAACCTCCACGATTAAGGAGACCTTATGAAGCACATTGTTTTGCTCAGCTTGTTCTTGGGCTCATTTAAAGCATTTGCTAGCATATCTTGGGAGAATCAGACTCTCTCTGCGAGTTATACGACCTCTATGACGATCCCACTTGCATTGGATAGCAGAAGCTTTAGAATTGATAGAGGAACTGAACTTAAACTCATAGAGATAGAGTCGTTGAATATGCTTAAAGTTTATTTGCACAAATATAAAGTCACAGACTGTCCTTCACGAAACTTAGAAACAGATCTTGAATTGGTTCAAGTGTCCGGTAAAGCTGTAGGTGTCAACTTGGTTAGAGGTTGTGTCTTAGAGGTTTATATAGAGCGTGCTGATTATTCGGCAAAAAGTTTTGTTGAGTAGCCATGCGTTTATCTAGAGCCTATTGGCAAACTTATAAGGAAACACCCAAAGACGCTGAGATAGCTTCTCACAGACTTCTTATGCGCGCAGGCTTAATTAATAAAACGACCAGTGGAATTTATTCCTATCTTCCTTTTGCAGTAAGGACCCTTCAAAAAATTCAAACTATTATTAGAGAGGAACTCAATAAAATAGGAGCTCAAGAAGTTCTTATGAGCTTTGTTACTCCGGCTGAGCTTTGGAAAGCATCAGGTCGTTGGGAAACGATGGGTCCAGAAATGATTCGTCTAAAAGATCGTAAAGAGTCTGACTTTTGTTTGAGTGCTACTAATGAAGAAACAATCACTCAGATTTTTTCTAACTCAATCACGTCTTATAAAAGTCTGCCGGTAAACTTGTATCAAATTAATACTAAATATCGAGATGAAGTGAGACCTCGCTTCGGTCTTCTAAGATGCCGCGAATTCATCATGAAAGACGGATATACGTTTAACCTTGATAAAGATTCAATGGATGAAATCTATGAGAGCTATTATCAAGCTTATGCTTCAATTTTTTCTCGGATGAATCTTGAATTTATTATCGTGGAGGCTGATGGTGGAGCAATGGCCGATGCCGGAGCCAAGACTCATGAGTTTCAGGTTGTCGCAGATAATGGTGAAGATGATATCGTAGAGGTTAAGGCTTTAAATTATGCAGCTAATGTTGAGACTGCAAAAACGAGTCGAGGTGCATTAGAGTTCTCACCGAGTTCAAGTCTTGAAGAAGTAGAAACAAAAAATCTTCCAACCTGTGCTGAAGTCGCCAAGTTTTTAAAAATACCTGTTCATCAAACGTTGAAAACAATAATGTTTACCGCCGATTATGGAAAGAAGCTTTCTCACTATTTAATTCTTCTTCTCGGTGACGACGAATTAAATGAAATCAAATTAAAAAATACTCTGAAAGCTAAAGAGATATACCCAACAAAACCAGAAGTCTTATCTGAGTTAGACCTACCGGTAGGTTATATGAGCCCTCTTAGCCGATCAGGCTTTTCAGTGCTAGTTGATGAAGCGATAGATTTAGAATCAGGTTATGTTGTTGGAGCAAACAAAGTTGATTTTCATACCAAAGGCTTTACCCCTAAAAGAGATTTAGAAAATTTTAGACAAGTAGATTTAAGACTGGCCAAAGATGGAGATCTAGGTCCTGATGGGAAAACTCCTGTGGTACTCAGAAAAGGTATTGAAGTCGGACATATTTTTCAGTTGGGTGATAAATATTCAAAAAGTATGAACGCTTCAGTGTTGGATCAAAATGGTAAAAAAGTTTTTCCTTTGATGGGATGCTATGGAATTGGAGTTTCTAGAACGCTTGCAGCTGCTATAGAACAAAATCACGATGAGAACGGAATTGTCTGGCCACTACCTATAGCTCCTTATGAAGTTTATTTTGCAACCCTTGCAAAATCGCCTGAAAATCAGAAGATTTGTGACGAGCTTTATAAAGAGATGACAGAACTTGGAATCGAAGTTCTTATGGACGATAGAGGTCTTGGCTTTGGAGCGATGTTAAAAGACGCCGATTTACTCGGATTGCCGGTTAGAGTTTTATTTGGTGAGCGAGACTATGAGAAAAGTGGAGAGTTGGAAATAAAAGTACGACACTCTGGAGAAGTTCGTAAAGTTACGAAAGAGAATTTTATTTCCGAACTGAAGAACACACTCGGCTCTTTGGGGAAAAAATTCTAAAATATGGGCACGGATACAGAATTTGATCTCATTGTTGGAATGCACAGTATTGTTGCGGCTCTAAAAAATTCCAATCGCAGACATTATAAACTAGTAGGTGATGAAGACTCTGTTTCAGAGCTTAAAAAGCTGACTGATTTAAGCGATATAAAGGTCGAGCAATACTCATCACATAAAGTCCAGGAAGAGGCTAAGGTCCTTTTTAAAGCTCAGGGGCGTGAGTATCATCGCGTTCCTGGAAATTGTTTTTTACAAACCTCAAGTCTTGATGTTCTTTCCCCGAATGAGTTTTATTCACAGGTAAAGCCTGGAACGAGAATACTAGCTCTCGACCAAATCAGTGATGTTCATAATGCGGGAGCCATTCTTAGGACTGCTGCATTTTTTAAAATAGATTTCGTTTTAGTTCCGCCGAAAAACTCTTTTGGCCTGACTTCTTCTTTTTACAGAATCGCTTCCGGTGCTACTGAGTACGTTAAGCTCGTGGAAATTTCAAAATTATCTCGAGCTATTTCAAAACTTAATGAACTGGAGTGTTTAACAATTGCACTTAGTGAGCATGCAAGTGATGATCTCGATCAAGCTATCGATAAAAACTCAGGTAAGGCTATTGTTTTGGTCCTAGGAAAAGAAGATACGGGTATAAGTCATGCCGTTATGCGAGTGTGTCAGCACAAGCTAAGCCTAGAGAGCCAGGGTGAGATAAAGTCTCTCAATGTTTCTATTGCGTCAGCATTGGCCATGCAAAAATGCTTTGCGCCATACTAAAAAATTCTTGCCTTTAAAGCACCAAAAGATTATAAACATAAGCTCATCTTTGGATGGTGAATCGTGCTGCTCTAGCTCAGTTGGTAGAGCATCGGTTTTGTAAACCGGCGGTCGCAGGTTCAAGTCCTGTGAGCAGCTCCATGGCGTGGTTCCCGAGCGGCCAAAGGGAGCAGACTGTAAATCTGCCGGAGTATTCCTTCGAAGGTTCGAATCCTTCCCGCGCCACCACCACCAAGATGAATGACCAAAAACCTAAGCGGGTGTAGCTCAGTTGGTAGAGCACCAGCCTTCCAAGCTGGGGGTCGAGGGTTCGAACCCCTTCGCCCGCTCCATTCTTTTGAAATCCTAAAAATTCGTCGTCCTCCGCAATGTCTCACTTAGTCTGCGGTACAGGAAAATAACCTGGATAAATCACTGTTCGTGTTCTGGACCAGCTTATTTCTTAGAATCTGGATAAATCACTTAAACCTGCTAGAATTGATAGTACAAAGGAAGAATTAAAAATTACAAAGTTAAGGAATAAAAAATACTGGATTTTGACCATTGGATTTATAATTTTAGACTTATATTTGTCTATAATGAGTTGGAGTGAAATCAGGGAAACAGTAGGTTGGGTTAAGAATGTGCCCCAGACTACTTCATTTAAGCTTAGGCATATTATTCAATATGCCCCTCAGTCATTCATATTGGCAAAGGCATTAGAGGACCTTTATCCAAGAACAATCAGAAGATCAGTTATATCGATAATTTTTTATACTTCCATTGGAGCAATTACTGAACTCATTCAGTACTTCACTCCCACACGTATTGATAGCCTGTATGATGTAGGTTGGAATTTCATTGGAGCTACTTTGGGGGTTGCATTGTATGCTTTTACTGTGTCAAAAGGTACCAATGAATAAAAGTCTATTGTCTGTTTTATCAATAATCTCATTATTAGCATCTCTTCTCTTTATTTATACTCTTCATATCCAGGGTATTCATTTTGGAGGAGACAGTTTGAAAATGTTAACAGCAGGCAATCATTTTGCAATTTCAGAATTGTCTTATTGGAAGCATGTCTTTACTCAACCAATACATGGATTTACCCAGTATAGACCTATCTCCATTTTTCTCTATCCGTTATTAACGAAATATTTTTTTGACTACTCCTATATGATTTTTGCAATTTGGGGAGGCGGACTATTTTTCGTCTGTCTAATGCAGATGTTTCGTTTATTCCTTAAGATGAAGTTTTCATATAGCGTAGCCAGTCTTTGTCTAATACTATTCTCATCCCATGAATCCTTTCGTTTGCTAAGCGATCCAAGCCACCAAGTAAAATATTTTATCCCCTTTGCCATACTCCTATGGCTTTTAGGAAACCTATTGAGTAAAAATTCAAGTAAGAAATATACAGCATTAGAAGTATTTAGCTTAGCTTTTGCAATCGGATGTCACGAAGGAAGTGTCACTTTTGGGCCAGTAATATTTCTTTTAAAATATATTCTAAATTTTAAAATATATAGGAAGGATGTTCTTTATCTTGTGCCAGCTTTATTCTACACATATTACCGAGTGTTCATTGCTGGTTTTAGTAAATATAATTTTATGAAGATTGCACCTGAGCAGCTTCCTGAAAATTATTATTTTTTTGCTAAAAGTCTTATCGCAAATTATTTTTTTAGCAACAAAGTTATTTCAATTTTGTTTTTTCTTTGTCTTGTCATGTTTTGGCTTTTTAATAGCCCCCAACAAAAAACTAAAAAGATAGTGATGGGAATACTCTTTTGGTTCGCTATCATGTTTCCGTTTTCGGTCATTTTCAATCACCAGTATGAGGATAGAGTTCTTTGGACTGTAATTTTGGCCCCTCTTTTATTAGGTCACATGTTAGAATTTAGTCGAATGAGTAGATTAAAAAATCTATATAACTTTGTATTACCCGTTATTCTTATAATTTGTTTCTTTAAAATTCCCTTGGATTTTGGGAGAGATCCAAGCTATAAATTAAAAGCTTTTGTAACTGAAAAATTAAGACCGTATAAATCAGGTGAATTTGTAAAATTAGAAATTACTGAAATCTCAAATTTTGCTTTCCATGATTATCTACCAGGTTTGATTTCTTATATAAGACCCGATCTTATGGTAGGCATAGATAATGACAAATTTTCATCAACTCCTTACGGGAGAGTCAGTATTTTCACTGCACAAGGCTCTTATTATACACAGTTCACAGACTTAGTATCAGAATATAGAAATTACTGGGATAAGCAACGCGTACAACATAAGTTTGTAGAAAATGGGAAAAAGTTTTACTCCTTTGGGCCTTTTCATTACCCATCTATTTGTCTTGTTCCAAAGGACAAAGAATTGGCAAAAATCATAAAGTTAGATTTGAGTTCATATAAAGTTCTTCAGTACAGTTCATTGGATGCGGATGAATAGTTTAATTTTAGGCCAGTCTTTAAGTTTTTTCTCTAAATTCTTGCTATAATATTAATGTGAGTTCGTTAATTTTAAGCAGACATATATTTAGTCGTAAAAAAGATTTGTTTGCGTTTTCAAGCTGGTTTTTTGTTGGGATCTTCTTCTTTCTTTTCAGCCATTTAACTGACTATCGTTTTCATAATCAAAAACAGCTTCCATGGATTTTAATTATCATAATTAAATCACTACAAGAGATTACTCATGTATACGCGACTTTTCTCATTTCATATGCAGATCAAGAGGTTTTTAAAAAATTAAAACGTATATTAATAATGACCCCAATATTGATTTTCCTGGCATCTTTTGCGTTTATCATAGGGGGAAAAGAAAATTGGTTTTTTATTCTGATTGCTCAAACAGCTATCTTCCATGTTATTAGGCAAGAATATGGCTGGATGAAGATCGCGACTAGGTTAGATAGTTACCATTCGAAATGGTTAGAGAGGCTAGATCTCTTGACAATATATAGCATCACAATCTCTCCAACTTTATGGTTACTTAGACATTCTGAAAACGGATATTGGATTCGACCTGGAGATTCATTTCTAGTTCCAGACATACTGGCAAGATTTGCGATGTCTTTTTCTTTAATTGTCATCATCCTGTTTTGGATTATTAACTCATTTCATTGGTGGAAATATAGACAAGTAAATTTGACTAAAATTCTAGTGTTTTTTAATGGATTTTTTGGCTGGTATATTGCTCTCTATTTTATTACAGATCCCCAATATTTTCTTTTGTCATCGTGGCTTTTAACGTTCGCTCACGGAGTGCCTTATTTCTTCATCGTTTTTAAAACCGAGAGACTTGGAGACTCAAGTCTTATCCAAGGAAAATACTTTCGATTAAGTCGCTCAGCCTACCTTTATGGTCTACTAATTTTGTTTTTCTTTATTTTCTATGCACCTTTTGCTTCGATCCAAAAGTTTTACGAACTACCTCTTTTTTGGAAGGCTCTACTTGCTTCAGCCATAAGTTGCCCGAATATCGTCCATTGTATAATTGATGGCTTTTTATGGAGAAAATCCACTGGACTTTCTAAGAGGCTTTTCGAGTAATTGATCTTTTTAGAAAAATTTATAGACATAATAAGATTGATAGGCGCCCTTGATCTCTTGTTTTTCAACTATGATCGTTCCATCAACTCTTTTTTCATGTCCCAAACTGAAAATTTTTAGATTTCTCTCGGGGACTTCATTTTGTAAAATGTATTGAAGATTGTGACGCAAAAGGCTTAGTTTACCGAATTGATATTGATGTCTATTATCAACAGCCCATAATTGTATCATGTTTTGAGGGGTCGCTAAATAAATGGATATTGCTCTTTCTGGGCGATCACGATGAGATGTTGCAAAGGCTTCAAAGCGATAGCTTTCGTTCGTTTTATAATGAGAAAGAAGTTTTGGTTCTATAAAAGAAGAAAATCCTTTTGATGCAGAAAAACTTTCTATTGCTTGGAGAATGAAAGTTGATTGCGGAGATATTTTTTCTGTTTTAAAGCCTTTTGAAGTTGCATATTGATAGGCATTTTTTAATGTATCAGAAAAATCTAAATCGATATTGTTCTGAACCCAGTAATCATATCTTTTATCGCAAGTATAATCGATATTTGAAAAATTCTCTTCTATTGGTATAGAGGTGACTAGTGAGATTTCCTTTTCTATTTTTCTCGGGAAATCTTTAATCAAATTTAGACAAACATCCATACTCAATTTATAGTCTGAGATATAAACAATACCGTATAGCTTATTTTTGAAGCGATAGAATAAGATCTTTGTTCTAGATTCTAGATGAGTGAGAACTATATATGGTCTATTTTGAGTTAAGTAGATTTCTGGCAAAAAATATTCCACATGAAAAGGGACAGCTTTAAGATGGCTTCTGAAAGCAGGGCTTAAGCATTCTTCCAATCTATCTGGATTTAGAATTAACTCAAAACTCCAGTCAGATCTTGCCGTGGTCCATTCCTTTAAAGCTGCAGTATAGGTCTTCATTAAATAAGTGAGTAAACGAAAGGGATAACCGGTGTTAAAAAATTAATTAAAACGAGTATTCCAGCAGTGGCAAATAAAATATATAGAAAGGGAATAAAAACAGTGAGTTTATTTTCTTTAAACGAGGCTGTTGTTCTACTAATAGTAAAAAGTATATACTTCAGTTGCCTAAGAAATTTCATTAATAGACCTTCTTAATGAGGGTTTTGTTAATAACCAAAGAATTCATATCTGTTCGACTAAACATTGCTAACGCCTCGAAAGGATTAGTGACGATGGGAAGACCTTTTGGATTAAAGCTTGTGTTTACTAAGGCTGCGACTCCATATTTTGATCCGAAACATTTGAGTAGCTCAAAAAATAGTGGATTGTCATATTCGAAACACACTTGAGGCCTGGTCGTTTCATCTATGTGGATACCACCTCGAACTTTATCAAGGTAACTCTGGTTTACTCTACAGGACACTTGCATCCATCTATAAATCTCTAATGGATGATCTGTTTTTAAAACTCTCTTTGCAGTCTCTGGGGTCATTGATAGAGCATACGGTCTAAAACTGGCTCTCTCTTTTACACTCCTGCTAACCCTTCTGGCCAAGCTGATATCTCCTGGCTTAAATAGAATAGATCTATTGCCAAGAGCTCTAGGTCCTAATTCAAATCTTCCTTGGTAGAAGCCAACTACTTGATCATGCATAAGTTCATTTGAGATTATATCAACGAGCTCTTCATCATCTTTAAATTTTTTTATCTCCCAATCACGACAGACCCTAGAGTCATTTTTTTGATAGTCTTTAAAGTTTTTATATTTTAGTTCTTCTATCATCGTCAGGAGCTTGTCTTCCTGGTAGGAACTACCCTGGTAGGGATTATACTTTAAGGCACTAGGAGAAATGGGAGCTTCCTCAAGCATGGATCCTTTGTATAATCCAATACCGACTGCTGTTCCTCCATCTCCCGGATCAGGAGGGATGAAGATATTGTCGAAAATTTTTGCGTCATAGAGGGCCTGGTTTGCGACACAGTTTAAGGCAACACCACCTGCGTAACAAAGATTATTTTCATCAGTCAATTTTTTCGTTTGTCTTGCCAGACCAATTAAATGATCTTGTATGACAGTTTGGAAACTACTAGCTATATCAGCAAATCGTTGCTGCTCAGGCGGAATATTACTTTTAGTTTCTAGTGAGTCAAATAAATAGCTTTCACTAGACTCTTTCTTATTGCCAAATAACTCCTCAAATTTACGAGTAATAGCGCCCTTGTAGAAATCCAAAAAATGAAAGTAGCTTTGATCGACTTTGTATATTGAGTCTCTGTCATTGCTAATTACTTTGAGTGCGGATTGAGTATACTTTGGTTCGCCAAACGCTGCTAATGCCATGGTACTGCATTCACTATCATTAGGTATGAAGCCTAGATAAGCAGTAACGGCGGAGTAGGTTAAGCCAATTGAATTAGGAAATGAGATTTCTTTAACAAGTTGGACCTTCGGCTTCCCATTGACCCAGCTGCCTTGATAAATAGCGGTACTTGTCCAGTCACCAACAGCGTCAACAATTAGTATACTTGAGGAGGAGTAGCCTGAGCCTAAAAACGCTTGAAAGGCATGACTGTAATGGTGATTTAAATAAGAAATTTTATTAATATCTATATCAAGCTCTTGAGAAATTTTTCCAACAGACCATAGTTTTTTCCCTAGCCATGCCTTTACTGTATTCACAAACTCTCTTCTCGAAAAAGGAAAATGATAAAGCGAGCTAGTTAGAACTCTTGAAAATTTATTGTGGGGATCTTCGTGGTAGACTATATGGTCAATATCAGAGGTTTTGATTCCTTGAGATTCTAAACATTCTTCTAAGGCAAATTTAGGAAAGTTGTAATCATGCTTTTGAAGAGAGAGTCTTTCTTCAGATATGACGCTTTTAAGTTGGCCATCGATTATTAGTGAGACAGTAGAGTCATGATAGCCAAAAGACAATCCTAGCACGATCATATGTCAGCAGCCTTCATATGATTGTTGTCGTAGGTGATTCTTTCAGCCTTAATTTTTTTGCGAGCGAAAATAAATAAACATGGGCCTAAAACTAAATAGTAAATAATAGATAGAATTAAATTGGCAATTTGATCAACTCCTCGAGCTCCAGTCCGCAGCCAAGCTTCCTTCAATCGCCTAATTTTGACCTTTCTAAGTTCTTTTTTTACTTTTTTAGCCGGTACGTTCAAACCAATCACACTATCCATAGTTAAATTTACGTGTCCTTCTTCGTCTTTTAAAATGTCTGTTAATGTAGATTTTAGGGGGGAGTTAGGTAGGTAGTCTATGAGTTTACTGAATCGTGAAACAGCTTCAATTTCTCCAATATGTACATAGACTAAATGTTTCCAAGAAGGCTCATTATTGTCGTAAATATCTGCCCTTTCTACTGTCTTGTGTTGAAAGGGTTGATCAATTTCCTGTCTGAATGTTTTAGCGAACATGTCTGCATGTGCTTGTTCTTCGATTATGTGAGAAAACAAATGAGAGAGGGTTCTTGGATCTTGTTCTTTCTTTATTCCCCTGAATAGATGCCATACTCCATCTGCCTCGGTTGCTTGAAATGATTGTATGGCTTCACCCTTTTTTGAATTACTTTTCCAAAGCAATCGGACTGCAAAAAAGGCAAGTATCCTTTCAGAGAATTGGCTGATCATCAAAAGCCTCCGATTCGAGTTAAGCTTCTTCTAGAAGTTTAATCTGTTTTAGATCTTTGATAAAGCTGTCGATAAATTCCGACGCCTGGCTTCTTTCTACATTTTCTGGGTTGAGTTCTATGGCAAGCTCAATAAGTTGTTCTCGCTCAATCGAGTCTTTAGATAGCTTTTCGATGATTTTCCCAGCAACTCCTTGCAGGCGATAGATAAACTGATCATCATTTAGGTCATAGATAACGGCGATCCCATCAGACATATGCAAAAGGCAGTCGCTACTTAGCCTCATTTTCAACCTTTGGTCTTTGAATGTAATTTTGATTTTTCAGTATTTAGCAACTTAAGTAGCTCAGTGTTCATGAGAGTTGGGAATTTATCACTCATATAGTAATCAGAAAACACAGTCCCGTCTGAAGTTTCAAGCGTATGATTCTCAGTTCCAATGCTCACTACATGTGAAACTCCTGGAAGAGATTTACCCTTAATGGAGCTCTTTACAAAAGTGAAGCGCTCCCCTTCTAGTACAGCGTGGTTACCAGAAACGACCGTATTGTCATAGAGGTATAAGTCATTGGAAATTGATTCTAGAGTCATGACGACCATTCCTCCACCTTTAACTCGATCTCCGCTACGAATGTGTTGAATTTTTCTTAGAGTACCATCAGACATTACGATTTCTGTTGAGGGATGAAAGCAAGCCGCTGCAAGTAGTACTGATTCATTGAAAATCTTATCAAGATTCACTCTTTCTATGCTTCCAAAAGAGCCGTACTCGGCTATTACTTCTTTGTCTGAATCTTCAATTTCCATACTTTAATATAACATTAGGTCCCGTTTGGATCAACTTAACTGAATTACTAACTAATGTAAATGTGTTTAAAATCATGGTATTAATTCAAAATGAGTAGATGTCTATCTTTTACCAGTCCCGCTCGGTCAACAACAAGTGAGGGGATTTATATTTTAGGTGTTCCACTTGATCATGGCTCTAAGGGCGGTGATAAGGGCGAAATGTTCGCACCAGCGGCTCTTAGATTATACTCAAGAATTAACGAAACCTACTCCATGCATTATCGTGAAATTTTAGATGATATTGAAAGTATATATGATTTAGGGAACCTAAATTTTTCTTCAGCTGGCTCCCTTGAAGATGTCGGGGAATCAATAGATTTTAGTTTAAGATCAACTTTCACCAATTATAATTGGCAGTCTCAGAAAATTGTTTTCTTAGGGGGGAATCAACTTGTTACCAAGTTTACTGCTAGGTTTATCGCTAGCTCTGTACCTGACTTAGAGGTTATTCATCTCAGTGCCCACAGTTTTGAGGGTGAAAGTGTTGAATCTCAGGATGCGAATGACTCAGCTTTGCGTGAGCTATCGATGGGAATATCTGTATGGCAGGTAGGGTTAAGATCTTTCTCTAGAGCTGGCCATAAGCGAATAATAAAATCAAAAAGATTGATGAGTGTGAGTGAGTTGAGAGATTACCTCGTACAAAACAAAAGCCTTCCGATTTATCTTTCCTTAAACATAGATGTTTTTGATCCCAGTATTGCGCCAGCTGTCTCAGATCCGATCCCGGATGGATTTAAGTTTACAGAGCTTAAAAAAATATTGGAATTTTTCAAATTATCCAATGTTGTCGCTGCTGATATCGTAGGCTTAAACCCTAATAAAGATAGAAATAGCTTGTCCGTTGCAACAACGTCTGGAGCCCTAAGAGAATTAATCTTTAATCTTCTGGACTGATATATGGCCCATTATATATATCCTTATAGGTCTCATGGTGGTTTACGCTGTAGTTGATCGGCTTGCCTTCGGATAAAGCTCGCGAGAAGTTTAAGTACCTGGTTTCGATTGAAGTAACTTCTAAAAAACTTTCAAATGCTAAGTTGGGTATTTTACTTTCTACCATAATGCTGTTTTTGATATTTAAATCTAAGTTTTTTAATAAATTCTTATAAAAGCTACTTGTAATGGGGGTGACGAGATCTCCGACAAGTTTGAGGTCGATTCCGTCTTTGTTTAAGTTCCGGTTTATATCTCGTAACCCCCCCCAGTTGCTTAGTATTGGGTTTAGCCCTGTGTTAATAGCTTCTATGATTCCAACTCCAAAGTCATCATCATGGTAGGTACTTAAACTTATAAAATGATCATAGTTTTCAAGTACTCTAGAAGAGTGATTGGTGGGATAGATATTGATATTGGGCTCATTTTTCGCTAAGTCTATAATTTCTTCAATTAGCGGTCTTTGCAGTCGAGACATATTTTTTACAAAACAGCTTATATTATCTGGTATGCCGTAAATATCGAGTCGATCTTGTCTATTTGTGATCGATTGAAACTTTTTAAATAACTTAATAAGCCAATCAATATTTTTGTTTTCACTTAAGCGTCCATAATAAACAAATTTCTGTTTTGTTCTGCTACTAAGTTCTTTAGAGGATAATGTATAGGGAATAGGGGTACAGACTCTGCATTTAGTTTTTAGTATTTTTTCTATAATCTTAGCCTGAGAGTGGGAAGAGGCTAAAAGTTGAAACTTCTTCTCAGGAAATTTCAAAAAAAGAGAGTTCCATTCTACTAAGTTCTCGATAAAGTCCCCATGCAGATGGATTATGACTCGCTCATCTTTAAATTGCTTTAAGTAAGCTTTAATTTCTTCAGGGGTATTGCATATGCTAAGTAAAATGCCTGCATCGTTAACCGATTCAGACATTTGATACTCTTCTTGATAGGTAGAAGAGAGGTTTTCAATTATTGTATTTAAACTTCTCCACTCTTGTAACTTAGTGGGTATCTTGTAAATTTGATCAACCATGATGAGTGAAAATATCCTTCCAGCTAATGTTAGGAGTTATCACAACAGTATTTAAACCAAAAGAGCTTTCTTTAGCCTTAGTCGCATGCCACCAACCTTTAGGAATATACAATACATCTCCTGGGCTTAAATTTGCTTCCAAACCTGAAACATGTTGGTAGAGAGGATATTTTTTAAAGTCTGGGTTAAAACACGAAACATGTGAAAATTGTGAATTGGTAAGTTCATTTGCAGCCTCTTCAAGCTCTTCTTGATTTAGCCCTAAGCCAAAGCATAGTTTCAGTAAAACAGTTTTGTCTTGTTGGTAAATGAAGTCGGTTTGGCTTGGAGGTATAAGTCTCACGACCTTTTCACCACTAACTTGCAGTAAAAATAAATCTGCATCATCCGTATGAAGGTCTACGATTTTTCCTGACGGAGCATACCAAAATGAGCAAAATGCATCGAGGTTCTCTTTTTTTCCTAAAGGTTTGAAAAAATCGATATCATTTAATAGTTCAGGGTTAGCCTTTAAAAAGTCGATATTTTCCATGAGAGACAAACTCAAATCTCTGTTAAAGACTTCTTTAAAGGCTACCTTGTTAGAATTGATATAGGACTGTAAGAAATAAGGTATATTCTGATCACTTGAGTATCTATCTGCTCGAATCACTGTTTCCCCATAGTGAGATATAAAGTAATCTTCATTCCATTTCTGCACTGCTGCGCAATCTTTTTTAATCCCTTCTAATAAAACAGGAGTGCCAATGACAAAATCAGATTGCTTGGAAAGGATCGTTACTGGGCTAAAAGCGTTCATAACTCACAACTTGTTTTTTGCAACATTGAATGCAAAGGATTCTTCATCTGTAAAAGTTGAGTGCCACCAACCCTGGGGAATTTCAAGAATGTCACCTCCGTTCAATTCAGTTTCGTATATATCTACATTTTTCATTTTATCAAATCTACTAAGGTCTATATTAAAGAAATTTGCCTCTGAAATAGACCAGTTTTTGGATTGTTTGCTCAAAAGGAGAGCTTGATCTAAGGTTAGACCTTCCTTCATACTAATTTCCAGTGTCGTCTGAGGCGATAGCCGGTAAACTGAGTTATTAAACTCTGGCGCTACAACTCTAACAACTTTTTTACCTTTTATTTGGAATAGGTAGAGACTTAAGTCATCAGTATGAGGTTCTACAGTATATCCCGGGGGCGCAAAGAAAAAAGAGTGAAAAAAGTCTAAATTCTCTAGGGAGCCATAAGGTCTTGTGTAGTTTATATCTTCCAAAAGCGTTTGGTTGTTCTTCAGGATTTGAACTTCTTCACGTATGACATATTCCCCATACCGGTGCAGTAATATAGACTCTATTTCTATTTGAGATTGATTTTTCAAAATATGAATTTGATTAAATAAGGGTGTCCTATTTTCAATTTTTGAAAAAGGGAGGGCCCGAACTTTTTCGGATTTCATGCTCTCGAGGAAGTATGAACAATTCCACTTTTTCGTAGCGGGGAAATGCTTTGCGCCTGAATTAATTTTTTTGGGAAAGCCTCTTCTGCTGGAGGGAAGTTTTTTAATGTTCATGCTTTCAACAATTCCTCTAGGTATCGATCTTTCCACTTTTTCTTTTTTTCAAGATAGTCAGTCCTACCAACAATACTCTTAGTTGTTGAACTCATCACAGTTTCTTTGTCGTAACCTATAGAGCAGAGAGGGGGCATTTCAAAGGATCCTACTTTCGATACTGACCTAGATGCTTGAATAAAATAATTTGATAATTTCTTGGCCTCTTGAAAGTCCATAATTCCATTGTTCCAATTTCCGGTCGAGTCATCAATTTCGTAGCCATACTTCTCGGGACTTTGGCTCATGTTTGAAGGCGATTCATCTTTTTTGTCGTATTCTATCCAAAGTGGCTCGAAGTAAAAAGCATCTAAACCGGAATTTCCGCTCATTAGCCAGTTGAAGGTGTTGACCATCGATTTTTTACTCTCTCCTGGTAGACCAATGATAAAACTTCCTTGGGAGTGAACACTATTACCCCATTTCAATTTTAGCTTTTCAAGTGTCTCTTTAATTCGTTTCTCACCTAATCCTTTTCCTACTTTACGTCCCGCTTTTGCATCCAATGTTTCAATACCGAAAAACATATGTTTTAGGCCTGATTCTTTTAGAAGGTCAGCCATCTGGGGATACCGATGAAAGAGGTCTAATCTTCCAAATGAAATCCAAGAAATATTAAATGGGAGTGATGTAAATACTTTATGATATCGTTCTACTTTATGAAGTGAGTCGTTATATAGATCATCTGATATAGAGTAATTGGTTACACCGAATGTTTCATAATTATAAATTAGCTCTTCTTTTAAGACTTCAGGATCTTTTAAATAGTCATATATCGATTTTCCATTGAGTTGAAAGTCGCAAAACGAACATCTGTAGACACATCCTCTTGCAACTTCTATCGGAAGCCATTCTTGGGATTGTATAAAGTCTGTTTTTTGCCAATTAATTTTAGAGTTATTAAAGCCATTAAAGGGAAAATTCTTATTACTTTCTATAAGCCTAATTTTTTTTCGTTCGAATGAACCATTAAATGTTTTAGACGGATTGCTTAGCAAATGCTTGACCAGTTTTACAAATGATACTTCCCCTTGACCTTGAATGCAGTAGTCGTAAGGGATATGATCGCTCAGTCGTAGTCCATTAGCTCCTCCCACTACAACCTTGATTGATGGGCTTCTTTCTCGGCATTTTGATATTAAATCCTCTAGTATTGAAGCGAGATGAAAATTTTTTCTTTTCGAAATTGATTTTGCATCTGAATAAACAACCTCTTCTGCTTGGGGAGTCAAAAAAGTTGAACTTATTGCTAGGGCAACAGTTTCACTTGATATAAATCTATCGACTATTTTCTCTAGTTCGTGTTCTTCAAAAAGGCAGAAGCCGTCAATGACTTTGCAATCTATGTCATTTGCCCTTAATTCTGAAGCCAGGCGATGGGCACCTGCGTAACGAGATACACCAATATCAGCAGGAATATCAGAGAAAAATACCACCTTCATTCAGCATCCATACTATCATAAATAACTGGTAAAATAAGTTTGGCTAGTCCCTTTTCCCCTTCAGAATTCAAATGCCAAGTATCCGGATTTAGGTCAGTGTTCAGATTGTCCATCTCAATGGATTTAACTTGAAGCTGATATTCTTTAGCAGCGTTAATGAACTTTGAAGGAGGCTTTTTTCCCCAATTCATATTGAGGAAAATGACTTTTGTTTTTGGGAGCTGCTTTTCTAAAATATTCTTATACGCTTTAAACACATTAAATATGAGATTCATTTGCTCCCTTGTGTATTCTCCCAAGATTTCATCCAAGTTGTGATATTTTGATTCAAGAAAGTTCCAGCAATACTCGGTGTAGATATTTTGAAGGAGATTGGGTAAATTTCTCATGACTCTATATCTTTTCTCAAATATTTCAGACCATTTTCCAGCATAAACCAATTTATTGCTCTTCATTTCAAAGCTTGGTGAATGGAAGTTATTCTCATGAACTAGATAACAGGAATCACCTAAAATCCCCAGTAAGTGTGCTTTGTTAAAGACTACCAGTGTAAGTCCAGAGTCTTGTTTTATTTCTTGTGTAATTGGTGCTACTTCAAAGCGTCTTAAAAAATGTGCAGGAGAGTACCACCAACCACCATAAACATATATGTGATGATCGTCTAAGACTTCGGCGATCAAATTTGTAAATGTGTCTTGGTCATCAACATTTTGAGATAGAACATAAGAGCCACCGGTAATGATGAGATGTTTTTTTCTCTGATTCAGATTCAATGTATTGTTTGGCACTATTCTTCTACCAAATTCGTCAATGGTAATTTTAGCTCTAAAGATAACATCTCCAGCTTTAGTCGCTTCTTGAATCCAGCTTTGTGAGAAATTAAATCCCCATCCCATCGCAGCATTGATCTTCTCTCTACGCTTTTTGATCTTCGAGGACTCTCTGTTATAAATAACCTCATCATGGTAAATTAAAGATTTTTTTGATTTTACATATATGGAATAGATCGAGACAGATAAACTCAAGCATATTATTGATAAGCAAAGGTAAGAAGTGAGTCTAAATAGTTTTGACTTCCAGCTTTGACGGAATAAATTATAAAATTGTTTTGGTTTCATATTTCTAATATCTTATCAGACTATCTTTATTGATGCTAAACTACTAAGTGTGAAGTATTTCAATTCAAAAATTGTTAAGTGGCCTCAAGAGTCGGGAGTTTATTTCTTGAGTTTACCATTCGATGGTGCGACTTCTATAGGAAAGGGAGCTAGCGGTGCCCCCCAAGCCATTTCCCAGTATTCTGAAAAGATAAGTCCATATGATCACCTGAGGCTAAGGTCTGTAAGCGATTTTAATTTATTTAGTTTAGAGTTAGAGAAAGGCTTTTTTAAAAGCCATATAGAAATCGTAAACTCAGCAGGTACTCAAATAGACAAATTAGACTTGAACAAACAGTCTTTGATAACTATTGGAGGTGACCACTCCGTGATTAGATATTCTGTTGAGAAGTACTTGAAAAGCTATGAAGATCTAGTTGTTATTCAACTAGACGCTCATGCAGATATGATTGCAGATTTTCTCGGAGATACAAACTCCCATGGGTCTATTATGCAAAACATACTTAATATGTTCGGCGAAAAACATGAACTTATTCAGTACGGTGTTCGGCAAGTTAAGCCTTCAGAGCACCAGAAGATGAATCATTTAGGCTCTTTGTCTGAAACCTTAGAGGAGCTATTGGAAAAGCTGAGAACAATTCCAGGCGACAGGCCTGTCTACTTAACAGTTGACTGTGACTTTTTTGATCCCTCGTGTCTTCCTGGTACGGGAGCACCTTGCCCTGGAGGAGCAAGCTACAATGACTTCAAGTCTATTGTGGAAATATTAATCGAAAAGAACATTGTAGGAGCTGACCTTGTGGAGTTAGCACCTAGTTTGGATACTTCAGAAGTTAGCGTCTCATTGGCCAGTTTTATTCTAAGAGATCTTACACTCTTGATTGGTACAAACCTTGAGGGTAAAAAACTTAATTCGTAGCGATATCCTCTTCTTTCGCAAGATTCTTAATTGCGTCCACGAGGTATGCAGCTCTCTTGGAGTCTTTGATCTGAGATAAAACTTTTTTCTCAACCTCGATTAAAGAGTCTTTTAGCTTCGATCGTTCTTGGTAGGTCATTTCGATTACTTGGAACTTGTTATCTCTCTCAATTTTTCTTTTAAACTTTCTCTCATCATCGATTATGGATTTTCGCTCAAATCTTGCTACTTCTCTAGCAGAAGTTAGGATGATCTGCTGGATATCCTTGGGAAAAGAATTAAATTTTTCTTTATTAAAGACAAGGGCGGTCATTAGAAATTTATGGCCGGTCAAAGTCAAATACTTAGCCTTTCTCTGGTGAGAATTGTAAAAAGCTTCGACAGCATCCCTGACGGTAGCATCTCCAGCATCCACCATGTCGGCAGAAATTTGTTGCTCCAAAGTTAATCTTCGATCATCTATCAGACGGCTTCCTATCTGACATGATGCCTCATTTATCTTTGCCATTAGACAATCCCAGTCTGAAAACCCTCTGTATCGTATGTCTTTAAAGTCATTGATAGCCTTAACGGGTCTGTTAACACTAACTATTGCCTGCTCACCTCCACTATAGGTAAATGCCAGACCTTTCAGTCCTTTAGCCTCCACACTGGCCAATAATTCTCCGCCAATTTTCCCTTCGACAACCCTATCGATATGTTCGTGGTTTTTAAGAAGGTACGGCACCGATAAAACCGCAAATTCAGAAGAGATTTGATAAGAGAGCCTTTCGGTATAAATTTGGCTCATGTCCAATTCTCCGACTAAGACCCTATCTAGAGAGCCAGCATTATTGAATTTATATTTGGCACCATCAATTACCTCGATTTTTGGAAAACTTTTTTGAGTGCTTACAAGAACTTTAACTTTACCCTCCGTGCGCTTTTCAACGAGCTCTTTAAACTTTTGAGCTGTTTCTTGGAAGTATTCTAGAGGTTGATGAGCAATCTCCCACTTAATAGTATATTCAGCTTGGTTTTTTTTCTTTGAGCAGGAAGCGCAAAAAAGTAGTGTGGCAATTGTGAGTAGGGTAAGTGTTTTTGTCATCATTACTAAGCCTTGGTAATATTTTTATTTGTGTTTTATGATAACATTAATCAAATCAATTATTTGCTTTTTTTTTAGGCGAATTTCATACAATTTTGGATAGTTGGAGGATTGTTGGGGAAGATCGAAAAATTATTTCAAGAATACAATGCCTTTAACTCCAGAGAGTTAAAAGATGCCGCAGATGGGCTAGTCGATCATTTTTCTTGTGGTGGAAAAATAATGGTTACTATTGCTGGTGCTCTTTCTACCGCGGGAATAGGAAAGACATTAGTGCCCCTCATCAAATCAGGACATATTAATTCAATCTCCAGTACAGCGGCAAATCTTGAGGAGGATATATTTCGAATCTTCTCCAAAAATGAAGTGCTCGAAAATTGGAGAGAAATAAAGAAAGAAGAAGAGTTGAGCTGGTATAAAAATGATAAGTTAAGAGTAACTGACACTCTTTTGGATGGCTCTGATTTCCACGATTTAGCAAGTTATTTCGTAGAAGAGGTAATGGCTCTTGATGGACCTGAACTCCCTCACGTTATTTTATGGCGGACAATTGAGAGACTTATTAAAGAAAATAAAATAGACAAGAATAGACTAGAAGAAGAAAGCTGGGTTTATAATTGCTACCTGCAAGGTACTCCTATTTTTGTGCCCGGATGGGAAGACTCTACGTTTGCGAATTACTGTGTCGCAATACATATGAGAGGTAATTCAAGTCTGAATTTAGCTAATATTAAGTCAGGCCTTGAATATATGAAGGATCTGGCTCTCTTTTATTTGAGTCACTCAATGTCAAGCCCAATGGGCTTTGTTCAATTGGGTGGGGGGATTGCGGGAGATTTTAGTATCTGTGTTGTTCCTTTGTTGACGGTAATGAAGTTGAAAGAAGCTCCTAAATGGTCATATTTTTGCCAGGTCTCTGAAAGCATAACTAGTTTTGGAAGTTATAGTGGGGCCCCACCAAATGAAAAAATCACGTGGGGCAAACTAGATGGTGACAGTAAATGCTACATGATCGAATCAGATGCAACGATTGTAGCTCCTCTTTTATTTTCTTATGTGGGTGAAGTGGGACTAAAGCGCTAACTTTTTACAGGTAACTTTACTAACACAGACAAACGTAGTGAATAACTCTTCATCTTCGATATTTCTATTGACCTTTTTTATCGTATCAATAGAAACCACTTTAACGTCTAGAAGAATGTCTTGGTAGTCGTCTGTTATCACAGTGCTATAGAATTTGTCTTGATTCGTAGGTAAGGCAAAATAATCATAAAAGGAAGAAAGTAGCTTTTTTTGTTTCTTCGTTAACAGATAATTGTGTTTGCTTTTAAAAGAAACTTTCTTTCCATCTCGTTTCATACCATCAATAAACGGTTGTTTTTCAAATGGATTCACTTTGTTATCTGCAAGAATCTTTTTCGATTTAGTTTTAAGTTCGTATCGGCATATTCTCTTAAGTCCTGGGCAAGTCTTATGTAGGTGGGTAACTTTTGAGCCTGACTTAACCACTAAAAGGTTGTCACTTAAAAAAATGGAATACTTGTAGGATTGTCCATCAATTCTATAATCGTATTTAGCTTCTAAAGGAGCTGCTAAAAGCTGAGGAGATAGAAGTAAAATGAACAAAATTTTAAACATAGCTTGAATTTTACCACGATCAGATTACCGGGGCTAGTCTACTAAAGAATAAACTTCTTCCCCATGAAAGAATGTCTTTAGAACTTTTGTTTTTTCAATCTCTTTAAACAGGTTTTTTTCACTCAATCTGAACAAATCCTGGTTTAAAACAATAAAATCTGCAGTTGCCCCAACTTCAAGGCTGCGATTCTTTTGACCTGATAAAGATGGAACTTTGCTGGTTATTGCTTTAATAATTTGATGTATATCAAAAGCTGGTTTATCGCCCTGACTTGATTTGAGAGCACTGGAAATATTTAGAAACGGATCAGGGGTTGGGTAGTCAAATGGCGAGTCAGATCCGATCAGTACTGTCCCACCATTTTTCCGAAAGTCACTAATTGGGTAGAATTTTTCATTTAAATTCTTATCTGAGTAAATTCTATTTAAGCTGTCGACTTTTTTGATAAATGGGATCACTTTCTTGTCATATGCCAAGTCTCGATTCAACCATAAAGGGGTAAACACTGCTGACGTGCCCATAGCTCCAAGTCGCTCTACATCTTTTATATTAGAGTATTGCATGTGAGCGATTGTATGCCCTTTAACCTGGTTTTTAGAGAACTCAATTGCCTTTCTAATTTGTCTCAGTGAGCCATCGCCAATAGTATGTGTATGGGTTATAAATCTTGCTTCGTCCAAAACCTTCACAAATTCATTTAGGGTGGATTGTTTCCAATAGGGAATACCTCTCGAATGGCTATGTTGATTGGTATGCTTATAGCTAATTATCTCCTGTCCCGCTTCCACATTGATTGAAGCGGGTTTGTAAGGCTTTAGTACAGATGCTGAAGGTAGGCGGGGGGGCTTCTGGTATGGATTCCCTTCTAAGCCACCATCAAGGATAAGTTTAATAGTATTAAAATCTATACCACTGAGCTTCTTTAATTCACTTCTCAGGCGTACTAGCTTTTCAAGCATAGAAGGGATTTCATTTTTTTTACTAATATATGGATGGATTGCGAGATTTATATCGATTTTATTTTTGGATCTCTTGGCTAGTTTTTTGAAAAGGTCTACTTGAGAAAAATCGACATACGCTTCCAAAATGCTAGTAATTCCAAAAGAATTAAGTTTGCCAATTATTTCATATAAGTCCTCGGTAGAAGGCTTGGGAAAAAGTTCAGAATAGAAAGTTGTTAAGTATTGCAACCCATGATCATTAAAGTACCCTGTTAATTTATTATTTCTACTTTCAAACGAACGCTGTAGTTCATCCTTTTTAATATTTTTATTCAAGACAACTTCAAGAACAGGCGTGTTAGCAGCAAAGTGAAAGCCGTCTGAACTTCGCATGATGATATTTTTTTTTGTCGTAAGAGAATCTAGAAACTCTCTATGAGTTTCGTGGAGTGGAAATTTGGCAGGTCTCCAGTTGTCAATGACAAGCGTGTTTAAGTATGAATTCTTAGCCAGGCAAGTCTTGATTTCAATTCTTAAAACTTTCTTGCTCGTAATATTGTCAGAAAGTAAGCATTTTGATTTGCCCCTTCGGGCTAAGTCAATGATATGAATATGAGAGTCTACAAATGACGGTAAAAGAAGTTCACCTTTAAGCTTTTTTATTTTAGCACCCTTTGGAATATCTCTTTTGTCGCCGATAAAGAAGATTCTTTCTCCTTTAACCCCTAGAGCCGTATGGAACTTTCCTGTTTCCCCTGTGAATATTCTTTTGTGTGTATAGTAAAGGATGGAATGAGTTTGATCCTTGCTGCCTTCCAAGGCACAAGCTTGCAATATTAAAATGAGAACTAAGTATTTCATATAAACAAACTATAGCAAAAACATTCTGGAATCAATTGCTTCACACCTTCTTTTAATCTAGTTAAACTTGTGCGTGATGAGCGAAAAAAAATACAAAATACTGGTTGTCGCAGAACATGAAGATGAAGGCCGCTGGACTAGTATCGATCATTTGCTGGATAGCTTTAAAAACTATTGGAAAACTTATGAGAGCTTCGCAGAGGTAGAATTTTTAGATCAGATTACTTATCCATTTATAAAAGAAGATCTTCTCCGTTCAATTGATAAGACTCATATCGTTTTTCTTAGGTTGTCGGTTAAAGAGACTATGTATCTGCAGTCTGTTCGCTCTACTGTTAATTCAAATGCAATTTGCGTAGCTTATACTGAAGAGTCTCCCTCGATAGGATTTTTCAATTATAAAACCCTCGGTCTAGATAAAATTTTAAGGTCTGATGATGTTCTGGTTGCACAGAATATGAGAGATGTTGACTTAATTCAAAACCTAACGAACTTGGAGGCAAGATATATTCCCTGTCAAAGCCCCTTGCAGCCTAGATCCGAAATTCGTCCTAGGGAAGTCAAAAATTTCTGTTATATAGGCCGCTACACCAATCAAAAAAATATTCATACACTTTTTTGGGCAATATCACTTGTGGCAAAAGAAATGCGAATGGCTAATGCTAAGCTTTATCTGTGGGGAATGCAGGACAATTATGGTAGCCCAAATATGGCCATCCCTAGTGGCCCCTACCTTGAACAACTTTATCAAATTTCAATCGATATGGGTGTAGCTGATCTAATTGAATTTAGAGAATTTTGCTTTAGCAAAGAAGAGCTCTACGAGGAGGTGATTTCAGTTTCTCCCTTAATGATTTCTCCAAGCCTGCACTCTGATGAGGACTTTGGTTTCACCGTTTTGGAGTGTTTGTCTCAAGGTATTCCTTGTTTAATTAGTAATTGGGGGGGCTATCATCAATTCATTGAGGACTTTAAAGGTTCAGTATTTTCAATTCCTGTTTATAAAAGTGAGTTTGGTCCCTTTTTATTCGTTACTCATATGGCTGAGAAAATGCGGGAGTTACTCGGCAGAAGCTTTGAAGTACCTTTTCACTGGAGTAAGAAGTATGAAACCTATGAGCTTGTAGACCTAGAATCAAAAAATTTACGAGGTATGTTTAAGTTTAGTGAATTGGCACTGAAGATTCATAGAAATGCTTTTATTTCTCCTCAAGTTAGGGCTGGTGAGCGGCAATGGCCCCATCATGGAATAATCTATAAGGGTTATAACGATCCCTTAAGTCTTGAGATATTCAGCTATTATGGTGCTGAAAGGTATTTGGGTGAAGACGATTTCAGCTACCAAGAAAAGACTAGCCTAGTATTGGCACCTTGGTGTTACAAAAGTGGCGATGAAATAGTTTCTGATGACTATCATCGAGGACAATTCAGAATAAAGGTTGAGTCGGGAGAATTTGAAATCCGAACATATCAAGGGGAACTTTACACCCTAGCGAAAACCTCACTGCAAAGGCTTCTCTCGGTAGGTGCTCTAGGCTTGCTTGATACATCTAATTGAAATGAATGAATCTATATAATCGTCTATCCGGCAACCATCCCCCCATTTACCACTTTCGAAATTTGTCATATTAAAGCCTGCATTTAATAGGCTTCCAATGGATTGATTAAGAGAATGTGGATGTTCGTAAAATTGAGGCGGAAGGATTTCTTGAGCTTTGCGTTCATCCTCAGTTTTATTTAATCTAACAATGTTAGTCTCCCTCTCTTCTTTTAGTAAGTAGAGGGTTGGGTTGACTAGACCTGTAATCAGTATACCATCTTTTTTTAATACTCTCTTGCACTGCTCCCATACAATGCTTGGATCAGAAATATATAAAACTGATGAAGGGTTGATAATCAAATCAAATTCCTCTGAGGATAACTTCAGGTCTCTCATATCTTGTTTTTGAGTATTTATTTCTAAGTTGAAGTTCTCGCAAACCTCTAGGTCTAGGTCGAGTTGTGCTTGAGAAGAATCAACCACGGTGACATCAGCTCCTGTTGCAGCGAGAAGTGGGCTAAGATTTCCTCCGCCTCCTGCTAATAATAGAATTTTTAATCCTCTAAAATTTTCAGGCAGCCAAGCACTTGGTATAGGTTTGCCGAATACAATATGAATTGTGGGTTTTCCGTTTCTCGCTTCTCTAAGCATATTCTCCGTAAAAGGCTGGTTTAAAGGTAGGGTTTTTGCATCAACCTTATCCCAAAGTCTTAAATTATAACTGTTTGTGTCCAAAACTCCGTCCCATTCCTACTCTTCCATTCCAAAGAGTACTTTGCGAAACACTATCATTATTTAGTGACACAAAACAGCTGCTAAGAGTAAGATGCGCTTCGTTATAATTCCGAAATTTTTTATTGCTTAAGAGATTTCAATCATATAAATAGTATTTCTTAAAAGTGACAAGCTCACATGGCTCAGGGGTAGAGCGTTTCCTTGGTAAGGAAGAGGTCCCGGGTTCAAATCCCGGTGTGAGCTCCACTTTTTTTATTTTTTAGTATTGTCAGTTGGATGCGCTTCAAGCATACTCAGACGGTATTTTACGCAATTATTAACAATTAACTGCCTTGATTTCAGATAAGTAAGGAGAAATATTATGGCTAAGGAAAAATTTGACCGTTCGAAACCGCACGTAAACATCGGTACTATCGGTCACGTAGATCACGGGAAAACTACTTTAACTGCAGCAATCTCTAGAACTCTTTCAGAGGCGATGGGTGGTGATGTTAGAGCATTTGATGAAATCGACTCAGCTCCAGAAGAGAAAGCGAGAGGGATTACTATCAACACTTCTCACATTGAATACCAAACTGAGAAGAGACACTACGCTCACGTTGACTGTCCAGGTCACGCTGACTACGTAAAAAACATGATTACTGGTGCTGCTCAAATGGATGGTGCGATCATGGTTGTATCTGCAGCTGATGGTCCAATGCCACAAACTAGAGAGCATATCCTTCTTGCAAGACAAGTTGGTGTTCCTGCAATCGTTATCTTCCTAAACAAAGTAGACCAAGTAGATGATGAAGAACTACTTGAGCTAGTTGAAATGGAAGTAAGAGAGCTTCTAAACGAGTACGACTTCCCAGGTGATGATACACCAATCATTGCTGGTTCAGCTCTTGCTGCACTTGAAGGAAGAGATGACAATATTGGGAAAGAGAAAGTTCTTGAGCTTATGGCACAAGTTGATGAGTACATCCCAACTCCAACAAGAGACGTTGATAAGCCATTCCTAATGCCAGTTGAAGACGTTTTCTCAATCTCTGGTCGTGGTACTGTTTGTACTGGTAGAATTGAAAGAGGGATCATCAAGGTTAACGAAGAAGTTGATATTATCGGTATCAGAGATAAGCAAACAACAACTGTTACAGGTGTTGAAATGTTTAGAAAGCTTCTTGATCAAGGTGAAGCTGGTGATAACGTTGGTCTTCTTCTTAGAGGGACAAAACGTGATGACGTTGAAAGAGGACAGTGTTTAATTAAACCAGGTTCCGTTACTCCACATAAGAAATTTAAGTGTGAAGTTTATATTCTAACTAAAGATGAAGGTGGAAGACACACTCCAATCTTTAAAGGGTATAGACCACAGTTCTACTTTAGAACTACTGACGTTACTGGTGCGATAACTCTTCCAGAAGGAACAGAGATGCTAATGCCAGGTGATAACGCTTCTTTTGATGTAGAGCTTATTACAGACATCGCAATGGAAAAAGGTCTTCGTTTTGCTATCCGTGAAGGTGGTAGAACAATCGGTGCCGGAACTGTTGCAGAAATCATCGAGTAAAAAATTACGCTAGTAATTTTCAATGATAAGAGGAGCTAGCAGGTATGCTGGCTCCTTTTTTTTGCCCATGGGTGTATAGCTCCAATTGGTAGAGCGGCTGATTCCAAATCAGTAGGTTGGGGGTTCGAATCCCTCTGCACCCGCCACTTCTTTTGAAATTTACCGATCATTCCATCCAACTTTAAGACTCTCTCACTGCGAAGTACCTTTGTACGTCTCGTTCGATCGCTTTTCGTTGAATGAAAGCATCGGTAAATTTGAAAAGAAGAAGTTGGGTTACTGGGATTCGAAAGGGAGCTGGCGGAATGCTAAGGCATTCGAAGTGAGCGTGAAGCGAACGAACAGCCAGCGAGGGGAGGCTACGCTAGTGAGCAGGAGCGAACGGCTAGTGGCCGAATCCCTCTGCACCCGCCACTTCTTTTGAAATACTTTCAATTCTCATTTTAAGCTTCGACATTTGCTAGGTATAATAAGCCTATGGATAACGAGACCGATTTTAAAATCACTAATTTTTATTATGAAGAAGCTCCTAACTCTAATGCTCCCTTCGAAATACCAAGGTTTAATGGTTTTCTTGCGGAAAAAAAATTTTTATCCAAGGAGGAATCCTCGCTACTTTATAAGAGTTTTCTTGAAAAGGAAGTCTTAATAAAAAAAGAAATTAGTCAAAATCTTGAAAGTAAATTTAGTAATTTTATTTTAAACGGCTACCGCTTCTATGACTATTTTTCATTATTTAACGATAGTGACTCTAAAAAACTAAATACAAGAATTCAAAACGAATTAAAAATTCTTGCTAAGATTTTTGATTTCAAACTTAAAGAGGAATCAATGCATAGTTGGCTAAATATATTAAGGAAAGGTGAGTACGTTCCAAAACATTGCCATATTCTAGAAAATAAGCCTTCTTTGAGTTACGTGATCTTTTTAAATGATTCTGAAACTACTTTTAACTTGGAAATCCCTCATTTCTACAAAACTTCTAAAGAGGGAGAACTAAATCATTTTCCTGAGTATTTGGTCAGGCCAAATATGGGACAAATGATCGCTTTCCCTAGTTGGATGTTTCACTCTACAAAATTTCACACTGAAGAAGATAAAAGAGTAAGTCTAGCAGGTACAATTAAATTATTTTAAAAGTAATTGTAATGTTTCTAGTTTTTTAAAATTAGTAGAAGGCTCACCGGCATTTAATAATTTTATTATCAAACTATGAATTTCTCTGGAGTCGGCACTTGTTAAATTAAAATTTGTTTTAAACTTATTACCAATGGCGAAAAGGACACCATTCATGGCAGGATCCTGTTTAGCTAGGTATCCATGTACACCATTTCCCTTAATGGTTTGACCATAATCTATAATCCATCCAGGATCAGCTATTAATGTAAGATCTCCGATATTGGAATTATGGTTGTACCTATACTCTTCAGGAATTTGGTTTCTAAGATATACTCCGAGATGAGAAGAGACTTTTTTCAAGTCCTTAAAAATCTTTTGGACATTCTTGTTGTTTTGATCGTGATAATTTAAGACAACATGACTGCCTTCTAATATTCCTTTAGAAAAATCAATCGAACTTATATCAATCTTTTTGGATCTATCTAGCTTATTCATACCATGATCGCTAGCTATTAATAACTGAACATCTGTGTTTTTTAAGCTTGTAAGCTCCTTGAACATTCTGCTGAGAAAAGAATCTACCCTTAAAACCTCAATCTTCATTCTTTCCGAGTCATTAAAAAATCTATGCCCTGAACTGTCTATGTCGTGAATCCAAATCGAGACAAACTTTGCTCCGTTCTTTATAGATGTAAGGATGAATTTAAGTTTATTCTCAAGCGAACGAGATCTTTCGTATGGTAAATTAAACCGGGGTTTTCGCCCATTTATCAATACTTCTGAGCCTGGCCAGCTTTCGACAGCTGACAAAATTGCTTGTTGCTCAAGCGTAATCCACAGGGGTGGTATCACAAAAAATCTGTTATCTCTAAAATCAAATCTTCTTTTTAACTTTGGGGAGTAGAACTTTGAACCTACTAAACCATGGGCATTAGGCTCTACTCCTGTGATTATAGACTGAAGAGAGACTGTTGTTTCGGAAGGAAAAACAGGAGTTAGATTTTTAACAAAAGAGGCTTCTTTTATTTTTTGATTTAAAAAGGGAGGCGAAAATTTTTTTACATACTCAGAGGAAAATCCATCGATCATAATAAGAACAACTGTTGAATCAGGTATCCGTGTTTTTTTAGGACAACTTAAATCTAGTTTATCAACAAATTTAAAGGAGATTTTTGAAGCATTAAGTATATGAAAAAGAGGTTCGAGTGTTTCTTTTGGGAAACAAAAAGACTTTGTATTATTAGTTATGGTCATAGAACCATCTAAGTTACAGATAATTTCGCCAGCTGAAACGATTTCTCTCTGATTGAACTCTTCAAAAGCCACTAACTTTCCAAAATCGTTTCTCTTGAGAACAGAGAGTTGGCATTGACTATTTAAAACAAATCTTGCACTAACATCTTTAAATTTTCTATCTAGTTCATCAGAGCAAACTTTATTTATGTCCGTTATCAGATCAATTTTCTCTGACTTCCCCTGAGGCAACGATACTATTGGTAGATTACAATTATTGCTAAAAGCTTGTGGAATGAGGAATAATAAAGACCAAGAAATGAGTTTCACTTATTAATCTTAGTATTGAGGATTATTTTTGCAAAGGTATTTCCACAAGAAATTTTCTCGAAGGTATATTGTTCTTATTTTTACAACTCTTGTTTTTTTCGGCCTGCCTATCAATTTGATTCAAAATAAAAAACTTAATTACTTACTAATTGAAAGATTAATACAAGGAAATATACTCAACTTAGTTATTCAGAGGTGGGATCACTTTTCGGCAGGTAAGAAAAATTTTCCTTCTGTGCACATAAAAATGAAACCTAATGACTTTGTTCAATTGACTAAGTCGGAGAAAAACCCTTTATGGTCAAATGCTTATCTAGAAAAAGACAATGGATTTTTAAAAATAGAAATAAAAAAAAGGGGATTCCATTTTTATCATTGGATGGGAAAGAAAAAAAGTTTACGTATCAAACATGATAATCAAAGCTATATTCTCATGAATTATAAATGGCCTAGCTATTTCACAGAGATTTTTGCAGGACACTTTGCAAAGCAATTAAATCTTCTTAATGAATCGGAAAATATGATTCATCTGTACATAAATAAAAGGTATCAAGGATTGTATCATCTCATCCAGGATTTTGATGATTCCTTTTTAGAAAAACATGGTATGAGACTGGGCCCGATCTATAGTTATGATAATTATTCATATAAGTCTGGAGAATTTTTTAACCCTTATCTTTGGGAGAATAGTCAAAAAAATTATCATTGGCTACCCTTAGATGACCTCTTGAACTGCATTCAAAAGAGCTGTACTGAGCTTTTAACCTATATCCAAGTTAGAGATTTTATAAATTTCTATAATCTAACTGAACTTATTGGGTCTTCGCATCGAGATGCTTTTCATAATCACAAATTATATTATGATCCATTTGAAAAAAAATTCTCACCAATTGTATGGGACCTAGGATACCTAAGAAATGATGCTGAGGTCTTACAATCAAAAAATCCAATTTCCCAAAAATTGCTACAAAACTCGTTTTTTAGGTACATTAGAATAGAGAGCTTGAAGCAATTAATGTCGAATGAGTTGAGTCTCCAAAAACTTCAATCTTTTCTCAAAAGATTACTGGTCAAAATCAAATTTGATTTCAAATATGATTATTTAATGGGTACAGACCGAGCCTTTATCTGGAAAGATATAAAAGATCAGGAGAATAAAATCCGTAATCTTTTAGCCGAAAGAAATCAAAAAATTACAAGATCCTTGAGTCAGTTTGATGTAAGCTTGGAAAGACACTCAAAAAATGATTTATTAGTAATCAAAGGTAAAGGTTTATATAAAATAAAGGAAATTTTTGGTAATGGACATTTCACTTTAAATACGGAGAAAATAGATTGGGAAGAAATAGCAGCTCTTATGGCAAATACTATTGAAGACAATGAGCTGGTCTATAGCAGAGATAGAACTATCATACATGAAAAATTTGGAATAAGATACTTACCAAGTGCATTGAAATTCGAAGGAAGAATATCAAAAATTGAAATTGAAAATCTTTTTTCAGGTGAGACAAAAATATTGGAACCCATTACAGTATCTGAAGAAAAATACAAGGAGGCTTCTATCCTGTGGAAGGACGATTTGAAATCAAATATAAAATCCCTTTGAAGTCTTGGTGTGTACTTAAGGAAAAACTTAATCCTTATTTTCGCATAGATAGAAGATTTGGAAATTACACAGTTCATTCTCTTTATTTAGATACACCTAAACTAAATAGTGTCGAAGATAAAATTGAAGGACATTTTTACAAATGCAAAAATAGGATTAGATTCTATGGTCAAAATACAAACGAAAAATGGTTCGAGCAAAAGATAAAATTAGGAGATAAGAGTTTTAAGAGAAGAGAAATCTATCAAACTGACTCAAGCTATATAATGAAGCCAAAATGTTTGATTTCATATGAAAGGCTTGCCTTTGAATGTTTTTTTGATCCATATTTGAGAATCAATCTAGATACTTTGATAAGATCGAGTCGTAGAGATACACTTGACTTTAGCCATTCTGAAAACAACTTTATCCTAAATCCAACGTGGGGAATTTTTGAAATGAAACATAAAAAGAACTTCCCTGTTTGGCTTTTAAATATCCTTAAAGAGTCAAAAATGGAAAAAGTGAGTGTTTCAAAGTATACTTTATCTATGAATCATTTTAGGGGAAGATATGGATGAACTATTAAACCAAATGAGTTATACACCAACTCTGACTCCGGCCCATAGCTTTTTAGATGTATTTATCTGTTTTATTCTTACTGCAATACTAACTCTACCATTGGCTCTTCATTACCGTAAAAACAACAAAACCTTAGATTACGATCAGGGATTTTTTCATACTCTATTCATTCTTTCTTTTACTACATCGGTCATAATGATGATTATTGGAAGTGATATCGCAAGAGCTTTTAGTTTGGTGGGAGCGTTATCTATAATTAGATTTAGAACCGCAATAAAAGACTCCAGAAACACAGGATATATATTTGCAGCTTTAGTTATCGGCATGGGGTGTGGTACTGGAATGTATGCTTTATCTATATCCTTCTCTATATTTATAACTATGCTAATGCTACTTTTAAATCGATTTGAAATTGGAAGTTTTAAAAACCAGGACCAATTACTAAATTTAGAGGTAGATGAATCCCTCTATAGTCAGGACGAAATAGAAAGAGTGTTAAAAGATCAGGTAAGATACTTCAGTCTTCTTTATACAGAACTCACCAACGATAAAGGTTTGAGAAAAATGAGTTATATTATATCTGTAGAAGACTTTTCAAAACTATCAGAATGTCTTAGCCAAATAGAGGGTGTAGAAAAGGTATCTACTTTTTACAATGATCAAAGAATTAATATTTAGCCTCGCATTTCTCCTCTTCGCGTGTGAGTGTTTTTCCCAGGTTGATGATGATATAAAATTTTTAGTTAGTCGAGATATAGATTTAAAAAAAATTGAGCATTTGCTAGACAATAATTTTCGAATTCATTTTGAGAGTGTTGAGGTTGAAGATGTCTACTATGATAATGCTGAGTATGAACTCTTTGAGAACAATTTCTCTTTGAGAGTTAGATCATATAGAAGCAAGCAGCAAATTCATTTTAAGTTTCCAACTTCGAAAGGTATGGGTGAAATTCAAACTCCGGTAGGTTTAATAAAGAATGACTCTGATTTAATTTCAAATCTTCCTGCAGATATTCAGTCTCAAATTAAATACTTATTATTAAAGAATCAAATTAGTTTTACGACCTTTCTTCCTCAATTTAAGATAAATCAAAAACGTAAAAGAATGTATCTAAGCCAAGCGGGACAGCGCATTTATACGATTAGTTATGATAAGGTTTTCTATCAAGATAATATCTTACTTTTGGAGTTAGAGTTAGAGCTTTCCGAAAAGATAACTGACCAACGTGATAAATGGAATGAGAAAACACAGGAAATACTTAATATTTTAAAAGATAATTTTGATTTAGGTGAGAGAAACTTTCGCTCAAAATACCAAATCGTTTTTAAGAAAATACCTTTGAAAAAGATAAAATCCGGCTACAAGTTTTACTTGTTACTGTTTGCCGGCTTGTTTCTTCTCATTTATTCTTTAGGGAAGTCCGAAACTCCCAAATTATAGACTGCAATCTAAATAGATACTTCTGTTAGAGTTGGGTGGTTCATTTCCTAAGAATCTAATATACTTTTTCTTTCTGGTTTTCGTATTGCATCTTGTGGATAAGATTCTGGTTTTGTCAGTTTTATTTTTACAGTATAAGACCTTATATAACTCCTCTTCTTTAGGCTCTTTATAGAATTCTTTCCATACCTCACATTCAAAATCTCTCCACAAAGTAATTTTTTGATTTGATAGTGCTAAACTGGTTTTTTTCCCTGCCTTTGAAATTATAACAACCTGCCATGCTAAGTTATCCGACTCGCTGAAAACTCTCTTTTTATCTGTTGAAGTACACTGAGTGAAAAACAGTAAAAATGATAAAATACTTACTAGTTTCATAGTCCTTTCCTTTGAATGAACTCTTTATAATCCTGTAATTTCAATATTGATAAGTTTTTGATATGACCTGAGAACCTCACATAACTCTTGATAGCTCCTATTGTCAGTTATACGAGCCAGCGGTATATGGCCTAATCTTGCTTCAGCTCTGTCAGTATCCATATTATGGTTCTGTATACTCCACTCCCGAAGTTCCTTTCTTCTATTTTGGACAAATATATTGTCTGGTCTTATATAAATGAAATGATTGGCACAATACTGAGTTTGTGGAACTGGAATTGAGGTTGTCTTCGCTTCAAAGGCCGCTATATGTGAATAACCTATTTCATAGTAGTTTAGATAGATCATCTTTTCATTTAAATCGGGTGAAAAAAGATGATCGCAATTATTGAGGAGTACGGGCTTGAATATAGAAGAAAAAATAACTTCGATAAACCCACCTTTACCACCCTCTAAACTATCTTCCGCCATGTGGATGAGATAGTTTAAAAATTTTAACTCTTCATTGAATTTTTCTTTAAGATTTTTAGACTGTAGAGTTTCGAGGCTTTGTTTTTCAAAAAATTGGTGAAGTTTCCAAAGTGATTCCCTGGATTGCTCAATTGTAGGCAGAGATTTTTTAGGTAAGATCTCAAAAAGCTTATGGAGAGATTTGTTTATCTCCTGAAAAATTTTTTCTTTAGAATTGAATATATTTCCGTAGAATAATCCCTGGTTTAGAATTTCGGGCCGAGTTTTTAATTGAAGATCTAAGATACTGACCCAGTTGTGTGCGACAAAATGCTCAAATGTCTTAGCTTCAACGACTGCGTTGTCGAATATAAATTTAATTTGATAGGTATCAAAATCGTCATTAGGTTTTGAATCTCTTACTACGCCCCGACTATAAAGCTGATTAAAGTGCTTTAAGAAGATGAGAGGGTCTACCTCCAAAATTTTTGAAAGCTCTCTATATAATTGTCCGAGTGTGAAATCAGAGTCCAGCTTCTGTGCAAGTCCAACCACCAATGCCTGCAGTGAATTTATTTCAACGAATACTCCCAAGATTGGACCGAGTAGTAAAAAACTTTGGTCATGCTTTACTACAAGGACATATTTCTTTGAGAAAAAAAATAAGGTTGGATCATCTAGGCTTTTTAGCATTCAACTTATTATGCTACACTTAGACATGATCAACCACAAGGATTTTATTGACGCTCTGGGTTTAGATATGCCCAAGGTAGATGAAAATGCACCACCGATAAATTTACGGAATCACAAAAGATCTATATATTTCAAATGTATTAGAGGCGGGTACAAAGCTCAAAAAGGCTTAGAAATTACTGATGATTTAAGGTCGTATTTCAGTTCGAATTCGCTAAATATATTTGGTACGAACAATTCTTTAGAATTATTTCCCATGCTCGAGGGGAAAATACCTTTTCACCTCCTGAGAACGGAGGCTGATAGGGAGATTGATATATCTCAAAAATTTCATTTAAGATATTTTGAAAAATTTAAACATGTGGCTCCTGTACCTTTCCCTGTAGCGTTGGAGGTGATAGATGAGAAATACCAAGTTGAATTTCTAAACGCTTTAAAAAATAATATTTCAACCCCAGTATTTAAAAGAGTGGAGTCTCTTTTAAAATCAGACTCACTTTGTAAATTATATAACTTTCATCCAGAAATTCCCCTCCGCATCACTGATATGCTGTCGGAGCGAACACTTTCACAACTTCTGTGGAACGAGAATAAAGAATTTGATGTCGTTGAAAAATGGTTAGAACTTTTCTCTAGAATGTTAATCCTTGGGTTTATTCCTGCTACAAAATGGTCGCTGATAACTGGAAATTGCCTCCAACCTCAAAACCTATGTTTGTATGGTGGATTTGCTGACTTAGACTCTCTTGTTGGAGTAAACGATATTAACCGCAAAGAAGTTTTATATGAGTCACTTAGTTACTCCATGTTGAGCTTAACCGATTCGATATTTATGGCGCTAGAATCAAATAATAGTGATTCTGCAAGTAAGTTAGAGAGAAAATGGATTTTACAAAACTATATATTCTCTGAAATTAAAAATCGGGTCTTAAATAACGATACCGACTCAAATATAAAACAATATTTCGAACTAAAAGAAAGTTTTAAAACTCTCAGATTCATCGACAAATGAATTTTTCTTGAGCAACAACTTTATTTTCTCTGTGAATGTTCTGATTTAATTTAGGCTCTTGAAGTAATCGAGTTTGCAAAAATGCTTCACCCCCACATTGTTTCTGGAGAAATATATCTCTTACACGCTTGTCTTTTTGTAGTGCTGTTATAAAAGCGGCTTTAAATTGACTTGTAATGACACTATCTGAGTCAAATATTAAATCTTTTTTTGAATTGTAAATCAGATACTTGTAATTATAATAACCTGGCGAAGGAGCCACGATACTCCACCTTTGAGGAATTAAAAAATTTTTGAGAGTTGCATTATTTTTAAAAATGCTTGGAAACATATTCCAGAGGATAATTGAAGTGAAAATGTAAAGCCATACACTTAGCTCTTTAAAGCCAGGTCTTGTAGGCTCTAAACTTAGCCTTAGAGCTTTTTTAAACTTTAAAGCATAAATTAGTATCCAGCAGGAAATCATTGCGAGGGAAAAACTTTTTAGGATCGTCGTTATAAATAGAATTGAATGGAATAAAATAAAGCAAATGATAACTATTTTAAGAAAAAAACTTAACTTGCGTTTAAATTCGAAAAACAAAAGCAAAGGCAACACAGAATATTCTAATAAAATGGTGGCCTTACTCAAGAAAACAAACCACTCAGAGGGTATAAAGGCTAAAAATTTAACTCCCAGGTCAGTTGATATTTGTTTTGTCTGAAAAAAAAGAGATAGTGCTTGTCCATTATCCAGCCAACTCGGGTCACTTTTATGAAAAGCAGAAAAGAAATAAGCTGATCCTAAAAACAGAGAAAAGCAAAAAATAGAACACCTATGAAAGCGATTTTCGAACTTCTCTGCTGCTAATCCCCAAATTAGTAGAAGTGGGAGAAAGACAAGAATTCCTTTACCTATATAGACCTGATCTTGATTGGTTACTGCAATTAAGAAGAAAAGTGAGAAAGAGGTAAATGACAAAAAGTTCTTAGCTAGAGTGAAATTTAAAGTAAGCCCTAGGAGTATCAAATGAAAAATAACTTGTTGTGGAAAACTTCCAGATAGCAAGCCTAGTGGAAAACCGCTCCCATAAATTTCTGGGTACTCTGAATTGACTGCATAGACGAAGTACATTCGCTCTGTGATGCGCCAGAGAAGGGATACTCCAAAAAGTATTCTCGCTATAGCCAAAGTTGGAATAGATTTAGCTAAGTGCATGAAATTCCTTGAGCCCATTATACCATAATTCCTAGAATTATAGTATAATTCCCTTATGGATCTCAGTATCTATTTATCAATAGCTCTAGTTTTTTTTTTCATAGAACATAGGTTTAGCTATAGACCTACCTCACTTAAAAATAGACTGTATTATCTAGTCCGAGACCTTCCTTTTGCTTTAGTAAACCTTCTTCTTCCTCCTTTTCTAATAAAAAAAGTCATCTTCTTTTATTCAGATTTTTTAAACAAGACAATTCCAAATTTTAATTTTCTTTTTCCAAGAGAAGAAATGAATGGCATTGGAATTCTTGTTGTAGGCTTTGTAATCTCAGATTTTATAGGTTTTATATTACACCGTTATCTCTATCATGGTGTTCTTTTTAAGTACTTTCATAGTGTGCATCATAATGGGGATGTTGTTAGGTGGCATAGTGCCTATCGTTTTAATCCTTTCGAGCTTGTACTTACAACTTCAATAATTTATATGCTTTTTTATCCCATAGGAATTCCGCCTGAATTATTCTATAAATTGTCCCTGTATAATCTTTTAATAAATTATCTTAACCACTCTGAACTACCACTAGGTCACCCTTTAATAGAGAAATTTTTCGTCACTCCAAATTACCATGTCATACATCATTCAGTTGAACCAGGTGATCAAAGAAGTAACTTCGGAGGAGTCTTTACTATTTGGGATACGATTTGGAAGACGAAAAACGAAAAAAAATTTTTGCTTAATAAGAAACTTGGAACTAGTTTATGAACCTTGATATTGAAAACCTCCAAGTTGTTTCCATATATGAAAAGCATGAAAAAATTGATTTTTCTAAAAATATTTTTTTAAATGGGATTTCTCCTTATCATTTAGAGTTTTTAAAAAGCAAAGATTTTAATAAAGAAATTTTTGTTTCTGGTCACTTTAATCGAAAAATAATTGAAGAAAATTGGCCTTGGAGCATTAACTGTATAAATTTGTATCAAGAAAAAAATTCATCCACTTTTATAGACAGGGAGTTTGATTTTTTTGTATTCGAGGGGGAAACAAATTTCTTCTCAGGTATTGATATTGCAACAAAAATTTTAAAAGAGCTCGACCCTAAGGGTGAAAAAACTTATTATATACCCCATTTTGTGGTTGGAAGAAATTCGTCAACTCAATACACAACGGATTTCCAAGAACATATTCATAGTTCACCATTAGTCTGGGAAGATTTTTATCGAGCGCAAACGGATTGGCTCCCATCTGAGCACATACTGGATGAAGTCGAAGCAATCGAAAAACTTTCAGGAAGATGTTTAATTGTTAGCCCTTCAATTTCCTATCATCAACCAATTTACAATTGGTCATTAAATAGTATTCGAAAAGGAAGTCATATTTTCGCTTCTAAACGTTCAGCTTTTACAAGCCTTTCAGAGGAAGAGTTTTTTTTCCCTAGTCAGTACATTTTTAATTATTCACCTTTCAGCAATACAAGCAGGATAAACATTTTAGTCATTTCTCAACTAATAGATTTATTAAGGTCTAAATACAATGTTTAAATATATCAGATTGAGAAGTGAAATTACTCTTTTTGAGAGGGACCAAAAATTCTTTTTAGCAAAAAAGGGGAGAGGGAATTGTAAAGGCCAAATAGTTCCTTTGGTTATAGATAAAGGGCTTTTAGACGAACTTCGTAATAGATTCTTAGAGGTCAGTTATTTATATAGCAACCTCGGCTCTCCCGAGCAAATTGCAAATTTCAGACACATGAGAGGGCTACTCTTTTTTGAATATAAACGTTCTCAAGATGACTCAATTATTTTTTCAGAGAAATACTATCCTGAAAACTTAGAGGGGGTATTCGAAGAAGAGGATTCAGGCAGTATTTCATCCAAAACCTTTCTACGAAAGGAATATGATGTTTGGACTATAGATAATCCTCTTTCGAATTTAAGTTGTTATGAGGAAACCGGAAATCTGAGTGAGAAGTTTTTAAAGATGATGGAACATTCTATCTTTGATAGAGAAAGCCAACTAGACTTTAAGGATCTACTCATGCTCCACGAAACGAGAAGAAGAAGGGATAAACTAAAGGGGACATTTCCACAGGTTAATAATTACAAACTCAAAAATCTAATATCCTTAAAAAACGAAGGCATTGAAGTTGATACGTATAGAGTACCATCTTCATTTAGAGGAAGCTCAAAAAGAGTTTCTAAGCCTATTGAAAAGAAAGATTTCTTAAACTTTGTTGGACAAATAAGTGCCCAACAAGCTTCTTTGTTCGACCCTTATTTTGAAACGGTTAAAAAGAAATTCTATCCTTCAGCGGGCTCAGGTTATGAATTAAAACCTGTCTTTTTTTGCCAAAATATTATTGGTATAAAACAAGGTGTATATCTAATAGACGAAGACACAAACCAATTGAAAGAAATAGAATTCAATTTAGAGCATTTTAATTCTGTACTCGCCTCAGCTAGGAAATCTTGGGGAGTGGAAAATGGTTTACCAGCCCTAGTTATAAGCTTTGTTTTAGATCCTATATTTTACTACAGAAAGTATAGCCAAATTTGTCTTTCATTGAGTTTGATTAATTTAGGTGTAATGTTTAGAGAATGTTATCAAATCGCACATAACCTGAATCTATCTGCCTGTGCTTTAGGCTCCACAACTACAGATAGATTTTTTGAATTAACGAAAGGTGAACTAATAAGCTTGGGTGAATTTGGATTGGGTGGCAAGGTTTAGCATTTTTTTTCTGCTTTACTATATGATTTAAAGAATATCTCTTGTTTCATTTCTTTAGTTGAAATCATGTTTTCGTAGAATTTTTTGGTGTTAATCTTTCTCTTAATATTGCTATCGCTTCCAAATGAAAGAGGTGGTTCACTCAGTTCACCAGATAATTTCTCGTTGAATTGACTTATTTCCAGTATAGCGAATTTGAGATCTTGCATGTCTATTATTTTGCTTTTAGTGAAATTTATTGCCCTCGCGATAAGAGGGTTATTAACTCTAGCCGCGAGTTCTCCAAGCCCTCCCCAGTTTGAAAGGATAACAGGATAACCTCTTTCTAGCATTTCTCTCGGTGCAAGCCCATAATTTTCATTATTATAGCTACTAAGGAAGAGACCTATTGAATTTTTTGGAATTTCACGAAAAATGATCTCTCTTTCTTTGTGCCCATGGAAATAGACTTGATTCTCAATTCCTAGTTCAATCGAGAGTTTTTTTAAAAAAGATTTATAATTTGGATAAGAGCTATTTTCAGTTCGATTTAAATTGTCTAGTTCTCCATAGAGATGTAATTGAAAATCGCTCTTATCTTCCAAAGCCAATGAATGAAGCATAAAAAGCATCTTGTCGATATTTTTTGATGGTGTCAGTCTTCCAATGTAGACCAGATCTTTTCTTAGTGATTTTCCGGGTTCAATGCGAATTGAAAAATTATTTATACCATAAACTAGAAAGTTTAGGTCAGGAAAAACTTTTTTGAGGATCGCACTGTCAGCTTCACACAAAGTGTAGAGAGTATCATTCGTTCTGAATAGATCAAGGCCTAAAGCTTTTAGTTGAATTCCCATTTTGTTGGTTGATGCGAACCAAAAATAGTGCAGGTTAAAATTAATGTTTTCCCTTAGAGTAATTAATTTTTGAGAAAAATTGGAGTTGATTCCTAAAACAAATACATGCTTCGAGTTCTTAACAATAAGCTCGAGTTTGTCATAAAGTTGGTTCTCTTTGGTGTCGATGATCAAGGGAATGAGCTTCTCTTCGCTTGAGAATTGGTAAATTCGGTCAAGGATATAACTAATAAAACTGGATAGCGAATGCCATTTCTCTAAATTTGTATCAATTATTATTAAAGCTTGATTTATTTGAGAGTCATCATGTATCCATTGTGAGAATGGGAATGTATCCATGATTTTATATGGAGAGATGTCAGCTAGATGTTTTAGTTTTTTGCTAAACATTTTTATCCCAGTATGTGAATTGCAATACATTTGTTAAATTTAAGTACCTTTTCTTTATTAAAAACCTTTTCTATATATTTTTGATCTTTACCAAACTTGATATTAACAAGGTCTTCTGATTGGGCGTATGAAAAATAAAGTTCTGGCGTTTCAACGCCAGGTAGAATCGCCTTTTCGGTTTTAACTATAAAGGAGGGGGCGTCGGGGAGTATTGATTCGTTTAAAGAGGCATCTTCGTATCGCTTTTTCAAGAAATCACCATACTGTAGGTCAAGTCCGAGCCTAATATGCTCGTGGACGCCTGGGTTAGAATGAGACTGAAAAGACTCAAAACTAATGGGCGGTAAGCGATGTTCATTTGAGAACTGATTATTAATCATCCTGATTAACTCACTAAAGGCAGATTCAATACTACACTCCAATGAATCCTTAAATCCAAGACCAATTGTGATCCCAAACGGATTTTTAGCATTAAATCCGTTTGCAGAAGCTAAAGTTGCGAATCCATGTTTATTTTTTCCTAACAGTCTGATTTGAATACCAATCCCATTTTTTTGTAGGACTTCTATGAGGCTATTGTTCTGTATTATATGATTGTAAATTTTTTTAGAGTAAATCTGTCCGAGATAATGAAATCTTAGATAGGCATCTCTTTCCATTACTTCAAACTTTGCGGCCTTTTCACTCTGCTCAGGAGAGCTGTGTATGGCACATCCATTAGAATTTTTTATTCCTTTGGTTCGCATGAACAATCTCTCGTATGCTTCTAAAATACTTATTGTTTGGCTAACTATAGAGGAACTGTGAGAAGACAGTCCAAAAACTTCTTTACCAGCATAATTCATAAAGGCACATGAGTAGTATTGGGGTGCAAATTCCTCTCCAGGTATTTCCCATCTACGCTTAAACACTCTAATTTTTAGTCTGTCTTTGACTCTTAATGACCAGTTATAATGCGAGAGAATTTCCTCAGTAACCATTTCAACTGCAATCGCAATATGATGAGCAATTTGTAGCCGTTAAAGTTGTAAATCCGTGAGCTTCTAACTCCGCAGTGTAGAGATCCTCAATATTCCTAATCTCAATACCTCTTGTTTTTAGAGACTCTTGATCTAGATTTTTCAATTTTGGCGAGGAGCCTTCTATAAGTCCTAAATCATTAAATATATTCAGGTAATCATCTGAGGGATCTTTATCTTGCAGTATTAAGGAAAATGCTTCAAAAGCTGAATCTTTCAGATCAAAAATTAGCTCATTTGATTCGTCTGTGAAGCAAAGACTATATGAATTCTTAGCTGCACTTTCAACATATATGACAGTTTTCTTTAGTTTCAATATTTTTTCCTCGCGATTGTTATTATAGCACAGAGTTATTATTTCGAGGATTCAAAAAACTAATTTACTCTATGAATATTCAGTTAAGAAGTTAGCTAAGTTGTTGTTTTTACTTTTAGTCGGTAACTTCTAATCTATAAGCTGGGCCATCTATCAGCACTTTATTCTTATTTATATAGATAGTTTTTCCTTCTGAGCATAAGTTTTTACAATTAGCATGCTTCACAATTTTGGCAAGTTTACTCCTCTGGGACCAAGTGAAATGCGAGACTCTCTGTTTTTTCTCTCTGTACTTATGGCTTAGTATATTCTGACCTTCGAAGAATTCGTTTTTAACTTCAATATTACCCATATTAGTAATGGTCGGTAGTATATCAAGTAGTTCGATCGCTTGGTGGTTAAGCTCCTTTTTTGGTTCGTTATCACTTTTAAACATAAAAAGTGGGAAAGCTATTTCACCTAGTCTACCGTGATCCGAGTGAATAATTATTTTAGTTTTCTCCCAAGCTTTGGTCTTGCGTAAATGCTCCAACCACTCCCCAATAAGCTTAAGCGAGCACTTCAAAGAATTCTTATAATTGGTTGAAGTGAGCAAGAAAGAGTCGGAGCAATCGCTCAATTCAAAGTAAGGAGCGTGTGGCCTGGAATAATACAAAAAAGTATAACGGTTGTTTTTTTCCAACTGAGGCTCTATCTCATAGAGATAGGTTTTTAGATTCTCTCTTTCACGTACATATCTAAGTTTTGAAAATTCAAAAAAAGTTAAATATCTCGCCTTTAAGGGAAAGAATTGCTGCTGGAAAATATCAAAATAAGTCGCAATTGCTATAAGATCTTTATAAAAATCAGAATAAATTTTTGTGCCTCTAGATCTAAGATCTATATAATTATGAATATTTTCATTTTTTACAATGGGAAATGATTTTACAAAATTAACCATATACCCGTTTTTTGATAATAGAGAGGGAAGTGCTTGTTCTGATGTAAAAGCTTGTTGAAAGAATGATTCTGCATTGCCCCCGTCTGGGATCATTTTACTTTGTAAAAGTGAGCCTAGTGAGCCTTTAGTAAAAATATAGTTTGATACCGTATTAGGGAAAATTGAAAAACCTCTATAATATCGGCTTAAATCTTTATCAGAATTGATAAGCTCTAAGGCTTCCTTGGAAGATACTTTTTCAAGCACAATATGTAGAATATTTGGTTTTAAGATATTTGATTTTTTGAATTTACTGTTTTGTTCAATGATGGGAGTGCTATAGTTTCGAGTCATAAAATTAAAGTTAATGTTCTGAATTTTTATAATATTAAAAAATAGGGTGATAAGACCTATCCAACTAAATAGGCGGAGATTAAAAAGAGAGGTACTTGTAAACTTTTTCCAAACGATGAAGTGCCCGAGGATAGCGATGCACAATAGGCTCCATACTAATAAATTGTCGAAGCTGGTTACTCTGTTGAAAACTCCAAAAAATAGGCAATGAAACAAAAAGTGTATTGAGAGCTTTGATATAGAGGTTAGCTTCTTAGGAAAAAGATATAAAAAAACTCCCATAATGAATGAAGCAATAATTAAAAATATCAAAATGTTAGGATTTTCTCCAAAAGACTTGATTGAACCTTTTCCAATTAAAAGAGCAAAAGGATTGATAAAGAAGAATAGTCCCGGGATGAATGAGGCAAGAGTACGGATCATTAATTTCCTATTCAGAGTCTTCGCCGTCTTTAAATCGTTTTCTGATCGATCTAACGAGCCTTTTAATGTTAAAAAGCACTATTCCTAAAACAGTTGCTAAAAACTGTAAAATAACCCCTGATGCCCCCGGATCAATATAGGCATGAGCATCAAAAGAGAAAAAGAGAGATATTAATAAATACATCAATACCTTATTATACAACAACTCTTACTTCATGATATATTCTAAATGTTGAAAAATTCAGATATAAAATTGAAGCTATTAGGAAAACTTCAAGAAACGATTCCTCCAGAGCTACAGGGAAGCTTCGACTTATTTCTTCTCGGATCAGTTAGCTATAATTCTCATCGACAGAATTTGGATAATGATTCATTTATTTTATGGAATAAAAAATTAAAATTTGAGGAAAAAAATCAGATCATTGATGCAATTAATCAGGCTTTTGTTCAGCTTGGATTTAGTCAGTGTCCAGACTCAATGAATGTTAATAACCCTCTCTGGCAGGGAACAGAAAAAGAGTGGGTAGTTAGGGTATCTGAATTAGAGTCATCTCACGAAATTAATAGTAAGTTGCACCTCTTGGCACTGCTGGATCACTATCCTATCAAGGGCCAAACGCCTGACTTTATCAGGAGTATTAAAGTTGACTCCTCGTTTCTAAAATTATTTTGCTACGACTTCGTTCGTTTACTAGGTTTTAGAGAGAGTTTTAGAAAACTGATCTTACGGGTAACGGTTTTAGTGCACTATTTAAATAAAGGGCATAAGGTGAAGTTCAATTCAATCAATGAAAGATTGGAAATGCTCTCTAAACATCTCAATATAGACTTAAGTCTTTTAAAAAATCACTCAGAAATATCAAAATTTAGTTTTTATAAAAAAATCAAGGTCTATATAATATTGGTACGAATTTATTTGAAATTTTTTATCTTATATCTAAAGGAGGATTAAATTCTTCGTTTACTGCATCCATCTCATTCTTTTTGGAACTATTACTATGACTTTCTAAATACAAGTAATGGGTTGAGAGAATTTTTTAATACTCTCATTATTGAGTCTACGACTTATTGCAATCGAAAGTGTAGCTACTGTCCAAACTCATTATACGAGCGAGGAAGTGAACAAAAGCAAATAACTTTAGATGAAGAGGTTTTTTTTAAGATTATAGACGAACTCAGTGAGTTAAAATTTAGTGGCAGAATATTACCACACCTCTATGGAGAACCTCTTTTGGACAAGAGACTGCCGCTGTTAATTAATTATGTAAAAAAGAAATTAAAAAAGAGTTTAGTCGTAATACATAGCAATGGAGATTACTTAAACCAAGAAATTTTAAAGGAGCTTGATTTAGCGGGAACTGATGCAATTATAGTAACGGAGCACGGAAAGTTTCCTAACTCAAGGGTGGAAACATTGACTCGAAATAATAAGTCTAAACTAAAGTTAATCTACAGGTCATCAGAAGATCTGGAATTAATGAATCGAGGAGGTAGTGTTAATGTTGCTAACCCCGTAAGATTTAAAAAATGTTTTTATCCCTCTCAAGCCCTGACAGTAAGTGCGCACGGGAAGGTGATCTTGTGTTGCAATGATTATCATGGGGAAGTGGAAATCGGAAATTTACGTAATGAGACTATATCAGAGATATGGACCAAGGAAAAATTTAAAGAGATAAGAAGTCGGACAAAAAAGGGAGACTTCCAATTGGAGATCTGTAAAAAATGCACTGCTTGAAATTAGCCACTCAAAATATTCTAAGACCTAATCTTTTTGTGCAGTACTTTTTTCTAGGCTTATATCTAATGAATTTTTCTTGCGCAAGCCCTCAGACTTATGTTTATGAGGATGGCGATAGAGTCTATTATACTGACGAATTTGGACATTCGATCAGGGTTTTACCCTCTGTTTTTGGTCCTTCACCACTCTCTTCCAAAATGAGAAAATTTATTGCTTATGACTTTCAGCCAAAGACTATGGGGGTGGCTTTGGACATTGGATCAGGCTCGGGAATATATGCCTATTTACTAGCCCAAAAAGGATTTAAGAAAATATATGCCACCGATATTAATCCTGCAGCAATTTCAACAATTAAAATAAACGCCAATAATTTTGGGTATGATAAATTAATTGTGCCAATCTTGGTTGATGAAAATAAGCCAGTGTTCGGCTTTTTAACTAATGAAAAAGCAGACTTGGTTGTGTTTAATCCTCCTTGGGAAAATAAGCCGGCAGACTCCCTAGAGGAAAAAGCAAAATATGACGAGGATCATGCCTTCTTAAAAAAATTTTTGGAGGAGTTGCCTTCAATATTAAGCTTAAGAGGAGAGGCATTGATCTCTCTAGGAACACAGTCTGCAAAAAATGTTTTTTTAAATAAAATTAAAGAAACAGCGTTAAAGTATCAAGTAGTCATTCATGAGGAGTGGTCCTTTAAAAAGTCGGGAAGCTTGACAGTCTATAAGGTCAGTAGATGAGCCATAGACTAATTTTTAGCTTACTTCTTGCACTATTTTATGGATTAATTTTTTTTCGAGTTGAACATTGGCCTTTTACTGACTGGGGAGTTTATGCCTACAAGTATCACCCAGAAAAAGTTTTTGTTTTTGATTTGAGTTTGAAAGATAGTGAACCTAAATTAGCAGCAAATTTATTAGAAAATCTTGGACAATCTCCCGTTACATTTAACGCCATGATCACAAGGTCTTACCTAAAGAAAGATGAAGAAGAAATAGATAAACACATCTTGTCTTTGCTAGAGGAAATGAAAAATTGGCAAAAACAGTTAGCCCCAGATGCAGAAGTTCAACTAATTTTGAAAAGCTTTGATGGAGTCGATGAAGGAAAAATTAGAATAAAAAGGGAAGTTTATAAAAGCTACAAACTTTTTCAATAGAAAAATTCCTTGTTGCAGGATTGGTCTTTTCCGAATTTTGTTTTGTATAATGGTGATCATTCATTTAACTGTGAATCCTTTTTATATAACTCTACCTTATGAGCTTCCAACGAATCAAATTACATTGTTTCAGTTTTTTAATATCGAAAAGTGGAGTCTTATAACGAATAAAATTATCTATATAATTCTAGTTGTCTCACTGGTAGTGACAGCAATAGGGTATCGTGTAAGGCTAGCAATTTTTGTGAGTATGGTTTCATACCTTCTCTTTATGGGGAATTATTTAGGAACAGCCAAAAGTCCACATATGAGCTATGTTTGGCATTCTCAAAACCTAATCTGGTATCTCCTCTTTACGCTTTTTCTACTCCCTTCCTCTAGTAAAATACAATTAAATCGCCGTGGTGTACAAAATCTGCTTAAGCGAGAGAGTTATTATTGGGAAGAGGTTGTTGTCGTGCTCACGATATGTGCTGCCTATTTTGGTTCAGGATACTCTAAGTTAAGTACTTCAGGTTTAGAGTGGGCTAATGGTTATACGATGCAGGGGTATATGCTTCAAAGGTATATTTATAGTGGAAATCCTTTGGCGGGGTTGATTGTTTCTGATTTGAGCTTAGCTAAGTTATTGAGTTGGATAACACTTGCTTTAGAGACAATAATTCCGTTTTGTCTATTGGTTCCTTATTTAAGGTGGGTCACTCTATTAGTCTTTTTCTTTTTGCATTTAGGGATCAAATTAATTATGGATATAGACTTTATCTATTCTCACTTTCTAGTCTATCTAACCTTTTTTCTCGCAATAGCCATTGAAAAATATCTGTTATACAAGTCTCGTCGACAACTTAAATAGCTATCCTCTAGCGAAATAGCCATCCACCTTCACAATTTGACCGTGTATGAAACTTGCTTCGGCAGAGGCTAAAAACAAGACGACGTTTGCGACTTCTTTTGGAGTACCTAGCCGCTTTAGCACATGAGAGTTTTGAATTTTCTTGATGAGATCTTTGGAGATCGAATTCTTAAAATTTCTTGCTATGTCTGTTTTAGAAATAAAACCAGGTGCTATAGCATTTATCCTAATGTTCTCAGTACCGTGTTTTAGTGCAGCTGATTTGGTGAGTTGATCTACTCCACCTTTACTTGCCGCATAAGCCCCAAAGTCGCTGAATCCTCTATCACCAATAATAGAACTCATATTTATAAGACAACCATAGCCTTGTTTTTTAAATTGTTCGATTTCATGCCTCATACAGTAAAAAACACCTGCTAAGTTAGTTTTCATTATATCTTCGTATACGTCCGTTGAAGTTGTTGCTATGTCTCCAGGCTCTTGTCCGATACCTGCATTGTTGAAAGCGATATCAATCTTTCCAAATTTTTTGATGGTCGACTCAAAAAAAGCACCTATTTCTTTTTCTTGGCGAACATCTGTTCTTATATAATGTGCCTCTCCACCAAAGTTTTCTATTTCTGCAACTACGGCTTTGCCGAGTCGCTCCCTTCTGCCGTTAAAGACGACTAAGGCTCCTTAGTTTTGCAAATTCAATTGCTGTGGTGCGTCCAATGCCTGAGGTGGCACCGGTAATTAGAACGACTTTGTTAGAAAACTTGCGAGAACTTTTAATTTTTGACAGTACTCCCGAGTCTTCTTGGCCCTTTGCGCTTGATGTCAGTGCTAGAGCTGAGAGTGAGAGACCTAGGCTTTTGAAAAATGTCCTACGATTTTCTAAATCTGACATTGAAATCCCCTTTAATTTTGGAGTTGTCTTACTTCTCAGAGTAGCAGGCAGTGGTAGCTTACTCAATCAAAACGCAGTCCGTTAAGTTGCTGTAAACTTTTTAGTAGACAATTTGTGTTGTTTTTCGCATAAAGGGAAAACTTTTAATATTGAAAGGGAAATTCTATGTCATCGGTTACCAATGATAACGGTAAAAAATGGATCCAAGCCGGGGTTACGGGCGTTTGTATAATTATAGGCTATGTTCTAATCAGCTTTTTTCTACAGCTGGGTGAATGGTTCGAGCTTGAATCCAAAATTAGCAGTTATGTCCTCATTACTAATATTGTTTCAGTGCTTGTTGCTGGTGGAACTTATTTCTACATTATAAATAACAAGGCTACGAGTACATTTCTGGACGAGGTTTGGTCTGAAACTGTTAAGGTGGTTTGGCCTGACAAAAACGAAACCGTAAAGCAAACCATCATCATTATGATCGGGGTAACAATCGTAGGATTCATCTTGTGGGTCTTTGATTATTTAGGAACATTGTTTCTAAGCTTAATTCAGGACTTTGTTAAATAGGAAATATGATGTCTGAAGAAAACAAAAATGAAACCGAATCAGTTGAAGAAACTACTGTCGCTGTTGAGGAAAACACCGAGGCACTGAGTACTCAAGAAGAGCGCGAAGAAGATGAATCTAGAGATCCCGATCTTGCTCGCGGCGATTCACCGGACTTCAAGTGGTATGTAACTCATGTTCTGAGTGGATATGAGGGAAGAGTTTCAAAAACACTCAAAGAAAGAATTATGAACCATAATATGGCTGAATATTTTTCAGAAATTTTAGTTCCTGAAGAAACAGTTGTGGCTAATGTTAATGGTAAAAAAAGAAATATTAAAAAGAAATTTTTTCCTGGTTATATGCTTATCAAAATGATCATGACTGATAAGGCGTGGCATCTTGTTAAGAATACTGACAAGATTACGGGCTTTGTGGGTGGAAGCAGTGTAAAGCCACAGCCAATTAGTGATGAAGAAGCAGCCTTTATGCTAGGTCAAGCGAAAGATGGAGCTTCGAAGAAAACAAGATCTTCTGTGGCTTACTCTACTGGTGATTCAGTAAAAGTTGTGGAAGGACCATTCGCTTCATTCGTTGGTACTGTTGAAGCAGTAAATGCTAATGGAAAATTAAAAGTAAACGTATCAATTTTTGGTCGTCCTACTCCAGTTGAGTTGGATGACACCCAAGTTGAGAAAGCATAACTCAAACTTTTAAAAATAAGTTTGAGAAAATAAAAATATACGGGAGATTAAAAGTCGTTTGAACCGAGGAGTTAAATCATGGCAAAAAAAGTAACCGGATTTATTAAATTACAAATTGAGGCGGGAAAGGCTAACCCTGCTCCACCAATCGGTCCTGCTTTGGGACAGAAAGGTGTTAACATTATGGAGTTCTGCAAAGCCTTCAATGCAAGAACTCAAAAAGAAGCTGGGACAATTTTCCCAACAATTATCACTGTCTATTCAGATAGATCATTTACCTTCATTACGAAGACTCCCCCTGCAACTTATCTTCTTAAAAAACATTTGAAGAAAAAGTCTTTAGCGAACAAGCCTGGACATGAAGTAGCGGGAACTGTTTCTGAGAAGATTGTGGAAGAGGTGGCAAATGCAAAGATGCCAGACTTGACTGCAGCAAATTTAGAGGCAGCTAAAAGAACGATCGAGGGATCTGTAAGGTCTGGCGGTTTAAAATTGGAGTATAAGTAATTAACGGGAGACGAAAGTCGCTTGAACCGTAGGAGAAATCTATGAAGAAAATCAATTCGAAAAGAAAAGAAGCATTCGCCAAAGTTGATAGTAATAAAGTCTATTCTGTAAAAGACGGAATTGCTCTAGCTAAAGACGCCGCTTTTGCAAAGTTTGATGAAACATTTGATGTCGCTTTTAGACTTGGTGTAGATCCAAGACATGCTGATCAAATGATTCGTGGCGCGATCGTTATGCCAGCTGGTACCGGGAAAAAAGTTAATGTTGTTGTTATCACTTCAGGTGAAAACATTTCAAAAGCTGAAGCAGCTGGTGCAGATTTAGTTGGTGGAGATGATATCATCCAAAAAATCCAAGGTGGTTGGATGGACTTTGATAGAGTTATCGCAACTCCAGATATGATGGGTAAAATCGGGCGTATCGCTAGAATCCTAGGGCCACGTGGTCTTATGCCTAACCCGAAGTTAGGAACTGTTACTACTGATGTTGAAAAAGCCGTTAGTGAACAAAAAGCAGGTAAGGTTGAGTATAGAACTGAGAAAACTGGTATTGTTCATGTTCCATTTGGAAAGAAGTCTTTCGAAGATGCTGCACTAATGGATAATTTTAAAGCAATTGCAAGTGCAATTGTTCGAGCAAAGCCTGCTAGTGCTAAAGGTACCTATATTAAGTCTGTCACAATCAGTACTTCAATGGGGCCTGGAGTTAAGCTTGATACTTTTGAAGTTAGCTCGATAGGTTAATTTAGTAATAGGGGTTGATGAAAGCCGGTTTGCAAGGTTGCATATAAATCCTGCCCAAATCCCCCTCCAATATAAACAATAGGAGGAATCTTAATGATTACGAGACAGAAGAAAGACGCTGTAATCGCAGACCTCAGAGACAAGATCACTAACTCTCGTGCAATGTTTCTTACTAACGTTATCGGGCTAACTGCCAACGATACTGTAGAGCTAAGAAAGAAAGTTAGAGAAGCTAATGGTGCGCTTGTTGTAACTAGGAACACTCTGTTTGGAAAAGCAGCAGAGGGTACTTACGCTGAGGAAGCTTTAAAGGGTCTTAAAGGTACAAACGCAGTTGCCTTTGCATTTGAAGATGCACCAGGTGTTGCGAAAGCTATCTTTGAAACAAACAAACAATTTGAAACCGTTACTTTAGGTAAAGGTTTCTTGGGTGAAGATCAACTAGACGAAAAGCAAGTTGCTGCTCTAGCAAAACTTCCTTCAAGAGACGAAATGCTTGGAACTTTACTTGCAACATTCCAAGCCCCTGTATCTGCTTTTGCTAGACTAATGAACGCCGTTAAAGATGAGTGTGAAGCTCAAGGTGTAGAAAAAGCTGCAGATTTAAAAGTAGAAGCGAAAGCTGAAGAAGCGGAAGCTTAATTAAAACTAACTAAAAAATTTAGGAGATAAACATGTCAGTAACAAAAGAACAATTAACAGAAGCAATTTCTAATATGTCAGTACTTGAACTATCTGAGTTCGTAAAAGAGCTTGAAGATAAGTTTGGTGTATCTGCAGCTCCAGTAGCTGTGGCTGGCGGTGCTGTTGCAGGTGGAGAAGCTGCTGAAGAGAAAACAGAATTTGACGTAGTACTTGCTGAAGCTGGAGCTAAGAAAATTAACGTCATTAAAGAAGTAAGAGGAATCACTGGTCTTGGTCTTAAAGAAGCAAAAGAGATCGTTGAAAGCGCTCCAAAAACTTTAAAAGAAGCTGTTGCTAAAGAAGAAGCAGAAGAAATCAAGAAGAAACTTGAAGCTGCTGGTGCAAAAGTAGAGCTTAAGTAATTTTAAAATTACGAAAAAATATTGTATGGAAGGGTGTTTAGGCACTCTTCCATTTTCGCGTTTGAGCGAAAAAATTATTGAGAGATAAAAGTTAATAAAAAATACGTACTTAGGAGTCATTAAATGACAAAAGTTTTTAGCCCGAACGAATGGTTTAGATGTAGCTTCGGTAAAACAGATGCTGTCATCGAACCACCCAGTCTGATGCGACTTCAGATTAAGTCTTATGAGGATTTTCTTCAAAAAGACATTCCACCTGCGCGAAGAGAAGATATTGGTCTTCAAGCAGTTTTTAAATCAGTATTTCCCATATTTGATTTTAATAAAACTGTTTCACTAGAATTTGTTAGTTATAATCTGGAAACGCCTAAATATTCAGTTATCGAGTGTAAAGCACGAGGACTGTCTTATCAGTCACCTCTGAAGGTAACTGTTAGATTGGTTTTCTACGATATCGATGAAGAGAATGAAGATAATGCGACTATTTCGTCTATCAAGGAGCAAGAAGTATATCTAGGCGATATTCCTCTAATGACTGATACGGGATCTTTTGTTTATAACGGAACTGAGAGAGTTATTGTTTCTCAGTTACACAGATCTCCTGGGATTATTTTTGAGCATGATAGTGGTAAGAAACACTCAAGTGGAAAGCTGCTTTATTCTTCAAGAATTATTCCTCATAGAGGATCGTGGTTAGACTTTGAGTTTGATCACAAAAACGTTCTCTATGCGAGAATTGATAGAAAGAGAAAACTTCATGCCACTGTAATCTTAAAAGCATTAGGATTTAGTGTTCCTGAACTACTAAAACTTTTCTATGAGCCAGAGACAATTCATTTAAATGAGAAAAACTTTGAAAGAGAGCTAGATTTTAATCTTATGCTTGGGGCTAGAGCAGAGGATGATATTCTAGGTAAAGACGGTAAGCCTATCGTTAAGAAAGGTAAAAAAGTTACCAAGCTTTCTTTGAAAAAGATGAATGAAGATGGAATAAAGAAACTTCCAATGACACTTGAACAAGTTGTAGGAAAAGTTCTTTTTGATGATATCTATGACGAAGAAACTGGTGAAGTAATAGCGGCAGCTAATGAAGCTCTTACTGAAGACAGAATCTTTGATCTTATTAAGGCAGGAGTTAAAACTGTAGATGTATTATATCTAGACGGTGTTAATTTCTCTGATCAAATTCGAAATACACTTCTTCTTGATAAAACGAATTCCAATGATGAAGCATTGATTAAAATCTTTGAAAGACTCCGTCCAGGTGAACCGCCAACAGTCGAAGCTGCTCAAACATTATTTGATAGTCTTTTCTTTGATGATTCAAGATACGACCTTTCTAAAGTTGGTCGTATGAAGATCAACTATAAGTTTGGTCTTGATATTCCTGTTGAGAACACAACTCTTACTCGTGATGATATCATTAGAACTGTTCGCTACCTTGTTGATCTTAACAATGGAATGGGTAGAGTTGATGATATCGACCACCTTGGAAATAGAAGAGTCAGAGCTGTTGGTGAGCTTCTTGAAAATCAATTCAGAGTTGGATTGGTAAGAATGGAGCGTGCGATTAAAGAAAGAATGATGACCATCGAACTAGATACGATGATGCCTCATGATCTCGTTAATCAAAAACCTGTTTCAGCTGCTATTAAAGAGTTTTTCGGATCTTCTCAGCTTTCTCAGTTCATGGATCAAACAAACCCACTTTCAGAAGTTACTCACAAAAGACGTCTTTCAGCTCTTGGGCCAGGTGGTTTGACACGTGAAAGAGCAGGGTTTGAAGTTCGAGACGTTCACCCTACTCATTATGGAAGAATGTGTCCGGTTGAAACTCCTGAAGGACCAAATATCGGTCTTATTACTTCACTTGCTACCTACGCTAGAGTTTCTGAGTACGGTTTTATTGAAACTCCGTATAGAGAAATTAAAGAAGGTGGAAAAGTTGAGGACAACGTTCGCTATTATTCTTCCTTTGAAGAGGAAGGGAAAGTTATCGCTCAATCAAATGACGATTATATCAAAAATGGCGTCTTAGAAGGTAACTTAATTGCTGCTCGTAGAAAGGGTGAACTTGCCCTCGTTGAAGCAGAAGAAATTGATATGATGGACGTTGGTCCTTCTCAGATGATCTCGATTGCAACATCTTTGATTCCATTTTTGGAGCATGATGATGCCAACCGTGCTCTCATGGGATCGAACATGATGAGACAGGCTGTGCCTGTTGTTAAGACTGATGCTCCTATCGTTGGTACTGGTATTGAAAATATCGTTGCGAGAGATTCAGGTGCGATTCTTTTCGCCAAGAATGCTGGGAAAGTTATCTTTGTTGACTCGAATAGAATTGTTGTTCAAAGAGATAAAACGAAAGAAGGTGAGCCTGCGGTTGATATCTATAGATTAGAAAAATACCAAAGAACGAACCAAAACACTTGCTTTAACCAAAGAGCCCTCGTAACAGAAGGAGATGTGGTAAAAGAAGGTGATGTTATCGCCGATGGTCCAGCGACTCAATATGGAGACTTGGCCCTAGGACAAAACGTACTTGTAGCGTTCATGCCTTGGGGTGGATATAACTACGAAGATTCAATCCTTATTTCTGAAGATATGCTATCGCAAGATATCTTTACTTCAGTTCATATTGAGTCTTTCGAAGTTGAAGCAAGAGACACAAAGCTTGGTAAAGAAGAGATCACAAGAGATATTCCAAACGTAAGTGAAGAAGCTCTTAAAGATTTAGATGAAGCTGGAATTATCCGTGTTGGTGCGGTTATCAATCCAGGCGACATCTTGGTTGGTAAGATCACTCCAAAAGGTGAAACGCAACTTTCACCTGAAGAGAAACTTCTAAAAGCAATCTTTGGTGATAAAGCCGGTGACGTAAAGGATACTTCTCTTAGAGTTCCTTCTCACGTTCACGGAACAGTAATTGATGCTCACGTTTTCACAAGAGAAGGTGTAGAGCTTGATTCTCGTTCAAAAGCCATTATTGAAAGAGAAACAGAACTTATTAGACGTGATGAAGCGATTGAGATTAAAGCAATTCAATCTTCCTCGTTCAAGGCTATTGCAAAAATGCTTAAGGGAGCCAAAACTTTAGATACGCTTGTTTCTGAAGATGGATCAACTGAGCTTCTTGGAAAAGGTTCTGAAATAACAGAAGAAGCATTAGCGAAAGTTCCATTTGAGCTAATAGGGTACTTGCCATTAGAGGCTGCACTTGAAGATCAATTGACTGAATACTTCGCAGACGTAAGAAACAAAATAAACCTTGTAAGACAGCGTGCAAACGACGAAATTGCGAAGCTTCATAAGGGTGATGAGTTACTTCCTGGAGTTATTAAGAAAGTTATCGTTTACGTTGCTATCAAAAGAAAGCTTCAAGCTGGTGATAAAATGGCCGGTAGACACGGTAACAAAGGGGTTATCTCTAGAGTTCTTCCTAAAGAAGATATGCCATACCTAGCTGATGGAACGCCAGTTGAAATCGTTCTTAACCCACTGGGGGTACCTTCAAGGATGAATATCGGACAGCTTTTAGAACTTCACCTTGGTTGGGCAGGTAGAGGTCTTGGTGACAAGATTAACTATATGCTTGAGCAAAGAATGGAAGTTGATCGCCTAAGAGATCTTATTTCAAAAATCTACAAGAAAGATCATGTAGATAATTGGCTTAAGAAAGCATCAGACAAGCAAGTAAAAGAGCTAGCTGACCAACTTAAAACCGGTATCAGATTCTCCACCCCAGCATTTGATGGTGCAGATGAGGAAGATATCGAAGAAATGCTGGAGTTAGCTGACCTTGATAAGTCAGGAAAAACAACATTGTTTAACGGTATTACGGGAGAAGCTTTCTCTGAAGAAGTTACTGTTGGAACTATGTATATGCTAAAACTCCACCACCTTGTTGATGAAAAAATTCACGCAAGATCTACGGGTCCTTACTCACTTGTTACTCAGCAACCACTTGGTGGTAAAGCTCAGTTTGGTGGTCAGAGACTAGGAGAGATGGAAGTTTGGGCACTTGAGGCATATGGGGCAGCCTATACACTTCAAGAGTTCTTGACTGTGAAGTCAGATGACGTTGTTGGTAGAACAAGAATGTATGAATCAATTGTAAAGGGCGAAAAAGTACTTGAGCCAGGTTTACCAGAGTCATTTAACGTTCTTGTAAAAGAGCTTCAAGCGTTGGCGCTAGATATGAAGCTTGAAGAACCAACAAATGAAGGACTTTAATTAATAATCTAATATAGAGAGGCAAGACTCGATGAAAGACTTACTAAACTTTTTTGACAAACCAAAAGATCCAATCAGCATAGAGGCGGTTTCAATTAAAATCGCTTCTCCGGACACAATTCGTGAATGGTCTTTTGGTGAAGTTAAAAAACCAGAAACAATAAACTACAGAACTTTTAAGCCTGAAAGAGATGGTCTCTTTTGCGCGAAGATCTTTGGACCAATCAAAGATTACGAGTGTATCTGTGGAAAATACAAAAGAATGAAGCACAGAGGTGTGGTTTGTGAGAAGTGTGGTGTTGAGGTTACACTTTCAAAAGTTCGTCGAGAAAGATGCGGACATATCGAACTAGCAACTCCTGTGGCCCATATTTGGTTTTTAAGATCGCTGCCCTCTAGAATCGGTGCGCTTCTAGACCTAACCTTAAAGGATCTTGAAAGAGTTCTTTATAACGAAGCTTATATCGTTCTTGAAAGTTCAACTGATGGACAAGACGGTGGTCTTCAAATTGGAACTATACTTTCTGAAGCGAAAGCAATGGAGCTTAAAGCTGCAGGTATCGATTTTAAAGTTGGTATGGGTGGTGAAACCGTAAAAGATCTTCTTGGAAAAGTTGATCTTGATACGCTTAATAAAGAACTAAGGCGAGCACTTGCAGAAACTAAAACAGAGCTTGCAAGAGCTAAGCTGATCAAGAGACTTAAGGTTGTTGAATCAATCTTAAAGTCACCTAATAGTCCTGAGTGGTTCATGATGGAAGTTATTCCAGTTCTTCCACCGGATCTAAGACCATTAGTTCCTCTAGAGGCGGGACGTTTCGCTACGTCTGATCTTAACGATCTATACAGAAGAGTTATCAATAGAAATAACCGTTTAAGAAGACTTAAAGAACTAAACGCTCCAGAAATCATTATCAGAAACGAAAAGCGTATGCTTCAAGAGTCTGTGGATGCTCTTTTTGATAACGGAAGAAGAGGTAAGGTATTCACTGGTGCTAATAAGCGTCCATTGAGATCTCTTTCTGATATGTTGAAAGGGAAGCAAGGTCGTTTCCGTCAAAACCTTCTTGGAAAGCGTGTTGATTACTCTGGTCGTTCTGTTATCGTTGTTGGACCAAACTTAAGACTTCATCAATGTGGTCTTCCTAAAGTAATGGCTCTTGAGCTTTTCAAGCCATTTATTTACAACAAGCTCATTGAGAAAGGTCACTGTACAACTATTAAAGTTGCGAAAAGAATGGTTGATCAGCAGAAACAAGAAGTTTGGGATATCCTAGACGAGGTTGTATCTGAGCATCCAGTTCTTCTAAACCGTGCCCCTACTCTTCACAGACTTGGTATTCAAGGTTTTGAGCCAGTTTTAATTGAAGGTAAAGCGATTAGACTTCATCCACTTGTTTGTACAGCATTCAACGCTGACTTCGACGGGGATCAAATGGCAGTACACGTTCCATTATCTCTTGAGGCACAGATTGAGTGTCGAGTTCTTGCAATGTCTACAAACAATATTCTTTCTCCAAAAGATGGAGCTCCGATTATTGTTCCTTCTCAGGATATCGTTCTTGGAATGTATTATATGACAAGAATTCGTCCATACTCACCTGGTTACGGACAAGTTTTCTCCTCAAAAGAAGAAGCTCAATTTGCGTATCACAATGGAAAGCTTCACCTACAAGCTCCTATTAAGGTGCGTGTTGATGGAAAGACTTATGAGACAACTGTTGGTAGAACGTTCGTATTTGACGTGATTCCAAAGTCTCTTGGGTTTGATGATATCAATAAGGTTCTTAATAAAAAGGAACTTGGTAAGCTTCTTGATCGTGCATATAGACAAGGGACTGAAAAAGAAACAGTTCTTCTGGCTGATGCGATCATGCAAACAGGTTATGAGTACGCCACAAAAGCTGGTATCTCAATTAACGTTAAAGATATGGTTATCCCAGATTCAAAGAAAAGCATTGTTGATGCTTCACAAGCTGAGGTTGATCAAATCACAAATGAGTATAATGAAGGTTCAATCACTAATGGTGAGAGATATAACAAGATCGTCGATGTTTGGGCTCAGACCAACGAAAAACTTTCTAAGGTTATGATTGAGGGACTTTCAAAAGATACCTTCAAATCAGAAGTTGCAGGTGAGGAAGATAAGATAGCACCTTCATTTAACTCGATCTATATGATGGCTGACTCCGGTGCAAGGGGTTCTGCTGCTCAAATTAGACAGCTTGCAGGGATGAGAGGTCTCATGGCGAAACCTTCGGGTGAAATTATTGAGACTCCAATTACTTCTAACTTCCGTGAAGGTCTGACTGTTCTTGAATATTTCTCATCTTCTCACGGGGCTCGAAAAGGTCTAGCCGATACTGCACTTAAAACAGCGAACTCAGGATATCTAACAAGACGTCTTGTTGATGTTGCTCAAGATGCAATCATCAGAGGATACGACTGTGGAACTGATGATGGAATCGTTCTTACTTCAAGAATTGAAAATGGTGAGATTACACAACACCTCTCTTTAAGAGTTTCAGGACGGGTTGCCTTAGAACCAGTTCTTGCAAAAGATGGATCTGTGCTTTTTGACAAGAATCATCTTTTTACTGAGAAAGACATAGAAACGATAGAAAGTGAGGACGTTGACCAGATTGCCGTTAGATCTGTTCTAACTTGTAAGGAGAAATTTGGATTTTGTGCTCACTGCTTTGGTCGCGACCTTGCCAGAGGGAAAATGGTTTCTGTTGGTGAAGCAGTTGGTGTTATCGCTGCTCAGTCAATTGGGGAGCCAGGTACACAGCTTACGATGCGTACTTTCCACGTTGGTGGTACGGCAACTGCAGGTGCTCAAGTAAATAAAATGGAATCAAAGACAGCAGGTATCATCGCTCTTGATAACGTCAAAACAGTTGCAAGAGAAGATGGATCAATCATCATTATGAATAAGATCGGGGAAATCGTTGTTAAAACCGAGCAAGGTGATGAAAAAGAAAGATACCCAGCTATCTATGGTGCTCAATTATTCTTTAAGAATGGTGACGAGATCGATGTTGGGGGTAAAATCCTAGAGTGGGACCCGTTTGCTATGCCAGTTCTTTCTGAAGTTAAAGGGAAAGTAACTTTTGAAGATATGGTTGTTGGTTCAACTGTTAAAGAAGAGATGGATGCTGTTACAGGTCTAGCTCACAAAGTTGTTACTGAGTCTAAGAATAAAGAAGATGCTGGTAAGCAGCCGCAAATTATCATCGTTGATGAGAATAATAATCCAATCAGCGTACCTGGAACTAAGAGGCAGGCTGTTTATAGACTTCCTGTTGGATCAAATATCACCGTTCAAGAAGGCGATATGATTGACGCTGGTACTGTTGTAGCGAAAATTCAACGTGAATCTACGAAGACTAAGGATATTACCGGGGGTCTTCCAAGAGTTGCAGAACTTTTCGAAGCAAGAAAGCCAGCTAACTCAGCTCTAATTGCAGATATTGCAGGTACGATTGAGTACGGACCTGAAGTTCGTGGTTCAAGAAGAGTTCTTATTAAGCCTGAAGACGGCGGAGAGCCATCTGTTATCGCAGTACCTAAGGGAAGATATATTATCGTTAACGAAGGTGACTACGTGAGAGTTGGGGATCCAATCATGGATGGTCCAACGAACCCACATGAGCTTTTAAGAGTTCTCGGAATTAAAGAAGTTGCGAGCTATATCGTTGATGAAATCCAAGAGGTTTATAGACTTCAAGGGGTTACAATCGATGATAAGCACATCGAGGTTATCGTTAGTCAGATGTTGAAGAAAATCGAAATTACAGATCCAGGAGACACTATGTTTGTCGAAGGTGACTCTGTAATGAAGACGGCTTTCCTTGAGGTTAATGAGCAACTTATTGCAGATGGAGGAGCTCCAGCACAAGGGCGACCAGTTCTTTTAGGGATCACAAAAGCATCTCTAAGTACTGATTCTTTCTTGTCTGCAGCGTCATTCCAAGAAACTACAAAGGTACTTACTCAAGCGACTCTTGAAGGAAAGAAAGATTTCCTTAGAGGTCTAAAAGAGAATATCTTAATGGGTCGATTGATCCCAGCTGGTACTGGTGTACCTCGTTATAAGGACTTCAAAGCTGAAGCCCAAGACGAAGATGACCATATGAGCCTATCATTCTAATAAAAACACTTGTCAAAGGCCTGAGCTGACTGATAAAAGCTCAGGCTATTACATTTTACTGAATTAATAGAAGTAAAAAGACTATTTTGAAGGAGCATTAATGCCAACTATTAACCAATTAGTAAGAAAGGGAAGAAAGGACAAAGTTTCTAAAACTAAGTCTCCAGCTCTTGTAGCCTGCCCTCAAAGACGTGGAGTATGTACTCGTGTTTACACAACGACTCCAAAGAAACCAAACTCAGCCATGAGAAAAGTTTGTAAGGTAAAACTTACTTCCGGATTTGAAGTTATTTCCTATATCGGTGGTGAAGGTCACAACCTACAAGAACACTCTATCGTTTTGATTAGAGGTGGAAGGGTTAAAGATTTACCAGGGGTTCGTTATCACACTGTAAGAGGTACGCTTGATACATCTGGTGTTGATAAAAGAAGACAGCGTCGTTCTAAATACGGTGCTAAGAGACCTAAGGCGTAAGGGGTAAGTAATGAGTAGAAAACATAGAGCGCAACAAAGAGAAGTACTACCGGATCCAAGATATAACGACATCGTTGTAACGAAGTTCATCAATAGTATGATGTATGATGGTAAAAAATCTATCGCAGAGAAAATGGTCTACGGAGCATTTGATCTTGCTGAGAAGAAGATGGGTGAAGAAGGGATTAAAATCTTCAAAAAAGCCATGTCTAATATCAAGCCATCAGTAGAAGTTAAATCAAGAAGAATTGGTGGGGCAACTTACCAAGTTCCAGTTGAAGTTAGACCTGCAAGAAGACAATCTTTAGCTATTAGATGGCTAAGAGATTATTCTCGTGGTCGTAACGGAAAAACTCTTATGGAAAAACTTGCTGACGAATTAGTAGATGCAGCAAACAATAAGGGTGGAGCGATCAAAAAGAAAGAAGATGTCTATAAAATGGCTGAAGCTAACAAGGCATTTGCTCACCTCAAGTGGTAAAAAACAAAATTTAGATAATGTTAAAGGGAGTGCTGAGCACTCCCTTTTTTGTATGGAATAAGGTAAATTGCTTAATATGAAAAATTTAGAAAGCATTAGAAATATTGGAATTATGGCCCATATTGACGCGGGTAAAACCACAACTACCGAGAGAATTCTCTACTATACAGGAGTTAATTACAAAATAGGAGAGGTGCACGAGGGTACTGCGACAATGGATTGGATGGTTCAAGAGCAAGAAAGAGGTATTACAATCACCTCAGCTGCCACGACCTGTATGTGGAATAAACATAAAATTAATATCATCGATACTCCAGGTCACGTGGATTTTACCATTGAAGTTGAAAGGTCTTTGCGAGTGCTCGATGGAGCTGTTGGTGTATTTTGTGCCGTTGGTGGAGTTGAGCCGCAATCTGAGACTGTTTGGGGGCAAGCCGATAGATACAAAGTCCCAAGAATTGCTTTTGTAAATAAAATGGACCGGGTCGGTGCAGACTTTTTTAACGTGGTAAGTGAAATAAAAGAAAAACTAGGAAAAACGACAGCTGCGATTCAAATACCTGTGGGTGCTGAAGATGAATTCAAAGGAATCATCGATCTCGTAAAAATGAAAAAGCTTGTTTGGCAAGATGAAGATCTTGGAGCCAAATATGAGGCGCAAGATTTAGATGAGTCAGAAGCGGAAGAGGCTGCTCTCTATAGAGACGAGCTCATTTCAACTTTAGCGGATTATGATGATGATTTAGCCGAAGCCTATTTGGAAGGGAATGAACTTTCTGAGGATGTGGTAAAAAAGGCCATAAGAACAGCAGTGATCAAAAATGGATTTATTCCAGTTCTTTGTGGGACTGCATTTAAAAATAAAGGTGTGCAACCTCTATTGGACGCTGTCGTAGATTACCTTCCTTCTCCTGTAGATGTCGGAGCGGTTAAAGGTTTTGAAGTCAAGAACAGAGAAAAAGAAACTGAAAGAATGCCCGATCCAACTGAGGCTTTTTCAGGTCTTGCCTTTAAAATCGCGACTGACCCGTTCGTCGGGCAGCTAACATTTTTGAGAATTTACTCTGGAGAGTTAAAAGTGGGGGCTCAAGTTTATAACCCACTTGAAGATAAGAAAGAGCGCATCAATAAAATTCTTCAAATGCATGCTAACAAGCGTGAAGAGCTTCAGGTGGCAAAAGCAGGAGATATTGTTGCACTATCAGGGCTTAAATATACAACTACTGGTCAAACCCTAGCCGCAACTAATAAGCCCATTATTTTCGATCTTATGAATTTTCCAGAGACAGTTATTTCAATTGCGATTGAGCCAAAAACTTCTGCGGATGAAGATAAACTCAATAAAACTTTGGATCAGCTGAAAATTGAAGACCCTTCATTCAAGTACATGCGAAACAAAGAAACTGGACAGCTTCTGATCTATGGTATGGGTGAATTGCACCTTGAAATCATTGTGGATAGGCTTGAGCGAGAGTTCAAGGTGGGAGTTAATGTTGGTTCTCCACAAGTTGCGTATAGAGAAAGTATTGAAGGAACTGCAAAAGCCACGCATGCTTACCGCAATGAAATCAATGGTAAAATGCAATATGGTGAGGTTACGATTCTAGTTGAACCTCAAGAAGAGCAAACTGTAGACTTTGAGCAAGAATTTAAAAGTCGAGATATCCCAAAAGAATTTTTTGCAGCTGCCGAGCGTGGAGTGATGGATTCAGTTATTGGTGGGGCCATGGCAGGTTATCCATTTATTGGAATAAAAGCCACTTTAGTAGTTATGAAATTTGACGAGCTTGATTCAAACGAAGTTGCTTATACTATTGCAGCTTCGATGGCGTTCAGAGAGGCTTGTCAGAAAGCAGGGATCACATTGATGGAGCCAATTATGGATCTTGAAGTTGTAACTCCAACTGAAAATGCAGGAGATGTGATTTCCGATCTCAATACGAGGCGTGGTAAAATTCTCTCAATGAATCCGAAGGCGGATAAAGAAATCATTCATTCTCATGCACCGCTAGCAGAAATGTTCGGATACTCAACAGATTTACGTTCAAAGACTCAAGGGAGAGCGAATTTTACAATGAGCTTTGAAAACTACGAAAAGATGGAAAAATCTCTCGCTAAATCTGTATTGGAAAAGCGCGGGATATTTATTTAATATGCCGTTGTTTTTCTAAGTATACTTGAGTTTCTTTATTGGTATTATAGTTTATTACTCTAAATAATGATTTAAGAGTTTGAAGCGATTCACACAAATCTTCCAAAATGCAATTTCGATAATTTATCAATGTAAGCATTTGTTTTTATTTAATTTTATTGGGATTTTTCAATTATCAATCTGATACTCGCCGTTAATAATTACTCAATTTGGTTTTCAAGAAAGATAATTTTCTATAAAACTTCAACTAAAACCTAGCTTTTTGTAAATTTATTTTTATTGGAGCATTGACACATTACGGCCAATCAAATAAGTATTACTGCATTTTAAAATCTAAGAGGATTAAATGGAAACGAATAAATTACGTATTAAGCTTCGAGCTTACGATCACAACGTTTTGGATAATTCTGTTCAAGAAATCGTCCAAACAGCTAAAAACACAGGGGCAAGAATCGCTGGTCCAATCCCTTTACCAACTGAAGTGAATAGATACACAGTTCTTCGTTCACCTCATATTGATAAAAAATCGCGTGAGCAGTTTGAAATGAGAACTCACAAGCGACTTGTGGATATCATTGATCCTACTAAACAGACGGTTGATAGCCTCATGAAATTAGACTTATCAGCTGGTGTTGACGTAGAGATTAAATACTAGTAAAAAAACGGCTCTAATAAAGCCAACAAAATATATTAACCATGAATGCATCCCCGACATGGGGTGATGCTGTGGAGGAAAAATGTCAGAAGAAAACAAAGTGAGTCTTCACACTTTCTACGGTCAGAAAGCTGGAATGACCCGAATTTTTGATGATTCAGGAAAACACGTTCCCGTTACTGTCATCAAACTCATCCCTAATGTTATTTCTCAAGTAAAAACCCAGGAAAAAGATGGGTACGAAGCTTATCAGATAGCATTCCAAGAAAAGAGAGAAAAACTAGTAAATAAGCCTAAAAAAGGACATTTAGCTAAAGCTGGTGTTGATAAGGCTTTTAATAGATTCTCTGAAGTAAAAACGCCTGAAGTAAACCCAGAAAATCTTGGAAAAGAAATTTCGCTTACAGATTTCCCAGCTCAAACTTGGATCGATGTAACAGGTATTTCTAAAGGTAAAGGTTTTTCTGGTGTTATCAAAAGACATAATTTTTCTGGTGGACCAATGGCTCATGGGTCTAAATTTCACAGAACGACGGGTTCTATTGGTAACAGAGCGACTCCTGGTCGAGTTTTTAAACTGAAGAAAATGCCTGGTCATATGGGTGTTCAAACTAAAACAATTCAAAACCTTCAAGTGGTTGAGCTTAATCAAGAGCAAGGGTATCTCCTAGTTAAAGGATCTGTACCAGGCTCTAAAGATGGGTTCGTTAAAATCACTAAGGCCCTGAAGAAGTAGTAGAGGTATAAAATGGCAGATATAACAGTATTAAATACAAAATTCGAAAAATCTGGGTCTTTGAATACTGCCGTTGATCTATCAGCTGATAGCATTAACGTTCCAGTAGTTCACCAAATGGTAAAAGCAACTTTAGCCTCTAGAAGACAGGGAACAGCCTGTACTAAAAATAGAGCAAAAGTTCGCGGTGGGGGAGCTAAGCCTTTCAAACAAAAAGGGACTGGTAGAGCAAGACAAGGTTCTTCAAGATCACCTTTGATGGTGGGTGGTGGTACCACATTCGGACCTACTCCGCGTGACTATACTCAAAAAGTTAATAAAAAGATGGCTCTTAAAGCGACTCAAGCAGTACTTGCTGACAAGCTTCAGGCTGGAAAACTTTTTGTCGTTGAATCTCTGGAGTCAGATGGGAAAACAAAATCAATGTTTAACTCTTTAAATGGAAAAAATCTACTTCCTGGACTTGTTGTTACAGACAGTAAAGATTCTCCCGCTTTAAGAGCGACAAAAAATATTAGAAATGCAAAAGCACTTTCGGTTGAAGGATTCAGCGTTTACGAAGCTGTAAAATTCGAAAACCTAATCATTGAGAAAGCTGCTCTTGAAAAACTATTAGGGAAGTTGGGGTAAAATATGCATTTAGAACAGATTTTAATTAAACCCTTGTTAACTGAAAAATCTTCTATTGAAACAGAGAATACCAATAGATATGTTTTTAAGGTTCAACCAAAAGCAAATAAATATCAGATCAAAGATGCTGTTGAGAGAATGTTTGACGTAAAAGTTATTAACGTTAAGACAGCTGTCCTTCCTGGGAAAGTTAAGCGAGCGGGAAGAAGTATTAAGAAAACTTCTTCTTGGAAAAAAGCTTATGTGAAAATCCAAGATGGTCAGAAGATCGAATTGTTTAAAGGTATTTAAGAGTAAGAGGAAATCATGAGTATAAGAAAGTTTAAACCGACGACTCCTTCTTTAAGAGAAATGGCAGTAATGACTAGTGCCGATCTTACGAACGGAGCAAAGCCAGAGAAAAAACTATTGGCTAAAAAGACGAAAACAGCCGGTAGAAATGCCCACGGTAGAATCACTTCAAGAAGAAGAGGTGGTGGGGCTAAGCAAAAGTACAGAATCATCGACTTTAAAAGACAGAAAACGGATATTCCAGCGACTGTTAAGTCTATTCAGTATGATCCAAACAGAACTTGTAATATCGCTCTTATCGCTTATGCGGATGGAGAAAAGGCTTATATTTTAGCAGCTAATGGATTGCAAGTTGGTGATTCAGTAATTTCCTCTGATACTGCGGATATCAAGGTAGGAAATTCAAAGCTTCTTAAAGATATCCCAGTTGGGACACTTGTTCATAATGTTGAGCTTCACCCAAAAAGAGGTGGTCAAATGGCGAGATCAGCTGGGTCCTACGCACAACTTATGGCCAAAGAAGGAAATGAAGCTCTTTTAAGACTTCCTTCTGGAGAACTTAGAAAAGTAAAAAATAACTGCCGAGCGACAATAGGCCAAGTTGGTAACCTAAAACATGAGCAAATCAATATTGGTAAAGCTGGTAAAAACAGACTTAGAGGTAGAAGACCTAAGGTTAGAGGGGTCGTTATGAACCCAATCGATCACCCGCATGGTGGTGGTGAAGGTAGAACCTCTGGTGGTCGTCACCCGGTTACTCCCTGGGGGAAACCAACTAAAGGTGCTAAAACTAGAAAGAACAAAAGAACGAATAAGTTTATCGTTAAGAGGAGAAAATAGATGGCTCGCTCGATTAAGAAAGGCTTTTATGTGGATCACTCACTTCTTAAGAAAGTGGATGCCGCTAAAGCAGACGGGAAATCAAATAAGGTTATTAAAACTTGGTCTAGAAGATCAACAATCATTCCTGACTTCATTGGATTAACCTTTGCTGTACATAATGGGAAAAAATTCATTCCAGTTTACGTGACTGACAATATGGTCGGACACAAGCTTGGTGAATTTTCTTTAACTAGAACTTTTTACGGCCACGGCGCTGATAAGAAGAAGAGATAGGTAGGCGACGATGATTACGGTAAAAAATAACAGCGTTAACAAGTCAGCGAGAAAGGTAAGACAGGTTGCAGATCTGATCAGAAACAGAAAAGTTGAAGATGCTCTTACTATTCTTCGTTATTCAGAGAAAAAAGAAATCGCAATTATGATGACGAAACTCTTAAACAGTGGTCTTCAAATTGCTTCTGAGTCAGACAAGTATGATTTGGATAATTTGGTAGTGGGGGAAGTTCAGGTAGATGAAGGACCAACATTAAAAAGAATCCAGCCTAGAGCTCAAGGTCGTGCTTTCAGAGTAAGAAAAAGAACAAGCTACGTTAAAGTTGCTTTAAAAGAAGCATAAGGGAATAAGAATGGGACAAAAAGTACATCCATACGGTTTTAGATTAGGTTACATCAAAGACTGGCATTCAAGCTGGTATGCGAAAGATAACTTTGGAGAGACTCTTCAAGAGGATCTTAAAATTAGAGCATATGTAGATAAGAACTTATCCAATGCTTCTATTGCAAAAACAGAAATCACCAGAACTTCTGAGCAAGTAAAAGTAACTGTTTACTCTGCTAAGCCAGGTGTTGCCATCGGTAAAAAAGGGGCTGGGATTGATAAGATTAGAGCTGATCTAAAGAAAATTGCAAAAGGTCACTTAGTTTTTAATATCGCTGAAGTTAAAAGACCAGATGCAGAAGCTAAGCTAATCGCTGAAAATATCGCTGCTCAACTAGAGAAAAGGGTTGCTTTTCGAAGAGCAATGAAGAAAGTGATGACTTCTGCGTTTAGATCAGGTGTTAAAGGGATCAAGGTCAAGTGTTCTGGACGTCTTGGTGGAGCTGAGATGGCAAGAACTGAAGGATACTCTGAAAGAAAGGTTCCTTTACATACTTTGAGAGCAGATATTGATTACGATACTGCCGAAGCCAAAACAACTTATGGAATTATTGGTGTTAAGGTTTGGGTATATAAAGGTGAAGTATACAAGTAGGTCTGAGAACTTACTCGTGCATAATACATTGAGGTAAAAAATGTTAAGTCCAAAGAAAGTTAAGTGGAGAAAACAACAGAAAGGAAGAATGAAAGGTGCCGCTCACAGAGGTAACACATGTACTCATGGTGAAATCGGTATCCAAGCTCTTGAATGTGGATATATCACGAACAGACAAATCGAAGCTGCTCGTATTGCCATGTCGCGTTACACAAAAAGAGCTGGTCACGTTTGGATCAAGATCTTCCCTGATAAGTCTTTAACCAAAAAACCAGCTGAGGTGAGAATGGGGAAAGGTAAGGGTTCTCCGGAGAAGTGGGTCGCTGTTGTTAAGCCTGGTAGAGTACTTTTTGAAATCCAGGGAGTTGAAGAGTCAATTGCAAAAGAGGCACTAAGACTAGCTCAACACAAGCTTCCTATAAAAACGAAGGTTGTTAAAAAAGATATGTAGTCTTATTGCGGTGCTTGGTATATAAGGCATCAAAATAAATTTAGAGGTTTTTATGTTAAAAATTAGTGAAATTAATAAGATGGACGCTGCGGCTATAAATCAAAGAGTTACTGAGCTTAGAAGAGAGCTTTTTGATCTTAGATTGCAGAAAAATACAACAAATCTTGAAAAGTCTCATCTGCTTACAGAGCATAAGAGAGATATCGCAAGATTACTTACTGTATTAAATAGTAAAGAGAGCAAGTAATTATGAGTACTGAAAAAAAAGAAGTATTTAAAAGAAAACTTAAGGGCGTAGTTGTTAGTGATAAAGCTGATAAGACGATTGTGGTAAGTGTTGCTAGACGGTTCAAGCACCCAATCTACAGCAAGTTCGTAACAAAAACTAAGAAGTATCATGCACATGATGATGCAAATTCAGCGAAAGCTGGTGATGTAGTAACTATTATTGAGTCTAGACAACACTCTAAACTCAAGAAGTGGGAGCTACTTACTAAGTAAGGTGGAGAAAACTTATGATACAGATGCAATCAAAATTAGAAGTAGCAGATAATTCAGGTGCGAAAATTGTAAAATGTGTAAAAGTTTTAGGTGGTTCTAAAAGAATGACCGCTAAACTTGGAGACGTTATTGTCGTAGCTGTTCAGCAAGCACTTCCTGGTGGAAAAATTAAAAAAGGCGATGTTAAAAAAGCAGTCATCGTTAGAACAAAATATCCTGTGCGCAGAGAGGATGGTTCATATATCTCATTTGATAATAACAGTGTTGTTATTCTCGGGACTCAAGGACAAGATCCAGTTGGAACTCGTATTTTTGGCCCCGTAGCAAGAGAGTTGAGAAATAGGAACTACACAAAAATCTGTTCTCTAGCACCAGAAGTTTTATAAGGTACGAATCATGCAAAAGTTAAGATTAAATGATGAAGTAATTGTATTGGCAGGCAAGGATAAGGGCAAGAAAGGCACTGTCACAGCAATGAACGCAAAAAAGAACACAGTCACTGTCGCTGGTGTTAATGTAGTAAAGAAAGCTGTACGCCCTACTCAAGAAAATCCAAGCGGTGGTTTTGCTGACATGGAAAAACCACTCCATGCTAGTAATGTCGCTGTCGTTTCTCCAAAAACTGGAAAGGCGACGAGAGTTAGAATTGAAAATAAAGATGGGAAAAAGGTTAGAGTCGCAGTTTCCTGCGGTTCTGAGCTTAACTAATAGAGGTCATCGTGGAAGCTAGATTACAAACAAAATATAAATCAGAAATAAGCGGAAAGATGATGGACAAATATTCTTACAAGAATGTACATCAGATTCCTAAACTAGAAAAAATAATCGTAAACTCTGTTACAAGGGATGCCGTTGTAAACGGAAAAGTAGCTGAAAGTATCGCTGCTGACCTTGCTACAATAACTGGTCAAAAGCCAGTAATTGCTAGAGCAAAAAAATCAATTGCGTCTTTTAAATTAAGAGAAGGACAAGCTCTTGGTGCATCAGTAACTTTGCGTGGAAAAAGAATGTATGAATTCTTAGATAGACTTATAAGTCTTTCACTTCCCCGTGTTAAAGACTTTAGAGGATTAAGCCCTAAAGCATTTGATGGTCGTGGAAACTACAATCTTGGTGTTAAAGAGCATATTGTTTTTCCAGAAATCAACTATGATAAAATTGATAAGGTTAGAGGTCTAGGAATCACAATTGTTACGACCGCAGAGAATAATGAGGAAGGAAGAGACCTTCTTAAGCATTTTGGAATGCCTTTTAGAGAAAAATAAGGAAATAAATATGGCTAAAACTAGTGCAGTTGCTAAGAACAACAGAAGAAGAAAGATGTCAGAGAAGGGCGAAGCAAAAAGAGCTGAGCTTAGAGCAATCATCATCGACGAGTCCAAGTCCGACGAAGAAAGAGACATGGCTATGGTGAAACTTCAAAAAATGCCAAGAGACACGAGCAGATGTCGAGTAAGAAATAGATGTGAAGTTACTGGAAGACCTCGTGCCTATTATAGAGATTTTAAATTAAGTCGAATTAGTTTCAGAGAATTAGCCCACAGAGGGATGATTCCTGGTGTAACTAAGGCGAGCTGGTAGGAGAATAGAGATATGATGACTGATCCAGTAGCAGATATGCTAACGAGAATTAGAAATGCAAGTAGAGCAAACCATAGCAAGGTAGATATCCCAGCTAGTAAAATCAAAGCTGGAATATGCAAAGTTTTAAAAGAAGAAGGATTTATCCGAAACTTTAAGCTTGTTGCTAAAGAGGACAAACTTTTTTTAAGAGTTGGTGTAAAAGACGAAGCAATTGTTGGAATTCAGAGAGTTTCAAAACCAGGTCTTCGTGTTTATAAAGGTTATAGAGAAATGCCACGTGTACTTAGTGGACTTGGTATCGCAGTTGTATCAACTTCTGCCGGTATCGTTTCCTCTAGAAAAGCTAAGGCAATGAAGCTTGGAGGCGAAGTCCTCTGCAGCGTTTGGTAGGAGAGAAAAATGTCTAGGATTGGAAAACAACCGATTGAAGTCCCTGATAAAGTAACAGTTAGCTTCAACGGGGCGAACATAAAAGTTAAAGGACCAAATGGAGAGCTTGAGCTTGATCATCATCCTTTAGTTAAAGTTGAACAAAAAGAGAAAGAAATTCTTGTAACTCCAGTTGATGGCTCTAATAAAGCCAGAGCACTATGGGGATTAACAAGAACTCTCGTGGGTAATATGGTTACGGGAGTAACGACCGGATTTAATAAGAATCTTGAGTTTACTGGGGTTGGTTACAAAGCTGCCGTTTCTGGAAACAAGCTTACATTAAACCTTGGTTATTCACATCCGATTGATTATGAACTTCCTCAGGGAGTTACTGCTAAGGTAAACAAGACTACTATTGAGTTAAGTGGAGCGGACAAAGCTCTTGTTGGATTCGTAGCTGCGAAAGTTAGGTCATTTAGACCACCAGAACCTTATAAAGGTAAAGGTATCCGCTATGCCGATGAAGTAATTCTAAGAAAGGCTGGTAAAGCCGGGGCTAAAAAGTAAGTAGGTAAATTATGATAAGACGACAGTATGGAAAAATTAAAGATCCTTCGAAAGCTAAAGTTGTAAGACGCAAGCTTTCTTTGAGAAAGAAAGTTGTAGGAACTTCTGAGAGACCAAGAGTTTGTGCTACGAAATCTAACTCAAATATTTATGTTCAAGTAATTGACGATTCAACAGGGAGTACTCTGTTGTCTGTTCAAACATTTGGCAAAAATGCAGTGGGAAAAAATTCGGGTGCCGATAGTGCTAAAGAAGTTGGAGCTGCAGTTGCAAAAAAGATGCAAGAGAAAAATATAACTAAAGCGGTTTTTGATAGAAATGGAAGACTCTACACAGGTGTTGTAGCGACTATCGCAGATTCTATTAGAGAAGGCGGAATTCAAATTTAATAGGGGTATATAGGAATGAGTACTGAGAACAATAATCCTCAAGAAGAAAAAGCTCAAGCTACGGAGAAAAAAGCTCCTTCAAAAAGAGCGCCAAGAGCTAGAAAGCAAGCTGAGCAAACAACAGCTCCAGATGTAGAAGAAAGAGTTGTTGCTGTAAATAGAGTTGCTAAGGTCGTTAAAGGTGGTAGAAGATTTTCTTTTTCTGCTTTAGTAATCGTTGGTGATCAAAAAGGAAAGGTTGGATACGGACTTGGAAAAGCCAAGGAAGTACCTGATGCCATTAGAAAAGCTTCTCAAGTGGCTGCTAAGTCTATGATTTATGTTCCAGTCGAGAAGGGGACTCTTCCTCATGAAGTTCTTGGTGAATTTGATGCTGGAAAAATACTTTTTAGACCGGCTTCAGAAGGTACAGGGATTAAAGCTGCGGGTGCATGCCGTACAATCCTAGAGCTTGCGGGTGTTAAAAACGTTCTTACGAAATCAATGAGAGGGAATAACCCTCACAACGTTGTAAAAGCTACTTTTGCAGCATTAAAAAATATTAGATCTGTTGACCAAGTTGCAAAGGCTAGAGGAGTTGATCCAAAGTCTTTGAGAATTAGCAGTCATAAATAGTTTGGAGTAGTACAATGAGCACTATTACAGTTAGATTAAAAAAGAGTCCTATCCACTGTGTTGAAAAAATGAAAGCAACAGTTAGAGGATTAGGTTTAAGAAAAGTTGGTTCCACGAGAACTCTTGAAAATACACCTTGTGTAAGAGGGATGATCAAGAAAGTTATTCACCTTGTGGAAGTTGTAGAAGAAAAATAATCGAATTCAAGTAATCGAAGAGGTTTGAGATGTTAACTTTAAATAATTTAAAAAGTCCAGGATCGACTAGAAATACAAAAAGAATCGGTCGTGGACAAGGTTCTGGTTGGGGACAACAGGCTGGTAAAGGTCACAAGGGTCAAAAAGCAAGATCTGGTGGCGGGATCATGCTTGGTTTCGAAGGTGGGCAAATGCCTATCTATAGAAGACTTCCAAAACGAGGTTTTTCTAATGCTCCATTCAAGAAAGAATACGCAAACGTGAGTCTTGAGCAAGTTGCTGCTAAATTCACATCTGGTGAAGTGACAAGAGAAGCACTTGTAGAAGCCGGTTTGCTTAGCGGAATAAATAAAAGACTTCCTATTAAAGTATTAAATAGTGAAGGATTTAACACGGCACTGACATTTGTAAATATTGAGAAATTTTCAAAGACAGCATTGGCTGCTATTGAGAAAGCTGGTGGAAAGATCGAGACAAGGGAAAGTAAATAATGTCCGGAACTCAGGGGAAGATTGAAGAGCTTCAAAAACGTGTGCTCTTTACGTTGTTGATGTTAGGGGTTTTTAGAGTTGCGACCCAAGTACCCACTCCTGGGATTGATTCAGGTGCACTGACTTCATTTTTTTCGAATATGCAGGGGTCAATGTTTGGAATTTTCAACAACTTCACTGGTGGAGCTCTCGAGAGATTTTCTGTTCTAGCCCTTGGGATTATGCCTTATATCACGGCTTCAATTATTTTTAGCTTATTAACGGTTTCATTTCCTAGTTTGAAAGAAATTCAAAAAGAACAAGACGGTCACAAAAAAATTCAACAGTGGACGCGTTATGCTACAGTTCTCCTTTGTGCTATTCAAGGGTTTGGTCTCTCTGTTGGTTTGGAGTCGATTAAAAGTCCAAGCGGACTTCCAATTGTTTTAGAACCAGGTTTGAGTTTTAGATTACTAACCGTTATTACTCTCACTGCTGGAACCATGTTTGTTATGTGGTTAGGTGAACAAATAACTGAGAGAGGTATCGGAAACGGTATTTCATTAATCATTTTTGCTGGTATCGCAGCTGGAATTCCATCTGGCCTTAGAGATACAGTAAACTTATTTAATAACGGTGAGATTTCTGGCTTAGTTATGCTTCTCGTTGCTGCCATAATGGTTGGATCTTTTTGGATTATTATTTATACCGAAAAAGCATTTAGGAAAATACCAATTCAGTATGCTAAGAGAGTCGTGAATAATAGAGTATTTGGAGGCCAGTCCACTCATCTTCCTGTTAAGGTGAATATCTCTGGGGTAATGCCACCTATTTTTGCTTCAGCCCTACTAGGGTTCCCAACGACGATTTCAACTTTTGTTCCAGAGGGAAGTCCTTTAAAGATGTTCGTAGATACAATTCAAGAATCACTATACCCAGGAAGAATGCTTTATAACGTCGTCTTCGTAGGTTTTATTGTGTTCTTTTGTTATTTTTATGCTCAGATTCAGTTTAAAACTGAAGATGTAGCTGATTCACTTAAGAAGAATGGAGGTTTTATTCCTGGGATTCGTCCTGGTGAGAAAACAAAAGAATTTCTAGACTTTGTTGTTGAGAGGCTAACTTTAGTAGGCTCAATTTATATGTCCATAATTTGTATTATGCCGGCAATTCTTTTTAATGTAGCTAAAGTTCCTTTTTACTTCGGTGGGACTTCTTTGCTAATCCTTGTTGGGGTTGCTATCGATACCATGGCACAAGCAGAAAGTTTTATGATTTCTCAGCGATATGAGCAAAACTATAAAGTTCGCGGGAAGTATAGCGGAGCAGGAAGAAGATTTTAATGAAAAACTTGATACTGCTTGGCGCACCAGGCTCCGGAAAAGGCACTCAGTCAGCAAAGTTGGTAAAGGAACTTGGATACTTCCATGTTTCTACTGGAAACCTACTTCGCGAGGAGATTGCCAGGGAAAGTGAGCTGGGCAAGCGTGTCAAAGCAGTAATGGATGCTGGACAACTGGTCTCTGATGAATTGGTTGTGGAGCTTCTGAAAGCAAATCTTAATCTGAGTGAAAACTCTTATATATTCGACGGTTACCCAAGAAATGAAGTGCAGGCGGAGACTCTCAATGGAATACTTGAAGGTCACCAGTATCTAGCTGTTTACTTTAAATTGGATACCGAGAATTTGGTCGAAAGGTTGACCAATAGGAGAGTCACGAAGGATGGGAAACATATTTATAATTTGAAAACCAATCCTCCCAAGGTGGCCGGGGTGTGTGACATCACTGGAGAGGAGCTGATTCAAAGAGATGATGATAAGGAAGAGGTTGTAAGAGACAGAATGAAGGTTTTTGACAGTACTATGGGGCCTGTTATCGATAAGTATCGAAAATTAGGAAAAGTCATAGAGGTAAATGCTGATCAATCTCCGGAAGCTGTTTTTGCTGAAATCAAAGGCAAAATAGATTAAATGAGTGCTTTTGTGCATTGTCATATTGCTCTTATTTTTATATACAACTTGTTCATTATAAGTGAGGTTTAATGGCTGAAGTTTCTGGTGACACTATAGAAGTGGAAGGTGAAGTATTGGAGTTACTTCCTAATACTAAGTTTAGAGTGAAGTTACCTAATGGTCATGTCGTTTTAGCTCATATTAGTGGAAAAATGAGGATGAATTTTATTAAGATTCTTCCTGGAGATAAAGTTTTAATCGAAATCAGTAAATATGATTTGTCTAAAGGGCGGATCATATACAGAAGTAAGGGATAGAAAATGAAAGTTCGTGCAAGTGTTAAGAAGATTTGTAAAGACTGCAAAATTATAAAAAGAAAAGGTGTCTTAAGAGTAATTTGTAAGGCTAATAAGAGACACAAGCAGAGACAAGGTTAAGGGGAATTTAGATGGCTCGTATATTAGGTGTAGATTTACCACGAAATAAAGCAATGAGAATTGCTATAACATATCTTTACGGTGTCGGTCCAAAAATTGGAAACGATGTTCTTAAGGCAGCAGGTATTGATCTCGAGTTGAACTCTAGTGAGTTGACTGAAGAGCAAAGTAATACAATCAGAAAAGTTTTAGACGACTATACAGTTGAAGGTGATCTTAGACGTGAAGTTGGTCTAAACATTAAAAGATTGAAAGACCTAGGTTGTTATAGAGGTGTTCGTCATAGAAGAAGTCTTCCTGTAAGAGGGCAGCGTACTTCAACAAACGCGCGAACTAGAAAAGGTAAGGCGGTTGCAATCGCTGGTAAGAAATCAATTAAATCGATGAAGTAATAGGTATAATCATGGCTAAACAAACGACAAAAACAACTAAGAAAAAAGTTAAAAAGAATATTACACATGCTGTCTGTCATATTCAGGCATCATTTAATAACACAATTGTTACTTTTGCTGATCCACAAGGTAACGCTATCTCATGGGCCTCTGCTGGTGGTCTAGGATTTAGAGGTTCAAAAAAGTCAACTCCATTTGCAGCACAGATTGCTTCTCAAGAGGCAGCAAAAAAGGCTCAAGAGCATGGAGTTTCTTCAGTTGACGTAAAGGTTAAAGGACCTGGAGCTGGTAGAGAAAATGCTATTAGAGCATTACTCTCTGTAGGGATGAAAATCACTTCAGTTGCAGACAAGTCGCCGATTCCACATAATGGATGTCGTGCACCTAAGAGAAGAAGAGTTTAATAAATAAGGAGAGACCCTAATGTCAGTTGCTAGTTCATTTGCTTCAAAAAATTGGATCGATATGATCAGACCTACCGCTTTGGAGGTAGATAAAGATCTATTGAAGCCAAGTTATGGAAAATTTATCGCTAAGCCTCTAGAGAGAGGATATGGTTTAACACTAGGAAACTCATTAAGACGAGTTCTTTTGTCATCTCTTCAAGGTGCTGGGATCGTTGCAGTGAAGATCGATGGTGTTGAGCATGAGTTTGGTACAATCAATAACGTTAAAGAAGAAGTTTCAGAAATCATTCTTAATTTAAAAGAAGTTCAATTTAAGTTGATGGATAAAGAAGAAGTAAATCTTGTTCTTGAGAAAAACTCTGAAGGTGTCGTGACGGCTTCAAGTGTTACTGAGAATGCTAATGTTGAAGTTCTTAATCCTGAGCATGTAATTTGTAATATCTCTTCTGGTGGATCTATCAGAATGGAAATTAAAGTTGCTAGAGGTAAAGGTTACGTTTCAGCAGTTGATAATAAAGAAAAATTTGATCTTCCTATTGGATGGATCTTTCTAGATACTCTTTTTTCTCCTGTACACAGAGTTAACTATGCTGTGACTAACGCTAGGGTTGGAAAAAGAACTGACTATGACAGACTAACTTTAGAAGTTTGGACTAATGCTGGTATTGATCCTGTTGATGCTGTTGCTTACTCGGCAAAAATTCTTCGTGATCAATTATCTGTATTCTTAAATTTTGAAGATGAGGATGCGCCCGTTGAGAAGGCTAAGAAAGTAACAAAATCTAGCTCTCCAACAAACGATGCGCTACTTAAGCCAGTTTCTGAACTTGAGCTGTCTGTAAGATCAGCAAATTGTTTGCAAAATGCTAATATTAAATATATTTACGAACTCGTTTCAAAGACTGAAGGTGAAATGCTTAGAACTAAGAACTTTGGTCGTAAGTCATTGAATGAGATTAAAGAGCTACTTGCCCAAATGGGACTTGGTCTTGGTATGAAAGTTGATAGTATCATGAAACAAGTTCAAGAGAAGGGTGAGGAATAATAGGGGATATTTATGAGACACGGTAAACATAAATACAAATTAGGTGTTGTACCTTCGCATAGAAAATCAATGATGAGAAATTTAGCCATCGAATTGATTGACCATGGGAAGATTAAAACAACTCAAACAAGAGCCAAAGCACTAAGACCATACGTTGAGAAGCTTGTGACTCTTGCAAAAGAAGACTCTGTAGCAAACAGAAGACTAGCTTATAGCAAACTTAATAATAAAGATGCTGTTGGAAAGCTTTTTGTAAATGTTGCTCCGAAGTTTAAAGAGAGAAATGGTGGATACACTAGAATTGTTAAGCTTGCTGATGCAAGACTTGGTGATGCAAGTGCTATGGGTATTATCTCTTTTGTTGACTAAGATCAATCTAAAATCTTGGAGATACAGACCTTCTCATTGAGAAGGTCTTTTTTTGTCTATGAATAACAAGTTTTTTATTTTTTTAGGTATTGTAGGTTTTACCTTTGGGTATGCAGCTTATGAAATGATAAAGCTTGAAGGTAAACTTGTAAGTCCTGTGAGTGAGATTGTTATTCGTTCTATTCCAAGTGATTTAAGCTTTAAAAACTTCAATACTGGCACTCCGTATCGGCTTGAAGAGCAGGAAAAAGTTAAAACTCTTATTCACTTTTGGGCCACTTGGTGTGCACCTTGTGAGATAGAATTTCCGGAGCTTGTACAGTTTATCAATCTTATGAAAGATAGAGATGATTACAAATTTTTGCTAGTCGCTGTAGATGATGAAGATAAAAAAGTGAAAAAATTTCTAGCAAAATTTAATATTGAGAACGAAAATGTTGTCTTATTAAAAGACAGTGACAAAAACTTTCAAAAATTCGGAACATATAAACTTCCTGAGACATTTCTTTTTAATTCAAATTTTCAAACACTTAGAAAGTTTTCTGGCCAACAGGCTTGGACCCAAAATACTCTAGTAAACTACTTTAATTCCCTTTAAAAACAAATACTTATAACAATTCTGTAAATTTTTTAACTGCAAACTGTCAAGATTGTGAGCATTATGCCGAAAGGTTTCAAGGATAGGACGAACTGAGGAGTCTTTTATGATCGATTGGAAAACAATTAAGGATCTTCATGCTAATAAGAAGCTTGAAGAAATTATTGGGAAATGGTTTGGCGTAGATATTTTCTACACTGATCAACATGGAAATGTTCATTCGAATATTTTTGATAAGGATTATGACTTTGTAAGCCACTTTTTCAAAATTCAATCACAACTTGGATATGGCAAAGAATTTGTTTCTCAGGATATTGAAAAAGGTTTGGATAAGTTAAAAGATACTGAGGAAGACTCTTTTTATTATGAATCATTTTTCCCACATGTAAGAATGATTGCTGCGAAAATTGAATCTGAAGGGGAAACTCTAGGAGCGGTATTTGCTTATCCCTACGTTACTGATCAAATTACAAAAGATGAGCTACAGGAAATCGAAGAAAAATTGGTAGAATGTGGAGCTTCAAAAGAGGATGCTCAAACCTCAGTCGAGCAACTCAAGAAATTACAAAAGCATGAGTACGAATACTTAAAAGAACTTATAGGTCTGGTCGCTCACGAAGTGTCTATGGTTTATGATGAAGTTAATAAGCGTGAAAATCTTATTATGGATCTGAATGCAGAACTTGGAAATAAGTATCGCTATCATAATATCATTGGGAAATCTAAGAAGATGCAAGAGATCTATCACCTTCTCACAAAGGTTTCTAACTCAGAAGCAACTATTCTAATTCAAGGTGAGAACGGTACTGGTAAGGAAATGGTGGCAAAGGCGATTCATTACAATTCTCCAAGAAAAGATTCAGTCTTTCTTGCTGTAAACTGTTCGGCCTTCAACGATAACTTACTTGACTCAGAACTTTTTGGGCATATTAAGGGTGCTTTTACAGGTGCTGTTAAAGACAAAAAAGGCTTTTTTGAGGCAGCCAACGGCGGGACTTTATTTCTGGATGAAATTGGAGATATGAGTCTATCCATGCAGGTAAAACTTCTTCGAGTTCTTCAAGAAGGAACTTTCCTTCCTGTAGGTGCCACTCAACCTAAGAAGGTCAACGTAAGAGTTTTAGCTGCAACGAATAGACCTTTAAAAGAGATGATTGCTAAAGGTGATTTCAGAGAAGATCTCTACTATAGAATCAATGTTATCAATGTGACTATTCCACCACTAAGAGAGAGAACGGAAGATATTCCTCTGTTGATGGATACGTTTCTTGAAACGAAATGTGGAGAGATGGGGCATCCATTAAAACAATGGGGTAAAAAGACTTTAGAGAAAATGATCGACTATAAATGGCCTGGTAACGTTAGGGAACTTCAAAACGATGTTCACCGTCTCGTAGTTCTCGCCGGTGAAGATAAAGTGATCACGCCTGATCTACTTGGTTCAAAGTTTAATGATGCGCAAGACTTTGGGGCTCCAACAGGAAATCTAAAGGGTATCAACACACGAGGAAAACTCAAAGCAGCACTTGAGGAACTTGAAGCTTATATGATTAAGGAAGGACTTAAGAGATGTAACTTCAATAAGTCGAGACTTTCTAAAGAGCTTGGTATTTCAAGAGCAAGTTTGATTATGAAAGTTGATAAATATGACCTTGATAAACGTAAAAAGGCTTCAGGTGAATAAAATGAAAAATATTATCGCACTTATAGTGTTGGTAAGTTGTTTACCAGCCATGGGAAAATCCCAACTATTAAGAAGAGTAGATGCCCTTGAGGCAAGAGTAAAAGCGCTTGAGCAAAAACTCAATGGATCATCGACTAGTCAAAATGGATTGAAAGTCAAAGACATGGGGAACTCACAAGTTGGGACGCTGAGAGGCGTATCAGGTCAAAATGTTCCTCAACTTACTCCTGAGCAACAATTGGAAATCCAAAACCAATTGCAAGAGTATCAAAAACGTCAAAAAGAGCAGCAAAGAGTTCTCGATGAACTTATGAATGACAGCCTCTAAATTTTTATTTTTATTTTTCATATCTTTTGGAGTCTTCGCCTTTGAATTTAAAAAAGGTGAAGGCTCTGAATTCGTCATGACAAGTCAAGGCCAGAAAGTGAATCTCAATATTTATGTAGTTGCAGTAGCTGATCATCAAATGTCGGTGGAGATGCACTTTGGTACAGGTGGATTATTGGGAATGAATATGTACCAACAATTTCAAATGGGATTAAAAGGAAGCTCTCCTATTCAAGTACAAAAAGGTTATGTTCTTACTCCCAGTTCAAACGCACCTGAAGTGATGAAAGATTATTTGTTTCATCAAAATAGGGGGGTTCAGATGAATGACTTCCTTTTCAATAAAAAAGAAGATATCGAAGGAGCCTTTGTTGGAGATGAGACAATTGAGGTGCCGGCTGGAAGTCTAATTGCAAAGCACTATCGAAAATCCAATAACGGGCAGGTTGTGGATTTTTGGATTTCAGACGTTGTTAAGCCAATTGGATTAGTAAAACTTGTATCTACTAGCTCGAAAGAAAAATTTAACAATTATAGTATTGAACTGTCGTCGCTTCTAAAAAATGTAGCTCCTAAAATAGATCCTAATAAGGCTATTCCCATGACAAAGGCGACTGAAGAAATGCTAAAAAGTGATCATTCAAACTAGATTTAAGACTTAGCACGCAGTGCGCATCCTCTCATTAAATTGAATATTTAGCCTATAAAAGGTATAACTCCTCATCAATTTATAGGAGGTCTTATGACTTTTTCCAATGAGGAAAAACGAGCCTATCTGACTAAGCTAAATGAAGAAGCTTTAATGGGTGGTGGTGAAGCGAGAATTAAGCGCCAACATGATAATGGAAAGTATACTGCTAGGGAGAGAATTCAAAGACTCTTAGATAACGATAGCTTTCAGGAATTTGATAAATTTGTCACACATAAAACCACTGCCTTTGGTATGGATAAAACAAAATACCTTGGCGATGGAGTCATTACGGGAATTGGTCGGATTAACGGACAAAGAGTGGCAGTCTTCTCTCAAGATTTTACTTGTTGGGGAGGTGCTCTTGGAATGGCCTACGCTAAAAAGATTTGTAAGATTATGGATTTTGCCATTGATAATAAGATTCCTGTTATTGGAATTAATGACTCTGGGGGAGCAAGGATTCAAGAAGGTGTTGAGTCTTTAGCAGGTTACGCTGAAATTTTTCATCGTAATGTTCAAGCCTCTGGGGTTATTCCGCAAATCTCTTTGATCATGGGGCCATGTGCTGGAGGAGCTGTTTATTCTCCCGCTATGACAGATTTTATTTTTATGGTGGAAGAGTCCTCCTATATGTTCGTTACTGGACCTGATGTTGTTAAGACAGTTACGCACGAAGAAGTAACTAAAGAAGCTCTGGGTGGAGCTGGAACCCATAATGAAAAATCGGGTGTTGCTCATTTTAATTGTGAAAATGAAGATGATTGTCTTGAGCGAGTGAGGGAGCTTCTGTCCTTTCTTCCCTCTGGGAATTTTGAGAAACCAAAAACTGATTACTGTGCTGACTCCTCTAAAAGACTGAATTCCAAGTTAAAAGACTTTGTCCCTGTGAATTCGCGCAAGCCCTATGACATGAAAGAGATCATTTCTGAGATCGTGGATTCAAAGCACTTTTTAGAGAGTCAGAAAAATTTTGCAAAAAATATTATTTGTGGTTTTGCGAGAATGGGTGGAACTCCTGTTGGTATTATTGCCAACCAACCGCAAGTGCTTGCAGGTTGTTTAGATATCGATTCTTCCACAAAAGCTGCAAGATTTGTGAGATTTTGTGATGCTTTTGAAATACCCCTTCTTACACTTGTTGATGTTCCAGGCTTTTTACCGGGAACAGTTCAAGAATATGGTGGGATTATTCGTCATGGTGCTAAACTTCTTTATGCTTTCTCTGAAGCCAGCGTTCCTATGATTACGCTTATTACGAGAAAAGCTTATGGAGGTGCATACGATGTAATGGCCTCTAAACATATTGGTGCTGATATTAATCTCGCTTATCCCACCTCAGAAATTGCTGTTATGGGAGCAGATGGAGCCGTAAATATTATTTTCAGAAATGAGTTGAAAGGACTTGAGGGTGAAACTTTCGATTCGAAGAAGGCTGAGCTTGTATCAAACTACGAAGATGAGTTTGCAAATCCTTACAAAGCAGCAGCTGTCGGCTATGTAGACGAAGTTATTTTTCCTGAGAATACGAGAGAGAAAATCATCTCTTATCTCAGTTTTCTAGAGAGAAAGAATATAAAAAGACCGAATCGTAAACATGGGAATATACCATTATGAGTAAGCGCGTATTAGTTTGTAATCGAGGGGAAATAGCTATTCGTGTCGCTAAAGCGGTAAAAGAATTAGGTCACACTGCTGTTGGGTTTTGGACAGATAATGAACCGAATGCACCTCACTTAGAGTATTGTGATATTTGGATTCATCTTCCGGGGAGTGATAATACCACGACCTACCTCAATATGGAGTTAATCTTAGAAAAAGCGTCTGAGTATGAAATAGATGCTATACATCCGGGCTATGGTTTCCTGTCTGAAAACACGACCTTTGCCAAAAAACTCAATGAAAAAGGAATCGTGTTTATTGGCCCTCACGCAGAGGCAATAGAGAAGATGGGGGATAAAGCCATTTCTAAACAAGTCGCAAAAGAAGCAGGTGTTCCGGTGGTTCCTGGTTCTGTGGGAGAGGTAGACTCGATTGAAGAGGCGAAAAAAATTGCTGCTGAAATAAAATATCCAGTCCTATTGAAAGCTGTCGCTGGCGGCGGCGGAAAAGGGATGAGGGTCTGTAATGACGATAAAGAACTTGAGAAAAATTTTGAACCTGTAAAACGGGAAGCTCAATCAAGTTTTGGAAATCCAGGTCTTTTAGTAGAGAAGTTTATTGTGAATCCTCATCATATTGAAGTTCAAATTATTGCTGATAAGGCTGGAAATGTCTTTCATTGCTTTGAACGGGAATGTTCTGTGCAAAGAAGACATCAAAAAATTATTGAAGAAGCGCCTTCTCCTTTCATTGGAGAGGATCAAGAGGTTCGTGAAAAAATCTGTCAAACCGCAGTTCAATTGGCTAAGCAAGTTGGCTATGACTCGGCAGGGACAGTTGAATTTATAATGGGTGAAGACAAATCATTCTATTTTCTAGAAATGAACACTCGAATTCAGGTCGAACACCCAATTACCGAAGAAATCACCAGAGTGGATTTAGTGGCAAATATGATCAAAGCTGCATTTGGTGACTCATTGGATATAAAGTCTCAAGATCAGATTCAAATTTTAGGACATGCGATTGAGTATCGAATTTGTGCTGAGGATCCTGTGACTCTTCTTCCGGCACCAGGTGAGGTGGTAAGTTTCGATTATACCTTCCCTCAAGGTGTGAGATTTGATCATTGCATATACCCAGGCTTTGAAGTAAGGCCTGAATTTGATCCTATGATTGGTAAGCTTATAGTAGTGGGTTATGACCGAGATGTTGCACTGCGAAAGTCTCGAGAAGCTCTCTCTAACTTATATTTAGACGGAATTAAAACGAATAAGGCTTTGCATGAAATAATTACAACTGAAGAGAATTTCATAGCCGGAAAGTATTCAACTCACTATATTTCAGAAGTTAATCCTGTAGAGAGAGTAGAATCTTTGAAATCAGATGATGACCTTATTCTAAAAGCTCTTTCTCAGGAATTGAATTATATGAGAGATGTGAATGAAGTACTACATTATTAACGCCGAAGGAAAAGAAGTTTCCTTTGATTTATCGGTGCTGCCTAAATCTAGTTCAGAGAGCTTTAGAAAAGTTCTAGTGTCTACTGGGCGAGGTGAGGAGAAAGAGTATCTGATGCGTAAGCTTGCCGGTAAGGTCTTTGTTTCTGAAGACAAAAAGTCCTGGAAGAAATTAGCTCAGTCCAAAGTAAGTGAAAGTCTTGTAAATATAAATGATACTATCAAAATCTATCGTGGTTTTAAGCCATCAGGCCTAGGTCAAGCTAATGCCGGAAATCTGGTAACAGATATGCCTGGAAAAATTGTTAAGGTTTTAACTTCTGAGGGAGCTGTTGTAAGCGAAGGTGATACCTTAGTTATCTTGGAAGCCATGAAAATGGAGAACGAAATTAAGGCTGGAATCGATGGTGTGGTTAAAGCTGTACATGTCAAAGAAGGGCAGGTTCTAGAGTCTGGGTTCTTGATGATAGAAATCGAAAATTAACCTTTTTTTAGACACTTACCTCTAAAAGAGTCTCGTAAAGCCGGTCAAAATTCACACTATTAGAGTTTTTTTTATCTGTGTTATAATTATTAATGATGGATAAAAAAACTGACAAGATTATTTTATCTAGTGAAAACCTTTCAGAATATTTTTACGGTTGTCTGTCGGATGTAAACCGCCAAGCTAATTGTCCACTACCCCAAGAATTCATTCTTTATTCAAGTGAGGTTATGCATAAATATGCGATCTCAGAGAATTACTTTGTGAATGATTCTAAAGAGAGGGTTTTAGGAATGGAATTACTTCAAGCTGAAGAAAAAACTTTATCAGAGAAAAAAGAGATTTATAGGGAAATTGGAGATCTTGTACTTTTTCAATTAGGAGTATTCCCTCAGAGGATAAATTCAAAGACTCCAAGTAAGGGATACTACCTTAATATAGGAAGGTCGGCTTATACAAAGGCAGCGCATCTTAATTGCTCATTTTATGATATTCCAAATTTTTATCATCTCTTATCGACTTCTTTGGAGAACCTAGTCAAAATTCTCACTCATGCAGCAGAGAGTTTTTCTCATGAAAGTCTAGAACAGTATTTACTTGAAAACGATGATGCTGTTATAGACTTTAGTTTTAGCACTAAAAAAATAGCTAATTAGTCTTTCCTATTTTTACTAAGTTCCAGCCACCATCAAGAAATTCTTTTAAAAAATTATTTAGATCCTCATGTTTTACACTTTTGATTTTCTCGAGAGTTTTATAACTGAAGTCCAAGCCTAGGTCATGAAGTACAGGAACTGAGTAAAAATATGCATAATCATCGTTTGTTTGAATATTAATTATATTCTGACCATAGATCATCTCTTTTACCATGAGGAAATCTCTCTTACTGACACCTCGTTTTTGATACTTTGAAATGATCTTTTTAAGCTCTTTAATAGCTTCATTATATTTTTCAGTTGAGGTTCCCATATAGATTCCCCAATAACCCGCTTCTATTGATGAGTTGTGGAGTGGTTGTACGGTATAACATAAGCCTTTTGTGTCTCTAACTTTTAAGAATAATTCTGAAGACTGTCCAGACAGAAGAGTCGTGAAGATTTTTAAAAAGGCGTCTTCTTTAGTATTACTTCTAAAGGCGGCTTTTCCCAGCATTAAGTGTGTCTGCTCTCTTTCAAAATCTATTTCAATATTTTGATTATAAAGCGGCTTAGGAGCTTTCCTGTTAAAGTGATTTGAAAGTATAGGCTTTCTTTTTATTTCACTGACTAGCTTCTGACATTTTTGAGCGATGATTTCTACTGGGTAATTACCACAATAAGTAATGACCATCTCTTTAGTTTCCATATTTTTCCTATGGAGATCTTTCAATTTTTTCACAGACATTTTTTGAAGAGACTCTTCATTTCCAATCATCTCAAGCCTGTAAGGGTGATCCTTAAAGACTAAGTTTGAAAAATTAAGAAAGCATTGTTTAACGGGGTCTTGCTTTTGGATATGAAGGGTTCTTAAAATGAGCTCTCTTTCTAAAAGGAATTTGTCTTGGCTAAAGCTAGGGCGAAGTAGAGTGTTTTCAAAGTGCTTGAACAAAGAATCATTATATTTGCTAAGTCCTTGAAGGGTGAGACCGTATGCATTTCGCCCAGAAAATCCATTTAAATAAGAGGCTTTTTTCTCAAGATCTTTTTTTAGGTCGTCGTAATCAAGACCCTCATAACCGTAGGTGATATTTTTAGACATCATATTATATATGCCATTAGTCGCTGGGGTTTCTTCTGTTAACCCACCTTTTACAAAACAATGAAGGGCAAAAGTGTCAGATAATGGATTGTGCCTATGGATTAGCTTTACGCCTTTACTTAACTCAATAACCTGTGCAGATTGATCATACTTTGATTGAGAAACTTTAAATTTAGTTGCCGCTTTTTTTACTTTAGATCCAGCAGTATTAATTCTTTTTCCCAAATCTTTTAAAGAGTCGATTTTGACAGACTTACTTAATCCTTCAGGCATTTGTAATGTAATGTGAACGGTTCTACTAAATATTTCGCTAAGACTTGAAATTAAATCATTCGGATGTACCGCCTCCATAGTTCGAACATATTGTTCATCACTGTTTATATCTCCGTTTTGTGCAAAACCATGCCCCATAGCAAAGGCAAAGGATTCAATGGACTCCTTTTCGTAGACCTTTGAAGCCATATATTGGTTTCTTATTCGATCGAGATCGTCTTGATTAAACCCTGCTTTTAAACATTTTTGAATTTGATTGGGAAGCTCTCGTAGAATCTTAGAGAGATTTTTTTCAGGAAAGCTCATTCTAAAGAAATGAATCCCACCCTTGGAGAAATACATGGTACTTCCGCTTAATCCATTTGCAAGCGAAGTTTCGTCTATAAAATATTTATAGAGAGGACTCATGTCACCAAACGTAAGAGCGTTAAGAGCTAAATCTTCTTGAGCTGCTTTAGCATCAGAAAAGTCAGGAGCTTGGATGTTGAGTGTAAGTGTAGCCTGATTGACTGGCTTTTCATGTATATTAAAAGCAGGGGCTGATTTTAATTTGAATTCAGGAAAGTCAGACTTTTTACCACTAGGAAGTTTGTACTTGTTAATAAGATTCTTGTACTCTTTCTTGGCAGCTAGATTGCCAGCCAGAATTATCATGGAGTTTTGTTTATTATAAAAACTGGAACGAAATTTCTTCAATTGGCTTAGGTTAAAGTTTTTTATTGTTTTTTCATTGCCTAATATAGGATGTTTATATCCCTTAGGAAAACAGGCCTGTTGTATTTTGAAAAAATTGTATTGCGAAGGGTTATCGACTGATCGCAAATACTCCTCAAATACGACGCCACGCTCGGGAATGAGATCTTCTTTAAGAAAGAGTGGGTTGCACACCATATCCAAAAGAACATCCAAAGACTTTTTTGCATGGCTAAGAGGCGCATTGATGTAATAGCAAGTGTAGTCGAAAGAGGTGAAGGCATTGATTTCGCCTCCAAAAGACTCAACAGTTTTAGCGATCTTCATTGCGGGATATTTTTGTGATCCTTTAAAAAACATATGTTCTAGAAAATGTGCAATTCCGTGGTGTTCAGTTGCCTCTAAGCTACTTCCTGCCTTGAACCAGAATTGAATTGAGACAATATTACTATTTGGTGAGTTAATGAGAAGAGAGTTAATTCCATTAGTCGATTTAAAATGTTCAGTATTCATGTGTGATCCAATTGTGTTCGTGCAATTCAGCTTATAAATTGTATAATATTGTATATTAATTAGGGATGCTAGGAAACACGAATGAAGGTGGCAATAGTTTATTCTTTCAAACCCTCAGAATGGTTTAGTTGTACAATTATCAACAAAAATTTGAGAGAGGCCTATGAGACTGTATACGATGATATCATGTATATTGACTACACACGCAAAAGAACTTTTGAGCCAGATGATATTAAAAAATTAGCTGAGAGTGATGTTGAGAAAATTATTTTTATCGATCATCAACCTACACCAATCGGCTTTCTAGATTATCTCAAAAAGAAATACCCTGATTGCTTTAATAGGCTTGAGTATACAATCCATATTTTTGGAGATTTCCCTCTTTTCATGCCAGAGTGGAGAACCGTATTTGATCTTTTGGACGGAATGCCCCTTAAGTTTGTGACAGCCTCAGAAAAGCAAAGAAAGTTTATAACAAAGTTTATTAAACAAGAAGAGCTCATTTCAGTCTGTCCCTTTCCGGTAGATAGTAAAAAGTTTAACTTTAGAATTGAAAGTAGAAATGAAGCTAGAGCTAAATTTGGTCTCACCGATGAATTCATTTTTCTATATACAGGAAGACTTACCTTTCAAAAAAATATCACTTGCCTCATAGAGAGTTTTTGCGAGCTAGATTCACAGGAATTGCTTCCTCCAAATTCTCTTTTGTATATTGTAGGAGGAGTAGACTCCCTAGGGGTTCCTTATCTAGGCGCTAACCAATTATTAGGGGAATACTTTAGATCGATTCAAAAAACTCTCGAAAAATTTCCTCTGTCAAAAGACAAGGTGGTGCTTACTGGCAGAGTTGAAAACGATGAGCTGAATACTTATTATAATTTATCAGATTGTTATACTAGTTTGAGTACATATCATGATGAAGATTATGGTATGTCAGTTGCGGAAGCTCTTTGTTCTGGTCTTCCCGCTGTGATTACTAATTGGGCTGGTTATCATTCATTTCAATTAGAAAAACATCCGGAATATTGTCAGTTGGTATCAACAGATATTTCTCGCACTGGACCAACCTTTGATCAGGAAGACTATAGGAATAAACTAGGAAGCCAAGACTATCTGAAATATGACAGGACTGAGATTTCGAAAATCTATCAACAAAATTTTTCGATTAAAGCTTGTGCAGAAAAACTTGAGAATATTCAAAAATCAGAAGCAGTACCCTTTCAGGGTACGACAGGCTTTATGAAGAGAATTACAAATGAACAGTTTCTAAGAGGGATTGAGGTCTTTAAAAGCGAGGCCACACGAGAATTTAACGACTTATATTTTGAGGCATATGATGTCTATGCTGGATAGAATCGAAGAGAAAATTAATAAAATAAATATTGATCAGGATATTTTGTATAAAAAATGGAATATTCAGCATCGGGATGAGTTATTTACGTCAGTGTATTGGTCTTATTTTCCTATGACAGAGAAGTATTTTTTTGAAGCCAATCCTGCATTCTTTTATGAATACAAAAATTTATTTGATTTTGGTCGCTATCCATTATGTCTTGTTAGGGATGGTTTTCTGGGAATTTTAGATTTCTTTTTAGTGCACTCAAAACCATCTAGTGACTTTGCTAGTACTCTATTAATACCAAAAGAATTTGAAAAACTTGTTCCGAAAACTTGGAAAGATCAAGTGGCAGTTTACGAATTCTATAATAAAAAGAAAAATATTGAACCATCAGAACAGGTTGTCATCTACGGAACACCCACGGCGGAAGTGTTTTATCAATATTCAGTTTCTGAATTAGCTCAATGGGTTTCAGTGCTGAAAGCAAAATATCAGCAGTATCTTTTTTGTGTACCTATTCGTGAGTCTTTGCTTGCTAGTGACAAAGTGAATAGAGAAATGAAGTTTATACAATTCTTAAAAGAGATTTATCGTCACTGTGGCTTTGATGTAGATATTTTTCATGACGATATTGAAAAGAGAATGAAAAACTTAGAAGGTTCACAATTTCATTATTCAAGCTTCGATCGCAGTAAAATTTTTATTTCAGACAATTACTATGACCACTTTCTTTCTAGCATTGGGGGAACGAATCTTGATTGGAGCTTTGAAAAAGAAGGTGGACTTAAGTATGAACTTTCTGGTGAACATGGGATTCGCTTCAGTGAGTTAAACTTAGATAATAATTGTTTTGGAGAGTTCTTTCTTCAATTTAAACTGAGCGGAAGTAGAACGAAGTCTATTTATGAAATTTTTCAATCCCCAGATGTCCAAAAGACTTATTTAAAAAACTTTTCTAAAGCGTAATTTAAGTAAAAATTTTTGTAAGAACCCAAATTGAGGTTGCATTACAACTCCTAAAAAATTTGACCTATGAGAAGGAGCGTCTAGAGTTATAAAATGCTCTAAGTCACGTAAAGGAAAAGTTCTAAAGGTAGATAAGTTTTTTTCTTTAAGTATATGACAGATAAATTTATCTTTACGCCAAAAAAGAACGACATCCCATGGCTTTGCCTCCTCTAACGGACAAATCTTTACTTTGATATATGCACCTGTTTGAATCCACGGTGACATGGAGTCGGAGACAATTCTTGTATTCATTGTTTTATTTGCTCTAGATTTGAGTATAAGAAAGTGCTTATAACTGTAATTCATTTCCTAATTCCAAACTAAAGTGCTGATTGTAGTAACCGATTGCTCCATCAACAGATCCATCATAGAGAAGTTGTTGGTTACCTATGACTATGGCGCGATTACAGACGTCTCGAATGACCTCTTCTGAGTGACTAATGAAGAGAACTGCTCCAGACTCTTTTATAACTCCGCGAATGCGATTGGAAATTTTTTCATTGAAGTATTTATCAGCCCCATTAAAAACTTCATCAAGTATAAGAAGACCGCAAGGTCTCGCCGATACGATACTCAAAAAAAGTCTGACCTTCATTCCTTTACTATAAATTTTAAAGGGACTATCTATATATTCATTAAGCTCAGTAAATTCAAGTGAATCTTCTACAATCGCTTTTCGTTCTTTTTTGGGAAGATGACTGTACAAAATATTTGTTATTATCCATGCATTTTCTCTTCCAGACAGTTCTGGTTGGATGACGCTTGCAGTGTCAAAAATAGCTCGAAGCAGTCCATTTACTTCAATTTCATCTCTAGAACCGTACATCCCTGCAATTGTTCGGCATAAGGTTGTTTTTCCGGCGCCGTTAATACCTAAGATGCCAACAATATCCCCTTTTTTTACATTGAGGTTGAAATCTCGAAGAACATCAACTTTCTGTTGTCTTGAGAATATAAAAGTAAAGGGTGAAGTGAAAAAACTAACAAATAAGTCTCTTATCCCTTTGGCTTGGTAACGGGAGAAGTTGTAGCTTATAGTAAGGTCTTTAATTGTCAGGACAGTTTCAGATATTGATGTAGAGTTCATTACGAGTCCACCTCCAAAAAGAAATTGCCATAGCTCCAAACAAAAAAGTGAAGCCGAAAGAAAGGAGTGAGGCTTCGATAAGATTTGAAATATTAAATTTCCAAAGGGCTATTTTAAATGGTTGCACCCAAGCATAGATGGGATTTATGTCGACGAAAATTTGATATTCGTCTGGAATGAGATGCCTTGGATAAAATATGGGAGTGAGAAAAAATAATACGTTTACGAGGAAGGTCGTGATGTATTCGGTATCCCTAAAGAATACTTGTAATGTAGATAAAAGTAGAGCCAGAAAAAATACTCCTAAAAATAGAGACAGGAAGGCAATGGGAAGAAAGGCGATTCCCGTCCAATTAAAACTTTCAGAATCAGACAAAATGAGAAATAAAAATATAAAGGGAATGATGAAGTTTACAAAATGATCAACGCATTTTGAAAGAATTACTGCCATTGGATGAATTTGAAAAGAGAGGAGTGACTCTCTCATGGTTATAAAGCAGTGAACTGATTGGGTTATTGTGGAGCTTACAAATATCCAGGGGAGCAAGCCACTCAATAAAAAAATAAAATACCTATCTATGTCGAGTCTTAAGATATATTTAAAAATTAAGGCATGAACAGAAAACATGATCAGGGGATTCAGCATAACCCACAGAACTCCCGCCATGGTATTTCTATAGCGAGCTTTCATTTCTGCTAATGTTAGGGTAGTTGTTACCAAAAATTGGTGTTTTAATGACATATCAAATTTTAATATAGCTTAGGATTATATTCAACCAATGCTGAAGTCACTTTATGTTCACTTTCCCTATTGCAAGCACCTTTGTAATTATTGTGATTTTTATAAGCATAAACTTACTGAGTCTAGTCAAATTGACACCTATTTGGAGTTGATGGATGTCCAGGTGAGGGAACTCGTTAAATTAAATGACTTCCATGGAGAGAGTTTTGATCTTTTAGATACTCTCTATATCGGTGGGGGCACTCCCTCGTTATTAAAACCAGATAAAATGAAACAGTTATTGGATAATTTTTCAAAAGTCGGACTGAGCCTAAATTCTAATTATGAGTTTACTATTGAAATAGATCCAGGAACTTTCAACCTTGAAGAGTTAGAAGCGTGGAAAGAGTTGGGTGTAAATAGATTTTCGCTTGGCGTCCAAGCTTATAATGAGAAATATCTTCGTCTTTTAGATAGGCGTCACGATCTTTCAGAAGTTACACTGAGTCTAGAGTATCTCAGTAAGACAAAATCGAATTTTAGTGTGGATCTGATTATAGGAACACCTGAGAGTGAAGCGAGAGATTTAATTCAAGAAATCGAGCAGCTCTCTGACTTCTCTCCCAGTCATTTCAGTGTTTATATTCTTAGCACTCGCCTTAATTACCCTTTAAAAGAGAAGCTTCCTGATGAGGAAAAGATTCGAGATGACTATTTGGAGGTATCAAGGCAATTGGAGAAGCTAGGATTTCATCATTATGAGGTTTCAAATTTTGCAAAAACCGAAACTATGGAGTCTGTGCACAATAAAAAGTATTGGGATTATGAGTCTGTGGCAGCAGTCGGGCCAAATGCGACAGGCACAATTTGTAAACCTGATAAAGTTTTTCGATATCAGTGGAAAAGCTTATCCGGAGGATTTCAAACGGAAGAGGTGAAGGGAGAGTCATTGATATTGGAGAAGTTATTTTTGGCCTTGAGAAGATCAAAGTCTTTTAATTTGCAATCAATTCTTGGGATGAATATTTCGCAGCAATATTTAAAAACTAAGGTAGAAAACTGGCACCAACTTGGGTATGTTGAACCAGGTTCGGATCTTGAAAATTTAAAAATAACTCCTCTTGGCTTTTTGATGAATGACTCAATGCTCGGCGATCTTATGGATATAATATAGATTCTAAGGTGTTGAAATTGCGATCAGGGAAAAAGGCGGAAAGTTTTTTTAAGTCAAATCATTGACATTGATTCATAAGATCCCATTTTAAGAATAGAAATGGAGTAAGAGTGAAAATGGAAAACACGATGGATGAGAAAACTCAAGAAGAAGTAACTGAGGAAGTGAAAATGGCTCAGGAGTCTAACGCTGATGAGGATACTGTTTCGGACGATAATGTAGAAGTTTTAGAGACTGCAGCTCAAGAGGACAGCTCTGAGGAAGAGCAAAAAGAACAAAAAGATGAGTTCAAAGAGAAGTATTATTATTTAGCTGCTGAAATGCAAAATATGCAAAGAAGGTATGAAAGAGAGAAAGACGATCTTCATAAGTTTGGCAGTGAGAAAATAATGAAAGACCTTGTCGCTGTGATGGATAATTTTGAGCGCACTTTGGGTTTTATTGAAAAAGAAGAAGACGAGAAAATTAAAAACATTGCGGAAGGTATACGCATGGTAAATAAGCTTTTTCTCGATACTCTAGAAAAGCATGGACTGAAAAAAATTGAAGCGCTAGGTGAAGAATTTGATCCTAATTTCCATGAGGCATTGGCACAACAGCCAGCTGAGGGGAAAAAAGATATGGAAGTCATTCAGGTGTTTGAAAACGGATACACCTTGAATGATAGAGTGGTGAGAGCTGCTAAAGTAATTGTCGCAAAAAACTAATTGTAAGGAGTAAATAATGGGAAGAATTATTGGAATTGACTTAGGAACAACAAACTCTTGTGTCGCTGTATATGAGGGTGGAAAGTACAAAATTATTCAAAATGCGGAAGGGCATAATACAACTCCTTCGGTGATTGCTTTTAATGACAAAGAGGAAGTTCTGGTAGGACAAGTTGCTAAAAGACAAGCGGTAACAAATCCTAATAAAACTCTTTACGGTATTAAAAGACTTATCGGTAGAAAAGCAACTGATGCAGAAGCAAAAGAATTTGCAGATGTAGCTCCATTCGATATTTTCGCAAATAAAAACGGAGATGCTTGGATTAAGGTTGCGGGAAAAGAATTTTCTCCTCAAGAAATTTCTGCAAGAGTTTTAGAGAAAATGAAAAAAGCTGCTGAAGACTATCTTGGAGAAGCTGTAACAGAAGCAGTTATTACCGTTCCTGCTTATTTTAACGATGCTCAAAGACAAGCAACGAAAGATGCCGGAAAGATCGCAGGACTTGAAGTAAAAAGAATTATCAACGAGCCAACTGCAGCAGCACTTGCTTACGGTATGGATCAGAAAAAAGATATGAATATCGCAGTCTTCGACCTTGGTGGGGGAACATTTGATATTTCAATTCTTGAAATCACTGAAGACGGTGTATTCGAAGTTAAAGCTACTAACGGAGATACTTTTCTTGGTGGGGAAAACTTTGATGAAGAAATCATCAACTGGATGGCCGAAGAATTTATGAAAGACAACTCTGTTGATCTTCGTAAAGACCAGATGGCCCTTCAAAGACTTAAAGAAGCCGCAGAGAAAGCTAAGCATGAGCTGTCTTCTGCTACTCAAACAGATATTAACCTTCCGTTCATCACCGCCGATGCTTCAGGTCCAAAACACTTGAACTTGAACCTAACGAGAGGAAAGTTTGAGCAGTTGATCTCTAAGTACATTGACGGGTTGAATGAACCTTGTACGACTTGCTTAAAAGACTCTGGTTTGGATAAGTCAGAAATTAACGAGGTCATCCTTGTTGGTGGGTCTACAAGAATTCCTGCTGTTCAAGAGAAGGTTAAGCAAATCTTTGGAAAAGAGCCGAGTAAAGGAGTTAACCCTGATGAAGTTGTTGCCGCTGGTGCAGCTGTTCAAGGTGGGGTTCTTCAAGGTGATGTAAAAGACGTTCTACTTTTAGACGTGACTCCTCTCTCTCTTGGAATCGAGACTCTTGGTGGTGTTATGACTAAAATCATCGAGAAAAACACGACGATTCCTACTAAAAAATCTCAGGTCTTTTCTACAGCTGAAGATAATCAACCTGCGGTTTCTATTCATGTTCTTCAAGGTGAGCGTGAATTTTCAAATGATAACAAAACTCTGGGAAGGTTTGATCTTACAGGTATCGCACCAGCTCCAAGAGGAGTTCCTCAGATTGAAGTTTCATTTGATATTGATGCCAACGGGATCATCAATGTTTCAGCAGTTGATAAGGCTACAAATAAGAAACAAGATATCGTGATTACTTCTGGTTCTGGTTTAACTGATGAAGAAATCGAAAAAATGGTGAAAGATGCTGAAGCTAACCGTGATGCTGATTCAAAAAGAAGAGAAGTTGTTGATGCAAGAAATAATCTAGACTCATTGGTCTTTGCAACCGAGAAAGCTCTAAAAGAAGCTGGCGACAAAGTTCCGGCTGATGCTAAGGGCGATGTAGAGGCTGCAATGGAAGAAGCGAAAGCTAAGTTAACTTCGGAAAATATTGATGAGTTAAAAGCAGCTCATGAAAGATTACAGAATGCATCTCACTCAATTGCACAGCACTTGTATGGACAGCAAGGAGCTCCTGAAGGAGATGCTGCTGGAGCTGAGGCGCAAGCTGACACGACAGGTGCAGAGTCAAAGAAAAATGATGATGACGATGTCGTAGATGCAGATTTTAAAGAAGTTTAATTAAGAGATAGAGAACTCCATGAGTAAAAGAGATTACTACGAAGTCCTAGGTGTCAGTAAAGGTGCCGGTAAGGATGAAGTTAAAAAAGCTTACAGAAAACTAGCAATGAAATATCACCCGGACCGAAACCCGGGTGATACGGAAGCAGAGGCTAAGTTTAAAGAGGCTTCCGAGGCGGCAGAAGTTCTTCTGGATGACAAAAAGAGATCGCAGTACGATCAATTTGGTCATGCAGGAATGAACGGGCAAGGCTTCGGTGGAGGTTTCCAAGGAGGAGACTTTGGTGACCTGGGAGATATTTTTGGTGATCTCTTTGGTGATATCTTTGGCGGAGGTGCTGCTGGCGGAAGACGTCGAGGTGGCGGTGGTCCAAGAGGAAGGCGAGGAGATGATCTTCAGCTGAACTTAAACGTCTCTTTTGAAGAAGCTGCTTTTGGAGTTGAGAAAGAAGTCACTATACATAGAAATGTTGTGAAAGAGGGATCAACCCCTCAAACATGTAATACTTGTGGGGGACATGGAGAAATCCGTCGCCAACAGGGCTTTTTTACTATTGCTCAACCTTGTCCATACTGTAAAGGAACAGGTGAAATCGTTGAACGAGTAAAAAAGAAGGTTAAGCTAGAGGTAAAGGTTCCCGCCGGTATTGATCACGGACAGCGCCTAAAATTATCGCAAGAAGGTGATATAGGTTCTAAAGGTGCTCCCAAAGGTGATTTATACGTACAAATATTTATTGAAGATCATCCATTCTTTGAACGAGATGAATTTGATATTTATTGCAATGTTCCTATCACTTTCTCTCAAGCGGCTCTTGGTGCTGAAGTCGAAGTTCCTACTCTCAATGGGAAGGTAGAGATGAAAATACCTGCTGGAATTCAGTCAGGCAAAAAAATGAGACTTAAAGGTAAGGGTATTCAACGTTTAGGTGGTTATGGAACAGGTGATCAAATTATCAATGTCACCGTTGAAACTCCAAATCAACTTTCTGAGGAGCAACGTGAGCTTTTTGAAAGGCTAGCTGAATTAGAAGAGGCTAGAAGTTCAAGTCCTATGTCTCGAGGATTTTTCGAAAAAGTCAGAGAGTTTTTCCAGTAATTGATTACAATAGTCGGTCTCAAGGGATAACCAATGACAGCCCTGCGTCTTACCGTTAAAATAGTGAGACGAGGTTGTTATGAGAAGAAGCTATATATTTTCACTCTTACTTTTATTTTTTGTAGCCTGTAGCGGTATATCGCCGTTAAATCCAAGCTACTACTCTTCAGATTTTCTAAAAACAATAGAAAGCGTAAATTTGATCTACAAAGATGGAGATAAGGCAGAAGCATTAAAAAAGTTACGGGCCATTCCTGACGAAACTCTAAATCGTGATGAACAGGCTAAAAAATATAATCTCTTAGGAGTTATGCTTTACAGAAATGGTGACCTGGATCGCGCAGCTGAGAATTTTTATCGTGCGCGACAAAATGTGGAGAGAGATCCTTTTTTAACCAATCAAATCAGACTTAATCTTGCGAGTGTCTTTTTTAAAAAAAATCAATACGAAAAATCATACGGAGAACTTAAAAAGATTGATTTAAGTTATGTAGAGAAAAAAGATCTACATGGTTTTCATAAATTAAATTTTACCTTGGCCAACCAGATGGGAGACTCAAAACCTGCAGTGAAATCTCTTCTGTATTTGGGAAAAGATGTAAAGTCATTCTCCGATGTTGAGAACTTTGCCTACAAAGAAGTTCTTATAGATAATTTTAAAAAAATGTCAGATAGTGAGCGAGTTTATTTCCTTGATGAAAAAGCTTCTGATAGCCCATTTCTTATTGCCTATTTAGGTCGAATGGAAGCTATGAGTCGTCTCTATAAGGGAGACCGAACCGGAGCTGAAGATGTTGTAGACTGGCTAGATAAAAAATTTAATCATCTTGAAGAAATTAATACTTTTGTAACGGATTTTAAATTTCGTGTAGATAATTTTTCCAAGGTAAATCCCAAGTCAATCGGCTTGATCACTTCACTATCGGGTAAAACTAGTAAGTGGGGAAAAAAGGCTTTGATGGGAGTGAATACAGCTCTTTCAAGATTATCAAAAAAAGAGGAGCTGTATAAAATTTATGTGAAAGACAATCAAAACAATCCCTATTTGTCTCGTAGTAAAGTTCGTGAGCTGGTTGAAAAGCACAATGTTGCAGTCATAATTGGTGGACTTTTTCCTAATCTTGCTAAAGAAGAATATTTAGAAGCAAGGAAATATGGAGTCCTTTATGTCTCTTTATCTCAAGTTTATCTTCCTCGATCTGAAAAAAGTCATCTGCTTATTGAAATTCCAGGCTCTGTCGAATCTCAAATAAACAGTATGTTGAAGAATCCTTCTTTTGATCAATTTGGGAAGAAGGTGGCAGTTCTCTATCCAGATAAGGATGAGGGATACTCTTATCTCAATGAGTTTTGGAAGTTACATAATGCGGGTAAGTTAGAACTTGTGAACAGTAACCAGTATGAAAGAGGAATAAAGGATTATAGAGAACCAATAAAAAAATTATTAGGACTGAAATTTCCTAGAGAAAGAAGAGAAGAACTCCTTGTTTGGAAGGAGATAAAAAATATTGGCAAGGGAAGTGCTAGAATCATTAACTATCTTCCTCCTGTCGTGGACTTTGACTGGGTATTTATTCCGTCGCTTCCGAGTGAGGCTATTCAAATCATTCCCACCTTTGATTATTTTGATGCGAAGGGAGTTAAATTCGTAGGAGGGCCACCTTGGATAAATAGCAGCCTTTTAAAATATAATGATAGTTCCGGAAAGAGATATGTTATTGGAAACGATACTAAGGCAGTTAGTGAGGAGTTTATCAAAATGTATCGAGATATGAATAAAACTCTTCCTCATTTAGTTGATACTCTGTCTTATGATGCTATGAAGGTTTCGTTGGATTTATTAAAAAAAGGAAATTTTTCTAGTCGAGAAGAGTTTGACTCTTACCTTCGGGAAACTGGTAGCCTTCGAGGTGTAACTTCTGAGTGGAATTTAGCGGAAGGGCTGTGGTTTAAAGAAATGGATATTTTGAAAATTCAAAGAGATGGATTTAAAAAACTTGTCAAAGATCCTAATACTGAAAAGACAGGGGAGACTATTTAGTACTATATGACATTTCGGTCCTGCATTGCTCTTTTTTTTATTTTCACGTCTTGTGGCTTAAGGGTCACAAATTATGTCGATGACAATGTTTTGGTAGGGTCATGGCAGATGAATGAAGTCGTTTGCTATGATATTAATAGAGAGTTTGAAATTGAAATTTATGCTCTTGATACCAGTACAACCACAGCGCAAATAGATTTTGGAGCGAGTGATTTTTCTTATTCACTATCCTCTTCTGGATGCAATACTTCAGCAGTAGGAAGATATTCGACTGAATTTGAGGGTGACTCAGAGGATGTTATGGATATGGGCAGTATCACTGTCTCAGGAGAGTCTTGCGAAGTAGATATAACTGATAGTGGGGACAATACTGTGGGAACAGTACCAATTGATTTCGACTTATTTGCGCCATCAGCTGTAGGGTTGTCTTGGTTTATCGAAGAGCTTGGATCGGGAACTACCAATTTAACCCTCGACTTGTTCACACTATTTGAGGGGTCAAGCGATGGCGATGGTTGCGGCGGTCAAACCTGTATTTGCACAGCAGTTTATAGCAAAATTTAATTCGGATACCTGAGATAGAAGAGGTCTCTGATATTTCTTCCGTAATTCTCTAAGTCCATACCATACCCAACAACAAATTTATCATCCAATTGCTTTCCAATATAGTGAACTTTTACTGGGGTAATCCTTTTATAAGGTTTATCAAAAAGAGTCAGAACTTCAATCGTTCGTGGCTCAGCCTGTTGAAGTCTATTAATAAGAAAATGTAAGGCCCTACCTGTATCAATAATTTCTTCTGCAATGAGAATATTTCGCCCTTGTATATTTGTTTTGATATCTTTTTTGATCACCATTGTCCCGGCACTCTCTTTTGAGCGTCCTATACTTTGGAGTTGAACAAATTCGATATAGATGGTTACTCCTCGAACTTTTTTAATCAAATCAGAGATAAAAACCATACTGCCTTTAAGAATTCCGACGATGATCAGCTCTTCACCTTTAAATCTTTCACTTATTTTTGCAGCTAGATTGGTAGTGATTTCATCGATCTCTTTTTCGTCTATATAAGGCACAAATTGCTCTGAAACAAAATTGGATGGAAATTTATTGAATTCATTCATAGCCCGTCATAGTAGCAGCGAAGTCTATCAAATAAAAGCTGCGATCTTTCTTGAGCGTTAATGTCAAGAAACGGTCAGATTCTCCTATTGTGCAATATGAAAGCAAATGATAAATTTAAACATAAACTACCGTTTATTAAAGGATTTAAAAAATGTTTAAAAAGGTATTGGATTGGTTTTCAAACGACCTTGCTATCGATCTTGGAACTGCGAACTGCTTAGTTTACGCAAAAGATGGCGGGATTATAGTCAATGAGCCTTCGGTCGTTGCTGTTCATCAGGGTTATCGAGGTGAGCAAAAGGTCCTTGCGGTAGGTGATAAAGCTAAAGAAATGTTGGGGAGAACTCCTGGGTCAATCCGTGCTATTAGACCTATGAAGGATGGAGTCATCGCCGACTTTGAAGTCACCCAAGCTATGTTGAAACATTTTATTCAAAAATCTATGAATGGTTCAAAACTTGTAAAGCCAAGAATAATTATATGTATCCCTTTTGGTATCACTCAGGTTGAAAAAAGAGCCGTTAAAGAATCAGCTGAACAAGCAGGGGCGAGAGAAGTCTATCTTATTGAAGAGCCGATGGCTGCAGCGATTGGAGCTGGACTTCCCATTACCGACCCTTCTGGGAATATGATTGTTGATATCGGAGGTGGAACGACTGAGGTTGCCGTTATCTCTCTTGGTGGAATTGTTTATTCAAAGTCTGTGAGAGTTGCTGGGGATAAATTTGACGAAGCTATCGTGAACTATATTAAAAAGAAATATTCTCTTCTCATTGGAGAAAGAACCGCTGAAATGATCAAAATTTCTATTGGAAACGCCTATCCTTTTGATGAAGAAGTTAAGACCTATGAGGTAAAAGGGCGTGATCTTATTGCAGGAGCTCCTAAGACGATCGAAGTTACAAGTGACGAAATAAGAGAAGCTCTCTCAGATCCTATCGCTGAAGTTATCGAAGCTATTAAGACTTCACTTGAAAAAACGCCACCTGAACTGGCTGCGGATATTGTAGACAATGGAATCATATTAGCTGGAGGGGGATCTCTTCTTGCAAACCTTGATATTCTGATAAAGGAGAAGACGGGACTACCTGTCTCCCTTGCGGAAGACCCTTTAACTTGTGTTGTAAGAGGATGTGGAACCGCCTTGGAGAACATTACACTTTTAAGACAAGTGACAACCCTATCTTAGGATGACCATGGAGAAAGACAAGAATGTCTTTTTCAAAGAGCTTAATGAAAAAGAAAAAGCAAGTAAGCTCGTTCAGTTAGCTAAGTCTCAAACAGGCGAGGTCGTGCTATGGAAGAAAGGTAGTGCCGATAAGTTTAAGGCTAAAGTAGTAAACTACTTCACGACGAGAAAAGAAATCCAAGTTGAAGGCGAATTGCCAGAAGATTTCTTTAATGACGAAGTTCTTTTTTCTTTTGTACTAACGGGTGTTCATTATTTTGGTCAATGCAAAGTCTTATCCTTTGCTAAAACTAAAATATATCTAGATCCTATTGGAAAAATATTTAAGTCAGAACGTAGAGCAAATTTTCGTTTGCTTACTTTCCCTCATCATCAAGTTTACCTGCATATCCAAACGGATGATTCTGAGTTACATGAGTCAAACGTGATTAATTTTCAAACAAAAGTATCTGAAACAGGTATTTTTAAGGATTTTCTTGGAATTATAAATGATAAAGATGGTGGCGATAGAGTTTTAGAAGGATATATCAAGCTTAGAGTTAATGATGTATCCGTCACAGGCTTAAATCTTCAACTATCAGATCTTGAGAAGACTAAACTTCCTCTGAAAAAAGATCTTGGAGAAGTGATTTTAGAGTTTAATGACATTCATATCCCGATTCCGGGTGCACAAATCCTCTATATTCTTGAAGGTGTTGCAAGAGATAAAAAGACAAAGATTTATCGTGCTGGTGTTCAATTTTTGAACTTGGACACAAACACGGATCAAAAATTGGCTGGACTTATTAACAAGACATTAAGGCATCTTGAGTCTGAATTTGAGGATTTTTTGAAGTGAAGTTTCTTGGTTTTCTCCTCTTATTTATGGGTTGTAGCACTACATCTCCTGATAAAATGTTTGGAGACACTCTGGGAAAAGAAGAAACTTTTCAACTTGTTGATGCCAATGGGTCGTATTTGGTAAAGCGTGAAGTAAAGTATAGTAAGGGCAGAATGATATCAAGACTTCGCTATTTTGATAAAGATGGTGTGACTCAGCTTGAAAATACTGTTGCCGTCTCAAGAGTGGGCAGACTAAAAAATCAGAAGAGCATTGCAGTCTTGCCAGAGGCTTCTCAGTATAAAGTTTGGTTTGAAAAAGAGGAACATTTCTCCCAAGCAAAGGTGATAGCCTCAAAAAAGAAAATTGCTGTTAATTTAGAGGGGCCTAGCCCTCAATGGGAGGGAGTTAAAGAGTTTGATCTTCCAAAAACACGGTATATATGTTTTTTTTCTCAGCTTCCTGAATGTTTAAAACTCCAAAAATTATTAATAAAATCTGCGAGGCAACCAGTTTCTCTATATGTCCTTTGGGATAACTTCCCTTATCATAATGAACTCTACGTTAATTTAGGTAGCAGCATAACCAGTCTTGCGACTTTAAGCGTAAATAATGATTCTAAAGATGAGTTCAAATTTAATTTAGACATCGGTAGTCAAATCTTATTTTTTCATTATGATAAGAATTTAAATTTCACTAAAATGTTCTGGGTCGCCCAGGGAATAAGTATGGTAAAGTTTGGCGGATAGTAGAGGGAGTAGGTCTAAGTGAATCTCTTTGAAGTGGGACAATTATTTATAACAGGAATTGAGGGTATAACCCTTAAGGATGAGGAACGTAAATTTATCCTGGATAATAATATTGGTGGCGTCATTCTTTTTAAGAATAATTTCTCAGATCCAGGACAATTAGCAGAGCTAATTAATGATATTCAAACCCTAAGAGATGAGTACCCATTATTTATTTCAGTGGATCAAGAGGGTGGGAGAGTAAGAAGGTTTCAAACTCACTTCACTCAATTTCCATCTATGTTTGAAATTGGAAAAAAAGATTCTCCTAAATTAACTTTTGAAGTGCATAAAGTCTTAGCTGACGAGTTGAGTTCATGTGGTATTAATTTAGATTTTTCTCCTTGTTGTGATATTTGGTCAAATCCTAAAAATAATGTCATCGGAGATAGAGCCTTTAGTGATAAGGCTGAAGATGTTGAAAAGCATGTCTCTGCTGCTATTAGAGGTTTGCATACCGGTGGAGTCTTGGCTTGCGCCAAGCACTTTCCAGGCCATGGAAACACGAGTAAGGACTCTCATTTCGATCTTCCTTTCGTGAAAAAAACCTTAGAGGAATTACGGGCGGAAGAACTTGTTCCTTTTCAAAAAGCTTCTAAGTCGAGGGCTGAGTTTATGATGATGGCCCACCTGGTAGTTGATGCGATTGATAAGGAATTACCCTGCACTCTCAGTAAAAAAGCTTACGACTTTTTAAGAGAAGAATTGAAGTACAAAAAAATTATCATAACAGATGACATGGAAATGAAAGCCGTAGCAGATAGGTTTACCAATGAAGAGGCGGCAATCAAAGCTCTCAATGCTGGAGCAGATATCATCATGTACAGATCCTTGGAAAAGACCAAATCTGCCTATGAGGCGGTAATGCAAGCGATTAAAGAGCAGACGCTCAACAAGGGTGAGCTTGAAGCAAAGATTAGACGTGTCATGAGCTGTAAGCAGAAATTTTTTAAAGAGTATAAACCTGTCTATATCCCTACGGTAAGTAAATCTCTTCGCGTAGATCGGCAGTCAGAAATTTTAGATAAAATCTCCCAAGCTTAATATAGAGCCAGATTTACCCCTTTCAGAAATTACTCATTAAATTTGATATCCTATTAGAAGTATTTGTAATTGTTGAGGAATGTAAGTGAAATTTCTTTACGCCCTGCTAATTATTTTTCCTGTGCTGAGCGCAAATGCTCAGCAATGCGGACGCTCTTTTGAAGAGGTGCCGGTTTCTTGTATTCAAAATCTGTCTAGTAATTTTGAGAAATTAGAGAAAAGAGAACAGAAGCGTATTGAAACGCTTGAACGTGCCATAGAAGAGAACAAAGAAGGCAATGTTATTAAACTAGCAGAGATCGAAAAAGATCTTATTTTTATGTTTGATAGAGACATTGAAAAAACTCGCAAAGAGTATGAAGACAAAATCTTTTTATTTCAATCTGCTACCGGTCTTTATGGAAAACTTATTATCAAATCAATAAGTAAAACAGTTGGGAGTACAAAAGAAGAGACTAAGTCGACTTGCTCCATGTTCATTAACTCAGTAGTGTTTGGTCCGAAAGGTTCAGAGATAGTGAAAAACGTTACACTTTCAATCGAATCTATCGCTGGTGCATGGAGTGTTGATAGGGTTTCTTTAGATGAAAAAGGAACAGATTTTGTTTTGAGACGTGAACACGGGATTTGTGTTTTTAAGCGTGTTAATGCCTATGCTTTTCCTTATAAGAAATTTATTCAAGAAGAAGAGGAAGGCAAGGTCATTCTATTATACTTTGGACTCTTCTTGATAGGTCTATCGATCTTTCTTGTGGCCAGAACTATCTTTCAAGATGACGAAAGGTACAAGGCTAAAGAAAAACTTGAAGATGCTGAGGTTGATGAAAAAAGGGAGACTCCCAATGATTTTGTCCTAAAGTATTCTAGACCATTTTTTAAACGCTATTTCACTCCTGTCATTATGGGAATGAAAGGACGAAGAAAAATTAAGGAAAAATACAAAAGAACTCTTGCATCCAGCGGTATGAATAAATTTTTATCTCCTGAAGATTTTTATGCTTTTAAATTATTTTTGATCATTGGATTTCCAATTGTATATCTAGGACTGCGTTCATTTTTGGAAGTTGAGGAAGATTGGCCTCTTAGTTTAACTCCTGTGATATCAATCGCAGGTTTTTTCTATCCAGATGTTTGGATAAAAGGAAAGATTGCTCAAAGACAAAAAGAAATAACTCTTAGTATGCCATTCATTGTCGATATGCTGGCTCTCTCAGTTGAAGCAGGGCTAGACTTTGTTGCAGCTATGCAGCGAGTGATTGAAAAGGCTCCCCCTTCTCCTCTTGTGGACGAATTTGAAACAATGATTAAAGAAACTAAGATTGGCCTTAGCCGAGCTGAAGCATTAAGACAATTATCGTGGAGAGTGGATACTCTTCCGGTTGCATCTTTTTGTGCCACGCTTATTTCGGCGGATGCTGTTGGAGCTGACATCGCTCCTATTCTTAAGACTTTGGCCAAAGAGATTCGTCAGAAACGCTCTTCCATGGCCGAACAGGAAGGAGCTAAAGCCGCTACGAAAATACTTTTGCCTATGATTTTTATAACTCTACCTGCTGTTTTGCTGATTATTGCTGCACCGATGGTGATGAAGCTTATGGGAGGCGAATGAAGCTAGTACTATCCAAAAATAATCAAGAAGTAGCCAGCCAAGTAAAATTAGCTACAAGTTTTAAGGATCGATTACTTGGACTAATGTTTGTAGAGGAAATGAAAGGGTTTGATGCTCTTATCATTGAGCCTTGTAGATCGATTCATAATTTCTTTGTGAGGTTCTCTATTGATGCTGTTTTTGTTGATCGAAATATGAAAATTGTAAAAATTTTGAGGGACTTTAAACCTTGGTATTTAAGTGGAATTTATTTTCGTGCCCATAAAGTAATAGAAATGAAGGCTGGAGCAGCACATGCTTTGAGTGTTGGAGATCAATTAGAGGTGAGAGATGTATAAGCTTGTTGTGATCGGGGGAAGACTTAGAGGCGAAGAGTACGCGTTAAATAATGGTGATAACGTCATCGGACGCTCTCCTGAGGCAGATCATATTATCAGTGTAGAAGGAATTTCTAAAAAACATATGAGAATTACCATAAGCAATGATACCCCTTTTTTAGAAGATATGGGCTCTTCTAATGGGACCTTTGTCAATGGAAAGCTAACAAAAAAATTAACTCTTAAAGATGGAGATCAGATTGCTCTTCCTAATCTTATTTTAAAAGTTGTCTACGTAAAAGAAAAGAAAGTTGTCATTAAGAAGAAGGTTGGAAAGATAGATGGCGATGTTCTTGATACGGAAACGGCTCCTACGGACACAATAGGAAAACTCGTTTTTTTCTTTAAGACAAAGATAATGAATCCTGTCTATGAGATGAATAAAAGCTATGAATGGAAACATCTTTTAGGAATTATGCTGGCACTTCTTACTGTTGGAAATCTGTTCCTTACAGTTTCACCTGTCCTTTTAACGGTGCAAGATCTTATCTATGAAGAAGTTGTAGCCAGAGCAGAGCAATACGCTGATGAAATTAAAAGAACAAATTCGATTTATCTGCAAAGAAATGAAATCGGAAATATAAACACTCGTTTTTTGAATAATAAAGAAGGAAAAGGGGTGATGGGATATTACCTTTTTGACCTCGGAGGAAATATCATACGGCCTGCAAACTTGATGGATAAAAGAATTAAGGATCCTTTTACTATCGAGGCTAGAGATCACTTTAAGAAGGTAAATTATGATGATGAACCTTTGGTTAATAAGAGTCTTTCCAACAATGAGATTGGGGTGGCTAAAGTTCTATATGCCGTAAATACTATGACGGGAACTTCCGAGCCGCTAGGTATTATTGCTATCAGGTTTAAACCATCTGCCCTTCAAACTTTTGAAATTTTTAATAAAACGATTTATTGGGAGACATTTGTCTATACGACATTATTGGCGGTGCTGTTTTTCGGTTTTATTTATTTTATGACTTTGAAGCCTGTAAGAGAAGCGAAACTGCAAGCAGATGAAGTTCTACGAGGGCGAAGAAAAGAGATCACATCTGAATATTTATTTGAAGAGCTCTACCCTATGACTTCCTTATTGAATACGACAATCCAAAAAAATCGAGAACTTATGAATGAGGATGTAGGCGATTTTGCAGAAATTGAAGAGGATACGAGTTATGTGGCAACCCTGCATGAGCTTATGATGGGGATTGATAATGCTACTATGGTGCTCAACTCTGAAAAGAATATTGAGCATGTAAATGAATTGGCAGGAGATTTGACAGGAATGCGAGAAAGCCTCGTTAAGGGCTCGAATATACTAGATGTAGCTCAAAATGAGGGTATCGCTGGTACAATATTAAAACTATGTGATGATTCCGCTAATAATAACGGGACTCATCAGCATGATTTCTACGAATTGGAGGGGGAGTCTTATCAAATTAGTGTTTCTTCATTAATTGGTAAAGATGGTTTTGCAAAAGCCTTCTTCATTACGTTTGTAAAGGAGTTGTAAGACTTGGCTGCTGCGGTTCAAATTTTCAATCATATTGATACGCCAAAAGAGCCTGGTACATACCATCGTCTTGTCTGTTTAACGGGAAAGGGCAAAGGAAGAGCTTACTTTATTACAGGAAAAAGAGTTGTTATAGGAAGGTCTGAAGAGGCTGATATCACTATTCTCGATATGAAGTCTTCTAGGGAGCATGCAGAAATAGTCAATCTCGGTCGTTCTTTTGTCATTACTGATCTTGGTTCGCAAAATGGAATTATCGTCAATGATTTAAAAGTTAAACAGCATAATTTATCTCATGGGGATAAAATTATTATTGGAAAGACTGTTTTTAAATTTTCCCGAATCGAAGTCAAGGGTGATCGAGCTGCTATCTCTCAAAAGAAAAAAGAGGATTTAGACGAAGATGAATTTGCAGTGGATCAACCCTCTGCGAGGGGTCTCAATCGAGGACTTTTAATTGTCTTAATCGTGGCTCTTGGAGCGTTATTCTTATTACCTTCAGAAAATAAGTCGATCAAATCACGTCCAAAAACTATCGATAAGAAAATTCCAGAGATACTTCCACAGCAAGGCGGTATTATGGAGACGAATAGTCGTAGTGAAGTTGCCAAAAGAAATAGAGAAAAGCTTGAGGTGTATTTTCAAAAAGGTCTTAGAGAGTTTCGAGAAGGAAATTATTTTAGGGCGAAGCAAGAGTTTGAATCAGCTTTGACATGGAATCCAAATGATTTAGATGCCAGAAACTATCTTAGACAAACGAACGAAAAAATTAATGAAACCATTGAAGCTTATTTTTCCAAAGCTACGTTGGAATCCGAGGCCGTAAAATATCATGAGGCAGCTGTGGCCTACTGTAACATCGTGAAGTATCTCATCAAAAATAAACAGGATAGTCGTTATAAAAGAGCTGAGCTTGGTATTCGTGATCTTGAAAAAAAGATGGGGCTCGAAGAAGGTGGATTTGATTGTGTCAATAGTGGAGGAAATTCCAAATGATGATTACAGTTAAACAACATGATCAAATCATCTATGACATAAACGTGTTAGAGGAAGATCTCAATAATGGATTAGAGGTCTTAATAGGGAGAGAGGAAGACTGTCATATTCAACTTGATTCTTATTTGGTCTCTCGTTATCACGCTAAAATATTTCTTTCTACTAATACCGGAGCTCAATTGGAATCTACCTCTGATTATGGTGGTGTCTATCGCAATGGAGCGGAAGTTAAGAATACTCCCTTAGTTGAGAACGATAAAATTACCATCAATGATTTCGAGCTCATTATAACTCAGGTTCCGAATAAAAATCCAAGCGTGTCTCCCTCTGGGGATCTTCCCATTGATGAGGCTTTCTCAAAAACACAAATTGTGGATCGAATTAATGAGGAAACGGTTCAGATTCCAGCTGAATTAGAGGAAATGATGGAAGATGATCTTTCAGTGGTAGCGGATGAAGAGCTAAGTGGTGGCGATTCAACTGATATGTTAGATCCTCCTCAAATTGATGAGATGGATGAATTTAGTGAAATGCCCTTTGATAAACCAGACTCTGAGGATGAATTTAATAATGAGCTTTCTAATGATTTACAAAATGATTTTGAGCAAAGTTTAGAGGGAGATCTAGAGAGCGAACTGGCAGAACCTCTTGGTGATGATTTAGAGGATGATTTGAATGGAGATAATGGTGCTGAATTTTCTGAAGAAGTCTCCTCCGATGATGATAATTTAAATAGTGATTTTAATAGCGAAACTCAACAAGATTTTGGAGATCCCTCGGCTGATGACAGCTTTGTTCAAGACAATTTTGGTGATGATGGATTTGGTGATGATGGTGGATTTAGCGAACCAGGTTTTGGTGGAGATGATAGCGGTGCGACCCAGGTCTTTCAGTCATTTGCAAGTTTTTCATTGAGGATTTTTGGAGAATATGCTCCTTTTGATAACTATCTTATTGAAGAAGATGAAATTAAGATTGGGAGGGACTCTGAGCAGTGCCAGATTCCTCTCAACGATCCAGAAGTTTCTAAAGTCCACGCTATTATTACGAAAACGAAGATTAATTGCTTTATTGTGGACAATGATTCTTCTAATGGAATTATACATAATGGTGAAAGGGTAAAACGAGCCGAGCTTGTTAATGGGGATGAGTTTGTCATCGGAGACACAAGTTTCACTGTCGTAGTCAAATCAGACATCATAGAAGCAGAAAGAGGTGCCCTTATGCCTGTCCCAGAAGGACAGGAAGTTGAGATAGAGGAGATTGTCGAAGAGGAAGTAGACTTTGATAGTTTAGAAGGTGAAGGCTTCGGAGAGGAAGAGAAAGAAAAGAGTCTTATCAAACGGATAATGAAAGATAAGAGGAAGAGGTTGTATGCCGGCGTTGGATTATTATTTCTAGTCCTTTTACTACTTGATGATGGTCCCAAAGAGCCTAAAGTCAGTGAAGATAAAAGAGAGGAAAAAACTGAAGAGAAACCTAAAGAGAGCACCAAGTACTCTGAGGAGACAAGAGAAAAATTGGAACAGAATTATCAATTAGCTTTGACTCGATTTGGTGAAGATCAGTTTGCCGAGGCTAAATTATATATTGATATCGTTAATGCTATAGATCCAGCTTTTAGTAATGCTGACTCCTTAACTAAAGCTATTGATGAAGCACTCGCTGAGCAAAAAAGAAGAGAGGAAGAAAAAGCGCGCGCTGAGGAGGAATTGAAAAAACAAATACAGATAAAGGCTCTTGTTGAAAAGGCTACGGCAGCTGTGAAAGAGCGTAATGTTCAATTGGCAGAAAGCCTTTTTTCACAGATTGCCAGGTTAGATCCAGAAAATTTGGATATTCAACCTCTAAAGCTAGAACTAGAAGTTTGGAAGGCAAATGAACAAAAGAAAATAGAAGAAGAGGCCCGGAAAAAAGCACTCAGACAAGCTATGATCGATAAAATGAAGCCAGGTAAAACGGCTTATATACAAGAAAATTGGTATGAAGCATCTGAGAAACTAGAGAAATTTATAAAGACACCTGATATTGATGAAGATCTCTTAAAAGAAGCTTCTGATATGCTCAAAGAGTCCAAAAATAAATTGGTCAATATGATCAATCCACTAGTGAGTAAGGCAAGATCTTTTAAAGAGGGGCAAGATTTAAAGCAAGCTTACGAAACTTACGGAGAAGTTTTGAAGCTAGACCCTACTAATGAAGAAGCTTTAAATGAAAGAGATGCTATTTTTAATGAGTTAAATAATCGCTCTAAAAAAGTTTATAGAGAGGCATTAGTTGCGGAGTCACTAAGCTTATTTTCAAAGGCTAAAGAGAAGTTCCAAGAAGTGCAACAAATTTCACCTATTAATAGTGAATACTATAATAAAGCAACAGATAAACTAAAAGCCTATTTGGAGTAGCCATGGAGTTAAAGAAATTTTCAGCTGAAACCCATCAAGGTCCTTTTTTGAACTTGAATGAAGACGGCTATGATTTTGATCTTGATCAAGAACTTTTTATGATCTTCGATGGCTTTGGAGGTAACGGAGTCGGTGATAAGGTGGTTGAGGAACTTAAGACTTCGGTGAAGAAATTCTACCAAAATTTTGTTGAGGATCGAAACGCTACACTTCCCTTCTTTTATTCTCCAAAATTTACTCTTGAGGGAAATGCCCTTATTAACTCTGCACTTTTCTCCCATGAGAAGATTTTTAAGGCGAATCAAATTGTTCCCATTGCTCAAAGAGGAGGGGCTTCTGGCATAATCATGGCAAAATTCGAAAGCTTAATCACATTACTATTCGTGGGAAGCTGTCGAGGATATCTCTTGCGGCGTGGAAAACTCACAAAATTATGTGAGGAGGACACTCATCGCCATATTTCTTTTGATAGCCTGGATTCTCATCTTAAAAATATGCCCCTTTCAGGTTTTGGACTCTTTCCTGATTTATACTATCAAGTAAAAGAAGTGAGAGTTGTGCAAGGGGATAAGCTAGTGCTTATGACAGATGGGGTCTTTGGGAGAATGGACGAAGATGAGGTCAAGGCCTCCGTTTCACAATATACTGTGAATATTAAATCAAAAGTTCATCAGATGTTTCAGCTCTCAAACCAGCGAGGAAATTTAGACAATCAAACCTGCATGATTCTCGAATATTGAGCTAAGCGCTTAAAATTAGACATTTTGCGAGTTGTTATCTAACATTGAAGTTGTGGTTTCACTTCTGGTTTCACTTCAAGGATGAATAAATATGACGCCAAAGATACTCGTCGCGGATGACAGCCCTACAATTCAAAAAGTCATTGGAATCACTCTGGCCTCAGAGAATTTCGAGATTATTAAGTGTGAAGATGAAAATAGTTTAGAGAGTCTCGTTTCTGAACACAAACCTGAACTTGTTTTACTTGATTATAATTTATCTGAGGCCTTAACCGGTTATGATCTTGTTGAGAATATAAGAAAGATACACCAAGCAAGAGTTATCTTTCTCTACGGAACCTTCGATACCATTGATGAAAGTTTGAATAACCAATTTAATATTGATGGTTCTATGGTTAAACCATTTGATGCTAAAAAATTCATTCACCTTTGTCGTGATACTATCGCTCTAGATTTAGAGTCAGACTCTACTCAAATGGATTCTTCTAGCTTTGATGCCGAAGAGATAGAGGACTTTGAAGATTATGATTCAAATGAGTCCGATTATGATCCAGATTCGACGGATAAATTTGAGCTAGGAGAAGATTGGCAAGTTAACCAACCTCTTCGTGATGATAATGATGATCTTACTTCTGAGGATGTTATTTCCACTCAAGAAAAAAATGAGCTAGAAGCTGGAATGGAGGACTGGGGTGTTGCCGTTCCTGGTGTTATCGATCAAGCTGATTCTAGCTCAGTTGATCTTCCTCCAGTGATAGATGCCGCAGAAGAGGTTTTAGTGGAGTCAGAAGATCTCATTCCCTCTGATGATGATTTAGAATATCCTGATATTGAAGAAAAGCCGACAGGTTCGAATAACACACCTCAATTGGTTTCAATGGAGGAGTTAAATGAAGATGTTTCAGACGTTGACTCGGGTATTCCAAGTGAAGGGATTGATCTTAATTCAACATCTGGAACTGATACGATTGAAGAGGTTCAAGCGTTAGAAGATCAAATCGCAGATGAAACTAATATTGAAGATGATATTTGGTCTGCTGATGAAGTCCATGAAGATCCGGATGCTCACAGATTTTTTGATGAAACAACAGAAGTTCAGGCACCAGGAAGAAGAACTGAAGATACTCGTCCTGAGCAAACTCGCCCGATCAACACAGAAATAGGAGAGAAGACTGATCCTATGATGAATCCTCTTCTCAATCAGAATATTGAAAATATAAATCAATCAGTTAAGGATAGTCTTGATCCTGTAATCGAAAAAATAGTCAAAGAAGAAGTCGCAAAAGTACTAGAAAGAGTCATTAGAGAAGAGGCTCAAAGGGCGATCGAAAAGGTGGCTTGGGAGATAATTCCTGATCTCGCTGAGAATATAATTAAAGAACAACTAAGCCGTCTTGCTGATGATGTTGCATCAGAGTCTTAAGCCTTAAATGAAAGAGAACCTGTAAAAAAGCTTTTCGTATGATCTCCTTGTACATTTAACATGGCTTCACCTTCAGGGCCTAGCCCAATAAAATTACCCTTGGTTTCATCGATAGTAACTTCTTGATTCATATGGATGCAATAGCGCTCCCAAAGTTCAATAACTTTATCGCCATGGAGTCTGTTATCAAGAATGTACTGATAGATTTTCCCGGCTAAGTGTTTTTTCTCAATATTTTTAAATTCGGCTTCTTCAAGAATATGACCATAATCAGAGCTCGCACTGAGGTTGAGTCCAACACCCACAGTAAGTGTACTTCCCTTGGTATCGATTAAAATTCCGCCACATTTTTTAAGAGATTTATCAAAGAGATCATTCGGCCATTTCACACGCAATCTATTTTCAAAATATTGATTGATAAGAACTGCCACTTCTAGGGGAGCGTGAGTCATGACGGCTCCTGCTCTGAGAGTAAAGGAGAAACATAATGAGCCTTCGGTGTTTTCCCATTTCCTACCATAACGCCCTCTCCCGTCAGTTTGAGTATCGCAACTAACTAGATACTCGTCACGAGGGTTTCTTTCTAATAAATAATCTTGTGTGGAGTTGATTTCCTGAAAATGTTCATGTTTCATAGAGACAGTTTAATATTCAAAAGACGAGTGGACAAATGAGTTTAATAGAAAGAAGCGAACCAAGACAAATTAGATTTACGAAAAATATCAATCCCTATGCTGAAGGCTCAATAATGGCTGAATTTGGTAATACCAAAGTGCATATAACGGCTACGATTGAAGAGAATGTACCACCTTGGATGAAAGGAACTGGAAAAGGTTGGGTTACTGCTGAATATAATATGCTGCCCCGCTCAACTCATGATCGAGTGAGAAGGGAGAGAAGTAAAGTTGGGGGGAGAACTCAAGAGATTCAAAGATTAATAGGGCGAGCTATTAGGGCCGTAGTGGATATGCAAAAACTAGGAGAGAGGCAAATCGTTCTAGATTGTGACGTTATGGTAGCTGATGGTGGAACTAGAACGACTTCTATTTCTGGAGCTATGGTTGCTCTTGAAATGGCGGTGGCAAAACTTATAAGTGAAGGTCTCATAAGTGAGACTCCGATTAAGGAAAAATGCGCTGCCCTTAGTGTGGGAATTAATAAAGCTGGAAAAATAATTGCGGATCTCAACTACGAAGAGGATTCAAGCTGTGAGGCGGATGTTAATGTTGTCATGACCGAAAGTGGAAAGTTTGTAGAGGTTCAGGGAACTGCAGAGGGTGATCCCTTCTCAAGAGAACAACTGGATGCGCTGCTTGAGTGTTCTAAGCTTGCGCTTGAAAAAGTATTTGCAGAGCAGCGCAGGGTTTTATCTTAATGGATCTTATTTTAGCTTCCGGAAATCCCCATAAAGCAGAAGAACTAAATGAACTCTTCAAAGACTCAAAACTTAATATTCAAGCCAGTACTGAAAAACTTGAAGTCATAGAGGATGGAATAAGTTTTCAGGAGAATGCCTTTAAAAAATCTAAGGCCTATTTTGATCGTTTTAAAAAACCAACCTTAGCGGATGATTCAGGATTAGTTATCCCTGCTAGAACAGATATACTAGGCGTTCAATCCGCTCGCTATGCCCCAGAGTTGGCTACCTACACAGAAAAAAACCAAGCTCTTTTAAAAGACTTGGAGGGTCTTAAAGAGCGTAAAGCATACTTTGTTTGCTATTTTTGCTTTTATCTTAACCCTGAAGAAGTTTTCTTTTTTGAAGGAAGAGTTCATGGAGAGATAGGTCTTAAGGCACAAGGAGTTGATGGCTTTGGATATGATCCTATTTTTTTTCCTGATGGAAAAGAAGGTCAGTCTTTAGCGGAACTTCCCCAGTGGAAAATGGAGCATTCACATCGTGCTAAGGCAGTAAAAGAAGCTCTTAAGTTTTTCCAAAATTTTTAAAAAATTTACATTCCTACTAGTTCAAAAGCTCTAAGAATTCTCTGTTCAAGTTCAGGGGCCTGTAACTTTGCCCGCTCTATTAAAGCCTCTTTAAGATCTTTAACCTTTACACTTGAACTAAGATCCTTGGTCACAACATCAAAATAGAGTTTTACCAAAGTATCCATATTACTTTTCGGTAAAATCTCTACACCGTGGAGATCTTCACCAGTTGCGAGGTAGTAAAAGCTAGTGGTGACTATTCCTGATAAAACATAGATGCCATCATCCTCAGTGACATTACTGGTGTGACGTAGAAGAATCGGATCTTCAGGGTCATGAATATCTCGATGACAAGAGAGTTGATCGTGATAAGAAGCTTCTCCAATTTTCCAGTTCCAACCTGAATCATTTAACTTGGATTCAACATACACACCTATGATATCTGCAAAGGCTTCATTAATAAGTTTTGAGCCTATAGATGTATCAAGTTGACTGGTATTGGCCACCACTGCATGAGCAATTTCATGGGCAACAATATCGATAGATTTCGCTAGAGAGGTTGAATTCTCACTTGCCGGAGAGAATGCGATGAGGCCTTCATTTCTAATATAGCCAGCTTCGGAGACTTGCATTCTTCCAGCATCCACCGCCCATGGTGTTTCTGTATAGCGATCGATCACTATTTTTAACTGAGAAGGAAATTTGTAGTCTAAGTTTTCATCTAAGACTTTTAGAGTACTCAGGGCATTGAAATAAGCGCTTACGCCAGTTTGATTGGAGAAATTTTTTGATCCCGAATCAGCTTTAATATCTAAGCCGTAGCGAAGAGCTGCGCTAGAAAAGAAACTAGAATTTGATGTTTTTACACTTAGTATTTCGGTTTCCAGTGCATAAAATCTTTCAGTCCCGAAAAACTCATCTTCTACAACCTTCTCAGAAATAGGAAAGCTTCTTTTCGTTTCAGTTAAATCAATTCCCTCTCCCGTGTCTGCAAAAGAATTTGCAGACAAAGTTAAGAGTGCGAGAAAAGCTAGGTTTAGTCTTGGCATGGGCCCTCTGTATAATCAAGAGTTCTCCCTGAAGTAATCTCCTTACATTGAATTTGGCATTTAATATAAGGTTTTCCTCTAAAACAGGCCATCTCACTTTCTTGGAGACCATCAGCAAATACATCCGGACAATTTGATCCAGTCCAATTCACATTTAGACAATAAGCTTCTTCGGTGGTTTTGGGATGAATAAAATGAACAATAGGTTTTAAGTCCGATTTCAAAAGTTCGCGAAACTTTTCAGAGATATCACTTAAGCCATCTGAACCTTCTACATAGTGGGCAAAGGTATAAAGTGCAGTCGCACCCAGTTTGTAGAGCGCATGCTCAAAACTAGCGTTTTGGATCGGAAAGGTGTTTCCAACTTCATCAGCGTAGGCATTTTGCATATTTTGAAGATGCATAATGCTACTTTGCGAGACGACTTCCTGAGGTTGGTCACTGCCTTCAACATTTTTTAGCTGGCTTATGATGGCCCTGCCAAAAGTTTCAATAGTGATAGGATAATCCGATTTGTCTGAGGATCCTATGGAGTCGGAGAGAGTCTTCGCCAGAGTTGCACCTGAGTGAATCGAGAAACTAAGTGTGAGTAGAGTCAGATACATTGATTTCATTTTACCTCCCTAAGGCAAACAGGATCGATCTCCTGAAGTTTAATGATATTATTCTCAGTTGGGGCATAATTATGCTCCCAATTGATGCAAACTAAAGCTTTGTTTATAAATTCCGCTTCCTCTCCATTCACTCTTCGAGGGATATCTTGAGTTTTAAATACGCAGGTTTTAAATTCAAGAGACGTAGTTATTCTATCCTCAAGACTTGCTAGGGTTGGAACATCGCTAATAAAGAGCTCCCTTACAGCTGGATTATTAGTATGATTCATATAGTAGTCTTGTTGGATTTCAGTATTACGATCTGAGAAGGGATCTTTGGTGTAATAGTTCTCTTTTCTTGGGTAAATATAACCAAATCCATCATCCATTCCCCCGCGAATAGAAGATTGATAGATAGGATCATTATCGGGACCGGAGTCCACGACCCACTTTGGGTGATGAAAAGGTGTCCCTCCAATTCCCATATAGCTTCGTTTGAGAAATTCTAACGTTCCATTTTTTTGAGTGTACATACACCCTCGATGAAATTGAACAATAGCAAAATCTTTTAGAGCCAAATTATTTGAAGTTTTCATACCAGCACTGATCCTGGTGCCTGCCATTGATTCGGTGATGGTTTCAATGGTTCTTAAGGATAGATACTCAAATTCACAGGATTGAGTGGAGTCACAGTCAGTATTATAAACAATAGATACTTTCTCAGCGTCTTCTACTGTTTTCACCTGCCCCATAGATTCTAAATTAAAAAATGAAAGCAGGACTAGAAGAAGTAATTTTTCCAACTTCACCATGAATCCCCTTTAATGACGCAGGTATACGTCAATCCTAAATTTTTCTCTATGACAGTGAAAATTTTACGAAAAACATCATCTTACATCTTTGTAACTCATTAATTTTTCGAAACCTTTTTAGGCCATGATGTGGCCTGTTTCGTCTAAAAAACCATCTAAGTATCCAGCATAAGCGTATAAATTTATTGCCAAAATCAACTAATTCATCTAAAAATTAACTTCACCAGAAGTCGGGGTGTAGCGCAGCCTGGTAGCGTAACTGCTTTGGGAGCAGGAGGTCGGAGGTTCAAATCCTCTCACCCCGACCATCTTTTTGAAATACCCTCATCATTATCTTTTTCACTGCGATTCTCTCGTTGCGGAGTGCCGTATGCACGCCTCACTCGCTCACTTGCTCAAAAGAAAAGCATGAGGGTATTTGAAAAAGATGGCTTCAGGGCGAGGCTCAAGCCCGACCAGAAAGCGTGGGCTCATAGCTTTTTGCAAAGGCTACTTTGTTCAAACCCCTTTATTGGATTAGAATATTTGAATGAACTCAAACTACAAAATCAAAAAAATGCCTCCTTCTGAATTTCATGACCTTTGGGCAAAGTATAAGCGGGAAGTTTTTGAAGAAGATCATAGTTATAGTCTTTGGGATATGCTGAGCAAAGAAGAAGTCAGCAAAGTAAATGAATTAAGAAAGCGTATAAGTGATAAAGTTGAAATTTGTCTGGGTGTTTTTGATGAGAGCGATAATTTTGTTGGATGGAGTTGGGGGTTTCAAGATAGCTCAACTTCCTTTTATATGGCCAACTCCGCAATTCTGGAAGAACACCGTCGAAAAGGTTTGTACTCAAAACTTGTTGATGAAATGATTGGTTTAACTTCGAAGCTTGGATTTCAAATGATCTACTCCAGACATTGTGCCACTAATAACTTCGTTATTATCCCCAAGCTCAAAGCGGGTTTTGTGATTTCAAAAATGGAGATGGATGATATTTTTGGAGTCCTTATTCACCTTCATTTCTATCCTAACAAAACTCGCCGCAAAATCATGGATTACAGATCAGGCCAAAAAGCTCCTGATGATGAGTTAAAGAAATTATTCAAAATTTAATTCCTAACTGCGAGGATAAATTCTTATGGGGCGAACAATTCTTATAGGCACATAAGAGCAACTTGATGCTGGAAGCATAAACTCATAAGTCGGAGCTAAATCTCCCTCGGATACATCTCTTACCGTGACACTTAATTCACATTTCGTGGTGAGGTTTGGCTTATACTCCAATGTGATCTTAGTGTCGGTTTGAATAATTGTCGGACAATACGTTGCTGGGTCTTCTTCTAGCACGAGAAAGGAAAAATCCTCTGCCTTTATCTTAGTGACTTTTGTAAGATCAATTGAAAACTCATTGGCTGCCTCAGCTACTTTTTTATTATTGATGGCCTGTTCATTTAAAGCAATGGAACAAGCAAAGCTAGCGCTCGCTAAAGATGATAATAATAAGGTTGTTATAGACTTCATTTTTCCCCCTTTGAAACTGACTCAATAGTTAGTCGCAAGTGGGATGCCAAAAAAAGAGTCCTGAGCAATGGGTCAAGTGCGATGCAAGGTGCGTATTTTCACTGATTCAAAAGCTTTATACCCCCAATCTGCCCCATATTTTTGGCGAAAAAATTTTTCAAAAAAAAAGAGCCAAAATTTCTTGCCTCTACTTAATTGAAAATACGGAAGATTTAATAAAAGCTCCTTTTCGTTCTAAAACCAACGATAATTAAATCCGATAACCTAGACATGTTTTAATTAGGAGATTTTGATGAAATATTTAGGCTTGTTTCTATTGGTCAGTATGGTCGTGTCATGTGGAGTTGAGCAAACCACTTCGTCTTCGAGCTCAACCTCTTCAAGTTCAGTTGGTGATTGTTTAGATTCAAGTTTTGGTTCTGGTGTTCCAGATTGGATAAAAAATAATTTTGATTGTGTTCAAGTCTCAGTGGTTGGATCTTCATATAAATTTGTCACTAATGATGTTCCAATGCATAACAGTGCTTATTTCCCATCTGATCACTCTCGCTATTTGGCCACTATGGATTCTGGTCGATCAGTTAACCCTAATGAGATATCAGCCCAAAACTATACTATGTATATTCCTATCTCTCCAAATACCGTGGCAACAACTACAGATATGAATGCTATAGGTGTCGCAACGGATGGCGTTGTCTTTTATAATAATCAGGCGGCATCACCTGATACATTGGCTAACGAAGTCGCAACATTAGATCCAGCTAACGGCCACCCAACAAATACTGGTTCTTATCACTACCATATCAATCCAGACGAAATTACAAACGACGACTCAAATTTAATTGGGATCGCTAGAGATGGTTACGCCGTCTTTGGAGAGAAATGCCCTACAGATGGAAATCTTCCAGGCGTGGGAACCTCTAGTCTTGATAGTTATAATGGCCACACTTCCAACACAGGGGTTACAGGTCTAGGAACTATTTATCATTATCATTTAAACGATGAAAGTGGTGATGGAGTAAGTACGGTTATAGTAGTAGGAGACTCTTATAGGGGATCACCAGGAACGATGACTAATAATTAATGAGAGGATTTATTGTAATTTTCCTATTCATATGTGGTTGCAACTCTCATAAAAAATATAACTCTAGCGAGTTTCAATTTGTTGAGGGAGTTATGAACTACAAGGGAAGTCCTTTTAGCGGTGTTCTTGAAAAGATCAATGGACCTATTAAGCAAGTGATACCCTATCAAAATGGATTTATTCATGGCCAAGAAATTCACTACTATCAAAATGGCAATAAATTCAAAATGAGACATTATGATAAAGGGCTAGCTCAAGGCAACCATAAAGTTTTTTATCCTGACGGACAATTAATGAAGGATCTAAATTTTAAAGATGATGTCTACGAGGGAGACTACACTGAATTCTATGAAAGTGGACAGGTTTATATATATAAAAAATTTAAGAATGGGAAAGCTATCGGACATAAGCAGTGGCGTAAAAATGGTCAGATATTTGCCAATGTTGTTTATAAAGATGGAAAGAGATACGGCCTATATGGCGGAAAACTTTGCTATGAAACAGAGGACATAAAATGATAAAGACACTTGCCTCTCTACTTATCATATTCAGTGTAGGTGCAAATGATTACAAATCATTTAATCAGCCTGATCCGAGTAAACTACCCTATTTTGAGGTTGGCGATTTAAATCCTGTCTGGGAAGTTAAAGAAGAAAACAAAAAAAGATTTTTAAAAATTGAAGACTTCAATCTTATATCTAATCAAAAAGAGAATTTTTCTTCTTCGGATTTTAAAGGAAAAGTCAGTGTTTTGAACTTCTTTTTTGCGACCTGCCCAGGTTATTGTCCTATAATGACAAAAAATATAAAGTTTGCATTCGAGGACTATAAAGAGAACAAAAAGGTGAATTTTGTTTCTCTTTCTGTGACACCAACGAAAGATACTATAACCGTTCTTAATTCCTACGCAGACAAATATAAAATAAATTTTTCAAACTGGCACCTCGTAAGAGGTAATCGAGATACGATTTATCAAATAGCAAGAGAACAGCTTCAGACAGATTTGGATGTAGATCTCAAAAAATCTGAAGATCAATTTGTTCATTCTGAAAGTGTATATCTTATCGATGAAAACCTTTTTGTAAGGGGTATCTATAATGGAAATAAAAAACAGTCTATGCTTAAAATGGCACAAGATATGAAACTTATCATGAATGAGGAAAAGACAAAGGAGAACTTATGAGCAGACTATTTGTACTTTTAGCTATGTTTTCAGTTTCAGTTATGGCCCAATCCGATCAAAAAGGTCCAAGTCGTGGGGAAAACGGGCATCCTCGTCCTCCAAAAGAAGCTCTAGAGGCTTGTAAAAGTCTTAAAAGTGGCGATTCTTGTAAGTTTACCACGCAAAGAGGAGATGAGTCGGGGACTTGTTTTACTCCCTCGAGTGATAAGCGTCTTGCTTGTAAGCCCAATCGCTAGTTGATTTTGCTCGACTTTCAGTAGGGCATAAGGACATGCCTTGTCACACTTAAGTACATCTGCCACAATTTTTCGGTGCGTATATTTATCTTAAGTTTTTGCTATTTAGCTCTCTATATTCCTGTTCTCATGTCTCAGCATTTCATGGAAGCTAGGGATGATAGTTTAATTATCAAACCCTTGAGAGATGTTTCTTCATTATCAGATTTTTGGAATATTCACTTTCAAAGTAATAAATTTGACATCTTTCCCTTAGTCGATATCACATATCTAATCGATCTTAAGCTAGAAGAATTTGGGATGTTTAGCTTTCATCTATCAAATCTAATATATTGGTTTCTGTGTTTATTCTCTCTTTATTGGTTGTTTAGATATCTGTATAAAGAATCAAAGCATCTTCCTTTGCTCCTTACGGTTTTTATAGCGATTCACCCAGTTAGCTTTATGGTTGTAAGTTGGATTTCTGGGAGAAAACATATCCTCGGATTTCTTTTTATGGTCCTAAGCTTTTTTCTCTATAATAAGTGGATCGAGAAACGACAAAAGAAATATTATATTTGGTTTTCAATCAGCTATTTGGGAGTTGTTGTTTCACATTTGCTGTACTGTCTATTACCGGTAGCGTTGGTGGCGAAAAACTTCTTAGACAAGAAGCATGATAGGGTGAAGTCATCTCTTGAGCTTCTTCCGCATCTTTTGATTTGGGCCGCATGGAGTGGATATAATTATTTTCGTTACTGGGAGATTTTTAGGCTTAATGGGCTGACCCACAATAATGATTGGCTAAGCATAGATCACTCTTTTGAATTAACTAAAATGATTTCCATGGTAGGAAAATATGTATTTCGCATCTTTGTTCCTTTTTTTCCGGCTGCTTCCTATGAGCCTTTAGGATTAAGCTCATTTATAGGAATACTCTTATTACTTATTTTTACGTTAGCTATTCGAAATAAAAAAGTATGGGGATATTATTTCTTTTTTATCTTTCCCATTCTTTTTGTCGTTTGGAAGGTATCAATTGTCATAATTGATACTTATATGCTTTGGCCTTTGCTTGGGTTGACTCTGATTATAGGTCATCTTCTTAAGGGTGAAGACCTTTCTCTTAAAAAATATAAAGCTGTATTCATTATAATACCTCTTCTATTAGCACCGATAGACTATCAAATTGCATCTGCTTGGAGTTCTAATTATAAACTTCAAAAAATGACTTATGAAAATGAGGGAGCTTGTTACCAGCTCAGAGACTTTGCGAGAGTTCTACTAGTAGAGAACAGAATCGAAGAGCTTATTAAGGTGGGCGAGGAGTATTTCGAGATGCAGTGTCAGGAGCAAGAGCCAAATGTTGTGGTAGATGTTCAAGAATTTCTTATTTTTTACAGTCCCAAATTTAGCCAAGAAAAGAAAATTGAGTTTTTTCGAAAAAGGGCATGGAAGTTAAAGCAAAAAAAACTTTTCTTGGCAGCTCTCTTTATTTCTCAAGATAAATTGGATGAAGGACTTAATTTACTTAAGAACTATAATCATTTAAACGAAGAGCCTCGAGATTTAAGTGAATATAATAAGTCTCTTCCTCAGCTCTTTTTAGAATATTATTGCAGAGATAAAAGCTGTTCTCCCGAGCTTAAAAAAGAGATTCTCAAACTATCACACCCTTAATTTAGTAAAGAATTCAAACGATTTCAGCCTGTCTAAACATTAGACAGCGATATGAATAGATTTCACAAGTATACCTAATAACCAAAACTAAAGATTATAGTAGAAAAATACAAAAAAAATTCGGAGGAAGTAAACATGAAAAATTTTTTCATTGGAGCAATACTTTCGTTGGTTACCCTTGGGGCGTCAGCACAAAGTATGGATTTTCAAGAAGGTTCGCTATCGAACGTAACAAGACGTACGGGTGGTGCGGACTATGCCATTGTGCTTAATCAGCCCGCAGAAACTGCACATTTAACCTTAATTGCTGAATTAGTTGACGCAAGTAACTCAGCTCATAAAGTTCAGCTGCACGGAGTAAGTATTGAAACGATGTACTCGGGAACGATTTCAGTTGCCGGTGGTACAGGATTTATGACCGAGACAAGTAAGGTAAGTCTTACTCTCAATGCCCCAGCCAATGACAAAATCACTAGGATACTAGTCAAAGCGGAGTCATGGAGAGCTTATCATTCATTATATTACGGTGTTGAATACACGGTTGGAGGATCAACTCAGCCAGACATTGATGACCAACCTCAAGTAGATGCTGAGGCAGAGGCAAGAGCAGAAGCAGAGGCAAGAGCTAGAGCTGAAGCAGAAGCAAGAGCAAGGGCCGAAGCAGAGGCAAGAGCTAGAGCTGAACAAGAGGCAAGAGAGGAAAGTCAAAGACAATATGATTGTCAATCACAGCTTTTAAATTCAAGAACTGAAACTTATAATTGTATTTCAAGAAACCTTAGACCTCTTCAAAGTGATATTGCAGACTATCAAGGCCAAATATCCCGACAAGAAAGACAGATTGAACGACTTTATGAACCGATCAGAAGTTGTGAAGCTGAACTTGATAGAAAGCAAAGAGCGCTTACTGGTCTAACCTCCGGGTTCTCTACTTTGAGAACAAGATTTAATGCTCTAAAGTCCGATATCGCTAAAGCAGTAACTGATCACAGAGAAGCTATGGCATATGATAGGGCACAGTATAGATGTACTCTCAATGTTGGTCGTCATCGTAGAATTTACATTGGTGAAGGTCCAACAAAAGGAAAGGCTCTTTTTGAAGCTTTCAAACTATGTCCAAGAAGTAGAACTGGAGGTTGTGGAAAAAGAGACAGCCTAAGCCCTAACTCTCTTGAATGTGAACAAATTTAAGGATCGGAGAATAAAATGAAAAAACTAATTGTAATATTAAGTATATCGACATTAACAAGTGTGAGTTTTGCTCAAGATTTTTGCCTAGAGCTTGAAAGAGAAGCGGCAAGCCTACAAACTTGCTACGATGATGTAACGGCGGCTAATGCTGAAATTAGAGGTCTTACGGACGTCATTCAAGGCAATTATCAAACGATTAGAAATGATCGGGCCAGAGAGCGAGAGCTCAATGTCTGTAATTCTAGTGTTGTCAGAGTTGAGGCACAGCTCTCGAATGTGCAAAATGCTAATGATACAGCACAAGAAATAAACGAAGATCTCAATGAAAGAGCCAGCGCACTTGCAAGATTAACCAGTAGTGAAGTTTTAATTAAAAATTGGGAATGCGCCGCGATCGATGCTAAGTATGGAAATGAACGTGTTTACTATGGAGAGGGACGGACTCGTGCTGAGGCTGAAATGGCTATCCGAAATCAAAATTCTGATCACAATAGAGTCAGAAGGGGAATGTATTGCTTTCCTGTGTACGACGCTGAATTGGCACGAACTAATGCTGGTCAGGTAAGAACCTTAAAAGAAGAGGCTGACAGCATTACCTTTGATGTCGACTTGAATTCAAGAGCTGATGACGATCGTGGTGGACGCGGTGATGGCGAAAGAGGAAGACGAGGCAATAGAGGTTAATAAACAAATACTTTGACTGAAGTCCGCTTTATGCGGACTTTTTTTTGTCTAAAGTTTAGACAGGGATAGTAAAAATGTCAGTGACAATACTATTGAGCAGCTGACTTTGATAAACTTGAATTATTCATTATTAAAATTTGGAGACTAAAGTATGTTAAATCTAAGACAAATGGCCTGTAGTGCGATCTTATGCGTCCTCTGTTTTGCCTCGTTAAATACTCAAGCGAATAATATCGTAATGGAGACCTATGAGCAGACCTGTAATAATCAAATGACCTGCTCTAAAAAAGAAAGTGGGTATTTTGGACCTAGAACTTATTATGCCATCGGCTTAGGTACAGATAGAGAAAGTGCATTAGCTGAATCAGATATTGTTTTTGAGGAAGCCTTTGGAAATATGGATTCCTGTGGACTTTTTAATGGTCCCACAAGTATTGGTTGTGGCACTTTTACCAACGGGATGATGGCTTGTGTTCGTAGATGTATTAATCGAAATAGAAGAAGTGGCAGAGGTAGCTCTAGACCTCGATGTGTAAATATTGGTGGAGTCCTTCATTGCCCATAAGCGTACTATGACTGAGAGAATTTGATAACATCCATGTCTATCACAGGGTTGTAGCCAATCTTTTTATAGATACTGTTTGAAGTCGGTCCAAAAATTTTTGGATTTTTCGAAAGTCTTTGAAGAAGTGAAAGTAAGAGACAATTCTCTGGTTCGTACTCACTTAGCTGGTTTTCAAATCGTTTAAGAAACTTCTTAGGATCAGATTCTTTTTGCCAAGTCATAGAAATGCATCCTCCCTGATGCTAAAACCTAGTATACTCTTCTACCCCTATTGCGGGCCATTTAATCTTGCATCTAATTGTTTGATTTTCTCAATTGTCATTTGATTATCACAATCCATCATAATAATAGTCTCCATTGTGCCTCCCATGACACTTGAGCCTTCAAATTCACAATTGGAGGTTCTATACTTGATCCAATCTCTTTGTGATTGAATTAATTTACTCTTTGGACCTTCTTCCAAGCTAGCTCTTAGTTCACGATATGTTTTGTTAAGAAGGTCGTCTAATTGCCCATACTGATTTGCAAGACAAATTCGCATTCCAATACTAGTTGAATCTTGCTCAATACATGTGTCGAGTTCTCGTTCTAATTCTCTGATGAGTAACTGAGCATCTGTGTTGGCAAAAATTGAGGAACTTATTGATAATAGGACAAAAATAGCAAGGGTCTTCATGTAAACTCCAGTTCGTCGTAACGACTAAATTAAATTTTATACCCTTGGTTGTAAGCGTTATATCATCATTTAAGATTTAAAAAAATCTCCTATGAATTTATTTTATGACTAAGAGTTTGCAGGCGTTAGAATTTTAAACCATAATATTATTTTGAATAATCTCAAGGAGAGGATTTATGAAAATCATTTTGATCTTACTAATAATGGGACTTATTGGTTGTGCATCGACAAAGTCAACAAAAGACGGTGGTTCAACTTCTGTGAAAAAGGAAGTAGAAGTTGAATTAGATGAAGCTTCTGAAAAGAAAGTTATTGAAAAAGAAATAGTGAAGAAAGTTGAAAAAAAGGAAGTGGCTAAAAAATTGACTGGAAAGAAATTTGGAAAGAATGTGACTTGTACCTCTGGAGAAGTTGAAAGAGCTCTTGAAAATAAATTTTCAGATGATGGAGGCTGTGAAGTCATTTACTCCAAAGATGGCAGCGAAAATGTCATTGCTAATGCTAAGAATAATCTTGATTATTGCCAAGAGGTTGTAGATCGAGTGGCAAATAAACTATCTAATGCTGGGTTTAGTTGTCAGTAAAAGCGTGAGAATAGCGAATGTATAGAGCAGGGCTCTTCATAGGTTTATTTCTCTATAGTTCTATTGTCTCAGTCACAAGCTTTAAAAACTTTAGAAAAAAGGCCCTTGTATCAGAGGCTAAAATTCAATTAGCAGCTGTTCATGCAGCTCAGGACGCTTTTTTTTCTGAAAATAAAATCTATGCTGGATGTTTTGAGTTTATGGGTTACAATCCAGAAGCTCAAAAGCCTCATCGATATTATGCGATAGGCGTGAAATCTTTTGAGATTGATTCGAAGTATTTGAGTGCTCTCAATGCACAGAAAGAGTCTTCAGATTTAACTAAAAATTGTTTCGATAGCCCTAAGTTATTTTTTGACAATGGAAAGTTCAAGTCTGAATGGATAAAAATTACTCCAGAAATGCTTCCCGATGATGCAAAAGTCGTTATCGATGAAGATGGAGGTTCCTTTTTTAAGGTATATGCTATGGCAATGAACGAGCAAGGCATGAAAAGTCTCGTCAGTATAGATCAAGATAAAAATATTGTTATTCACGATGATAGCTTAATAACAGGTTCAAATCTTTCTAAGATATTTCAAAAGCTAAGAGATTTTTTTGGATTGGCAGCCATCTTAAGTTTTGTTGGAATCTTAGTGGCTTGGGTATTGCGAAAATTTGATATATCTCGATGGATAGAAATTCCCGTTATTTTGAGCCTTCCAATTATTTTATCTGCCAACAGTAAAACTGTACTGGTCGATAATTTAATCTTAGTCTGCTGCTATTTTTTGATCTATTTTTTGAGACAAACTGCTGGTAGATGGGATGAAAAAGAACGGCGAGAATCATAAAAATTACAGAGTGCTTTTTGATACCAGATGAATAAAAAACTAATTAAATCAGATACTTGGGGAGGTTTTAGAACCTCCTTTTTTTGTTACTCCTTGTTACTACCTTAAAGTCTAAGTTCGTCCTATATTCAGATTAAATTTGGGTTTTAGGCCCTAGTTAAGTAACGAGAAAAAGGAATGAAAATGAAAATCTTATTTATGTTAGCAATTGGTGCTATTGGGATACAGGCTAATGCCCAAGTCTCCAGTTATGATTGCCAAAGAGAATTGTCCTTTAATGATGATCGAAGAGAATGCCGCCAAATTATTCGAAATGCCAGAGGTGGAAGAGAGCAAAGAAGAGCCCTTAATATTTGTCTAGAACACGAAGTTACAAGTTTTAGTAAGCTTAGTTGTATGCGTCGAATTGCTCATGCAAGTTTTGATCGTAATGCTCTTAGTGTTTGTGAGCATAATTTACGTTTTGATATGAACAAAGGGGATTGTGTAAAGGCAATTGCCAACGGCAATTATGATAGAGTAGCTGCAGATGTTTGTGCTTCACCTAGATCGGATAGAAGTAAAATTGAATGTCTTGAAGTTTCAAAAAATAAAATTTATAGCATAAGAGTTGAACGTTATTGTGGTGATTTATATCCAGACAATAGAATAGTCGATTGTATGCAAGAACAGGGGGCATCTCGAAGAGGTCAGACAAGGCGTCGAGCAAACAGACCAGCTCCTGTTACAAGAACAACATCTTATGATCGTCACTCCTATGAAGTTTGCTATGAGCAGCCAAAAAGAAGAGTGGTGGAAGTCGTCGATCAAGCTCAAAATAGAAGAGGTAGCCGTCTTGTGATAGGTGGAATTGCTGGAATTCTTGGTGGCGCTATTATCGGTGGAGATGCAGGTGATGTTATTGCAGCAGCTGGTGTAGGTGTAGCCGCTTGGGGGGCGATTGAGATCGCTGACTCCAGAGAAATATTTTATGTAGATGGTGGTGTTGATTGTCGAAGATATTATGTGGAAGATACACGTCGACGATCTTTTAGAAGAGATGGAAGACAGTGTACAACTAAAAGGTATTACTCAAATGATTGGACAGGATCAGAAGAATATTTTGAAACAACTTGTGTCGGAAGTCGAGGTCGTAGAAGTACTTATGTGACTTTTACCAGAAGTTCGGACATCTGGTACTAGGATAAAAAAAGGCTCGGAGTTCCCCCCGAGCCTTTCTTCAATTTTATCAATACAATTAAAACTTTTGAATCCATCCAAGTCTTAGGTAAGGTGCCCGATCGAGCTCTTTGTCCTCAAAGGGATCGTAGTCAAGTCTCATAACCAAAATTTCTCGCTCGTCATTAAACTCATATCTTCTCATGGCGGTAATTCCGGCTTCCATAGAAAGAAAATTATTACTACCTAAGTTATAACGTGCTCCACCACCAATTGTAGCAGCGGCAAAGCCTAGTTGCTCAACGTCTGCTATATCTGACTCTTCTATATTGTAGAGAGCTCCTTCTAGTCTAAAGAGTGCTCCAAATTCCCATTTTTGATCTGGAATATACCAAACAGAAGCCCTTACTGGTAAAACACCTCTGGCAATGACTTTACTATTAGCAAAATAAACGAATTGAAGAAGAGGAACCACCATATCTCTTCCTAAATTACTTCCTCGTCCTACACCGAGACCCATGGTCAATTGATCACTCATATACTTAGTGACAACGGCACCACCCTCGAGTCTAAAGTCATTGCCTAAATCCCCTTCAAGGTCTCCATAAAGTCCCGGTCTTAAATAAACAATCAGAGAGTACTCATCATCTAGAATTTTCATCAGACTAAGGTTTGGAATAAAAGTTTTTAGAGATCTAGTTTTATCCTCTCCGCTAAGTTCGTCATCTTTTAGACTTGTATCTGAGAAGTTTACTGCCACAGTCAATAAACTTGAGCCCTCTTCGTCGAGAAAAATTTGATGGGCTGCTTGACCATTAATACTTGAGGTCGTGACGTCATTAGTTTGGCCTATCGTTTGATAAGATAGCTCGTAACGATTGGTGGTCTGGGCAAATACTTTTTCAGAAAAAGCGACCAATACTGTAAGACATAAAAGGGTCAGTAAAAAAAGACTTCTGGTAGACAAAATTTTAAAATAGTTCATAATTTCATTTTACTGGCTATTTTAAGATTTAAGCAAGAGGGGATTTTGTATGCGAATATTATTTATTGGAGCATTAAGTTTGGCTTTCATGACTTCGGGTTTTTGTGAGTTAAATAAAGCTGATGAATTAATCGCACAAAATAAGCTGGCTGAAGCTGAGAAGTTAGTAGAGCAGGTTCTTTCCGGGAATCCTACAGACCTTGAGAGCTTAACGCGAAAGTCTAGACTTATTGCCCTCAAAGCCGACCAAATGGAAGATAAAGATAAGAAGGTAGCGCTCTATGAAGAGGCTGAAAAAATTGCATCCAAGGTAGTTGAGAATCATCCTAAATCAGCTAAAGGTTACTTAAGAAGAGCTGCAGCGAGTGGGAAATTAGCACTTTTTAAAGGAATCCTAGAATCGAGAACCTTGATCCTTGCAGTTAAAGATGATGCTTCAAAAGCTTTAGAACAATCGTCAGCAACCGATTATGAAAAAGCCTTGGCCAGTTATATTCTTGGGCGTGCTCATTTGAAACTTGCTGAGAAGCCACGAGTCATGAGAATTCCACTTGGACTTGGTTGGGCAAGTAAGAAAAAGGGTAGTGAGCTTCTAAAGAAAGCTTCAGAGCTTGCACCAGAATCTATTCCCTTCAATTTAGATTATGCAAAATGGCTTATTGAAAACGATAAAAAATCCAAAGCGAAAGGAATTCTTGAAAAAATAGGCGGACTCAAAGTCATCGATCCTGCAGACCCAAAGCATCAAGAAGAGGCTAAAAAATTATTATCCGAATTATAGGATTTGAAACTATCTAAACACTTGAGTACCCTTAGACTCTAAAAAATTAGAAATGGAGTGTCTTTTATGAAAAAGATTTTATGTTTTTTAATGCTAGTGGCAATGATTTCTTGTGCAACAGACAAAAAGTCTGCTGGTAATAAATCTGATGCTAATACAAACGCTGAAGCTAAAGAAGCTGAAAAGCCAGCACTTCTCACACTTGAAGATGCCGAAGAGAGAAAAGAGCGAGTTAGTACAGTATCCTATGATCTAGACTTTGACTTAACGGGGACAGGAGATGAGTTTTCTGGAACTGTGGCCATTGAATTTGACTTAAAAGATTCTGACGAAGACTTAAGAGTTGATTTTAATAAAGGAAAAGTATCCTCGATTAGCGTTAATGGAGTAAGTGAAAAGATAATCTACGATAATATTTTCATCTCTATACCTTCTAAAAATCTAAAAGAAGGTTATAACAAAATAACGATAAACTTCACTCATGATTACTCAAAAGATGGCTCAGGTCTTTATAAGTATATAGATAAAGAAGATAAGCGAGTGTATCTTTACTCGGATTTAGAGCCTTATGATGCCAATAGAATATTTCCTTGCTTTGATCAGCCAAACTTGAAGGCTCATTATAAAATGCGGGTGACTACCCCTAAGAGCTGGGTGGTATCTACTTATGCGATGGAAGAATCTGTTCAAACTAAAAAAGACACGAAAACCTGGACATTCCCAAGAAGTGCAAAATTTTCAACTTATATTTGGTCTCTTCACGCTGGTGAATATGCCGTCGTAACTGATAAGAAAGCGAAATATCCAAGTAGACTATTCATGCGCAAGAGTATGAAAAAATATGTAAAGATAAATGACTGGCAGGTTTTCACTCGTCAATCGTTTGAATTTTTAGATGACTACTTTGGAGTTTCTTATCCTTATGGAAAATATGACCAACTCATTGTGCCGGATTTTAATGCCGGAGCAATGGAAAATGTCGCAGCGGTCACATTCTCAGAGAGATATGTTTCAAGGGGAGAAAAGACTCAAGCTTTAAGACGAAGAAATGCAAATGTTATTTTTCATGAAATGGCGCATATGTGGTTTGGAAACCTCGTGACTATGGATTGGTGGAATGATTTATGGTTGAACGAGTCTTTTGCAACTTATATCGCCAATCTTGGAGTTTCTCGAGTGACTGAGTTTAAAGATACCGCTTGGAGAGATTTCAACGGGACTAAGCAGTGGGCTTATTGGGAAGATCAACTTGTAACAACTCATCCTATAGTGACTGAGGTTCCAGATACAAACCAAGCATTTGCTAACTTTGACGGAATTACCTATGGAAAAGGAGCCTCTTCTTTAAAACAAATTCACTACTACCTGGGCGAAGACGCTTTTAAAAAAGGTCTGAAAATCTATTTTAGAAGACACGCAACTGAAAACACTAAGCTTTCTGATTTTATTGGCGCACTTAGCGAAGGTGCAGGTTATGATCTTGGTAATTGGCAAGAGAAATGGCTTGAGTCGACAGGTGTCAACCGTATTACGGCTTCTAATTTAGAGTGTAAGGATGGAATGTTTAAGGGTCTATTGCTGAAACAATCTAAATCTTCGGGAGATACTTATAGACCACATTCTTTTGAAGTTGCTTTTTTGAAAACCGAAGGTGACTTTCTAAAGGTATATGCATCGACAAAAGTAAAAATGGATGGGGAGTCTTATCAAGTTACAAATCCTGATAAAATGGCCTGTCCTGAAGTTATCTATGCGAACTATAATGACCATGATTATATAACGTTGGATCTAGATGATAAGTCGCTTGCGATTCTTGAAAAAGATATTAATCAAGTTAGAGATGATTTTTTACGCCAAATGATGTGGACTGAAATTTGGACTATGGTCTATTACGGAAGATATTCCTATAAAAAATACTATTCGATGGCCCTTAATGCACTGGAAGTAGAAAAAGATCCAATTATCTTAGATAAAATTTTAACTAGTGTTACCTCTGAGAGAAGAGGCGTGAGACCAATAGCTTTTCATGATGCAAATTTTAGCGAACAAGAGAAAAAAGAAATCAGATCAAAGCTTTATGACCTTGTAAAAAAACGTTTACTCAGTTCTAAAGCTGGAAGTGAGTCTCAGAAATTTTTATACTTTGCTTTAGTTAATCTTAGTGAAAGTAAATCCGATTTGGATTATTTAGTTAAAGTACTAGATGGAAAAGTGAGATTTAAAGGACTGACAATTGATCAAGATAAGAGATGGAAAATTGTTAAGGTTCTAAATAGATATGAGCATCCTCTGAGAAATCAGAAATTTGATCGAGAGAAAAGTCGAGACAACTCAAGTCGAGCTCAAGAGGCGATGATCGCTATAGATGCTATGGATGATAAAAAAGCAGTAAAAGAGAAATGGATTACTGCCTTTAGAGATAAAGATGAAAAATATTCGTTCTCTCAACTTAAACAAGCGATCTACAATTTATTTCCCATGGAGCAAAAAAAGCTAAAAGAGGAAATATTTGATACTTATTTAGCAGAGATAGGTCCTATTAATGATACTAAGGAAGGACATATAGCGATGACATTTGCTGGTGCTCTTCCTACTACCTGTTCAAAAGAGCAAATTGAAAAGCTTGATGAATATATCAGTGATAATAAGAGGCGATTAAAAGCAGGAGTATTAAAACGATTGAGAATCGCTTTACAGGAAAATCAAAGGTGCCTAGAAAGTATTACTGCGGCTTACAAGCCTAAAGAGTGATCTAAATTACTGCAGATATTAAACAAGGCCCCGCAATTGCGGGGCTTTTTTTTTAGTTTCTATGAAAGAGGTCAATACCACCAATTTCTTCAGTGATGGCATTATTTTTGGGACTGATCCCAATTAGCTCTTTAAGCTCGCTGACAGTTTTATCAACGTTTGAATACTTCTGCTCGTAGACTTTATTGATCTCACTTTTAAGTGCGAGCAGTTCATTATATGAGCCTTTATCAACAATAGTTTTATTAAGAATCTGCTGAATCAGTTGAGATTCTTTGGCCCTTAGAGTTTCAGACCTATCCAGCGCAGACATTAACACTTTTTCAATTTTATCTCTTTGTGATTTACTAAATTCTGGATGATTATTTAAGACCGTTTTTATTTTAACACGCTTTTCAGCAATTGTTTTTGGCTCTAGTTTTTTAGCCTGTTTGACGACAGCTTTTTCCGTTTGCGCGCATGAAATAAGAACAAATAATCCAATTAATAGGGCTTTCATTTTCAACTCCTTGATTTTTTGTGACTATATAGCAAAAATGATGGGACACAAAGTCAAAAGACGAGAAAACTTGAAAAATGAGCTTAAAGCAATTGATTACCTGAATCAAACCTCTGGAAATAGGTGGTTTCTTTTTGTGCTCTTAATTCCCTATGGCATCCTAATTACCAAAGGGAATATGATTAAAAAATATATTCTCAAGTTCGAGTCTCAGATCTCGCATCCAGCTCTATCACTCTATGACTCTTGGATAAATACCTGGTGCACTCTTTTGATTGGAGGCTTACTTGGGGCTGCCTTTTATTGGTTTATAGGTTTTAAATATTTTCGATCGCGCCTTCAGTGGTGTGGTGTTAAAGATCCAAATAAGGATCTTGTTCGCATAGTGAGTATTAAAAGCTCCCTTATTTATTCGCTACCTGGGCTAGTGATTCTCTACTATGAGACTTTTGCGTTCGATAATTTTATTGCCGCCATAAACTATCCTGGAATTGGTTGGGAGCTTCTCATTTTGCAATTGATGTGGTGGTCAAGCCATAACCAATGGGTTGGTGTTAAAAAGAGTTTTAACTTATCTGGATTTAAGCCTTTTTTCTGGTTTTATCTTTTTCCAATGGGAATTCAGTTTATCTATATTCATCAGAAATTTTATCTCAGGACAATTAAAGATATTCTCTTACGATTTAGCTTATAGGATATTTCGACACTCATTGGTGGGGACAGAATTGAACTGGTTTCGCTTAGTTCTCCTCCTTTTCTTACTTAATTATCTGAAATTACATTGATATCTCTTGGCATTTAGATTGCTTATAAGAATCATATAACGGAATCGAAAAGGACTTTTGGCCAAAATAATCGCAAAGACGATTTTGCGGCAAACTACTTGGGGCAAACAATGAAAAACTTATGGAGAAACTCTTTAGTCATTTTAACTTTAACGTCAGTGAGCTTTGTCACTCAAGCTCAAGTTCATGGAGAACTCTATTTCGTAGACTATGAACAGCAAATCCAAAACAAAATTATCGAAGTAAGCCAAATTATGGCAAGACTTGAAAGAGCTCTTCCCAATATGCGCTCGGGTGCTCAAAGACAAACCAATGCTAAGTTAGATGAAGTCTTATCCATTTTAAATTCTAGAACATCTCCTAGACCTATTCCCGGTCCTGCACCAATTCCAGGCCCTAGACCAGGACCAGGACACGGTTTAGTTACTGTTACTGGTTCTATTGAAAATACCTCATTTATGTTTGATGTGGTTGATGCTGCGGATCTTGCCACGCAATGTAGTGAAGCTACAAATGTTGGAAACGTAGATGATATTTCAATCTCGGTTAATTTTGGTCCTGCTCAAAGATATCATAACTCAAGCAGCTACTGGAGAGGTGAAACAGAAGCTTGTATTCAAATTGCTTCAAAAGCTATTGACCTAGGAGTTCCACCTAAGCAGTCTCATACATACTGGGCGATGGGAAGAATTGAAAGCTCAAGTTTTCTATTTGAAGGATACAGCCTACGAGACATCATGGTTCAGTGTACTGAACATTACTCTAATGCTCGTCTTGGAAATGTTGACGATATCGTAGTCTTTGATGGATCAGCAATCAACGTAGAACATAATAGTTCATCTTACTGGAGAAATTCAGGTGATGTTTGTAATATCATCATCCAGAATATCAGGTAATTAATTACAACCAGTGTTGCTCAAGGGTCTGCGTAGTGCAGGCCCTTTTTTTTATTTTACCAACTCCACATCGTACCATCTTCCAGTCTATTGACGGGAAGATAAGCAGGCTTATAAGGATATTTGGCTGCAAGCTTCTCATCGATATCTACTCCATGACCTGGAGTGTCTCCTGGATAAAGTGTACCTTCTTTAAAAGTATACGCATGAGGAAAGACTTCATCTGTTTTTTCTGTATGTCTCATGTATTCTTGAATTCCAAAATTAGAAACAGAAATATCAAAATGAAGAGCTGCACCCATGCACACGGGAGAGAGATCTGTTGCTCCGTGAGATCCTGTTCTAACTTGATAGAGTTCAGCTAAGGCAGCTATTTTTCGCAGGTGTGAAATTCCTCCTGCGTGTACAACTGTGGTACGAATATAATCAATCAATTGATTTTGAATAAGGTCCTTAGCATCGTGGATAGTATTGAAAATCTCACCGATCGCGATAGGAGTTGTTGTATGCTCACGGATCAACCGAAGTGCTTCTTGATTTTCTGCTGGTGTGGGATCTTCCATCCAAAAGAGGTTGTAATCCTCAACTGACTTTCCAAACTTACCCGCTTCAATTGGCGTCAATCTATGATGAATATCATGGAGAAAGTGATGATCAAAACCGAACTTGTCCCGAGCTTTATCAAAAAGCTTGGGTGCGTATTTTAGATATTTTGAAGTAGACCAAATATTTTCTGTCGGCAGCTCAGCATCTGCTGGCTCGTAAAACATTTTATCTTTTGAAACTCCATAAGTAGAGGCCAGGCCTGGAATTCCTGTTTGAAGTCGAATCGCTTTATAACCCATCTCAATATAGCGTGCGACTTCGTCTAGAGTATGTTCGATATCAGATCCATTGGCATGACCATAGACCATAACATTCTCACGACATTTTCCACCCAAAAGTTCATATAGCGGAAGTCCTGCCTTTTTAGCTTTAATATCCCAAAGGGCAGTATCTACAGCAGCAATAGCAGACATTGTCACAGGACCTCTACGCCAATAAGCTCCTCGGTAGAGGTATTGCCAAATGTCTTCAATTTGACCAGCATCTCTTCCAATTAAACAAGGGATTACATGATCTGAGAGATAGCTTGCGACAGATAATTCACGTCCATTTAAGGTGGCATCGCCTATTCCGTAAATACCTTCATCGGTTTCAATTTTTAAGGTAACAAAATTTCTATCTGGGCAAGTCACTATGACTTTTGCTTGAGTTATTTTCACTGGTATTCTCCCTGGTTCACTATCAGTTTCCAATTCAGTCGTAAAATTGACAAGAAAATTCTCGCTCATTAAACTGCTTTAAAGGGTATATTATGCATGAGATCAATCACCCCGACCGTCTATTTCCAGTGAACGGGGACCAGAGAAAACTCGCCAGAAATCTTTACGAAACAATTAAAGACTTACCAATTATAAGTCCTCATGGGCATACGGATCCGACCTGGTTTCATACGAATCAAAACTTTGCTAATGCGACCTCTCTTCTTCTCACTCCAGATCATTACTTGCTTCGAATGTTTTATTCACAAGGAATTGATCTTGAAACGATGGGACGAGGATTGGACTCGGACTCTCAGGCTATGGAGCTTGCCTGGAAAACTTTTGCAAGCCATCTACATTTATTTTGGGGAACACCTTCTTGGATTTGGCTTAATCATGTTTTCTCAGAGGTCTTTGGTCTCAAAGAAGAATTAAATGGTGAAAATGCGATGAACTTCTACCATGAAATCAATCGGCAATTGGGCACTGATGAATTTAAGCCTAACGCTCTATTGGAACGCTTCAATATTGAGCTTATTGCAACCACAGATGATGCTATAGATGAACTTCACCAACATACTCATAAAAAAGTGATCCCAACTTTTAGACCAGATAGATTAACTGATCCTGAACATGAAGACTTTGCTTCACATATGGAAACCTTAAGCGTGCAAACCGGTGAAAACGTCTCATTAGTTAAAGGCTATCTAAATGCTTTGAAAATGCGAAGAGAGTTTTTTAAAACAAAAGGTACAACCGCAACTGATCACGGACATGCAACCGCTTGGACTCTGAATTTAAGTGAAAATCAATTGCAAGCCCTTTTAGATAAAGCTTTGAAAAGTAGTCTCACACCAAGTGAAGCGGAACAATTTAGAGCGGCTATGTTAGTTGAGATGGCGAAGATGTCATTAGACGATGGACTTGTCATGCAAATTCATCCAGGCTCTCATCGTAATCATAATCATTACTTATTCCAAAAATTTGGCCGGGATGTAGGGGCTGATATTCCTCAATCCACAGAATACACACACGCACTTAAAGATTTATTAAACACAGTAGGAAATGAAAAAGACATGAAGCTTATCATTTTCACTTTAGACGAGTCTCGCTACTCAAGTGAACTTGCTCCACTTGCTGGACATTACCCAGCACTAAAGCTTGGACCCGCTTGGTGGTTTCACGACAGTTTTGAAGGCATGATGCGCTTTCGTGAGAGAACCATGGAAACTGCCGGTTTTTATAATACCGTTGGATTTAATGACGATACGAGGGCTTTCTTTTCAATTCCAGCAAGGCATGATGTTGCTAGGAGGGTGGATTGCCATTTTATTAGTAAGCTTGTTCTTGAACATAGATTGACTGAGAAAGCAGCCTTTAAACTCATTCAAGATCTTACTTATCACCTTCCGAAAAAAGCTTATAACTTATGAGTCAAATCATTCATCAACTCCATTTAGGTCTAGGACAGTTCTTTAGAGGACACCAGGCTGTTTATACTCAAAACAGTCGTGAAACTTGGAACATAGCAGCTGTCAGCATGAGAACAGATACCTCTGTGAGACAAATGAGAGCTCAGGAAAATATTTATCATGTCCTTTCAAGAGATAAAAATGGATCTCAAATTCAAAAAATCGACTGCGTCAAAGAAAGTTTATTTCTTGGAGAAGATTACCAGCGAATAGTTGAGATCTTATGTTCTGAAGATCTCGAAATCGTGAGCTTCACGATAACTGAAAAGGGATATTGTTTTGATTTTTCTCAAAAAAAACTGGTCTCTAATCATCCGGAAATAAGGTCTGACTTAGAACAGAGTGAGAAGAAGACCGCAATTGGATTAATTGCACTGGCCATCGAGAAAAGATTCAACTCGCATAAAAAACCTTTTACGCTTTTGAGTTGTGATAATGTTTCCTTTAATGGTGATGTTCTAAAATCAGCTTTAAGTGAATATCTCGAATCTAGCTCTTCACCAGCGCTTGAATGGTTTAAAAGAGAAATTCAGTGTCCTAATACTATGGTGGATAGAATCATACCTAAAACTAGTAAAGAGGAAAAAACAGAAGCTTTAAAAAACTATGAATTTGATCCCCTCGTTATTCTGACGGAAAGCTTTTCTCAATGGTGTATAGAAGATAAATTTTCTTCTCTAAAACCGGAGTGGCCTGGAGTTCAGTGGGTAGATGACATTGAACCTTTTGAACATTTAAAACTTCGCACTCTTAATGGATCTCATACTTATTTAACCTATCTCGGTAGACTTAAAAATTACAATACGGTAGATCAGGCTATAGCCGATGAGGAAATAAGAGCAGATATAAAAGATCTCTATATGAAGGAGGTCTTTCCCACATTAAAATCAATCGATAAGGATTTCTTTATCAATTATAAAAATCAGTTGATTGAGCGCTTTGAAAACCCGTCTCTCAAACATCAATTAGAGCAAATAGCAATGGATGGAAGTCAAAAAATTCCTCAACGATGGCTACCGGTGCGGGCTGAAAATCCAGATACACCCATAATTCAAAAAGGGTTTTGTCACTGGGCTTTATTTCTGTATCGAAAGTTAAAATGTGGTGAGAAAATCTATGATCCTATTGCGGATCAATTAAGTTTAACAGAAAGTCCTCGAGATTTTCTTAAACAACTTACCCAGGTAATTCCTGAAACGGAATTGCAAAACGAATATTTTTTAAAGGTGTATGATGAAAGATGCGAACGATTTTTATGAGGCGCTGAAACCAAATCCTGTTTTAGTTGTGCTAAGAGCGCTAGATAAAGATTCAGCGATGAAAAGCATTGAGGCTTGTTATAAGGGAGGCCTTAGAATTATAGAAGTGACGCTTTCTACTCCGGATGCTGTAACAGTGCTTAAAGAAGCCAAGGAAAAATATCCTGATCTTTGTTTGGGTTTTGGAACCATCACCAGTCTGGGTGATGCTAGAGCGACCGATATTCCTGAGGCAGATTTTATTGTTTCACCTCACACCGAAGAAAATCTTATGGAATATTATAGATCATCATATAAATTCTATGTGCCAGCAGGGTCCACTCCATCTGAGTTAGTCAAAATTGCAAAGAAAGGTTTTGAAGTTCAAAAGCTATTTCCCGGTTCTTTGTATCTAGCCGCTGGAGTGAAATCGATTTTAGCGCCTCTGCCTTTTTTAAATCTCATCGTGACCGGTGGTATTAAACTTGAAAATGCTCAAGAGGTTATAGATGCGGGAGCTAAGGCCGTGTGTGCTGGCTCTAATCTTGCCAAAAAAGAATGGATGCAATCTGGCTCGTATGATCTCATGCAGGCTGAGGCAGAAAAGTGGAGTCAAATTAAATGCGGATAAGCGTTTTTGGCGAAGCCATGGTGGAATTTGATTCTGACTTTAACCGTTCTATTGCAGGTGACACTTTAAATGTATCAGCTGTGACAGCTTTTCTGGGAGCAGAAACGACTTATTACATGCGTATAGCTGAAGACATATTTATTTCTGATTATAAAAAAGTGTTTCAGACTCTTCCATTGAGGACTTATGTCATAGAATCTAGTGGAAATAATGGGGTCTATTTTATAAAGAATAAAGATAATGGAGAACGTCTTTTTCAATATTATCGAAAAAACTCAGCGGCTTCCTATTTAAAATATGATGACTTACCAAATGATTTTTATGACTGTGATTTGATATTTAATTCTGGTATTACTGCCGCTATCTCTGAAACCTGTAGAGACGCAGTTCTTAAGACTTTTAAGGAGGCGAAAACAAAAGGGATCAAGACAGCTTTTGATTGTAATTATAGAGCCTCACTTTGGGAGATTGAAAAAGCTCATGCTTTTTTAAAAGAGTTAATTCCTTATATTGATATTCTTTTTCTCTCTGAAGATGATCTAGACGTTCTTAAAGATCTAAAACATTCCTTTACAGTCTTAAGAAAGGGAATGTTAGGTAGTGAAGTCAGTACTGATGGGGAATCTAAAAATTACCCCGCTCTAAATGTTCAGGCGGTAGATACAACGGGAGCCGGTGATGCCTACGCAGGAGCTTTTCTAAAAGAATTTATGGACTCAAACGATATTGATAAAGCAGCGAGTTTTGCGACAAAGATTGCCAGCTTACAGGTTCAAACTAAAGGCGGATTACCTTCCTCGGAGATCGCACATGCTTAGTCTAAAAAGAGGTTTAGAGTATTTTTTAGCCTTTTTGTTTGTAAGTTTAATCCTTATGGTATCTTGGCAAGTCTTCTCTCGCTATGTTTTAGCAGACCCCTCTACGGTAACTGAAGAGCTAGCGAGATTTTTACTCATTTGGCTGATCTTTTTTGGAGCCACTTATACCTTTATAGAAAAAGGGCATCTAGCTTTTGAATTATTTTTGGAGAAATACGAGAGTAAAATACCTCTTAGAAGCTTTGTTTCTCTTTTGGTTATATTTTTAGGGATGATTCTCTTTTTCGGGGGGACAAACTTAGTATATACAATTTTTACTTTAGGACAGAAAACGGCTGTTCTCGAAATTCCGATGGGACTTATTTATTTAGCAGCTCCCTTAAACGGCATCCTCATCATTTATTATGCAGCGAAAGACTTTTTAGAGGGGAATGCTTAAATGGAGATGGCAATTATACTCACTCTTTTCACTAGTTTTGCCATCTTTCTCATTATTGGATTGCCAATATCTGTGGGAGTTGCTCTAGCGAGTTTCTTCTCTCTTCTACACTTATTTCCTGCCGAAAAAGCTGCTCTTATCATGGCCCAAAAGATGTTAAACTCGCTTGATAGTTTTGGTTTACTAGCTATTCCCTTTTTTATTTTAGCTGGAAATATCATGAATACAGGGGGCATTGCTCTGAGATTAATTAATCTCTCGAGATTGGTTACTGGATTTCTTCCGGGCTCATTAACTCATACTAATATTTTGGCCAATACATTTTTTGGAGCCATTAGTGGTTCAGCTGTGTCTTCTGCAGCAGCTGTAGGCAGTATTATGTCTCCGATTCAAAAAAAAGAAGGCTATGATATGAGATATGCGGCAGCTGTAAATATAACTTCCTGTACCGCTGGACTATTAATACCACCTTCAAATGTTTTGATACTATTTTCACTTGTGAGCGGGGGCACATCAATTGCTGCACTCTTTGTCGCAGGATATTTGCCAGGCCTACTATTAGGTTTATCGCTGATATTAGTTTCTATATTCCTTGCAAAGGGAAGTAGAGAGACACTTTCATTGAAGGTCGGGAAAACGATTGTTGACGCTCTTCCTTCCTTGTTTTTGGTCTTTTTAGTTATTGGTGGAATTATAGGTGGTGTTTTTACGGCCACCGAAGCGTCCGCCGTCGCTGTTTTATATAGTTTAGTCTTGGCTTATATTTATAAGTCGATGGATCGAGAAAAACTCTTTAAGGTTCTTTGTGAAAGTGCCAAGTCATCGAGTATTGTTCTTCTCTTGGTCAGTGCATCCTCGGTTATGTCATGGGTTATGACGATGGCGAATGTTCCTCAGTTTATTTCAAGTACTTTATTATCTATATCTAATGAACCGTGGGTGATTATACTGGCGATAAATTTTGTTCTCTTGATAGTGGGTACTTTTTTAGATTTTACACCGGCGGTTCTTATTTTTACTCCTATTTTTTTACCTGTTGTAACATCTCTTGGTTTTGATCCTGTTCATTTTGGAATCATAATGATCTTTAATCTCTCAATTGGAATTTGTACTCCTCCGGTAGGGAGTGCACTTTTTATAGGTTGTTCTGTTGCAGGTGTAAAAATTCATGAGGTTATTAAGAAGCTTCTTCCCCTTTATCTTATTTTAATTTTTGATCTTCTTGTGGTCATACTTTGGGAAGATTTAAGTCTTATGCTTCCCAAGTGGATGGGTCTTCTATGAAAATTATTTTAGTCGTATTTATTCTGATTAGTTTTTTCTTTCTACGATTCTTTCCAGGATTCGGCTCATCAAAAAAACTAGTCCTCGCCCATAATAATCCGCAAGGTCATCCGGTGCATCGAGGGCTTGTTGACTTTTCAACTAAGCTAAACGACTTAAGCTTAGGAAAGTATGAAGTAAAGGTTTATCCAAGTGAAATTCTTGGACGTGAAAGAGAAGTTCTCGAATTAATTCAAGTCGGTGCTTTGGACTTCACTAAAGTTTCCTCAAGCAATCTAGAAAACTTTAGTCCTCTCTGGGCGGTTATCAATCTACCCTATATTTTTGAATCTACGAGCCATTATTTTGAAGTTCTTGACGGTGAAGTAGGTCAAACACTCTTAAATGTCTTGCAGAAAAATAAAATGCAGGGTCTCGCTTTTTATGATGCAGGGGCTAGAAGTTTTTATGCTAGTAAACCAATTCTTTCTCCTCAAGATATTGAAGGTTTGAAAATTCGAGTCATGGGATCTCAATCAGCCATTAGAATGCTAAAGGCTATGGGAGGCTCACCAACTCCAATGCCCTATGGTGAGGTTTATACCGCTCTTCAACAAAACGTGATCGATGGAGCTGAAAATAATGTTTTTGCCTTAACAACTAAAAAACATGGAGAAGTTGTGAAACATTATAGCTTGGATGAGCATGCTATGATGCCTGATGTTTTGGTTATGTCGGCAAAATTGTGGCATGTATTAGACCTTGAAGAAAGAAAGTGGGTAAAAGAGGCGGCACTTTACTCTCAAGGCCAGCAACGAAAGTATTGGGCCGAAGAAATATATAAAGAAATGCAGAAAATAGAAAATGAACTTGGAATGAAAGTTCATCATCCTAAAAAAGCTCCTTTTATCAAAAAGGTTGAAAGTCTTCATCAAGAGTTAGCTTCACAGGGGCCTAAATTCCGTATCCTTATTGAGAAAATTAAATCCTTAATGAATTCTGCTAAGGATGAAAATCTGTGAAAGTTCTTCATGTAAACTCAGAAAAGTCATGGCGAGGTGGTGAACAGCAAATGGCTTCCCTGATGAAAATATTAAATAATGAAGGAGTAAAAAGTTCATTATTAGCAAGAAAGTCGTCTGAAGCTTATAAAAGATTAAAGGCGGAAAATTTCGAAGCTTGGGAAGCAGCCTATGGAGGCCTTAATCTTAGTAGTAGCCTAAAATTGAAAAGGCTCATGAAAGACTTTGATATCATTCATACTCACACGGCTAATGCTCATACCGTTGCCTATTTAGCTTCTGTTTGGGGAGGGAAGACTCCAATCATTGTCTCCAAAAGAACGGATTTTCCAGTTAAGTCACTTCGAAAATTCAATCATTCAAATATCAAGAGAATACTTTGTGTCTCAAATAAGATTACAGAGATTACAAGGGGGGCGGTCAAGGAGCCCAATAGAGTTCAAACAGTTTATTCAGGAATTGATACGAGCAGGTTTGATGGTAAGCAAAAAGACTTAAGAGACATCATTGGGTTGGCAAGAAATGCGCCTTTGATTGGGAATTGTTCTGCACTAGCACCTCATAAAGACTATTTTACTTTTATTGATGTCGCAAAAAATTTTCCAGAACAAAACTTCGTCATTATCGGTGACGGTCCATTAAAGTCAGAACTTCAAGAGTATGGAAAAGACCTTTCTAATTTATTCTTCACTGGGTTTTTACCTGATATTCAATGCTACCTTAAATCACTAGATTATTTTCTCATGACTAGTGAAACGGAAGGCTTAGGAACTTCGTTATTAGATGCTATGATATGTAGAATTCCCATTGTTTCTACCCGAGCTGGGGGGATTCCTGAAATCGTAATTGATAATAAGACGGGATATTTGGCAAATATAGGTTCTGTAGATGAGCTTAGTAGCCAATTGAGAAAAATGATTTCGGATCAAAACACTCGAAGCAAATTGATTGAAAATGCCTATCAGAACGTAAAAGAGCATTTTACTCGAGAAATCACTGCGAAGCAGACTTTGAAAATCTATAAAGAGATACTAGGCTAATCCAGAACTCTATTTTTTTATCTAAGGGAATGCTACAATAAATTTAGTCATATTAATGAGAGGAGTGTTGCTATGAGAAATTGGCTTATATTAGTTCTTATATCGTCAATTGTGGTTGGATGTGGTTGTAATAGAAAAGAAGAAAAAAAAGTTAAAAAGAAAGAAAATATCCAGCAAAAGAACCTACCTGCTCCAGGCTTTGAAAAAAACTATGAAAACTCAAATAGCGGTTTACCTAGGCCTCAAATCGATCTCTCAAAAAATGACACTTGTTTAGAGCTGGGAGAGTCAGCACAACAGGCTGGGGAGCTTCCGATTAAAGATCTAAAACGAAAATGCTGTAAAGGTTTAGTTGATCGTACTTCTGTCGATGTTTGCGGTAAAGGCATTGCAGGAGGATATATTTATTCTTGTATTAAGTGTGGCGATGGCACATGTGATAGAAATAATGAGAGTAAATGTAACTGCCCTGAGGATTGTAAATAAGTGAGAGAGAATGTCTCATTAACTCCTAAAAGAAAGCTGAGTGCATGGGATAAGATTACCATTGGCTCGTGGAGGATTAATGGAGACTCTCAGGTTTATTGTGAGATCAAGCTCCCAGTTGAAAAGGCTCTTTCTTATATCGAAAAGAAAAATCAAGGAGCTGACTTTAAAATAACAATCACTCACTTTGTGGGAGCTGTTATGGGGAGAATTTTAAAGAAATATCCTGACGTCAATGTCATGCTCCGGTTTTCAAAAATTTACTTTAGGAATCAAGCGAATATTTTTTTTCATATTGCAGATAAGGCAGATCTTTCGGGAACCTGTCTAAAGGAAGTCGATAAAAAGACTGTGCAAGAAATTGCAAAGGAACTTTCAGGAGCAGCTAAAGATATTCGTTCTAAAGAAGATAAAACCTTTAAAAAAATTAAACATAGCTGGAGTTTAGTTCCTGTACAATTGTCAAAATGGGTATTAGATTTAATTCAATTCATTATTTATCAACTTAATATTTATGTAAAATCTCTAGGAATGCCAAAGGATCCATTTGGCGGCATGATGATAACCAATATCGGAAGCCTAGGTTTTGATAGTGCATTCGTTCCCTTAGCTCCCTATACTCATGTCCCAATTATTTGTGCTCTTGGGAAAGTGAGATTTGAGCCCGTTTGCAATGAGAAGGGCGAGTTAGAGACAAGGAAAATAGTAAGTTTATGTATAACGTTTGATCATAGAATTCTGGATGGATACAGGGGATCACTTCTTTCTAAAGAATTGAAACGCTATTTTGATTCCCCCGAGCTTTTGGATCATGAATAGGCAGACATTTGTACAGTCAGTTCAATTTCTCTTTGTAGGTGGAATTCTGGGTGAAGTCTTAAGTCTTCCGGGAGGAGGGTCTTATTTTAAGACAAATATAGATTATATAAAAAAGGAATATAAAAATCCTCATTGCTATCGTTATATGCCCCCTAGTCCAAATAAGACTTCTCATAATGCTCAAAAGATTCTCAATAAAATCAAACTAATATATCAGAAAAATAAAAAGCCAGTTGTTGTCATTGCTCATAGTAAAGGATGCCAGGAGTGTTTATACTTAGCTCTTATTGAAAATGAAATCTTTAAATCGAAGGTGCTAGGTATAGCGTTTATTCAAGGAAGCTTTTTAGGCTCCTCATTAATTGAAATTCTTTTAGGAAAAGTAGAAAAGACTTCTTCCTTTTATTCTTTCTCGGGGAAACTTCTAAAACATATCCCCGCTATAAACGATCTAAGGACAGGTGCCATGTATGAGGAATTTAAGACTTTGGTAGATAGGCTGTCTGAACAAGAAAGAGGACTTTTAGAGAGAAGATTATTGAATATAATAAGTGTCCATCAAAAGGACAAAAGACTGGCTCATATTCTTAAATTGGGGTTTTCTTATTATGAAAATCTTTATGCCTTAGAAAGTGATGGCCTTGTATCTAGGGAACAACAGCAAATTCCATTCTTGAAAGTCAGAAATATTGAGTTTAAGGGGGATCATTCTTTTCTTTTTACCTCATGGCCTGTGGCAAGTTCAACTTCGTCTCAAAGAAAAGAAGAAACAGACAGGCTTTTGGGTGAAATCATAGCGTCTTTTTCGCCTGATCTAGCCAAATTAGTATCGCCGGTAGAATAAATAGATCTGCAATGAGTGCTATAATCAATGTTAGGCTAGTAAGAAAACCGAACTTTACATTAGGTAAGTAATCAGCCAAGCATAGGGCTCCAAAACCGATTGCAATGAGAGTCGTAGTATTAATTAATGATGGCGCTGTGTTTGCGAATACTTTTTCTAGCGCATTATGTGTACTTAACCCTAGGTCTTTTGATTTTCTAAACTCCACAAGAAAATGAATACTGTCATCTACGGCAATGCTTAAACAGATACTTGCAACCAGTACCGTGGCCACATCAATATATTCTCCCGAAAAGGCAAAAAGACCAGCAGAGATTGCAAGAGGATAAAGATTAGGGATTAAAGCTAATAGTCCTAATGTAACTGATTTGAGGACAAGAATAAGAATAATAGTAATCATGAAAAGTGCAATCGCAAAAGATTCAATAAATGATTCGACAACATAGGGTGTGATGCTATGAAAAAGAGGAGTTTTTCCGGTTACGAAGGCTGTCGTAAGACCTAGTTCGACAGCTTTGTCCTTAATAAGGGTCATATGATCCATAACGTCTTTAGTTTTAATCAGCTCCCAGTTAATTGTAATTCTAACAGCATCATTTGAGAGACTTAGACGATTGTTTAAATCTCTTCCTGGGGGTAAACCTAGAGTATAAAAAAGAAGCCCTTGTCCAATTCTATCCTCGTTATCTGGCAAAGTATTTGGAGGATCAAGAAAGACAACATGATTAACTTTTTTAATAATATCATTTATTGAGATAGTACTATGAATATAGTCTTTGGCTTCTAGCCAATTTTGAAGCTTATCTACTTTGGCTAAGAAAAGGGGATCTTTTGCATTTTCAGTTGGGATCATAATCTCCGCCTGAGTGGTCGAAGGAAAATGCCTTTTGAAAATCCTCATAGATTTTGAGAAGACATGTTCGTGTGGAAATTGAACATGTGGATCCAAGTTTATTTCTAAGTATCTTATCCCATAAAAGCAGGCACAAAATAAAAAAAGTGAAAAAAGACTTATAGACCTCTTATAGCGATATAAAAAATTAATATAAATCTTTGCAAATGAGTGACTTGAATGTTTCTTTTTTTGATGAAGATGTCCCTTGTCTCCAAAAAGGCGCATAAGAGGGCCTAGGATTCCATAAGTGCAAATCCAAGCAGCAATAACTCCAATTCCAATTTGAATTCCCATATGGCTTAAAGATTTTATAAGAGAGCCTGAAAACGAAAAAAATCCAATGGCGGTGGTAATACTGGTTAATAGAGTTGGAATAAAGTTTTTATCTAAACTATATTTTAGCGCATCCACATGAGACATTTTTTGTTTCAATCCATAGAAATATACCGTAAGAATATGGACTGTATCAGCGACTGCTACAGTAAGCAGAATGACGGGGGAGGCGCTTGAAATGGTATTGAGCGCTTGTCCAAGAAATCCAGCTGAACCACCCATAATAATATTGGATGTGAAGATCGTGACTATAGTAAGGAGCACTGCTTTAAAGTCTTTAAAGATAAGAAAGAGTAAAAGTGTGAACAAAATTCCAACGAGAGGGATCAAAAGACTCATATCGGAAAATGTGATTTCCCGTAAGAGTTCAATAAATGTGCCGTTTCCTGTGAGAAAGATATTATGCTCACTATCCTGATGGCGTGAGATAACTTCTTTCACTTCAGAAATTGTCTCTTTATTGCTTATACTTTGTTTGAAAATAGGTCTTAAATTAATTCGAATAACGGTAAGTTTTTCATCTTTTGATACGAGATAGCTTTCTACTAATTTATCTCCACTAATCTTGGATAAAAAATCTCTCTTATTAAAATTTTCTAAATTGTCTGTATCCACTAAAGGTAAAATAACTATCTCTTCCTCATCAGATGAAAGATGGTCAAAATTAGTGATGGCATCGACTCTTATAATTTTTTTTATTTTCCACAAGTCATTAACAATCTGGTCTATTTTTTTTAGAGTTTTTGGATTAAGAACGGATGACTGATGCTCAATACCAATAATGAGTGAATCGTCGTTTCCAAATTTTGATTCAAAGAGATCATATTGCTGAAGCAATCTATCTCCATCTGAGTACCAGGCCCTATAGCTAAAATCCGAGGTAATAAGGGTAAATCCTGGTAGAAATAAAGTAAGAAAAAATATATTTCCGAGAAGGACTTTGTAAGGCTTTTGGATAATCCACTCGATCAATTTATTTTTAAAATTACTCATGGGTTTTTTTCATATCTCTTAAAACGAAGTTGGCAATTAATGTCTTAGGTATAAATGTACCAATCACGCAAGCTGTGTACCAATTAATAAAACTAGAAAGAGCAGATCTCTTTTTTCGAAACATAGCTTTTAGTGCCCGTTTAGCTACAGTATTTGATGATTGTGAAATAATATTTTGATTAAATACAAGCTTTTGTCCAGCCACATCAAAGAACTCAGTTCTCGTAAAACCAGGGTTGAAGACAGTATGTGACACACCTGTATTTTTAAGTTCATAATAGAGAGTATTTGAAAAATGTCTTAAATAACTTTTTGTTGCACCATAAACACTATAATAGGGAACGGGAAGATAGGATGCTATTGAAGCAATCTGACAAATATATCCACTGCCAGTTTTTAACATATCTTTGAGGTACAAACGAGTTAGTTCAGTGGGAACTTCCATATTAAGCTTCATGATGTTTTTTATTGAGTCCATGGATGTGTCTGCAAATTTTTTGCAAAGACCAAAACCAGCATTATTTATGAGGATCTCGATATTAAGGTCTTTTGTTTCAGCGTATAATCTTTCACAGGCTCCATCTTTAAGTAAGTCTAAAGTAATGACTTGCACTTTTACGGAATACTTGCTTTTTAATTCTAAAGCCAATTGATTCAAGCGTTCTTCTCGTCTTGCGACAATTACCAAATTATAAGAAAGACCTGCAAGCTCTCTGGCTAATTCTGTACCAATTCCACTTGAAGCTCCAGTTATAATGGCCCATGTCTTACTGGTCATTTTTTCTCCTCTCAAACTCAATAGGCAAACCGTTTTTCGGCCTCATCGTGATGGTTGGTTTTGCTTCAAGCTTGTAGCCTGCTTTTAATTTAAAATTATAATTCTGCAAGAGTCGAATGACTAATATTTTGATTTCAAGTCTTGAGAAACGCTCTCCGATACAACCTCTTGGACCTATACCGAAGGGTTGAAAAGAATCTTTATGAACAAGCGGCTTTTCAAATCGTTCAGGATAGAAAGTTTCGGGATCAGTCCAGTATTTGGTATTTCGATGGAGAAAATAGGGACTCAAAACAATAATAGTTCCCTTTGGAACCTTTTTGCCACCTAAGGTTTCACTTTTATTGGCCTGTCTAGATGTCATCCAAAGTGGAGGATAAAGCCTTAAAGCTTCATTGAGACAATTATCTAATAGAGAGAGATTATTAATATCAGAGGATGTGAATTCGATATTTAAATTTTGGTCGATCTCATCTTGAACTCTTCTTTGATAAGTTGGATTTGTAGACAGAAGTCCAATAAGCCATGTCAAAGCGCTAGCCGTGGTTTCATGTCCTGCTAAGAAAAAAGTCATAACTTCATCTTCAATATATTGGTCAGTAATCTTAAACTTTGTTGAATCTTGTTGTGCCTGAAGCAGGAGAGAAACAAGATCAGTCTCCTTCTCAAAGCCATGAGTTCTTTTCTCTGAAATTATAGATTTAATCTGATCTTTTAGAATTTTGATAGAGTTTTGGTAACGTTTATTTTTAGCTGTTGGAAGATACTCCATACCTGGAAGAATCTGAAAGATCCTATCTTCCATTCCACTCATAAAGTCCTGGAGTGCTTGGCTTATTTTGAGAGAATCTTGAGAGTAATCTTTGTTAAATAGAGTTGAAGTTATCGAAGCAAGAGCAAACTGCATCATATCTTGGTAGAAGTCTCTTTGCTTCGATTCACCAATTTTATCTATATAATCTAATGCGATACTATCTAGTTTATGAAGATAAGTTTCAATAGCAAGTGGAGTAAAAAGCTTTTGTAGGCTTGATCTATTTTGCTTCCAAAAATCTCCTTCAGATGTCGTTAATCCCTCTCCCATTAAAGCTGAGAGTTCTTTATATTTTTCAGATTTAGGAAAATGTTGATACTTCTTTCTAAGTATCTCGTCGTAATATTCAACTGTGTTGAAGGCCATAATTGGCATCCAGGCTACCTGTATTTCAATAGCATCGCCGTAAGTATTGAGAAAAGTCTGTGCTTGCGCTAAAGGATCTTTTTTGAAAGAGATTGCATTGGATAGAAGACTAAATATATTGGGGCCTGGAAAAGATCTCATTGATTTGTTGTCCTAGGAAGACCGTAGAGGTAGATAAGCGTAAAAAAGAAGCTTGTTTTAATCTCACCAACTTTCCAGCTAAACTCTTGGAGTTCAGAAGTTAACTCACTAAGCTCTTGCGTATCCCTAGTTCTTAGGACAGTTACCAGAATATCCCACCAGGTAAAAAGTGGAATAAGTGGAAAGATATAAGTAAAGATAAGATTACTGGCTTTTATTGGTCTTACAAAAGGCATGAGAAAAGGCATGAAAAGGGGAACCGGCAGGCACATTAAAAATGTCCATAAATTTCTTTTCGTAAACTCCGCAATAAAAATAGGTTCTCTTGACTCAACGGCATTTTGTAATATCCGCTGAGCTGAGGAGTTATTGAAATGATGAAAAGATGTAAATAGAGTACGAAGTCCGTTTAGGTTATTATCCACATCGAGAGCATCAATAGAATCCGGTAGATAGGATATTGTCTTACTAGCCTTAAACTTAGAAATACTGGTTTCATTTGGGAATCGATCTGTGAGTATTATTTGAGGTGGATTTTTTTTCAAATTTTTAAATTCTTCTTGGAGCTCTGGCATAATACCACCCGAACCTGAACATAAATCTACAATAGTAGATTTATGAGACTTTGCTAAAACTTCGGCTAGTACTGGCACAACCGGGTTGTAAAAACCAAATGTCTTGAGAGTGAACGCTAGATAGTCCGTGATTCCCTCTCTGATAAGATGAGGAAACCAAGGAAGATCTTGCCACTCGAAGAACTGAATTCGTTTTTTCAGCATTTTTCTATTTCCTGTTGGTACTGTTTTATCTTTTCAGCACAAGACTTGAAAATAGTCTCTCTTTTTTCTGAATTAAAGTGACCTATTAAACCTGGATGATCACAATAAAATTCTCCTAAAAATTTACCTTTCTTACTAGAATTGACAGACACCACACCATCATTGTCTCCTTCAAAGATTTTTAGGAACAAATAACTGATGTACAGAAGTGGATAAATTCCTTTTAAGCTTTTGATTCGACTTATAATACAAGCAGACTGAGGAAGCTCCTCTCCGATCGTGTACTTTTCTATTTGATGGAGACTCAGACAATTTAAGCTCTTTTTCACACTGCTAACGCCAGGAAAGAATCGAAGCGGGGCAAGGAGGAAATTAGCGAGTTTAGTTCCTTTAAAAGGGGAAGCCATTGCTACAAAGCTTAATACATTGGACTTAAACTGGCTTGATTGAAACCAAAAAAACGTATCCACGCCTCCTTTTGAGTGTGCAACAATATGAAATGACCTTTCAGATAGATGTTGCTTTATATACTGTTCAATAATCATTGCATTTTCCTCAACTGAAGCCCAGTGTTTGACTGGTACGACATACGTTGATTTATCGTCGTAGATACTATTGAGATTTTTGAAGTATCCACCCTTTTTAAAATTAAAAGGCAAAATGGCTCCCGAAATGAAGACAACAGGGTTTTTAAGCGACATGCCCTATTATATAATGTTGGCTATGAAAGCAAAAGACTCAATAAAACTCTGGTTTGATACTTTAGTTCAAGATGGTGAGTGTATGGATCTCACCGTCTTAAAAATTGATCAATCAGGTGTGGAGGAGTTCAACTTCCCTCATGGAGAAGTTGACGGTATTGGTGCTTTTTTAAATATTCATAAAAAATCAGATTCCTTGCAGGTATACACCAAAATGCGACATAAAAGGCCATGGTACCATTATCTGTGGGGCTTTCTAATGTATACCAAAAGACTTCCCTTTAGGAGTGCCAAGTGGAAGAACTTCAATAAAAATTGGAGACAAAAGTATTGGCAGACAAAACCTTTTGCCAGAGCTTACACCGTCTTTTCAAAAGAGGAAACGAGACAAATAAAGCAACTTTCAAAAGGACTTAATGTAAGTCTCAATTCTCATCTTTTATTTTGTCTGAATAAGGTACTCACCAATTTACAGGAGCCAGGAAAGTCTATTTGGTTAGTTCCCGTTTCGATGCGGGCATCATTGGACGAAGAAATAGTGAAAAATGAAGTTGGGTTCACCGATGCCTACTGTGGATCAGAAGATAGAGTGCAAGATATTGATAGACAGATAAAAAAGAGATTAAAAAACTTAGAACACTTAGGAGGAGTAATCGGAGTTTCTCTTGGTGTTTTTATAGGTCCTTGGCTGTTAAAAAAGCTCGTCTTGTTAAACAAACATCTTCAGGTACGAACTGGTGTATTTACAAATTTAGGTGAAGGAAGAGATCCCGAATCAAAAAACATGTATTCTGGGTATCCACCCGTTATTGAAACTCAGCCGGTAGGTGCCCTGGCTGGGATATGGAACGATTCACTAACTTTAGCATTACATTTTCATCCTGCCTTGGAACTTTCCAAGGAGCAGGCGGAGCAGATTTTAGCTCAGTGGCGTGAAGCTGCTTTGAAAGGTTAGCGCGATTTTTGATTTGAAAAAAGACTTTTAAATTCTCTGAATGATTTGTTTTAAACCATTTGTCCCAGTGATTATAATAGATACTATAGTTACAATTAAAATATTGATGGTGTAAATAATGATGAGTTGGAGAGTTCCACCATTTTGTCCATTTTGATTTGAATATGACTTCTGGGTAGAAGTCTAAATTTAAATGTCCAATGGTATTGCACACTAACATCCATGCATAAAATAAAATTAATACTCCAAAGTGAACTGGTAGAAGGGCAATAATGTTAAAGAATATAAAGTGAATGATAGCCTCTACTGGGTGAAATGAAAAAACCGAGAAAGGCGTCGGGCTTACAGATTTATGATGATAGAGATGATATTTATAGAGAGAGGGAACTTTATGCATTAAAAGATGGGTCACGAAAAAATAGGCGTCATGCAAAATGATAATTCCTGCTGTACTTATAAAAAACCATGTTAAAGAGGAAATTTCTCCAAATCCTAGGTTTGAGAGTCCCAACTCAATTTGCACTGAAAGTAGTATTGAAAAAACAGCAACGACTAAAAATGTATTTATAGTCCCCTTAATATCATGTCTTAGATTTTTAAGGTTCACAATCGGTTCATTGATATTGATTCGATCTGACAGAAATAAATTTAATTTCGCCAAAAGAAAAAAGGGAAAAAGTGTCAACAGCAGGTAACCCAATAAAGCTATGAGAAAAACTGAAAGTGATAACTCAATCACTGGCACTCCTTCACAAAGTTTTGCATGCTCTTATTTTTACTCGTCTCTTTGCTTGGAATCCTCGTTCTAAAAATTACATCCCATAGTCCAGAGGTTTGACCATAATTCCCTGTTGGATTTACATGGTGAGTGAGATGAAAGTCTTGGAGGTATTTTAAGACACCTGTTTTGTAGACTTTCATATGAACTTGATAGTGAACAATCTCATAAATAAAATAAGCAAAGATAGTGCTTAGAATAAGAATAGAGGCATATTTAAAACTAAAACCAGTAAATAAATAGAAAATACTCCCGTGAAAACCTAAACCTGCTAGAGCTGTGATCCAGCCTGAGGTTAATACATCGAGGTCCTTTGGGTTTTGATGATGATAGGTATGAAATGATCCCACGATATAATTAATTATTTTGTTTTTTGCTTTAAAATGAAATACCCAGCGATGAATAAAGTACTCTACAAAACTCCAATAAAAGACTCCAATGGGAAAAAGAATGACAATTTCAGAAATGAATACATCTTGGTCGTTCAAGTATAAAACAGGAAAGATGGCCAAAGGAATCAAAAACAAAAGGGTATGCAAGGGAGATTTTGCTGCAAACAATTTTAGTAAATTCCTATGATCCTCAATAAGGAATCTTCCCTTTGTGTTCGACAATTTAAGTTCTGTTTCCATATACCTCTAATCTACCAAGAAACCCTAAGATATTGGAATAATATATGTAATTCTTAACCTTGATGTCAGACTTTTAGACACCTTTAAGTATCAGTAATTACAAGACTTGGGGAGGGTGATCAACCGCGAAAACTCATTTTAAAACAAGTATGCCCTTCACGCATAAGATAGGTAATGTCAGCTCCCATACTAGTAAGAAGAGAGCGCGAGATTGAGAGTCCAAAACCAGAACCTTCATTAGTGGTTTGAGTCGTATAAAAAGGCTCAAAAATTCTCTTCGCTATCTCTGGTGAAATACCCTCTCCTGAGTCCGTGAAGTAGAGGTTTACAATTTCACCCGTTTTTTCCAAATCAATTTTTATCCATTTATTTTCTAGATGAGAAATTGCCTTGTGTGAATTACTAAACAGGTTAATGAGGACTTGGCCTAGAATATCCGGGTTTATCACTGCAGCTAGTTCCCATTCTGATTCGCGACTAATAAATCGAATATTGTCCTTTTCTAATGAAGCTAAAGATACATCCAGCGCCAATTTTATTGCGACTCCAATGGGAACTTTCTCTATTGGTTTTTCTTGATTTTGCCTTGAGATTTGAAGCATACTTTGAATCGTATTTGCTATCCTTTCTGTGGTTTCCTTATCCTTCTCTAAATATTTCTCTAGTTTCGAATAGGCTTCCGGATGATCCTTTTTTAGGATTTTCTCCATGAGATATGTATTACCTGCAATAACAAAAAGGGGATTGTTAATTTCATGTGCGATGGCCCCTGCCATTTCCCCTAGAGATGAAAGCTTGTTTTTATGGACGTCATTAGAGATTTTTTCTTTGGAAAGTTCATAGTATTTGAGTCTTGAGCTTTCAATTTTATTAAAAAATACTGTCAAAAGGATAACCATAAGAAGCCAACTGATGAGAGTGATCATTTCTGGCTTTGAAAATGAATCTAAAACGAGAGGAAAAAAACTTTGCAGCTTGAATAAAAAGTTAATCGCGAGAACTTGAAAAATAGTGATGACAAGAACATACCAAGAGGTCTTTATATTGATGAAATAAGTTACCATCGAAGGCAACATTAAGAGCCAAAAAAGAGAAGGAGCCATAGTGGTATGATAATTATAGTATCTTAGTGGCAGATGAATCATTCCAACTATTAAGAGAAAATAGACTCGTGTTATATGATCTTTTTTAAAATAATCTACGACAATCCCGATTGTCATAATAAAGGTTGTGATAAGCTGAGCAGAGCGTTGTAAATTCCAACTTGAGGTTTTGAAGCTTTCGATGAAAAAGATCAAAAGACTTATAAAGAATAGAATATAGAAAAGTTGCCTAGAATATTTAGACAGCTCTTTTGCATAGGTATCCTGTGCTTCCATATTAGCTATTTCGGCATATATAGAGTGAACTCTTAACTTGATTTATCTCAGTGATTTGGATTTCTCTGCTTCAATTAGCCGACGATAAGGGTCTAGCTTTTGAACTTTTGAATAGGTGTGGGGGAATCCTTCTTGAGAGTCCTCAGGAATTTCAATACAATTAGCTCCTCGTCCATCACAGCGATTGTATTTTTCACATCCTGCTGGTGTCTTGTAGGTTCCAAAATTAGGTTTTCCAGCGACTAAGACACCTATTGCATGGTTGCTTCTATTTAAAACCGGGCTTCCACTATTTCCCGCAAAAGCATCTAGGTTTGTTTTCAGGTAAGTCTTTCGAGAGTGATCTTCGAGGATGCGACCGTTGGGGGAAATTTTGAGAGGTGTTCCCATTGGATGACCAAGCATATTAACTCGACTCGATAAATTTAAATCATTGGCATTATCAATTTGAAAAATATGTCGAGTATCTGGAACCTTTCTCTTGAGCCTAATGAGTGCAAAATCTCTTCCAAGCTCTTCTTGTTCATTGATGGCATAAATAATTTCTTCACATTTAAAAATCTTATCACCTAAAAATTGTGATTGACTCAATGGCAGTGAATTTGAGTTTTGATAGTCAAAATACCAAGTGTAAGCCTCGCAATAGCCACCTTTTTCGTGGGAAATTTCTTCACCAGCATTTACTGCACAATGACCTGCGGTTATTAATAGATCCGGGGCAATAAGAAAGCCTGTACAGGCATAGGATATTGAGGGATCTCTTGAAAACTTCTCGCTTCTACAAAGTATATCTGACATTGAGTCTTGAATGAGTCCGAATACTCTACCTGTTGGAGATTCCTCTAATAGGTTTACTTGTTCACCCTCAAGGTCGGTCCATAAAGTTCTTAGGACTCCCACTGACACTCCAGTTGCCTCGGTTGAAAAGTAGCCTCTTGGAAAAACATAACGTCTGTCATCGACCCCAAAGATATCAGCGTCACTATTGAAACTAAGGCTGAAAAGCGCTAGAAACTTCCAAAATTCTTTCATGAGGGGCTTTTAACTCAAGGTCCTGGGAGACTCAATATTGGTGTAAATTATTCAGGTGCGTCGCAGCGTTTCTCTTTACATTTCAACCCTTTCTAAGCTAGATTGGTGAATTCGAGTCGGAGTGTAGCGCAGCCTGGTAGCGTAACGTCCTGGGGGGGCGGGGGTCGCTGGTTCGAATCCAGTCACTCCGACCATTTTTTGTGCGATATTTATTGCACTATTTTTAAATCACTGAAATTATTGTTTTTTAGCCCAAAAGCTTGGTTCGTCTGCGATATTTTTCAACGAAATTGCGATATTTAAATCATGATTGTGAACTATTTATTTGCGATATTTAATCACAGCGATGAATGAAAATTAGTAATCTCTAAATTTATGTTTTACTCAATCCCAAATCTGAAAATTTATGAAATCTCTAAAAGGTTAAGACGACACACTCCCCGCTCTTTTTTGTTCTCGACTGGATGGAGAAACTTTCCAGAGAGCAATCCTCACTGTTAGGCATGCTTGACAATATTAGAGATTAAAAATATGTTAGGCATACCTAACATAAAAAGAGGATGCCTTGGAATTTCAATTTGGACAGTACTGGAAGGAATATAGTGAAAACGAATTATCACATTCTGAAACGCACTATCTCTTAACTATTTATTCATTTTTACAAAAAAGTGATCAACTCAGAGCTTCCACTATCGCCAAAGAACTTGGTGTTAGTAGAAATGCTGTTCATTTACAGCTCAAAAAGTTATCAGAAAAAAAACTTGTTAAAATAAAAGATAACTTTATATCACTTCCAAAGCATTCGATAGTGTTAGTCGAAAAAATCGCTAATAAGAGACAAACGATGATTGTCTTGCTTACAGAAGTGTTGGGACTCCCTGAACATATAGCTGTGACGGATAGTTGTAAAATAGAGCATTTACTATCTGATGAAACGGGTGAATCTCTACTTAAGTTTGTTCAATTCTTACGTTCTGATCGCAAGGTCGTTTTGCAATTTTTAAAAGAGTTTCAAAAATATTACCTACAATGTGACCCCGAAATTGGCTGTGGTCTTTGTGAAAATATACATTCTATGGAGAAAGGCAATGAGGATGATTAAGATATTTTTTTGTTTGTTATTTGTTATTGGTTCTACAGCATTTGCATCGACTAAAGAGAACCAATTAGCTGTCCACCTTTTAAGCTATTTAGCTCAGGACTACGGTGAAGCTGTTGCCAATGGAAAAGTTATAAGTAAAGGAGAATATGAGGAACAAATTGATTTCTCCAATGAAGTTATTAGAATTGCAAAAGAAAATAATTATAATCAAAGTTTAAGCTCTAGTATTCAAAATCTTAATCAGTCAATTCTAGCTAAAAGTAAGGTTCATGAGGTTTCTGCTCTAGCAAATAAAATAAAGTCTGAAATTTTAAAACAGTTCAATCTTTTAACTTATCCTGAGACAAAAATTGACCTAACTAGAGCGGCCAATTTATATAAGAATAATTGCATGAGCTGTCATGGTCAGAATGGATATGGTGATGGTGAGGCCGGAGAAGGGCTAGAGCCAAGTCCTACGAACTTTCATGACTTAGAGAGAATGAGAAATGTATCTCCTTATGGGGCATATAATACCATTACCCTAGGAGTAAATGAAACAGGAATGGCCGCTCACGACTATCTTTCAAAAGAAGATCGTTGGTCGTTAGCTTATTATGTATCTAGCTTTCGTTTTAAGAACATAGAAAAGAGAGCAGGTTTAGTTTTAGATGTTAAGGAAAGCTCTTCCCTTTCAGACAATGAGATTCAAAAAAAATTCGATTTGAAAGAGGATGATTTAATGGGAATGATGGCAACGATAAGAGACATCAATTCACCACCACCTTCAAACGGCAATAAAGGGCAAGTTGAAATTTATTTAAAAAAGGCAATCAAGGACTTAAAAGCAAGCTTTTCACTATATAAGGCAGGAAAATTAAAAGAGGCCAGGAATCTTTCATTATCTGCTTATTTGCAGGGAGTTGAGCCTGTCGAGGGAATTTTAAAGTCTAAGAATGCAGACTTAGTAATTGAGCTAGAGACATCATTGGCAAAATATAGAGGTTTAATTAGTGAAAGTGCTAATCATAGCAAAGTCGAATCCGTTTTAAACCCCATACTGAGTAAGCTCCAAGGGGCCATAGATACCTCAACGATCAAGAAAACAAATGTATCATCATTTTTAGTGTCTTTTGGCATTGTACTAAGGGAAGCATTTGAGGCAGGCCTTATATTATTTTTGTTACTGAGCCTTACTAGGAAGTCTAATGCAACTGCATTTAATAAACATATTCATTTAGGCTGGATATCTTCAATAGCAATCGGAGTTGGTGCATATATCTTGCTGAGTAGATATATTAGTATAACAGGGGAAGTTGCTGAATCTCTTGAGGGATATACTGCGTTAATCGCATCCTTATTATTGTTTTATGTCGGATACTGGATGCATAAAAATACTGATATTCAAAAACTAAAAGATAAATTTACCTCAGCAGTAGACACTACTCTCGGAAGTGGGAGAGGTTTGACTTTATTTTTTATTGCATTTACTGCATCTTTTAGAGAAATATTTGAAACAATACTTTTTCTTAAAGTATTAATTCTTGACGGTTATCAGCAGTACTTTGTTGGAATTGGAGCTATATCAGCAGTGCTATTAACCTTTTTTGTCATTTTGGTTGCGATTAAATTCTCAATCAAGCTTAACTTAAAGTATCTATTTAAGGCATCAACTATATTAATTTTGAGTTTATCGACAATTTTTTTAGGAAAAGGAATTGGTGCTCTTCAAAAGACTGGTGTATTTCCACAAACTTCGCTAGATATTTTTTCTCTACCATCAATAGGCTTTAATTCGACGCTAGAAGTTCTAATCGCACAAATGATTATGGTTCTTTTAGTCCTCTCTTTTTTCATCGCTTCCAGATTAAAATTGGAAAAAGGTATGGCATAGGTGCAAAAAACATCTGTAAATATAAAAAAAATGGATTGTCCTTCGGAAATAAAAATGATCGAAGGATTGATGGAAAACTTAGATCCAAGTGCAAAGATGGAGTTTGATTTAGAGTCTAGGACTGTGCATTTTTATCATAGTGTGGATAAGCACCAAATAATAGAATCTTTGAATACCATATCCCTTCCTGGTGAGTTAATTAGTACAGAAGAAATAGGAATTGATGAAGTTCCAGATATTGCTCCTAGTGTAGAAGCGAAAACGTTAAAATACTTACTAGGCATAAACTTTACGATGTTTGTTATTGAGATCATGTTAGGGTTTTATGCTGAGTCTACAGGGCTTCTCGCTGATGGACTTGATATGCTAGCTGATTCATTTGTCTATGGCCTAAGTCTTTACGCTGTCGGAAAGTCGATCTCAATGAAGCACAAAGCAGCATACTTTAGTGGAGTAATGCAAATCTCTCTTGGCTTGCTTTGCCTAGTCGAGGTCGGTAGAAAGTTCTACTTTGGGAGTGAGCCACTTTCTAATTATATGATTGTCGTTTCAATGATCGCTCTTATCGCGAACCTTTGGTGTCTTGTTTTGATTCACAAGCATAAAGACGGCGAAGTTCATATGAAGGCCAGTTGGATTTTTTCTGCTAATGACGTAATTGTTAATACAGGAGTAATTGTTTCTGGTGCGTTAGTTTATTTTCTTAATAGTAATATACCAGATTTAATTATTGGTGGAATTGTCTCTATTATAGTAATTAGAGGCGGTATTAGCATAATTAGGTTATCAAAAATCAAGAAAGTAGAGCCAGTAAAAGAGACATGTTGTTCTAATAAATGTGATTAACTAGTCATTAAGCCTTTTTGAATTTTGGTACTAATAGAGCTATGGCCAAAAGGGGCTTAATTTCTCTGAATCATTTTTAAAGTAAAATCTTCTAAGCTTGGCAGACCCCTTTGTATTTTTGTGAGAGCTTCCTTTTTGATGGCCTTACTAGAGAAGTTTAAAACTGTCGTTCCAGTAACGGCTGTAAAAATTATCGCAAGAATGATTTCAATAACTGCACGCATGATTATTCCTCCTGCTTGGTTTCACGCTTTATAATGGTAGAAATAACGGACTTGTCCCAAAGACCGCCGTACTTACCTTTAATTTTCTTATCATTTAGAATTCGAGCTATTTTTCGCAAAGAGTTATCTTGGGAATGAAGTTCCAAGATGAGCTTGATGATTTTCTGTTCTTTCTCACAAAGAACAAGCTCCCCATCTTTTACAATGTAGCCGTACTTAGGTTTAGAAGGAATTGGAGTGTCTGACTTCTTAATTCCATGGGTCTGAAGAGCCTCGATGATGGAGGTCTTTGGCCACTTTCCTTCAGTGAGTTCACTGATTTTGCTCATTGAGAGATCAAAATCGAGGTAGAGTTTCCGTAAAATTCCGATATTTTCCTTGGGATTATTGAAAAAATGTGTAATAAAAACGGATAGATATGAGCTATGATGGTTTGGTTCGTATACGGTATCGGCGAGCCGACCATCTTTTTGAACTCATGTTATAATCCTCAATGTAATGAAAAACTTTGTTAAAAAATCACTCAATATTGCAATTGGGAAGAGCCGACCTGTCAGTCTGATTCATTTTGTTACCAATAGATGTAACGCTCGCTGTCCTCATTGTTTTATTGATTTTGATGATCCAGTCACGCAAAGCGATGCTCTCTCGTTAGTAGATCTCGAGAAAATGGTTAAATCCATAGACAACACCTTGATGAATGTAAACCTTACTGGTGGCGAGCCATTTTTAGAGAATAAGATTGAAGAGATATGCAGGCTCTATCTCAATCATACCAGTATTGATTCTATGTTCTTTTCTACCAATGGAGCTTTGACAAATAAGATCATCCGAATCTCTGAAAAATTGAGTCGAGACTTTCCGGACACTATTTTTACTTTTTCAATTTCAATTGATCATATAGGCGAAAGACATAATTCCTATCGTAGAGTTAAAAACCTTTATGAAAATGCAATGAGCTCGTATCATAAGCTAAGTCGAATCTCTGAAAACGTGCAGCCTAATATAACAATTACCGTCTGTGATGAAAATGCTGAAGACATTGAGGAAATCTTTGAGACGTTAGTGGTTAAAGAGGGTGTAAAGTCGCTAACGGCAAATATTGTTCGAGATGAGGGAGTTTTTAAGATAGATCCTGCACAGAAGGAAAAAATCTTTAACTCTTACTGCAAGCTTATTGATTTGATAAAAAAGCATAAACTGAGTTACTCAGGGGAAAACTATCTTGGTCGCATGATGAACCATAAAGAAGAAGTAATGTATTCCTATTTCAAAGATATCTATTTAGATCCCAAATACGTACTTCCTTGTCATGCTGGAGGGGGGTTAATGGGAGTTATTTACCCCAATGGTGATGTATATCCTTGCGAGACATTAGAGAAAAAAATGGGAAACTTGCATGACTATAATATGGATCTTATGAAATTATGGGATGACAATGACCCTCTGAGAAGCTGGATCAAAGAATCTCAATGTCATTGCACTTACGAATGTGCTTGGTCCTATAATATTCTGTCTTCTCCGAAACATATCCCAGGACTTTTAAAAGCGTCTTTAAAGAAATGAAGATAGAAGAAAAAATAACTATCGTTATTCCGGTAAGAAAGATTGATCCTTTAACTGAAATTTGTCTTGAAGAAATTGAAAGCCTCTACCCCAAAGTTAATGTAGTCATCATAGCTGATCAGCTCGTTCCATACTCAATGAAAAATTTAACTCAGCTTCAATCGAAAACGACTAATATTGCTGATAAACGAAATGAAGGGGTCTCTCATAGCGAGACTCCTTATATTGCCTTTATTGACAGTGATGCTTACCCCTGTGAAGGTTGGCTTGAAATTGCAGTCGAGTTTTTAGAATCAAGTTCTAAAGTCGCTGCAGTCGGTGGTCCCAATCTTGAACATCTAAAATGCGATGATAATCAGCGTATTCCATATCTCGCATCCTTATGTCCTAGTGTGGGAAGAGAACCGATTATAAAGACCTCGAGTCTTGAGGTAAAAACTATTGCTTCTTCTAATATGATCGTGAGAAGGAGTAGTTATGTGAAGTTGGGAGGGATGAATAGTAAAATAAAAACCGGTGAAGATATTGAATTCTGCTATAGATTAGGTCGAGAGTATAAAATTCATTTTTTAAGAGATTGTATTGTCCGTCACCGTCAGAGAAAGTTTTCTGGTTTTGTAAAACAACGCTATATTTGGGGGCGAGGTATCCTTAATGTATTTCAAAAAACTTTTCCTTATTATTCAGTCTCATTGATTCCTCTTATTTCCGTTATTACAGCGATGATTCTAATTGTTTATGATGGCGTTAATCAGACACAATACACTCTCTATACTATTGTTTTTTATTTTCTTGTCATTTTTCTAACGGTCATTTCTGTCACTAAAAAAATATCTGAAATATTTTTGATTTTGCCTTATGCCTTAAGCTCGATACCTTTAATGGGGATTGGGGGACTTGTTAGCCTAGTTAAGGGTGACATCAGTGATGAATATAAAGGTTATAATAATAATGAATAGTCTCTTAAAGATAATAATTCTTATCTGTTTACAGTTTGCGGTATCGCTTGGATTTGCACAGAATTACAAAGACCTGGCAAAAGATCTCATAAAAACTAAGTTAGAATCCGAGTTGGAATATGATTGGACTGATGCGTTGTTAACCTGGGCCATTGTAGATAATTTTGAAAGATTGGAAATCTCAAAGTCAGACTTAAATAAGATTATCAAATTTTATCAACATCATGACCATAAAGATCTTGTGGTAACCTCTCCAGATCTCTTGGTGTCAGTTATAGGAGCCTTAAAACTTCATGATAAAGGTTTTAGTTTTAAGAATATTGAGAAAAAATCCATCGATTTTATTTTAAGTGAACCAAAAAATAAACTTGGGACTTTTGACCATGTGGGAACAGAACATCGTTTTTTTTGGTGGGCACCAAAGACCTCATTTTTTGTGTCTTCATCGATCTGGACGGATTCTTTGATAATGTATCTCATTCCTTCTGCATTGTTTGCAAGAAAGCTCAAAAATGAAGAACTTCAAAAGTTCGTTCGTCGACAACACAAAGTTTTCTATTCAAAGCTTTTTGATGGAGTTTTATATAAACACGCCTATTTTCTAGATGATCAAATACTCTACCCACAAGGAAAATATTATTGGTTAAGAGGAAATGCTTGGGTTTTATTTTCTCTAGTTGAATTGTACGAGCTAGAAACATCTAAAGATCAAAAGGCTTATTATCGTTCTCTCTTTTTAGAATTGACTCAAAATCTATTAAATTTTCTGCCTGAAAAAGGACTGTTCCCTACAGTTTTAACGGAGAAGAAGATTGATAATTATGTTGATACCGCTGGAAACTCAATCCTGTTGTACAGTTTTTTAAAGGCTGCTCGTTTAGAAATATATAACGATCCAAAACTCATCAAAAGACTGTGGGAAGGCTTAAATAAATTCATTCAAAAGAAGGATAACGATACTTATCTTACGTCATGCTCGGGACCTACGACGGCATTTAGTTATTATTGGTATTACACCAAAATCGTGGGTAAAAAGCGAAATTTGGGTTATTGTCTAGGCCCTTTGATCATGGCTTTAGGAGAGTTGGAGCGCCAATCATACAGTCTAGAGCTTAATTAGAGGTTTTATGTCAATAATTTCCGCCAAACCTAAAGAGATTTCTTGTGTGTTAAAATCTAGCTAAATCAAGGAGTAAATTATCTCAGAATCAATTGAAAAACCAGACGCTAGTAAGCTGGATGTGAACAAGAATGTCTTTTTCGCCTCAGCTATTATTATTTTCCTTATTACAGTTGCAGGCTCTATTGCGCCAGATGCTGTAAATACCTTTTTTAAAGGTATTCAAGCCTGGCTTATAGCTAAAACGGGTTGGGTTTATATTCTTGCTGTTGGAACCATTTTGTTTTTTTCGATTTATCTCATGATGAGTAGATTAGGTGATATTAAACTAGGGCCGGATCACGATGAGCCGGAATACAAAAATCTTTCTTGGTTTGCCATGCTCTTTTCTGCAGGTATGGGTATTGGACTTTTATTTTTTGGAACAGCAGAACCACTAATGCATTTTGCTAGTCCTCCGGTAGGTGATGGCCTTACGGTAGAAAGTGCCAAAGAAGCAATGAAAATTACCTTTTTTCATTGGGGCCTTCATGCTTGGGCCGTTTATGCTGTTTTATCTGTGACACTTGCGTATTTTTGTTACAGAAAAAATCTTCCTCTTCTACCAAGATCTGCTTTCTACCCATTTTTAGGAGATAAAATCCACGGTAAAATCGGAGATACAATAGATACATTTGCCGTTATAGGTACCATGTTTGGGGTAGCCACTTCTCTTGGCTTTGGAGTTTTACAGGTAAACGCTGGTCTAAATTATCTCTTTGATTTACCCCAAAGTACGACTGTTCAAGTCGTTTTGATAGGGATTATCACTTCTTTTGCTACTGTCTCGGTGGTTTTGGGGCTCGATGGCGGGATTAAAAAGCTATCGAATATTAATATTGCATTGGCGACACTACTTATGATCGCTGTTTTATTACTTGGATCAACAGTTGATATTCTCCAATCCTATGTTCAAAATACGGGCGCGTATTTGTCTGATCTCGTCTACAAAACTTTTAATCTTTATGCTTATGAGAAAAAGGAAGAGTGGATCGGAGGCTGGACATTATTCTATTGGGGATGGTGGATCTCCTGGTCTCCTTTTGTCGGAATGTTTATCGCTAGGATCTCCAAGGGAAGAACAATCAGAGAGTTTATGGTTGGAGTTTTGTTTGTTCCCTCTGGGTTTACCTTTCTCTGGATGACGATCTTTGGTAACTCGGCTCTTAAACTTGTTTTGGAGGGGAAGGCGACGGAGCTTGCTGAGCTAGTAAATAGCAATATTCCTGTGGTCTTGTTTAAATTTTTAGAAAATTTCCCATTCTCTTCGGTTCTATCTCTACTTGCTGTCTGTCTCGTTATTACGTTTTTTGTGAGTTCTTCGGATTCAGGATCCTTAGTTATAGATACTTTGACGTCAGGAGGAGCCAAAGAGCCTCCCGTATGGCAAAGAATCTTTTGGGCGATTACAGAGGGAGTCGTAGCAGCGGTACTTCTTTTGGCAGGAGGTTTAGAAGCATTGCAGACGATGACAATTGCATCTGCCTTTCCTATGATTTTTCTCATTTTAATTGGATGCTTTGGACTCTTGCGCTCCCTTAGAAGCGATTTTCTTCATATAAGTTCAGTGAGAAACTTTAATTCTACCGTTCAATATTCTAAAGCGACAACGAATTGGAAGGAGCACCTTGATTACCTTATTAAGCATCCAGTTTTAAAAGACGGTGTAGAATTTATAACTGAAAATGTGAAACCCGCTCTTCAAGATCTCCAAAAAGAGATGCAACAAAGAGGTTTGTCTGTTGAACTTAGAGAAGAAGCAGATGCCTCTGTGGCGTTAATAGTGAACAAAGGAGAGAAGGGAGAGGCTGATGATTTTAAATACGAAGTTCAACTCCGAGAATTTGAAGTTCCAGCATATGCACCTAAGAGCGATGAGTCATATTGTCGAGCAGAAGTATTTCTGTTAAGTGGTGGGCAAAACTACGATATCTATGGATACACGCCAGAGCAAATTGTTGCGGATGCCATTACTCAATATGAAAAGCATATACATTATCTTCATGTGGCAAACTCAGAAGTATGGGAAAGTTAAAGATCGAAGACACCAATAACGGGGTCATGATCTGAGAGTCTTCCCATATAGTCTGAATTAAGATGTAGCACTTTAAAGATATGATCTCTGTTCTTCAGGTTTCTGTTAACGAATATATAATCTAGAGGTTGGGAGTTACCATTATGGTTAGTCGTGTAACGTTCCTCCTCAGGGAGCTCTCGCATTAAATTGTGAAGGACATTTCCCTCTAAAGTTCTCATAGCAGGCATATTCATAAATTCGTTGAAATCTCCAATGACGGCAATCAGGCTATCCGGATTTCTTCGATCTAGTCTAGATACAAATGTGTTCACTGCATTTGCCATAAGTGTCCGCTTTCTCTCTGTTGGATAAACCATCGGCCACACACTTGAGAAATGACTAGTATCACTAAGTTTCGAGTTAAAGTGGTTCACGACAACGAAGAGTTTTCTTCCTTTGTATCCGAATTCAGCAACGATAGACTTTCTTGTTCGCTGAAAAGCCTCAGATCTTGGAAATATTCTTCCTGGGTTATAGTTTAAGCTTCCATCTCTTTTGATAACTGTATCAACTTCAGGCCCAGGAAGTGGATTTGAATTAAACTCAAGCTTTTTGGTGTTATAAATGAGTGAAACTCTAATATTACCGCCTGGGACTCCACCCTCTCGGTGGACTAACGGATCAATATTGGCTTCTGCATATTTGAAGTCACAAGGAATAGCTTCGATGAGTTGGTCTAAGGTATTTCCCCCCGCAGAAGAACCTTCAAATGTTTCACCATTATTGTCCTGAATCTCAACCAGCCCAATAATATCGGGGCAATTCATATTCGTAGCAAACATTCTACCCGTATCCTTAATGCGTTTTTTATTTACGGGAGATAAGTTTTTCACATTATAAGCTGCAATACTTAGCTTTTCATTTTCGTAATTAATACTAGGGCGGTCTTCAATTCTTTCAAGTCTTACATCACTCAAACTTTCATTATAGGCGGTCAGAGACTCTTGAACTTCGGGGAGGTTTAATACAAATTCACCATCACCAAAAAGGTTTTTAGAAAAACTTAAAAGTCCTTCCATCTTTCCGTTGATAATATCTCCCATTCCGTAATTGGCGTTAATATTTAAGCCTGGAGTATTGTCTCTGGAGTTGGCTTGAACTGTTAGAGGGCCTGAGGCGAGAGGAATGATTTGAGGATTGAATCTTTCAGTATCTGGGTCTGCCATGATTCCATTGCCGCGGGAATTAAGTGATCTTCTTTTTTTCCCATTGGGTAAAAGGTAGAGAGTAAGGTGACTTTTTGAATCATCTGATTGTTCTTTACCTCCTCGGAAACCTACAATTCTAGGATCTTTTAGGCTAATTCTCATTCCCTCAAGTGACTCCCAGAAGTCCAAACCATCTGATAGGTTTAGTCCCGGTTTGAAGTTTAGGTCTCCATGATAGGTGGAAAAATAATCTTCCGGAACGAGATCATCAATCGCGATTGCTTCTGGCCGCTCTAAGCCTGTATTGAGAATTCGAAAACTTTCGATCTCTCGAATACTGGTGCCAGTAAGCCCATTTTGAATATGATTATTTTCCTCGAAGACAATCCCTGTGACTTCAAGCAGGTCTCCAATTTTGATGTCTTTGACTTCGTTGAAATAGAGCTTAATTCCTTCACTTGTGTGAGGGTTGTTATCACCTTGTGGATCTTGAATATAAACTTCAAATCCTCCAGGGTAATAATCGACCACACCTGTAGCAGTGACAATCCCCTGTGTCGTTAATTTATGATTCAATAGAGGAGAGATATGACCATCTCCTTGAATCTCAGCAATTTTCTTATGGCCTGCCTCAAAAACTGTGGTTAGCCTAACTCTGGCACGTTTTCGATTTAATAAAGGAGCTTCAAAGTTTGAAGCTAAATAGTCTCGCAAAGCTTTTCTAGCAGAAATTTCCGATTTTGAATCCACAAATACTCTATCGATATTATTTCGGTATTTATACATTGGGAAAGTTTCAAAATTACTCATGAAGTATTTTGATATTGCGACTGCATAATTCTCATCATCAGAGAGTTCAGTCATATTGTCTCGCATAAAAGCAGAAGAGGCGAGCAGTCCTCCTTGGTAGAGGATTTCATATTCAACGCCTGCAACTTCTAACTCAACTGCATAGCGCTCCATTGATCTTTGAGCAATAAGGTCTTTGATGGCAGATCCTCTCATCGTTCCAAGTACGAATTTATCTTCCTCTCCATGAGGGTAAACGCTGATCAAAGACTCAACTTCTTCATCACTCATATCTTTTTTAAAAATAGCTATATCGTCTCTTAACAAAACCGTGGGGTAGAGGACCACGTCTAACTCGTGCATCTCTCTTATTGCCGTTGAAACAAGGTTTCCCGCAGTAGTAGAGGAGGTGAATTGGTTAAATTTATCAATGACAACTGGACCTTGCGAATAGTCATACTCTTTATTCGACCCGCAGGATATTAAAAAAAGGAAGATGAATCCAAGTTTCAACATCTCTCTATTCCTCTTGCCTAATATCAAAATAATGAAGATCCCAAGCAGGTGTTTCACCTGTCTCAGAATTTGATTCGTATCTAAAAGCGATTCTAACTTTTGTATTTTTAAGAGTTAAATTTAACCATTCTGACTCCACTGGACTCCAATCATCACCCGAAGGAACATTTTCAAACTCAAGCTCTGTCCAAATAATATCCTCTAAACTCTCTTGATCTTCCCCAATTAAAACTTGAATGAACTTCTTCTCTTTCATCTCTGAAGAGTAAAAATTTCTCGCTTGTAGCATCTTTATAGCGTAAGTCTCAGCACCTAAATCAAAAGACGGGCTTATGAGTAGAGTTGAGCCAGTTTTGGGAGGTCTATGACCGCTGATTTTTACATAACTTGTCCCATTTCGATTTGTCTCTTCAAAAAGTGCTGCATCTCCTTGGCTTAGCTGTTCAAAACCTGCTAATCCGTCGGAAAAACTATGTCTGAAAATATAATTAGTAGGATCTTTTCTCTCAAAGACTTCAACGGACTCCAACTCTGTAGCTCCGAGAAGTTTGACTTCATTAATTTGCCAGAGAAGTCCATGGCCTCCAACTCGTCTAGAGTCTAGGTCCAGTACTGCCGCAATACTAACAACTTGCCCCTCAAAAGCAGTGAGAGAGATTTTTTCAGATAGGGCGGAATTAAAATCTGTTATAAGATTAACAGTCCCTAAAGGCAGTTCAATCCAGTCTGCAGACTCTGGGTTTCCAAATGAGTAATTTGTACTCACCATGATTTTTAAACTTTCATTAATAAGTTCGCGATTTACCTGTTGAGCTTCATTGCGTTTTATATTTAAGAGATGATCGATTTGCAATGCCGGGTTAAAAATCCCATCAAGATTCATTTGAGGTGCAATCAACCACGCTTTGGTATTTGATGACCTGACATTGGCGTATCCTTGGCGATTACGATTCTCCACGAGCCAATTGTCTCCTTCAGAGTATGTCGTAAAAAGTCCAGCTCCTCCGTCAAAATTCTCACTCCAAATTTCCCAATTAAGATCTCCCAGTCTTATATTTTGATATTGAGAAATTTTTAACATTATCTGGTTTAAATTCTCTAGAAAGGGGATGAGAAATTCTACATCCCGAGCTTGCATAGGAATTTTTTCAAGTTCTTTGGTCAGGGTGAAAAGATGAGAAAGAGTGTCTTGATCTTCTGGTCTTTCTCTCAATACATATAAATTAAGTTTGATGTCTCGCAGAAGACCTCTAAAAGTAATTGTTTGCCTCGTCGTTGCCCCATTGAGAATTATTTCTTCCGCCAAATTCACTTCTAACTGCTCTGATTGATCTATAATCTCAGTGAATTCGTCTGCTAAAATGGGTGGATTAATAATTTTATTATTTTTGTCTTTTGAAGACTCACAAGCAAAAAAGAAAATAAGAGGTAGGATGAGGAGATATTTCATTAAAACCACCACGTTTGATTATTACTACCGCCGTCAAAGGTATAGACAACGTTAACAGTTAAAAGTGTATTTTGTTTTTCAAAGGTTGATAATTGACGATCAGCCTGAAGATCAGTGGCATTAGAGAAAACAGGGTTTTGTGCCGATTGAAATTCGATCTCAGGTCTGAAATAAATATTTCCATAGTAAAAATAGGCTCCTACGGCTACCCTCGAAAGACCTCCATGTGACAGCTCGTCTGTGTTTGTTCTAAGATTATGAGCAGACTCTAAGCCTTGAAAAATAAAGAACTCACTCTGATATTTTAGTCCCAAATAAGGAGTGATATTTTCAATATTTTTTCCAATTTTTAAAGAAGCAGCGTACCCTGTTTCACCAAACCAATCTTGGTTTTCGTCATTAGCATCAACGAAGTACGGTAGAAGTGCATTTGAGTTAGCAAACCAAGCAGAAGTTCTATTAACATCCCAAGGCGCATCCCCGGCTACAGTAGTCGTATATTCAAACTCAGTGACCCAGGAAGAGAATCTCTTAAACACGTTTAAAGAAGCTGCACTTTGAAGTAGTGACCCCGTTTCTTCGCTATTTGTGTGATTTAAGAATTGTAGATTCACTTTCGCTTTATCATTATCTAGAAATAAGTACCCTGCTTTGAACGCTGTTGTTTCTTTTCGCTCCCAGGCTGTGGCAGATGGATTATCTGGTAATTCAAAACTTTCATTCGTTGGATATAAATAAGTTGCAACTCCGTATCCAACGTAAACGCTGGAACGACCGAATAAATATTGAAGTTCTAACCCAGGAATTGTCTTAGAGACGATTCTTTCATTTCCTGTTTGGGTTGCACTTACTGTCGTTGGGGAGCCTTCTATGAAATTAATCCTACTAACGTCCAGGGTGTTAAACTCGTCTCCCACATCACTTCTGAAATTAAAAGGATAGAAAGTGAATAAGAAATTTCCTTTAGCAAAGTTAATGAAGGTATCATCACTATCTAAATCGAGTCCTAAACTTACTCCACTTGAGTCTGTGCCATCTTCGGTATCATCAGTGAGAAGTTCCAGGTCTAGTTGGAACGTCACTTGACTAAATCTTTTGGAGAAAATCATTTCAAAGCGAGAAGTTTTATTGTCGAATCGATTTTCGCTAGGGTCCGTGGCCATTCTAAACCGTGCAAAAGTCGATTCATCTGTGTGATAGCGAAAAGCAAGATCAACTTCTGATTGGTCACCTAGTTCTGTTTTTCTAGAATCGGAATAGACTCTGTCATCGTATATGGTTCGATCGAAGATCAGCTCGTTGTATTTAAGCGCGTCTAAGTTTTGGGGCACTACCCCCTGTAGAATATTTTGCTGGGTAATGGTCTGCGCGAAGGCACTAGATCCAAAAATTAAACATAAAATGGCATACTTTTTCATAATTCCCTCAATCCGCGCGGAGTTTAAAACATTAAGTATGCCTTTGAAATATGAGAGTAACTTTTTTACACAACCTCAACAAATCTTAACGTTAAGGTAAGCAGTCTTACATCCTAAATACTTAAAATAAGGATAGAATCTTACAAATAAATAGATCTTGTGGGGGAGTTTGACACTTTCAATAGAGACAAAGTGCTCCTAGTTTAAAAAAAGAATCAGTGGCTTTTCAGATTTTAAGCTTATTTTGCCAGACCCATGATTACTAAGGCCATGGGAACTATGAGGCTCAAGCCAGTCATTGTTAAGAGGGTATTCGCATGTGCCTATGAGGCTTACTCTTTGTCTTACAAAACTTACGATGCTAAATTCACACTCAATATTGAGACTCCATTCACCCTGTGAGAAAATGGAGGTATGAGGATCAAAAACGATTTGGGTTTGAGTTCTTTGATCTAAAAATCTGGCACACTCACCAAAATTGATGAACTCGTGATCTCTTCGTCCGCCTAGAAATCCGTATAACCACAATTTTTTGGTTTTTTTAGGAATAAGGCTTAGGGCGAAACTTAAATCCGAAAAATCTTTTTTAGCTGGGAGAATATAGTCAAGTTTTCCATCGAAGGAGTCGTTGTCTCCTAGGCTATACCCTTTTATTTTTTTGAATTTTGCTCCCGCATCTATATAAAGTGTCGGGATCGATTCATTTATAGTTATTCCTTCTGCCAATGGCCCGACTAAGGCTATTTCATGAGGAGATTCTTCGAGGTAGTTTTTGATTTGTTCCATCATTTTCTGGCCATACCTAGATAAGCAAGAGTCGTTGAGGTCGTCAACTCAAAGTCGAATTGAGGAAGAACTTTTCTCTTTAAGATACTCTTAAAAAAATACTTATCAAACTTAGGCTTAATCCCCAGCATGGAAACGCAGGTTAATTTATTTCTCTCTAAAAATCCTAGTAATTCGACAGGCTTTATGAACAGTCTGTAAATATGGAGGTTTTTTGGAGCATTGGGCACGAGCCACTCAACGGCTTTGATAATGATGAAGTAGGATAGGATATTACGATTAAAGGTATGGTAGAAAAGAAGTCCGCCAGGCTTTAAGACTCTTGTGGCCTCCATGATAATTTTTTCAGGTTCTTCAATATGTTCCAGAAAATCCATAAGGCAGATGACATCAAACTCATCATCGACAAAAGGAAGCTTGTAGGCATCTGCTACTTGGTACTCAACTTTACTCGTTTCATCATGTTTTTTAGCTATTTCGATGCTAGTTTCTGAAGCATCGACTCCGCACACTCTAGTGTAGTGGGGAGCAAGTGAGTTTGAGAGGAATCCACCTCCACAAGCAATATCTAGAATGGCTTGCGCTTTTGGATGATTTTTCTGAATCTCACGATGTACCCAATTATTTTTTACCTTTTGCTCGGCTCTTAAAAGAGCAATGGCATGATCATCAGCTTGATACCAATCTTCTCCCAGCTCATTGTAAAATTCATTATTAATTTGAGATGGCATAAGGGTTTTTCCTTAAAAAATTCCAATAAAGAATCTGATATAACATAAAGAAGGTTATGATTAAAATTTGTATCAAGATAAAAAAACTATTTTCCAGGCTCCAAAATCTGTAAAGAACGAGGAGTGCTAATGGATGAAGAATGAATAGGAAAGCGTGCAGATAATTCTCTGGAGCAGATGACTGCTTGGCGTGTATAAATTCATCTTTGGTAATAATTAAGCAGGAAAGTATTGAGAGAATCCAAAAAAACATCTCGTTCTCTTTAGAGTACGAAAAAAAATATGCATATAAGAAGCAGCTCAAAAATAAAAAACTATCGATAGGGTGTCCCCATGATTCCCATTTTCCAAGTCCTCTTTTATGGTGAAAATAGAATTCATCTACAAGCATACAGATACCTTGAATAATCCAAATACTGATTAACATATTCTAAGTAAAGCTCCCGTCATAGTGAGTCCAGGCCCAAAGGCAACTGTGGCAACTAACTTGTCATCATTTTGCTCAAGAATATCTGACCACACATGTGGTAGGGTAGCGGATGACATATTTCCACGAGATCTTAGCACTATCTTAGAGTTTTCCACCTGGTCGTCACGAAGTTCGAGTATTTCTTGAGCAAGATCGATAATTTTTGGTCCTCCAGGGTGGATCGCAAAGATCGTCTCTTCTTTATGGTTTTCATAGTCAAGATTGGCCTCTTCAAAAAGTGTTTGCATAAAGTCAGATAAGTATTCTCCGAGGTATTTCGGAACATTTTTAGAGAGAGTCATATCAAATCGATCAGAGTGAAGTTTCCAGGTCATATCAGTTGAAGTTCCTGGAACCAAAATCTCATGTTGTGATAAGACTTCGAAGGCCTTGCCTTCTCCTGGAATATAATCTGAAGAACAACTGTATTTAATTGCACCGTCAGCAAAAAGAGACTGTACTACTAATTGCTCTGGTGAGTAGGAATCACAATTTAGATGTAGCGAACATATCTCGGTGTGGATAATATCCACCCGTCCCTGTGTGCAAAGTGCACTTGCAGTCCTCACTGCTGGAAGAGCAGCATAGCATCCCATATGATACAAATGCGTAACTATTGTATCCCAATTTTTCTCTAAAACTATTTTTTGAGCTGCTGAAGGTGACTCATAATGGGTGCAACTAACGTGTAATAGATGTTGGGGTGAGGGTTGATTTTCTTCATAGATCTTTTGAGTGGCATTTTCTAAGGCTTTTTGAGCTAATTCAGTTCTCGCGGTTAGGTTCGGGTTGAATGAATTTCTTTCCACAAAAAGCTTATTACTTTGGAAGTCAGCTGAAATAAAGTCTTCTATAAAGCTTCTTCTCGTTTTAATTTTTTCAGGAGACACTCCAAACTTGCGCATAAAAAGGGAGACTCGCTCTTTTTTGTCGCTCTCTCTTAATTGATGCAGAGTCTCAAGCCATTTTAAAGAATCCACTTGATCTGCCTTATAAGGAGGAAGATAGGATACAAAGTGTGAGAGATAGCTTGCCATAATTGGTCTTATCCACTTTGGATAACCTTTTGTCACGATCTTTAGATAGACAAATTTAATGTATAACAATTATCTTTAAGTCATGGCCTATTTAGCTCCCCTAATTCTCATGCACGTATTTTATCTTTGGGCTTTGATCAGAAATGATTTAAGTGTGGTCGATATTTTTTGGTCTCTTGGTTTTTGGGTGATGTCGATAACGTCTTACTTATTGCTGGAAAGACCTAGCTTTTTTCAAACAGTATTGCTCGCAATGGTGACGATATGGGCGCTAAGATTAGCAGGTTATCTAGGGTGGAGACTTTTAAGTCACGGTGTAGAAGATCAGCGCTATACTAATATGAGAAAAGATTGGAAAGGCTCACTTGCACTCAATGCTTACTTACGAGTCTATCTCTTACAATTCGGATTGCAGAGCTTAATTGGAGTCCCTCTTTATTTTTATTTTCAAAGTGATCAAGAGTATGTTTTGAGCGCGAATCATTTCCTAGGTTTAGCTTTTTTTATCTACGGATTTATTTTCCAATCTTGGGGAGATTTTGGGCTTGCAAAATTTAAATCCAAACCTGAAAACCAAGGTGAGATTTATACTGAAGGTGCTTGGAAATACTCTCAACATCCCAATTATTTTGGTGAAGCAAGTATGTGGGTGGGATTTTTTATTTTTACTATGAATGTATCACCATGGTGGACAGCAATTGGGCCAATGACAATTATCTTTTTTCTATTGAAGGTCTCTGGGATTCCACTTCTAAAGAGATCTGAAAAGTACGCAGAAAACTCTAAGTATCAAACCTATAAAAAAAGAACATCACTTTTTGTCCCTTGGTTTCCTGAGGAAAACTAAGTCCACATCATATCGTTGATATTAAAAGTGGCAGACTCTAAAACTTCAGCACCTTTTGAAATCTTAATATACATTAAGGGGTTGTTTTGATCGTATTTGAGATCTATATAAACGTAAGACTGATCCCCTTCGGTTTTTAAGGGTGAAATGACCTCAACTCCAGGAGTTTCAACTTCAATTGCGTCCACTTGTTGATCTGTGTAAATTTCAAATCTCTTATAAGTAGTATCAATAGTTTTACTTATAATTGTTTCGCCGCGCTTTTGTATATCTTTAATGACTCTTGGTCTTCTTCCATCGCGAAGGAAAATTTGAGAGGGAATATTTTGACCCCATTCAAGCTTAGGAAATTGCCTTTCAAAAAACCTACGATACTTTTCAGTGGAGAGTCCAATCTGGTTAGACCAGTTTTGAAATTCCCTCCAAAGGGCGAATGATGTTAAGAGTTCACTATGAAGGTGAGGAAAGTTTTTAAGTTCTTCCAATTGATCTTGAGATTGTAAAGACTCTAAAATTTTAAGCCTTAAAACTGAGACCAAATAAAAATCTTCTGCTTCTCTTAAGGACTCTTGTCCTCGATCTTCAATGAGATAAAGACCTTCTTTAAATTTATAAAGCGAGGGAAAAGAAGCTTTGTCCGAAATCAAATTTGTTTCACTAAAGTAGGGATGAATCTCTGAGGGTTTTTTTGTATCCAATTTGTATTCATCAAATTTCTTTTTGACTTGATCGTAATTTTCTTTTTCATCCATTCGCATGGCATTTCCACCAGGACCAACGTCTAAGCCCATAAAAGGAAAATGAAGCCAAGGTCTATTATGAATATAAGCTGCGTATTTCACGACTAAGTCAGGCTCTTTATAAAGAGGATTTGTATCGTGAGAAAATCCCCCCATGTTTACATGGCATCCGCCTTCAGTTCCACCCTTTACTCCATACCACCAGCTTCGATAAGCAACCAGGCCTGCATTTTCTGCGGCAATAAAGAGGGGTTCAGCCATTTTTTCAGTGTCCTCACATAAAACTGGAGGAGTTTTGACTTCGATGCTGCCGGGATCCATGGTGACGTAAAACTGAGTCTTGCCAGTTGAATCAGTCACCTCATATTGCATATGATCCCAGATGTCTTTGCTTTCAAAGTATTTACCCTTTAGTTCTTCAGCTAGGTGATCAGCTAAATGAAGCATCTTCTCCCGCTTAAGAGGAGTGTCAGAAGTGGCGGTAAAACCAGGGTCAGTCCACCAAGATTCAATAGTAAAAGTTTGCTCAAAGCCAAAGCTTAATTGCTTTTTAAGGTTATTTTCAGACATATCGGCTTTTCGGGTGAAATAACTATTTATTTAGCTGATTTTATTGGAATTATATCGGCAACTTAGACACGTCTAAGTTTTGCACATAAGACTCATCTTGGTTTTGTCTAGGAAACGTGTAGTATGTGTACAAATAATTTAAGGAGCCGTTATGGAACGCAATTACTCAATTCAATTTGTCTCTAAGATTACGGGAATTAATGCCCATACTATTAGGGCCTGGGAGAAGCGCTATAGTGCTGTTGTTCCAAATAGAACGGATACGGGAAAGAGAATATACAGTGAAGAAGACGTCGACAGACTTAAAAAACTTCACGAATTAGTGAAGCTAGGAAATGCTATTTCTGACGTGGCAAAACTCAACGAGCAGGCCTTAGGGGAGATGTATGATGAGTTTGTTGGGGATAGAAGCTTGAATGGGAACGGGATGAAAATCACTGCAGACCCTATTTCTACAGAAAAAGTTGATGTTCACCAAACTCTGCAAAATCTGATCATGGCTTTAATGAATTACAAGCTTGATATTATCTCCCATGAATTAGATAAGGTGAAAAATCTTGTCGGTCCTCGTGAATTTGCCCTCGGCCTTATCACTCCTCTGCTAGCAGAGGTAGGAAAGCAGGTTGAAAATGGTCAACTCACTATTGCCCAAGAACATAGTTTAAGTGCGATAATCAAATTTCATATCGGACAACAGCTCTATACAAGCATTGGAAGCTCTAATCATTCAGATCAAATTATTGCTTTATCTACACCAGAAGGTGAATTACATGAATTTGGAATTATGATCGCTTCACTTTTATGTGGATATTATAATTTGAAATTTTATTACCTAGGACCAAGTATGCCTGGAGAGTCTTTGTCTGAAGCTTGCAACCAAATCGGTGCCGACTTAGTCGTACTAGGGGTGAGTTCAAGTTATAATAATTCTTACGCGAGAAGACTGGATGAATACATTACAAATTTTACTGAGAAGCTTGGTGATAAGACAGAAATTTTAATTGGCGGAGATATTCGAGGACAAAATATAGGCTTCACCTCTCACCGAATAAACTACGTTCCAACGCTTCAAATGCTAGATCAAAAACTTTCACTTCGCGCTGCACGTTAATAGTATTTATTTGACTCAAACTAATTTCCAAAACTTGGGGGTTACGCGCTGCTCTTAAAAGCAGTGAAAACCCCTATTATTCCTAGACAATCGACGTCAGGCTAAGCCAAAATTATACCTATAGGGGCAGTTTTTAAACTAGTAAGGTTTTGAAAAAACTGGCTTACGCACACAACCATTGAGGGACACTAGTTCATGAAGTTATTACGTTTGCATTTGCAAGGTTTCAAATCATTTAAAGACAAAACAACAATTCATTTTGATGAAGGTATCACAGGAATTGTAGGGCCTAACGGCTGCGGTAAGTCGAATATCGTTGATGCACTTTTTTGGGTCATGGGTGAGCAATCCGCCAAACATTTGCGTGGAACGAAAATGAAGGATTTGATTTTTGCAGGGTCTTCAAAGTACTCACCAGGATCATTCGCTGAAGTAACACTGGTTTTAGAAAATACAAAAAATAAGCATATTCATATTGGGTCTCAAGTTTCTACCCCCAATGAAATTGCTTTGACTCGTAAGCTTTATCGAAATGGTGAAACAGAATATAGAATCAATAATATCCCCGCTAGGCTTAAAGATATTCAAGAAGTTTTTATGGATACAGGAGCCGGGGCAAAGTCTTATTCTATTATCGCTCAAGGAGAGATTAATCGACTTGTTCAAGCTAAACCCATTGAACGAAGAACGATGATTGAAGAGGTGGCGGGGATCACGAAATTTAAAATGAGAAAACGTGACTCGGTTAAAAAAATTGAGCAAACTCAAGCGAATTTAAACCGTCTTAATGATCTTCAAAGTGAAATTTATAAAAACTTAAAGGCTCTTGAGCGCCAGGCAGAAAAAGCGGAGAAAGCTCGCACTCTTAAAACAAGAATTGAAAGGCATGAACTTATTGTTAAGTCTCATAAAGAATTTGATTTTCTTACGACTTATGTAAACGCACATGAGGGACTTGAGAATAATAATACCTTTATTGATGAATCAAAAATCAAGCGTAATTTAATCGAAGAAACTCTAGAAGATGAAAGAGTTTTGAAAGATGAACTTAGAGAAAGAATTGATACCTTTCAAAGCGAGTTCAATGAGTTAAGTCGTGAGCTTGCGGCGGGGCAAGAGCGCTTAAAATCCTTTGCAAAAAGTTTGCAAGACAAAGCAGGACAAATCGAATCTAAAACTTCTGATTCTGAAGAAATTATGAAGGATAAAGAGCAAAGATCAGCAAGGCTTACTGAACTGGAAGCTAGTTTAGAAGAACTTAAAGCGACAAATTATGAAGAGATGGATTTTTCTGCTTTAGAGGAAGCTGTGGAGTTCTTGCAATCAGAGCTTGAAGATAAAAAGCAAGAAGTGATTGATTTGAAATCTCAAAAAGAAGAACTGCAAGAGAGTGTCCGTGAGGCAGATCAAAATAATTTCAGAAATACATCAAAGCTTGAGGAGTATGCAGCTATTTTAGAAGATACTTCCGCCGAGATTGAAGAAATTGAAAAATCTACAGCGCATTTCAATGATGAAATCCTGGCTCAAAGAGAAAAAGTTAAAGCCCTTGATTTAGAAGTAGAAGAATTAAAAGCGAATACTGATGAGTTGAAAGAAACTTATAAGGCAAAGAAAAACACTGCTCAAGAGAAAGATCAAGAACTTCGAGTTTTAAATAAAGACGTCATTAAGTTGGAGTCCCGTCTGCAGTCCCTTCAGGAAGTAAATGCTGCTGGAGAAGGAGTGAGAAAGGGTGCCATTGAGTTTATGGAAGAAACTCAAACTGAAGGTTTTAATCTTCTAGGTAATCTTATTGAGTCTAAGGATGATTACGCCACAGTATTAGAGGTGCTATTTAAAGATCATTTTAATGCTTTAGTTTCCGCAGAAAGTCAGTGTGCAGATCTTTTTGATTGGTATCAAAATCAGACAGATAAATCTTTTGATCTGATGATGGCACTAAACTCAGGGGATATGTATGGACCAGATACTTTAGAGCGTTTAGCTGTTAAGGGTTGTGAGAATGTCGTCGCTGTCAGTGATATCATTAAGGTTAATGATCAAAATTTCGAAGCTTCGGTTCGTGAATTATTCAAAGGCTTTTATATTGCTGATAATCTCAGTCCTGAGCTTGGGTTGAAGTTAGTTCAAGAGCTAAAAATCAAAGGTGTCATTAGCCGTGACGGGATGATTTTTGTGACCAATGTAAATGGAGCCGCTCAAATCTCAACAAGAACAGCTGAGAGCTCTGGAATGGGTGTCATTCAGAGAAATAATCTTATCAATGAATTGTCTCAGGAGTTAGAAGCTAAAACTCAGGAGCTGCAGGCTCTCGAAGATTTGGTGGCAAACCTAAATAGTGAATCTGAAGCACTTAAGCTGGAGCTGGATGAGAAAGCCCATTTTTATAGTGAGAAAAATACAGAATATATCAGCCTTAAATCATCTCTTGATTCTAAAGAAGGCAATTATTCATCGACCAATTCTCGGCTTGAAATTCTTCAAAAGAGAAAGAGCGAAACCTCTGTGGCAAGGCTTGAGCTTTTGGAGAAAGAAGAAGAACTCGCTAATGCTAAGGTTGATGGTGAAGAAAAACTCAATAGCCTCACCGAGATGTATGAAAACCTTGAAGAGGAATTAGAAAATTTAAGATCAGAACATGAATCTAAAAGATCTGAACTCTTAGAGTTACAAGCAAAGGCTAGTAGCTATCAATCTCAAATGGCTGGATTTGAGTCGCAGATAGAGGATATCAAGGCTCAGCTTTTAAGGTTTGATGAGAAATTTGAGCTTAATGCAGAAGTTATCACTAAGCTTGAGTCTGAGATCGAAGAGACAAATAGAGATTTAGATAGTCTGGAAGAAAAGCTTGAACAGCAGCAAAGTGAGCTGAATGATAAGGAAGCCCTCCTGTCTGATGCAAAAGATGAGCTTGCGACTCTTCTTTCAGGAATGCAAGCGAGAGAAGATGAGATTAAAAATCTCAATACTGAAATTAATAAGCGTGAAAAGATAAATGTTGAACTTGAACTTAAGATCGAAAAATCAATTGAAGAAGAAGATCTATTAGTTCGAGATATTTTTGAGCGCTACCGAGTTGATCTAAGGGAGACTCTTAGTCAATACCTTCAGTACACAGAAGAACAACTTGAAGGTCTAAAAGACATTGATGAGGTCTTTACTCAAGAGTCTGAAGAAGGACCTATCACGATTGAAAAGAAAGCTTACGAGTTTGATAAAAAATTTCCAGCGGTTCTTCGTGAGTCTCAAGAGAAGTTTAAGCGTTATAAATCAGAGCTAAACAGACTTGGTGAAATAAACTGGGCTGCGATCGAAGATTATGATCGTCAGAAACTACGTTATGACTTCTTAAGAACGCAAGAGGAAGAACTGAAGTCTTCTCTAGTAGATCTGGAGACGGCCATCGTTCATATCGATGAAAAATCACGAATTCGATTCAAAGAGGCTTTTGATGAAGTGAACCTACGCTTTACAAAGGTTTTTCCAATTATCTTTGGTGGTGGGGAAGCGAGACTTGAAGTTGTTGGACATATTGATAGCCCAGAATGTGGGATTGATATTATTGCCAAACCTCCTGGTAAAAAAATGCAATCTATCAATCTTATGAGTGGGGGAGAGAAAGCCATGACAGCTGTGTCTCTTATCTTCTCAATTTTTCTTGTGAAGCCAAGCCCTTTCTGTTTACTGGATGAGGTTGATGCTCCATTGGATGATGCTAACGTTGGACGATTTAATGAGCTTCTAAGAGAGATGAGTGCAGAGTCTCAATTTATTCTCATTACCCATAATAAGAAAACAATGGAACTTAATGATACACTTTATGGTGTCACGATGCAGGAGCCGGGTGTTTCTAAGGCCGTTTCGGTACAGCTTCAATGATGAGATTCTTTCTTTGCGGAATTTTGTTTTTTGGAATATTAGAAACCGTTTTAGCCGGATATGTTCCACGTGCCTTTATGGGAGAGTTTACTCAAACTAAGAAGTCGATTAATTCAAGAGATTTGAAGACGACTATTTCTTTGAAGTATCAAGCTCGTGGTAATGTCTATATGAAGTCCTCGGGCCTTGATGATGAGAAAATCTATGTGTGTAATCCAGAGAAAATTTGGATTTACACTCCTCCTTTTTTGGAAGGTGAGAAAGGTGAAGTTAAAATAGGTAAAGCTTCAAACCAATGCCTTTCCAAGGTTTTCGATAAGCTTGATCAAGGACTTGTAAGTAATTCCGATTATAAGGTTAAGAAAATTAATGATAAGTCTTATCTACTCGATTTTTCTCAAGCAAATGAGAAACTTTTAGGATTTTATAAATTTGAATTAGTCTTTGAAGACAAAGCTGCAAACTTCAATCAATTAAAACTTATGCGGATGTATACGCGAAATGATAAAAATCCAACCGTTTTAACCAAGAAAAAACTGACTATTCTCAAGGGGTTTGATAAATCCACCTTTCAGTTTGATCCCCCGAAAAATACCAATATAGATTATCTATAAAAAAAGCCGGCATATTGCCGGCTTTATATACTGTAGAGAGAGATTAATGATCCAGCGGGGAAGACTGGATTATTTTTTAGTTACTTCTATTTGCATTGGTTGCAATGATTCGGTCACGAACTTGCTGAACATAACTTACAAAACCATTTTCATCTACTTGGAAGAGAGATCCGTCATTAAAGATCATATAGTTTCCACCAACCAATCTAGGCATCTGTCCTTCTTTTCCTGGAACAACACCATGATTTCTTAAAGTTGCATTATCTGCGATTGTATAAAGATTACCTCTGGCATCCATGAAAAAGTTTCCACCTTTTTTGGCAATAGACTCGTGATTCATATGGCTAGGTAGACTTGTCTTGTAAACTTCTGGGAAGTAATTTGTTTCAGTTTCTTCAGTTCTTCGTCCTCTTCTATCTTCACGAATAACTCTTACCGTTTTGAATTTAAACCCTATTGTATAAACAATATTCTCATCTGTGATAAAGAAGCTATCTCCATAAACTTTCACTCGACCGTCAAGATGAAGGACACCATCTCTTTCTGCACGTCTTGCACTCGTGCTATAAGCAAGTTCATTATTTTCACCACTGAAAATATTTGGAATCATGAGTTTGTTATTGTGAAAGAAATACATTCCACCGGCTTTTGATTCTCTTACTCTTTCAAAACCTGCATCAGTTTTTCCAATTGATCCGTCGTTTTTAACAACGACAATTTGTCCGTTGCGAGTAATAAAATAATTATGTCCAGCGATTTTAACTTTAGAATCGGCGTAGGCATCCAGTTCTTTATACATATTACCCTGAGAGTCTATGGTATGAATGATTCCGTCTGTATCAAGAACGATATAATTTCCTCCAAATACATCAACGATATCTTTTTGATAGAAGAACTCATCAGGTGACCAAGTTGTTGCAAAACCAGAATCAGAAGAAGGAATCTCTGACTTAATAGTGACTGGTCTTCCCTTTTCTGTCACATAATAGGACTGGTGTATACCAATATTATCGAGAGCAAAAGTACTCATAGATAAAGTTAATAAAATAGCTGCGATAGAACGCTTTGCCATGTCGTGCCTCCGTTTAACATTTTGGATATCGTAACGCGCTGCGGCTAAGCTCGCTAGGGACTTGGTAATATTTTCATGGTTGGGGCAAAAGAAAGGGGCCCGGTTTCCCGGGCCTTAAGAGGTGCTATTCGAGGGGCTGTCGAGGGGGTATTGATAAGATAGCGTCCATGCAAGGAGGGTTTCTTCCTTAATATTTCTATGATTTTTTTTAATTTAAAGGGCCATCCTGGCCCAAACTATGCTGCCATTTGCTCGTAGGAGAGAGTTAGAGCGCTGTTTGCATATTCATCCATGCTCCCATCTTCTTTGATGGTATTGATGAAGGTGGCATTTTTATGCTCACTTTCTTCATAATTATTGGCGGTTAGCATGCAAGATAGAAAGTTAGTGTTAAGGGAATTCGTAATGCAAAAGTTGCAACCCTCTACCTTGCATGCAACCATATTGCAATTTTGAAGTCTTGAGAACTCAAAATTGCATCTTTCAAAGCTACAATTGATAAATTTACAGTTAATAATTTCAGTACTTTGGAAGTCACAATCAATGAATCGTACATTTTCAAATACCGTATTCTCAAATCTAGATCCAGAAATCAACTCCGATTTTAAAGTAATTCCATTTAGTCTTTCATCTTTAATTACCTTGTAAAGGGCTGATTTTACTGTATTAAATTCGATAATATTTGTAGCACTCATCTCACGTCCCCCGTGTTGCGTTTTCCTGTTACCAGTATCGCATGCATAATGCAATTCGTCAAGAAATAAAATTGCACGAAGGAAATAAATTCCGATTAAATAAGTATTTTAATGACTTGTGATATAAATTATTGCAAAATGTAACCGATAAGTTGCATGTAGAAACGTCTAGGAGGACAAAAAATGATCAACTTTAATATAAAATTTATTGAGATGTTTTTAGGAGTAGTCCGTAAGTATATGCAAATACGTGGAGGGCTCTCTCAAAAGGATTTAGCAGAGGCTGTAGATGCAGGTATCTCTACCATGAGCCGTTTTTTGAATCAGAAAACCAAAGAATTAGATGAACAAATGATTGCTAAGATAGTGGCCTACCTCAATATACCCTTGCATGAGGTGATCGATTTTGTGGAAGAAGACTCGACTCAAACATTTAAAAAGCTAGTGGCATTTTATAAAGACCAGTTTTCCGCCGATAAGGAAGAGGAGAAGGGAGAGGGTGAGGAGTCTACTCGAACGACAACGAAGGCCAATATTCGTGGAGTGAGTATGTCTTTCGGAGAAAAACAAGCAAACCTCACTGTGAGAGAAAAATTGGAACGATTGAGCGCAAAGCAAAAAGGGTTTATGAATGAGTTCTTAGATCTAAATGCTGATGATCGTGATCTTGTTGTCGATGTAAGTATCTCTCTTTTTCGCTACTTTAAACAAAGGCAGGTAAACTTTTAATGCATAAACTTAGCCTCATTCTATTTTTACTGACTGTAGTGGGTTCGCAAGCTATCGCTATGCCCAAGTCTTTTGAGGTTTGGTTTTTAAGTGAAATGAGTACGGCTCAGGTAAATAATATACTCGATCGTTTAAACCCTCATTTAAAAAATGGACCACTTTATTCCCAAAGACCACTTCAATGTCAGCCAATGGGAGATTACTGCTTTGATCCCCAAGTGGGCCTCTATAAAAGAGGAGAGGAGTCTGGGCAAGAACTAGAGAAAGTAGATCAATCCTCTGTTGAGGATGCGAAAAAGTATGACTTCATGGAAGTACATGCCGGGCATGAGCGCCAGATGATTGATTGTGATGAGTCTCAACTCTTTGATATATTTTGCGGTGAAGCTCAAAAGAAAATGAAGGTAGGAGAGTCGAAATTAGAAATTTGGATGGATGTTAGTTCTACTATGAAGCAAATTGACTTCTACGGCTTTGAAAATGAATGCAAAAGGGAGAGGTTTTTAAGAGATCTGTCAGCTACTTGTCCTTTAAATCAAAAAATGAAGGTCTATTATTTCGAAGAATTTAGAAAAGAAGCAGGTGCTTTTGATCGAGTTTGTCTTAGTAGCGGACTTAATAATATGAAGCGAATTATGCAGGATCTTGATCGCTCCAAAGCGGAAACAGTAATCATTATTACTGATATATTTGAAGCGAAGGATGAATTTATAAGTGCTATCGAGGCAACTAATCGAGGGACTATTCGCGGACTGAATAAACCTCTCTACAACACAGACTTGAAATCACAGTTAAAAAGAATTAGAAAGTTCTGTTTATGAATCAGGAACTTATTAAATGGTCGCAAGATCATTATTCAGAGCTGCCCTGGCGGGTTGAGAGAAGCTTATATGGAACTCTCGTCTCAGAGATCATGCTGCAGCAAACGACTGTCGGGACTGTTCTCAAACACTATAATCGTTTTTTAAGTCAGTTTCCAGATATTGAAACCCTGGCTCAGGCTACTCAAGATGAGGTCATGCTTGCTTGGCAAGGTCTTGGCTATTATCGCAGGGCAAGAAGTCTTCATGCAGCTGCGATTGAAATTCATGAAAAGTTTGAGGGAAAAATTCCGCTTGAAGCGCAGACTCTTTTGAGCATTAAAGGAATAGGTCCCTACACCGCCTCAGCGTTAAGAGCGATTGGGGCCGATATTGATGATCTTGCCGTAGATGCAAATTTAGAAAGAGTTCTGGCGAGATATTACGGTCTAACTGATGTGAAGGGAATAAAGCTTCAAAAAAAAATCCGAGAGCTTTTTGACCAGAGAAAAATTGCTTCTATGATAAGTGAGCTTGGTTCTAGAGCGCTTAATGAAGCGTTAATGGATCTAGGCCGTCGAATTTGCCAGGCAAGGTCAGCAGCTTGCGAAATTTGTCCTTTGAAAGATAATTGCCAAGGAAGAGTCTCTCCCTATCAATATCCTTCTATGGCAAATAAAAGCTCCTCAGATGAATCTTTTGAGTTGCATCTTTTAAGGGTCGTAGTTCGAAAAGGTGAGAGCCTACTCGTTTATAAAAAAAATCAAGAGCAATGGCTTTCAGGGCAATTCGAAATTCCCACGTTTGAAGTTTGGGGAGAGGACACAAATCTTAGACAATATCCAAAAATGAAACTTGAAAACTATGATCTGCTCCCTTGGATAAAAACGGGAATTACAAAATATAAAATATTGAATTTTATAATTGAGGTAGACCTCAATGAATTCAAACTCTTAGGACTTAAAACTGTCGATTTTGAATGGCGAAAGTCTCAATCTATTCATCTTAGTACCACTAGTAATAAATGCTTAGACCTCTTGGATAATTAATTCACGACTCGTTGCTTTTTGTGAGGATTGTGTTAAGAAAGAGCATTGAATAATTCAGGGGGAACAATGAGAGCCGTGTTTTTTACACTAGCTTTACTGGGGAGCATGACAAGCTTTGCTGAGACTTCGGATGAAGCCAAGCAAAGAATTGAAGAGGAGAGGGCTGCACTTTGTAGTTATACTTCTTCCACCAACCGCTATTGTTTCAATGGGACCTGTCGGCGGTGGAAGAACTACAGCTGTACTCCTGACGACATCACTGAATTTCCTTTTAAAGTCCGAATGAGAGTCACCACCAAGACGGTTCGATTCTACGACAATCTCACGGGAACTTATCGAAATGAGCAAGTTGGTGAAGAAAGAGTTTCAAGTATCACTATTTTAGATCGCTAAAGGTAAAAGAACCGAGAGGAGAGTAAGCCGGATTCTGTCTTTGGGGCTATCATTCGTCTAGGTTCGCCATTACTGACAAACTCGAGCACTCTACCCGCCAACTCCAACGAGCAGCTGTAAAACGTTGGCCTATTTGAGCTTGCACCATATAGAGTTTACCTGATTTCACTACAGCCGAACTGTACTTGCTTTCTGTTGCACTTGTCCTCACCTCACGGTGGACGGGCATTACCCGCTATATTGCTCTATGGTGTCCGGACTTTCCTCGAAGAAAACCTCGCGATAACCAACTCCTCTCGGTGGACTATTTATAGTTAAACAAGCGCTATATGACAAGCTGCAATGTTTGAAAATTAAGCTAGTTACTGTATAAGAAATCGGTGTTCTAGGAGTGCTATGAAGCCTTTAATTTTGTTAATCCTCTTATTTCCCTCATATTCGAATGCTTCTTTATTTCAAAAGATCTACCAAGGCTACCAAGCATCTGATCGATTAAAAGAAATAGAACTCAATCAGAAGTTTACTGAACTCGATTATGTCATTGGGAAGAAACAATATGATTGGACGCTTGATACAACCTTTCAATTTCAAGATAGCTTTTTGGAAGCACTCTTTGCCTTCCAAGGTCAAAAAACGGTAACCGAATCCCTTGGCTTCACACTTTCGAGACCATCCTACAAATACGGAACTTTTAGCATTTCCAATACTCAAACTATTTACGATCTTTCAAACTGGACAGCGAGTAATTTAAATTCCTTTACTAGTGAGCAAATCTTTCAATCGAGAAATTCGTTAAGTTACGAGTATGAATTTTTAAACAAATCGCTTCAGATAGATTGGGAGATAGTTCATATTCAAAATCTTGCCAATAAAACCCAAGATAGACTTCGAACCGAACAAGATCATTATGATTTTTTTACTGCTTATGTCACGGCAAAACATAAGATTCAATTGCATAAACTCTATAAGGAATTTGAAAAGCGAGCGAAAGATCGTGTGAGCCAAATTTCAAGGCGAGTAAGAGATGGTCTAAGTCGAAATGTGGACCTCGATCAAGCAAGACTCTCACTTATTAACCAACAAGAAACAATCGTCACAAATAAAAGTGAATTGAGACTTGCTGTTGCGACGATAGAAGATATCGTTGGAATTTCTCTGCCAGAAAAGGATTATAAACTAGTCAATTGGAGTTTTAAGCCCGCCCAAAAAAATTATCCTTTCTTACTTGATCAACCTGACTTTGTTGAATTAAAAAATCTGAAGGCGCAAAATGAGTTAGCAGAAGCGAATATAAAAAAAGCAGATGAGAATAGTGATAGCTCACTTACTTTAAATTTATCATATACAAAAAACTCGTTTGATGAAGAGTCTTCTCAAGCTTTGGCAGATTCTGTGGGACCAAGCCCTCGAGATGAGAAAATTGTCAGTCTAAATTATACTCTTCCTATAGGTGTTTCCAGAAGAGACGCCGTTAAGGAAAAGCTAGTCTTACAAAGAAACATGACGAGGCTCAATCTTAAAAATAGAGAGAGCGACCTTAAAGTAAGGCATCGAGTTCTACTTGAGAATATTGAGCGTTTTGAATCTGCCATAAAGCTTATTAACAATAAAGTAAATGTGGCTCAGAGAGTGGTTAAAGAAAATAAACGGCTCTATCTTAGAGGACAAATTACTTTTGAAGAGTCTCTTCGAGCCGAAGAAACATGGATTCAGGCTAGGATTTCCAAAGTAAATATGCTTCTTGCATTAGAAAATGCTTTTTCTGAATTAGCGTTAATTACTGGAGAAATTAAACCATTTCTCAGAGACTATCGAGACTAATGAAGAGAATAATCGATTATTTTGTAGATAATACCGTCATCGTTAATTTGATAACTATCATGATCCTTATAATGGGAACGATGTCTATAGTCGCTCTCAATAAAGAAGTTTTCCCTAATGTTGATTTTAATTTTATTACTATTAGAACTCTCTATCAGGGAGCTGCAGCTGAGGATGTGGAGAAATTAGTTTCAATTGAAATTGAGCGAGAGCTTAAAGAGGTTGTGGGAATAGAGGAACTTAATGCTTTGAGCTCTGAAGGAGCCTCCATAGTCTCCCTGAAAATAGACCCAGATTATGATGTAGACGAAGTTCTCACAGAAGTTAGGGATGCATTAAGTGATCTAGCGGCTAAAGTGCCAGATGATGTCGAAACTCCAGTTATTACCAAGGCAACGAACTCCCAAAGAAGCCTTATTCAATTTGCCGTTTATGGGAAAGATGAATGGGAATTGAGACGGGATGTAAAATACGTAAAAGATGTTTTTGAGCGGATGGCTCCCATTTCAGGGGTGGATCTAGATGGATACCGAGATGAGCAATTTGATATAAGAGTTAAAAAAGATGAAATCCTCAAATACGATATAAGCTTAACTCAAATAATGAATGCAATTAGGGATCGGCAAGTCAATATCACTGCCGGTACGATCAAAGCCTCTCCCCGAGAAAAACTAGTAAGAACTCTGGTTGAAAATGAAACAGTTGAAGAATTGGAAAACGTCATTATCTTATCAAATGATATTGGTGATGCCATTAAGGTCAAAGACGTCGCCACCGTAAGTCGAATTTTAAAGGATGCAGAAAGATCAGAGCGCGCCAACGGTCAGCTCGCTATATTTATTGGCGTTAGGGCAAAAGCCAGTGAGGATGTTATCAATACGACTCAGATGGTGAAAACAAAAATTCAAGAAATAGCAAGTGAACGAGGGTTTAAAACGAAGGACTTCAACGATCTCTCGTTCTATGTCAAAAGAAGATTATCAATCTTGACTCAAAATGGAGTGCAAGGAATTTTTCTGGTGCTTCTTTGTCTGATGGCTTTTATGAATTTTAGAGTCTCGCTTATTACAGCTCTAGGTGCTCCCTTTGCTTTTTTGGTTGCCTTTTCTTTGATGGACTCATTTGATATCACTCTTAATCTTATTTCAATGTTTGGTCTGATCCTTGTTTTAGGAATGTTGGTTGATGACTCTATTATTGTTGCGGAACAATACTACCAGTATCTAGAACATGGAATGTCCCCTAAAGAGGCTGCGAAAAAAGCTGCTCGAGATACTATGGCACCTGTTACCTCAACTGTTTTAACTACCATGGTAGCTTTCGGATCGCTTTTTTACATGGAAGGCATTATGGGGAAGTTTTTATGGCCGGTTCCAGCAGTTGTTATTATTTGTTTGGTGGCTAGTTGGATTGAATGCTTTCTGATTCTCCCCGGCCACTTGTTAGACTTCGCCTCAAAAACAAAAAATGTGGAAAAAACAAGATGGTATCAGCCTTTAAAAAATATCTATGAAAAGGTTTTAAGATTTGCTCTTAAGTCCTCTTATCTTACAATTCTGGTTTTTGTGGGAGTCTTTATTCTTTCTGGGATCACAGCGTTTAATATGAGATTTGAGCTGTTTCCAGCAGATGATGTGACTTACGCTTACTTAAATATTAAGGGACCAGTTGGATCTCCCTTTGAAAAAACTCAAGATATTTTAATTGATATGGAGCAAGTCATAAAAGAAGAAATGACCAAAGAAGAACTCGTTGGTTATAGAACGATTACCGGCTACCAATGGTCTAAGGGGGGAACTCCAAGGGTTGGCGATCACTATGGCTCGATATTTATAGAGTTGACCATGCAGGATTTAAGGGAGCGAAAAACTGATAAGATTTTAAAAATCGTCTCAGAGAAAGCCCAGAATTTTACTAGAGATTATGTTTTTTCCTTAGAGAAGATAAAAAATGGTCCTCCAACAGGAAAACCAGTTAATGTCGAAATCTTTTCTGATTCAATCGAGGATCTTAAGGCTGCCAGTCAGGAGATTAAAAGTCTTCTGACTTCTTGGGATGAAATTATAAGTGCTGAAATCGATTACGAATTAGGTAAGAGACAAGTCATTGTAAAATCGATGAAAAAGAAGCTAGAAGGCTAGGCGTTAGTAATAATCAAATTGCGATGGAGTTAAGAACTGCATTAGAAGGATTAGCTGCTACGACAATCAAAAAATCGGATGAAGATATTGATGTCATCGTAAGACTACAAGAAAAAGAACAAACTTCTATAGACGTTTTAAATGAGTTAAAAATAACTAACTCTCAAGGTTTGCAGATTCCTCTGAATCGAATGGCGAGTTTTGAAGAGCGAGACGGTTCTTTTATAATTAGAAGGTATAAAGGACAGAGAGCTTTTTCTATTTCGGGAGAGGTGGATCGACTAAAGACAACTTCAGTGGCAGTAAACCAAAAACTCAAACCTTATTTAGATAATATAGTTAAGAAATACGATGAATTGTCTTACCAACTCTCGGGTGAGAACAAAGATACTGAGGATTCGCTTGAGAGCTTTAAAAAAGCTTTAGTTGCTTCCATGTTTATAATCTTTATCATATTAGTGATTCAGTTTTCTTCCCTTGCACAGCCTGTAATAATTATGACAGCTATCCCTTTTGGCTTTATTGGAGTTGTGGGATCTTTTTTGATATTTGGACTGCCTATTAGTTTTATGGCCTTGATGGGAATGTTAGGACTGGTTGGGGTTGTTATTAACGACTCTATTGTTCTTGTTACGTTTATTAATCGCTATACAGAAGAAAATGGCATGACACTTGACTCGTTGGTTGTGGCGTCTTTAAGCCGCTTTAGACCAGTTATCCTAACCACTTTTACAACTGTCGTTGGTCTACTTCCTGTGGCGCATATGCCCGGTGGGGACCCTTTTTTAAAGCCAATGGCAACTAGTTTTGCTTATGGTCTTTTATTTTCTACGACAATAACTTTGATATTTGTTCCGACCTGCTATTTTATCTATATGAATTTAGTTCTTAAAAAGAAAGCTAAAGATACTGTGATGATTCGGGAATGATAACTCGACTGCAACCTGAGCATGTTCGATATTGAAGTTGTTCTTCGATAGACTTTACTTTGGTAGAGCTTGCTTGAGTTCCACATAGTTCACAAAAATTTTTCTGGTTGAGTCTTGTAATGGGTCCCTTGGGAAGATCCTTTTTAACTAAGTTCTCAAAATGCTCCCGGTGTGGATTGGGTATCTGGGGATAGAGCTCATTAATTCGGTTTCGATACCTATTGAGTTCTTCTAGTTTTGGAGTGTTTATCTTCTCAATATCATTTACTATTTCTTCTCTCCCTTCTTTTACTCCCTGGAGGAAAAGATTTATTGAGTTTAACTCTTCATCTTGTTTTTCTTCTTCCTCCATTAAAGAAAAAATCTCTTCATTGAGTTTTTCAATCGTTTCCTCTGATTTTTGTCTTTGAGACAGAGCCGCATCAATTTCTTTTTGACTGATTGCCTTATTCGCATTGGCAATAGCAGCTTGATTTTGTTTACCAGCTTCATGCAGCATAGCTTCCTTTGCTGAGAGCTGTGATTTTAGCTCACGAGATTTTTGCTCAAGCTCTACTGCTTGAGAGTTCTTATACTTAATTTGATGATCTATTTTGTCTAAGCGAGCTTTTTCAGAATCAATTTCCTTAGTAAGGGCCTGTGATTTGTTCAGCAAACTATTGATTTCTTTTAAGACGCGAAAGATCTCTTTATTCAACTTGAGTGCTCCTGAGAATTAAGTTAAAACAGAACTATGCAAAAACAGACTTATAGTCAAATTTTAGATCTCTTGGAACTCCATAAGTACTTTGTGGTAGATAAAAAAATAATTCAGCTCTATCCAAAACTGGCCAATATTCTTGATAAAAAAAGCGCCTTTCTTCTTGATCATCCTGAAAGCTGTAAGTCATTTGAAATCTATAAATCAGCAACAGAGTTTTTTTTAGATAAAGGTATCACTCGAAATGATTCTCTTATTGCCATTGGGGGAGGAGCAACAAGCGATCTGACAGGGTTTATTGCATCGACTATTTTGCGGGGGATTCCTTGGAAGGTTATACCAACCACGTTATTGTCAATGATAGATGCTTGCATCGGTGGGAAAACGGGAATCAATACTACTGCAGGGAAAAATTTAATTGGGGCATTTCATTTGCCTGCGGAGATTTTTATTTGCAAAGATTTTTTAGAGACTTTGCCTGAGGAAGAACTCATCTCTGGAAAAGGGGAACTCCTAAAGTATCTTCTTCTGAGCCGTCAGATTTTTGATGCCTTTGATGGCACTATCAGTGATGAACTTATTTTGAAGTGTGCTGAGTATAAAAATCAATTGGTCACAGAGGATCTCCACGAGAGGGGAGTAAGAAGACTTTTAAATTTAGGTCATACTTTTGGACATGCTATTGAAAAATCCGCATCACTGTCTCATGGGAGAGCCGTGGCGATAGGAACCTACTGGATTATTATTTTGTATCGTCCTCCTTTGAGGGAAGAGTTTAAGCGTCTAAGTGAAACGCTTAAAATTGATCTCAAATTAGAAAAATTGATTTCTAAGGATTCTTTTAGAAATTTTGTTTTAAAAGATAAAAAACGCTTAAACCAAAATGAATTAGAAATTATTGTTCCAGCAAATATTGGAGTAAGCGAAGTCAAACAAATTGGTTTTGAACAATTATTTTCAGATCTTTATCAGAGTGAATTAAATGCATGTTTCAAATAATCCTCTACCTTCACAAATAGAAGCTCCAACTTCAAAGTCTTACGCAAATAGGGCGTTAATTCTGGCTGCGTTGACAAGTGAGGAGGTAGAAATCCATCAACTTCCAGATTCTTTAGACGTGGAAGATATGATTGATAATCTTAAAAAAATTGGACTTAAGATTCTTAGAGAGAAGAGAAATATAACTATCCTCAATAGCTTTCCAGCTTGTGAGACGGAAACGATGGGAGAATATCTCGATTTAGAGGGGTCGGAAGGAGGCACAACGGTTAGATTCTTGACCACTTTATTAAGTCTTGGGAGCAAGTCTTATAACCTCAAGCTTAAAGCGCATATGAAAAACCGTCCTATGGATAAACAAATTAGTCTATTGAGTGGTATGGGGGTTCGAATCACTAAGTTGGAGGAGGCCGTTAATATCAAAGGGCCATTGAACCAAGAGTCTTCTGTCGTGGTCGATTGTAGTGAGACGACTCAGTTTGCGAGCTCTCTCATACTTTTAAGTCGGTTTACAAGTCTAGATATTAAACTAGAGAATATAAGCTTTAGCTCTCTTTATTTGGAGATGACTAAAAGCTTAGTCTCAAACTTTAAAACGCCTTATCGTGTTCCTGTTGATTTTAGCTCTTTAAGCTATCTAGTGGCATATGCAATTCTTAATCAAGATCTTCTGATCAAAAATGTGGGTGAAATAGACTCTCAGCAAGCCGATGCAAAGCTATTTGATTACCTTGAGCGACTTGGTGGGCGTCTTGAATTTGATGGCCCTGATCTAAAGATTTTTAAAAGCGAGTTAAAAGGTAGAATTGAAATTAATGTTAAAGATTGTTTAGATCTGTTTCCTACCCTTATATACTTGGCCATGTTTTCCCAGGCACAATTTGTCTTTAAAAATCTAGGGCCACTGGAATTTAAAGAGAGTAATAGGAAGGAAGAAGTTTTTAAATTGCTGGATCATTTTAAAGTTGCTTATGAGTACAATAGAAATTTAGATATTTTAGAAGTGAAAGAGAGCCAGCCTAAACTTCCGACTGGTGAAGTCAAACTTCCAAATGATCATCGCATAGTCATGTCTTACACTCTTATGCTTAAACAATTGGGGGGAGGAAAAGTTCCACAATCTCAATCAGTTAGAAAGTCATTTGGAGAGTTTTTTAATTATTTCAGCTAAAGAGTCCCTCTTCCGATAAGAAAATATGATGTTTAATGAATCCAAGCTGTTAGAACACTTTGAAAGTGACAAAGAGATGATCTTTGAACTTACCAATACTTTGGATGAAACTTATCCAGTTGTACTTGAGAGTTTGAAGTCTGGAATTGAGCAAAAGAAATATACTGAGGTTGAGTTGCATGCGCATACGCTAAAAGGAATGCTTTTGAACTTTTTTTGTGAAGATTTAAGTGACATGGCCTTAAGACTTGAAAACCAAGGCCGAGAAAAAGAGACCCTCGATGGGGCACTCGAGTTATATGACAATTTAGAAAAGAGTATTCCTGAGTTGGTTAAAGAATTGCGAGGTTATTGTGACTAAGCCTTCAAATGAAATAAAGAGAATTCTAATCATTGATGATGATATTCTAAGTGCTAAAATCACTCTTAAAAAGCTTGAGAAAAAAGGCTTTGAAGTTGAAGCTCGCTCTTCGGCCATAGAATTCTTAAATGAACTTAAGCCAGCATCCAAGATCAATTTTGATATGATTCTTTTGGATGTTATGATGCCGGATATTTCAGGGCTAGAAGTTCTAGAAAAGATTAGAGCGATTAAAAATAATATTGAACTTCCTGTTATTATGGTGACATCCAAAGATGAAACTGAGGATATTGTAAAAGCACTCAGGCTTGGAGCCAATGATTACGTTACAAAGCCGATGAATCTAGAAGTCGTCATGGCAAGAATGAAGACTCAATTTGTTATTCAGGAATTGATTGGTCTTTCTTTGCAAGCGGAACAGGCCAATACCATTAATTCGATGGTAACCACTCTAAACCACGAAATAAATAATCCATTAGCGATTGCGATTGGAAATCTAACGATCTGTCAGGAAAAGCCTGATAATGTTCGAATTGATAAAGCTCTTAAAGCTCTAGATAGGATCACTCAAATCGTTAAGAAAATCGAAAAAATTACTGAAGGTGAAATAGAAGAAGTTGAATATTCACCTTCTTCTAATATGTATAAAATTGAATAGTTTAAAAAGCTATTGCTGACACACTTCTTCGATCGCGAGACTTAGGCTTTGGGATAGATTTTCATAGTGAAAATCTTGTGAGTCTACAGGTTGAGTGCTTTGAATAAGTTGGTTATTTCTATAGACCTCATAAGAATCGTAAATAATTTCATTCAATCTTCCTAGAAGATCATCTTCGTAGCGAGATATCGATTTCTTTGAGATTTTGATCGTTGCTTCATTTGGTTGGTAAGTTTGTTCGATTTCAGAAACCTTATCTAGAGCATGACTAACAATACCCGTATCTGACTCTGGTGATATATAGACTTTACATCCAGCCTGAACGTTTAATGTGATTATAGCAATGAATAAGATAAAACCTTTCAACCTAACTCCTTTTGTGTCTCTATAATTTATCAAACTCAGCCTGAGTTCCTAGTAACATTCTGTAACCGTGAAAAAATGAACATTCTTTTTGTTACTCAATGTTACTCGAATAAAATTTAACTTTGCGCTACATTTAATACATGCATAATCCGAGACCGTGGTGGTCTTGGGGTATCCTTGGTTTTAGAGATTGGTGGGGTATCGTGTTCTCGATATCCTGCCATTCCTTATTTCATCCTCTCTTCTCACTCCCCCCACTAAGTCATTGATTTTTATTGGGTTTTGAGCTTTTTGCTAAGGTATGTTCTTATTTCTTTCGATAAGTCTTCGAAGGGGAAATTATGCGTTTTTTATTTATCTTTTTGATTAGTGTTTCAAGTTTTGCCCAGGATCAGCGTCCTGAGTACATCGAATCTGAGCAGCTCTATGATTATCAAATAGAAGCGCTTGAGGCTGAGAGAGCCAATGGAGCGCGTCTTGGTCTATCTGAAGAGACGATAAGGGAAACTATTGCTAGTAGGCGTGAGAGATTTCTGATGCAAGCAAGTGGTTTGAGACCGCGCGAGCTTCGTTATATTGAAGCAGAGGATAATTATGAGCGTTATCGAGCAGAGATGATTCGTTTTTTTAGGGCGACAGACCCGAGGGGATCCTCAATGTCTGATGAACAAATTGTTCAGCATTATATTTCTCAAGGGAATCAGGCTTTAACTAGAAGCTATTATAACCTCGATAGAGAGCTTGCCAATATTATGGATTTTCACAGCTCCTACCAAGAAGAGTCCCAAGGCAGCTCAACTGAAAAAATTGAAGAATTATCTTCAACTGAACGTCGAAGAGTCCCTCTACAAAATGGCCAATATGGTCGCCACGTAGGAAGTAGTGTGAGAATTGGGCAAAGATCAGTGGGAATCTATAGGGCGTCTCTCGATCCTTCAAGTGAATATAGTAATAATAGTGTTCTCGTTGGCTTTGCCATTGATAATGATGGAAAAAGAGCAGGCCAAGGAACAAGAGAGTATCGATTTATTACTCCTGGAAATGATCCTTTAAATGCGGGAATTAGAATTACTGAGGATGCACAAGCTTCAGGAAGAATGTCACATGATCTAATGGAGACTTCAATTTATTTAATACCAAGAAGGGTTGCTTCAGCGATGCGGTTGATTGAATCTATGAATGCCTTTGAAGTGACACTTCCCACTGGAGAAAAAGCTTATTATGATGCCGATTCCATGCAGCTTATGAATATTCCAGAAAGTATGTTGCATAGTCAGGCGCAAGACGTAAGAGATGATAGACACTCGAGAAATTTTATCCCTCTTGAGTATAGAGGTTCAGGGCTAAGTATTCGAGTCGATGCTAGGGCCGGAAATCCAGAGGTGCCAAGAGGAACTCCTTACAATAGTAATGAGCAGGGCTCGCAAGCTATCCTGACTTATCAAGGTGAAACTTGTCGGGTAAATAAGAATCGACTTTTTTCAGCAGACAATAATGAAAATGCTGTTTTTTATATCAATATGACAGACCAAGAATTAAACGACAGAATTTTAGGTCCTGAATGTGGTTGGGATATTTCAGATCAACTTGGTACATCGGCTCCTCAACCTGTTCTCGCCGAAACAGAGGTTTCTGTCTCTCCTGAAGTTGAATTAGAAGAGGAAATCGTTTTAGAAGATGAAGTTATCGAAGATCCTGTTGTTGATGTGGTGGAGTTAAATACAACACCCGAAATAGTAGAAAGATCTTCTCCAGTCGAAGTCAATTTATCTACGACTGTAGCTCCCAATAATTGTGAAGAATTAGTAGCGACTTATTTTGATCAACCCGATAAAAAAGAACAGATTGATGAGTATTTAAAAATTCAAGGTAAAATTACATTACATAGAATAGCTCTTGTGGGATTAACAGCTCATAATGGTGAAAGTGATATAACTCAAACACTTGATCAATTGATTGCCAGTCGAAATTCAGAGCTTCATCAAGAATTTACAAGCTCGGCTAGAGAGATGACAAGAAATCAACGACTCTTGATGATAATGGGAGAGTTACATCAAGTTTCACAAACTCAAGAACTCGATGATAAATATAAGTTGAAATTAGAAGATCTCTTCACAATGGAGATGCTAGTTAAAGCTGAAGAGCAGCACGGAAGAAGTTATAGTCGAGGAGTCATGGACTTTCCAAGTATTATTAAGAATTCAGTTAATCCTAGGTTGGGTGATAGAAAGGTTGCCACAGTTCAAACGATTAAGAATATGTTGAATCAGCTCACTTCTGAGCTCCAACGAATTGAAGAAGAGATTCTTCCTTTAATTTCGAGTAGCTGCGCTCAATACTTAAATCAGCCCTATTGTATTCAAAGGGAGCATAGAACTCCTTCTGGTGTTTCTGAAATTATCGGTTCAAGTAGTCCGATTATTCACGATATCTTCAATCGTGTCTCAGAGGATCAGGAAGACTTTGGGGAAGCGTTTAAGTGGAATAGTTATTGGCTACATGTAGCCGAATAACCACTCCACATTTTGGTTGGTTCTTAGGGAATCGTGGCCATCACAGAGCTATTGATTTGTCTGGTCCTAGCCTCTGACACTTCAACTCCAGGGTAGCGACATCCTTGAGGGTAATGTCTGACATTACTCACCTCATCTCCAAAAGATCTATCCTGGTGGGTCAGTCTAAACCGATAAGGGTATCTTGTTCTAAAGCTTGTAATATATTGAGCAGGAGGTCTACTGGTTAGATATCCTCTTCTTACTCTTTGCCCATTTGAATTGATCACATAAATGGCGATTAAAGTGACACCCTCATAGTTTTTATAATTCATAATCGGTCTGTGTACTGCAGAGTAGCCAGTCCCGATGGCTTGTACTCTCACGGTGTTAGTGAAGTTAATTCCTTCTTGGATGCTAGCTTTAACAGAAGCTGAAAGTCCCATTTTTTCAATTCCTACACCAGCCTCAAGACCTACAGTGAGAGAATTACCTCTAGACCATTCTCCCATGAAAATACTGTTTACATGGCAAGCCTCGGTGATTCGCATAAAGACTGCATCAGGTCCCGAGGAGAGATCTTTTTTATAGCTTCTCGATTTATTATACAACGTTATATAGCGCATAAAGATTCGACTATCAGATCCGGTAACAAAATCCCAAATCCAATTTCCCAAGGAGTTCCCTGCAATAGTATACATAGGCCCTTCTATGCGATGATTATAGGTTTGACCGGAAATAGGATCTCGATTAATGGGTCCTCCTCTAAGGTTTTTATTTTGACTGGCAAATTCATCTTGGTCAGTAATCTCAATAAAATCTAAGTCTCGCAGATCGAGCTCTCTATCAAAGTCTATTTGATAAGCAGGAATCTCTGCCATACTGGTAAATGAAGCCAGGCATACTGATACGATAAGAAGTAATTTCGTTTTTTTCATAATGTCCCCTTGTGGCCGTAGCTTAGCGGGCATATGGATTTGGAGCAAATGGGTCTATAAGGATTCCAGGTTTTTTGGCTGTGCAGTGCGTTTATTTTGTTTTATTTCAGTAGGTTGGAGAGGTCTTTCCATTTGCGCGCTTTGTTAAGGCTGTGTTAAGAAAAGACCTCAAAGTGCATTTAGCAGCCTGGTCTTGGTCTTGGCCTTCCTCCTCCTCGGCCACAGGTGCGTGCAGATTCTTCTCGTGTTGAGCTTCCTCTATACACCCATTCCACACATTCCATATCGGTTACACCTTGGCAGGCATCCGCAGACTCTTCTCGAGTTGCACTACCTCTGTAGACCCAATCTAAACATTCTTGGATATGAACACCTCTGCAAGCTGCAGCTGATTCTTCTCGAGTCGCACTACCTCTGTAGACCCACTCAAAACACGAATCGAGATTAACTCTTCGACAGGCTAGGGCTGCCTCAACTCTGGTGGCACTTCCTCTGTAGACCCATTCCACACAGGCCATATTTCTTACTCCTGTACAAGCTCTTGCAGCCTCCTCTCGAGTGGCACTACCTCTATAGACCCATTCAATACAATTGAGATTATTCTTTTGAGATAACTCCAATATTCCGGCTAGCTTCTCTGTACTCATATAAAGTTGCATGAGTTCTTTTTCTTGGCTTGATTTAAGCTTAAAGGCTTGAGCATCTTGTTTCAGTTTTAAATGATACTTTTTTTGTTCAAGTTTTGAGCTAAACTCGCTGGCAAATGCATGACTCATTAAAAATACTAATATCAGACTTATTCTCATCATGTTCTCCTATGTTCTTTTTCTTGAATATTGCATTAAAACTTGTTCTTCAATGAGTATGGCCCAAAGTCAGAATTTAAGAGTAAATCAGTTTCAATTTGATACTGGATTAATCAATCTGCACCATGCGTGGTGTCTATTCAAGTGTCTTGACTGAGTTGAGTGTTATTACATAGAGTGAGCTTTCTCATATGAAAAAAGCAAATATTGAGTCTCGAAGATTAATCTTTGAGCATTTTAAAAATTTTCATGATCCTTATTTTGGAGTTGTCATTCCCTTTGATGTGACAGCGCTCTATGAAGCCTGTAAAACCAAGCAAGAAAGTTTTTTCGCTCGATATTTACATGATGTGCTTAAAGCTTTGATGACAGTAGAGAACTTTAGGTGGAGGATCATTGATGGTGAGGTCTTTGATTGTGAAGTCATTCATGCCTCTGCAACGATGGCCAGAGAAGATCATACGTTTGCCTGTTCTTATGTTGAATTCGATACAGATTTCAGTCTTTTTCAAGAAAATATAGAAAGGGAAAAAAAGAGAGTTCTTACAACGAAGACCTTTCTTCCTCCTGAGAATCGCTTGGATTGTATTCATTGTTCAGCACTTCCCTGGTTTAAGTTTACAGGCCATAAAGAACCTCATTTTGGAACTTCAGATTCAGTTCCGAAATTGGCTTTTTCTAAAACTTATAAAGAGAAAGACAGATTGATGATGAATATCGCGGTAAATGCACACCACGGACTGGTTGATGGGTATCATGTGGGACTCTTTTCAAGGGAACTTCAAAAAAATTTTGATATATTCAAAGACTAAATTATGACAATGCTAGAAAAATTATCATCTAAGAAACATATTATTTGGGATTGGAACGGAACTATCCTTAATGATGTGGGCCACGCAATAGAAACAATGAACGGTCTGTTGGCAAAATTTGATCTAGATCCTTTGGACAAGTCCAGGTACCAAAAAATTTTTACCTTTCCGATTAGACATTATTACGATGAATTGGGGTTCGATTATTCAGTGAGATCTTTTGAAGATCTTTGTCATGATTTTGTTGATAGTTTTATGGAGGGTGTTTTTGATTGTGAACTCTTTGATCATGTAACGCCTATTTTGAATGAAATAAAAAAGCAAAATAAAACCCAATCAGTTCTCTCTGCTTCAGATCAAGACAATCTAGATAAGATGATTGGTCATTTCAAATTAGGTCACTTATTTGATAATGTTTTCGGCATAGAAGACAAATATGGCCGCTCAAAATCTTATCGTGGCAAACAATTGATCGAGAAGTCACAAATTTCCTTAGCGGATACGGTGCTTATTGGTGATACGATTCACGATTTAGAGGTAGGCCAGGAGCTTGGAGTTGAGGTTATTCTTGTCTCCCATGGACATCAAAGCAGGTCGATTCTGGAAAAAAGTCATGATTCGATAGTCGATCCATCCTGAGAGCTGATCTCCTAAGTCATAAGTTATCCGACTTAATCTGTAGACATTTTTCTTCTAGGAAAATTTTAGATACCTCCAGAGTCATTTAGTAAATTAAGGTAAAATAAAAGCTGAATTTTTCTTAAACCGGATTTTGAAATGACTAAAAAATTAGATCGTAGAGAGTTTCTTGAAAAGTCTTCTAAACTCGCTTGTGCTTCAGCTTTATCCCTTTGTGCTCCTACTGTTTTTGCCAAAAAAACACCTACGGTACGCGTACTTGGGACTCATGTGACTCTTCAAGAAGAGCTAAGAAAACAGGCGATGAAAGACTTGGGGATTAATCTTGTTTTTTCTCCTGGAGGATCAGCGGAGGTGTTGCAAAGAGCTTCATCGAATCCAGCCAGCTTTGATTTATACGAACAATGGTCAGATAGTATTAATATTTTATGGTCTGCTGAAGCCATTCAGGGAATTGAGATTGATCGATTAAAATATTGGAATGAAGTAAACCCGCTTACAAAAACTGGAAAAATTTCTCCTACTGCAAAATATGGAAAAGGAGATGCTCCTTATAAATTATTATATGTTCAAAAAGACAATACACTTAGCTCTCAAAAATCAAACTTCATAAGCTTTATGCCTTATGTACATAACGTTGATTCATTTGGTTACAACACCAACATTATTAAGCCAGGTGTTGAGTATCAAACTGAAAGTTGGGGATGGCTCTTAGATGACAAGTATAAAGGAAAGGTCGGAATTGTTAATGCTCCAACAATTGGTATTTTTGATGTTGCTTTGGCAGCTGAAGCACAAGGTCTTATGAAGTTTGATGATCTAGGGAATATGACAACTAGTGAGATTGATCAGCTGTTTCGAATTCTAAATGAAAAAAAGAAAGCAGGTCATTTTGCAGGTTTTTGGTCATCGGTTCCACAGTCGATTGATTTCATGGTCAAAAAGAGAGTTGTCATCGAAAGTATGTTTTCTCCGGGAGTCTCTGGGGCAAGGGGTCTTGGAATTCCTGTTCAATATGCAGCACCAAAGGAGGGCTATCGAGCTTGGCATGGAGTAATGTGCCTCTCTTCTAAGACTTCAGGGCATGTGAAAGATGCAGCTTATGAGTATATGAATTGGTGGCTTTCAGGCTATCCGGGGGCATTTATTGCAAGACAAGGATATTATATTTCTAATCCAGAGCGCTCTAGGGATTTATTACCAAATGACGAATGGAAATATTGGTATGAAGGAGCTGAAGCAGTTAGAGACTTTAAAGGAACTGATGGGCGGGTCTCTGTTAAGGCCGGTGAAATTCGTAATGGAGGCTCTTATATAAAGCGCTTTAGTAATATCGCCGTTTGGAACACAGTCATGGACAATTATGATTATAGTCTTGATAAATGGTATGAGTTTTTGAATTCTTAAAATGAAAAAAATAGAACTTATTCGGACATTCGATGATATCAAAATTTCTAATAAAGTTATTTTAGGAAATATTCTGGTATTTTGTCTCTTCGGGCTTGTTTCGATGAGCTACTTGGATAATTTGCGGGAAGAAAACTCTAATCTCCAAAAGCTATCTATACTAACGAGAACTTCATCAACAATATTAGATATTAATAAAGAAATTTCTGAGATTCAAAGACTTGTTAAGGTTTATGGTTCGACTGGTGCTTCGAGCGTATTAGAAAAGATTAAAGATAGCCACGAATTGATACTCAAACAGGTTAGTAAAGTAGATCGGACCTACTTATCTAAGTCTGAAAAAGAGTTAGTCATTAATTTAAGTGATACCTTAGTAAGTTACGGGAAACATATTTCTGAATTAGAGTTTCTCTACAATCAAAAAAATGATTTTATTAATACGAAACTTCCTTCAAAATTCAGAGCAGGCGAATCAATATTAAAAGAGGAGTTAAAATTAACTCTGGGAAATAAAAATAAAGTCAAGGTGTTAGAGATCCAGAATAGTTGGTATCAGGTATATTTGAGTTCAAGGAATTTTTTACAGAAAAAAGATTATCAACATAAAAAAGACTTAAAGAAAACACTCCAAAAAATAGAGAGCTTGATTAATGAATCTGGAATGAGGAATTCAGTTAAAAAAGATTTTAATATAATCAGATCTGATTATAAAAAAGTTTTTGAGCAAGCGATACAATCTAATAGGATCTATCTTTCTTTAGTCAATGTAGTTATGGCAGGAACTTCTATTGAAGTGGCAAAAACGTCTAGTATCTTGAGAGATGAAAGTTTGAAGGATTTAGAGAGGATTCTAGAGCTAAGTAATAACAAATTTTCCGAGAATAAAGATGAAATGTAAAAGTTGCGACTTGATCTGACAGTCCTTCCTTTTTAGCAAGTGTCTGTCAGGTCAAAAGTGACCTTCAAAACTTCTCCATTCTATTCCTTATTTT
>PAMZ01000017.1 GCA_002707495.1 Halobacteriovoraceae bacterium | reverse complement strand
ACTGCATTAACGATCGTCTTTGTTGCAGTTTGGAGCTTAGACTCATTTGCTTCCGGCAATATGGATCATTCTAAGATGGACCATTCAAAAATGGATCATAGCAAAATGAAGCATGGAAAAATGGACAAAATGAGCAAAAAAGGTGGTCGAAAAAGCTTAAGTGAAGGAACTAAAAAGTCAGTTGTTAATGCTCTCGAAGCAAATGAAGAATTGCATAACTCATTTTTTAAATATGATGGGAAGAAAGTAGAAGCTGCTGCAAAAAAACTAAAAGAGGCCATCGACGGTATTGAAGACTCTGAGGTATCAAAACTTCTAAAGTTCTCTAAAGCAAAGCTAGGCCAAATCAAAGCCTCAAATTCAAGAGATGATAATAATCAAAACTATCATTTAGTTTCTATGGCATTGATTCATGTAGTAAACACTTATGACGTTGGAGAAAAGTACAATGCATATTCTTGTCCAATGGTGAAAAAGAAATGGGTCCAAAATAGTAAGAAAATGGCTAAGGTGCATAACCCATATGCTCCGAATATGCCTCACTGTGGCTCTAAGGACACAAATCACTAATTAGGAGGGTTTTATGAATCGAAGATTTATGTTCAAAAGCTTGGCTTTGTTATTCTTTACAGTTTTTGTTTCAACAGACATCTTTGCCAAGAATGATGTTAATAACTTTATTGAAGTGACTGAGAAGAACAAAGTCTGTATGGTCAATAACTTTTATAACCCAATGGCAGACTTCACTGAATTTAAAGTAAATGTTGAAAAAAAGAGTTACTATGGGTGCTGTGCCATGTGTAAGGATAAGTTGAAGATGAGTTCTAATCATCGAATGGCCACTGACCCTCTGACAAATGAAAAAATTAGTAAAGCTGACGCTTATATTGTTGCCGATAAAACAAATAAGGGCCGAACCTATTATTTTAAAAGCAAATCTAATTTTTTAAAGTGGACTAAACTTTAAACCTTAGCTTTAAGAGAGGTGGATTACACCTCTCTCCAAAAGCTGGATGATTTTGGATTTACGTCCTATATTTGCTGCAATATTTTTTGGTTACAACCTAAGCCAAAAGGATATAAAATAAGGTATGAGCGCAATTAAGATTTGTAAATTTATTTGGCTTTCTATTTTAGCAGTTTGTATTGTAATTAATCAGCCAAGTCTTTCTGTTGAAAAGAACGAAATTGACTCTCACCTTGATGAATACTCCCATTATAATGTAGCTCATCACGATAATATTGATGATGAGGCTCATACTCACTCACATAAACATAGTGAGGATGGTGACGAGCATGAGCACAACCATGAACACTCTAAGGTTACTCAATCAGAGATCAAGCTTTTGAATCATTCTCTAAAAGTCTTGTCCAAAGTTACTGTAATTGAGGTGAACCTAGGCTTTTCTGAGAAAAATTTAATCTCCAATCCTCATCCAAATAAAATCTATAGACCTCCGATATATATTTAGTTTTCAAAAGTATTTTAAAACTAAAAATTAGGAGGAACTATGTTTAAATTTTTATTAAGCATTCTTCCAGTATTCTATTCAGCAAATTCATTTGCTCATGGAATCAGTGAAGAAGCAAAGCGTGCCATGATTGAAGGAGGATATTTTAAATATATCGTCCTTGGTGCCGAACACATGATTACTGGATATGACCACTTACTTTTTCTATTTGGGGTTATATTCTTTTTAAAAACTTTTAAAGATATTGTTAAGTTTATAAGTATCTTTACTCTAGGCCACAGTATAACCCTTATCTTCGCAACATTTATGGGCATTACTGCTAATTACTGGCTTATAGATGCAGTCATTGCTATTTCTGTTATTTATAAGGGATTTGATAATAATAAAGGCTTCCAAGAGTATTTTGGGTTAAAGAAATCACCAAACTTACTTTGGATGGTCTTTGTTTTTGGATTGATTCATGGTTTTGGCCTTTCTACTCGTCTTCAGCAACTCCCATTAGGTGAAAAAGGTGGAGAAATGTTGATGAGAATTATCTCATTCAATATTGGAGTTGAGTTTGGTCAAATCGCAGGACTTGTAATAATGCTTTTTGTTATTACTCAAATGAGAAAGCATCATATGTTTGAAAGGCTTTCAAGAGTTTTTAACGATGGGATTATGCTAGCTGGATTCATGCTGCTTTTGATGCAATTGCATGGTTACCTTCACACTTCTAACCCCGATGAATTTGGATTTAGTGAAGATAATCATATCCATCATCACATGAAAATGGATCAACCAAAAATTGAAGAAATCAAACATGATAATTTATAGGAGAAGAGATATGAAACATTTATTATTAATTGGAGCTTTATTACTTTCTTTTTCAAGCTTTGCAGGCCCAGGTGGTGGTCATTCTCACGGTCATGGTCACTCACACTCTAAAAAATCTATTTCAAAAGAAAAAACAAGTGAAATCGGTCGATACCATGTAGAACGTCTTATAAAAGCTGGCAAGATTGATGCTTCTTGGAAAAGTTCTACTTTAGATAAGTCAGAGAAAAAGAAGTTTGGAAAAAAGACGGAATGGGTTGTTACTTTTGATAATGAAAAAGGTGTGAAAGGAAAAAAGCTTTATATCTTTTTAAAACTATCAGGTGAATTTGTAGCCGCAAATTTTACAGGAAAGTAATATGTGGTTAGCAATAGGTAAAACTATTGTCGCAACAGTGTTGATTAGTTTTGTTTCTTGGTTATCAGGAAAGAAGACAGGTTTGGCAGGGTTTCTTACGGCCCTGCCTCTTACAACGCTTCTTGCACTTGCTTTTTCTCATATGGAATGGGGAGATGCAAAGCAATCAGTCGAATATGCAAAAAGCGTATTTGTTGCGATACCTGTATCGTTACTATTCTTTATTCCATTCTTACTTGCTCAAAAGTTTAATCTTGGATTTTGGGCATGTTATTCAAGTGGCATAGTATTACTGGTCATTGGTTATTTTGTTCATGGTTTTTTAGTCAAAGTAGCATAGATCATTGAAAATTCAAAAATAGAAGAGTTGCTCCTTATCAATTTATGGAGTAACTCTTTACAATTTCAGCAATGCAATATAATATACTGGGGTATAGTATAATGAGGTGTCAAATGTCGCATGTATTTGAAGATAAGAAAAAAATCATTTCACGAATTAGACGTATTAAAGGCCAATTAGAAGCCGTTGAGCGAGGTTTAGACGAAGGAAAAGAATGCTTTGCTGTACTTCAAACTTTATCTGCATGTCGTGGAGGCTTAAATGGTTTAATGGGAGAACTCGTTGAAGGCCATATCAAAGAGCATGTGATGAAGAACCCAAATCAACCGAAATCATCTCAAGATAAATCAGCTCTTGATCTTATAAAGATTATGAAAACATATTGGAAGTAGAAATGTCACATTTATCTCATTCACACGATCACGATTATGTAATACAAGATAGCAAAATAGGTTCAAATGAAAAGAAAACTATTTTTGTTGTTGCCCTAACTTTTATCACAATGGTCGTTGAAGTTTCCTATGGCTATATAACAGGTTCAATGGCATTGCTTGCAGATGGATGGCACATGGCAAGTCATGTTGGTGCATTGAGTATTTCTGTAATCGCCTATAAGCTTGCACGATCAAAACGCTTAAACAAAAAGTTTACTTTTGGAGCTGGAAAGTTTATTCCCCTTGGAGGTTATACCAGTGCCTTAATGTTGGGGCTGGTCGCTTTATTTATGGGAGTTGAATCTTTTGAGCGTTTTTTTAATCCCACTAATATAAACTTTTCTACGGCAATTATCGTTTCAATTGTAGGCCTTATTGTTAACTTACTAAGTGCGCTTTTACTATGGGATTCACATGATCATCATCACCATGATCACGATCATTCTCATGACCATGTTCACGACCATAACCATAAAAGTGCCTTGATTCATGTCATAGCGGACGCATTTACATCCGTTCTAGCAATTGTAGCTTTATTGGCAGGAAAATATTTTGGATGGTACTGGGCAGACCCCATGATGGGTATTGTTGGTTCTATTGTCATTCTTAAATGGGCTTACGGTTTATGTAAGGCAACAGTTTGGGAATTACTAGATGGAAACTCAAAGCTAATTAAAGAAGATCAAATCAGAACGCTATTTGACGATGAGTCAGATGTTGAAATTACTGATTTACATATCTGGAGAATTGCACCAAACGCTCATGCTTGCGAAGTAATGGTATATAACAACAATCCCAAAGGCACAGAGTTTTATAGAAAAAAGATTCAGTCAAACTTTGATATTCAGCACTTAATTATTGAAGAAAGGTGTTGTATTCACTAAAAAATTATTTCTTTTTACCTAAAGTCGGTGGCTCCCAGGGAAAGTTATCAACTCCATCATATGAATAGTTTTTTTCTTCAATATCATAAGGATTATTTGCACTAAGATGGTCTGAATCATCATTAATGAGAACAGTTTCATCATCCCAAAGTAGCGTTAAAACCTGCCCAAAGGAGTTAATTGGTAAACTCCACTCATATAGCTCTGAATCTTTAGTTACATTTCTTCCAGAAATCCAAATGTCAGCAGGAACTATATTAAAGTCTTGTGGTACATCCAATTCTTTTGCTGATTTATACGCGAATGAATCTGTAGATAAGATTCGAGAATCTTTCATTTGTAAGCTATATCGAAATTCTTTTGAAGGGCGATAAAATTGAATCATGTTATTTTTTGAAACAATTAAACAACAAGGTATATTTGCCAGGCTCATGTACTTAAATGCTGAAGACATAAGCGATACTTCAAAGCTATTTGAAACATTAATTATTGAATCCCACGAAGGTTCTTCATAATTATATAGAAATTTAACAAGTGATTTAGGTATCAGAAGCTCGCTCGCGAACTGATCTGCTCGTAGCTCAATGTTATCGTTTCTATTGAAGCCCTCAATCATCTTACTACTACATCTAAAAGATTTAGGTTTGCCATAATCAACGTCAAGATTGAAATGGCCAAGTTCGTGGGATACAGAAAATTTCTTTCTTGGAAAATAGCTTTGTTTTGAATTAAGACCAATGGAAGCATTTTTTCCATCAAAAAGAAGGATACCATCCAAACCATCAAAGGAGTTTTCAAAAATTGGGATTTCAAGCGATCGGCAAATTTCAAAAGGATCAATTGGATAAGAATTGATCCCCAGCTCTTCTAAAAAGTTTGCCGCGCACGTTTCTGCTTCAGTCATCTGATTTTGATCTTTCCTTTAAGATGTCCATTTGAGCTTTAAGGATTTCTCTATCTTTATCTGTTAGTTCACTAAAGCCTCTATAGAACTCTTGCCATTCATTTTGCACTTTTACTTCGTTCTCTTCATCACTTTCGCCAACAAGGTAGTCTATTGAGACATCGAGAACATTGGCCAGTTTGCGCAGAATAGGCATGTTTGGTTTTCTACTGCCTTTCTCAAACTGATTGACTGCCGCCGGTGTTATCTCGGCATTTCTGGCCAATTCAGCTTGTGACCAGCCTTTTTTATCCCTAGATTGCTTAATTCTTAGACTGAAAACGTCAGAATCACTCACTTTTCCTCCTTTAATACAGACCTATTTTCAATAAGATAGACTCAAAAATAGCATCTGGCTATAACAAAATGATAATTTTATCTTATCATAGGGTTGACTTTAGTTAAAGTGTTATCATATTGTTAATGTAGGCATTCCATTGTGTTAACAATGGAGTTTGGGTTAAGGAGAAAAAGTTGAGTATAGAAAAAGAAAACCAGACGTTTAATATTCTCGCCATTGATGGCGGCGGAATTAGAGGTATCGTTCCGGCGCATATCCTTAATTCCATTGTTGGAAAGCTTAACATAAACCTCAATGATAATTTCCAAATGTTAGCAGGAACAAGCACTGGCTCAATAATTGTAGCTGGTTTGGCCTGTGGAGTTTCTATAGAAAACATAGTTAACCTCTACAAAAGCTTAGGTGAGAAAATTTTTGTTAAAAATGAATCCTATTGGCCAAAGAATATTAAGCCTGCTTTCCATAGTCTTTATAACAATACGAACTTAAAGAAAATTTTAAAAGAAACTTTTGGGGATATAAAACTTGGCGACATAAAAAAGCCGTTACTAATTCCATCAACAGATATTGGTAACGGTGGAGTTCATGTATTTAAATCAAATTATTGTAAGCATTTCACTCGCGATATGGACGTACTTGTTTGTGATGCTGTTTTGGCTTCTTGTAGTGCTCCAACTTTTTTTGATCCGACAAGTGTTGGTGAATATGCATTAGCCGATGGCGGCCTTTGGGCCAATAACCCTTCTTTAGCTGCCTTCATTGATGCTCAACGAAGATTAAATATTCCTGCTGATAGGATAAAAATCCTTTCGGTTGGAACAGGTCATGCGAAGTCATTTTATGGTACAGACCTAGAGAAAAAATGGGGATTGCTTAATGGGTGGCAAAGGCAGGAGTTTATAAGCTTCATTTTATCTCTTCAGTCGCAATCAACTCATAACTATTTGCAGCTAATCATGAAAGAAGATCAGCTTTTAAGATTAAATTTTGAATCTGACTTACCCTTGCCATTAGATGACTACACGGCAGCTAACGACCTCTTTTCGAGGGCGGATAAACTTTTTACTTATGAAACAGAAAATATAAAAGCATTTTTTAATTGCTAGTTTGACGGAGAACTTTATGAACACAGATGACAAAAAGAAATTTATTATAGAAAAACTAATTGGGGAACTAGACTTACCCCAAGGAGCTTATGAAAAAGCAATCAAGCGCTATGAAGACTTGGGAGATTGGTTAAGTAGAGATGATTCGTCTTTAAAAGACTATGAACCTCATATTTTCGCACAAGGATCATTCAGGCTAGGCACGGCCACAAAACCCTTAACAGGAGAAGATGAATACGATCTTGATCTTGCCTGTAAGTTAAAAGACGGAATTGAAAAAAGGACACATTCTCAGAAAGACCTTAAAGAGATGGTTGGGAAAGAACTTGAACTATATAGAGGTGCGAGAGGTATAAAGGAGAAAGTAAAAGAAAAACACCGATGTTGGAGATTAGAGTATCAAGATGATCTAAGTTTTCACATGGATATTGTTCCTTGTATTCCAGAAAGTGGAAAAAGAAGACAAGATATTTTTGAATCCTTAACAAAATCAGGAGCTGATGAAGCTATCGCAAAAAGCGTATCAGAGTTAACGGTAGTAATTACAGATGATCGAAACCATAATTACAGGTCTATTTCGGATGATTGGAATATTAGTAACCCTGAAGGTTACGCAAATTGGTTTGAAAGAACTATGAAGAAGGCCTTAAGGTTTGATTTAATGGAGAAGTCTGCTCAAGTTGACGATGTCCCTTTGTTTCGCAGAAAAACACCATTGCAAAGAGTTATTCAATTACTTAAAAAACATAGAGACATCATGTTTGCAGAAGATGAAGATTCAAAGCCTATTTCGATCATCTTAACGACACTTGCAGCGAAAGCATACTCTGGTGAACAAGATATGCATTTAGCACTAACAAATATTCTCGAAAATATGGGGAGGTTGGTTAACTCTATAACTCCAAGAGTCCCTAACCCTGTCGATCCGGGAGAAGACTTTGCTGATAGATGGTCTATGCCTAAATATAGTCACCTTAAACTTGAAGATAATTTTTGGTCTTGGCTAGAGCAGGCCAAGAATGATCTTTCATTAATAGAAAACTCAATTCAGCCAGGTTTTATATCAAAACAAGCTTCGGCAAAATTTGGAATTAGACTAGATGAAGAAGTATTAGCAAAAGGACTTGGCGTAGTGAGTTCTCCTTCGATTACCTCAACTCCAAAAAGGCATGAGGTTAACGATGAGAATAAGCCTTGGAGATCAGAAAAATAATGATTATTAGTAAGGGCGATTTAAGGAAATTTTTAAACGATTATCCTTTTATGGCCCTTAGGCCGACTAAGGGAAATCATTTAGTTTTTAGAGGAGATTTTCAGTTTATTGCAAAATCCAAAAATGGCCCTGAAATAAAAGACAGCTTTGAAGTTAAAATTGAAATCCCAAATGGCTTTCCCAAAAAAATTCCTAAAGTATGGGAGACTAATAATAAAATTCCAAGGACTGAGGAAGGTGAATTTCATATAAACCCTGATGATTCTCTTTGCTTAGGTTCACCACTAAGACTTCTTGATAAAATCAACCGTAAAGGAACACTTGTTGCCTTTATTGAATCATGCCTTGTTCCATTCTTGTATGCAGTTTCAATTAAACTTCAAAAAGGTGGTGACTTCTACATGGGAGAACTTGCACATGGATTGCCTGGAATTTTAGATGATTACAAAGAGCTATTTGGTATTGAGAGTAATGAAAACATTATTAAGACCTTAGAGTTGATAGGCACAAAAAAAAGAATCGCAAATAAGGCCCCATGCCCTTGTTCTTGCGGAAAGAGACTTGGAAAATGCAAACTTCGTTTTGTTACCAATCGTCTGCGAAAAACGACTTCAAGAAGTTGGTTCAAAAATCACGCTAAAAACCCTGCCATCATAAGCTAAATATTTTAACTTTTAAGAAATTTGCTGCAAATGATCTATTTTGTTAATTGAGTGTTACTAAATTCAAATCTTGTTTTATTCGTATTTTTTATTCTTACCATCTTAGGCTGCATTTATCGTCCGCTACGCTCGCTTAAAAATAAAGAAAAATCCCGGTTCCTCCTACGACCTGCCACCCATATTTTTCTTGATTTTCGCTCGACTGCGCTCCTCGTTTATTACGCCCTAAGAGGCAAATAAAAACTAACTAAAACAAGGAGAATTTATGAAAACTCAATCTGAAAACAAAAAAGTATTAAAATTTGCTGAGGCAAAAAACATCGTACTAAAAAATGACCACATTCTTATCTTTTTAAATGATGGTTCAGTGATTAGGAAACACGTTAACTTCTTTAAGCACATTCTTGGCGTTGATTACACACCAGTAACAAAAGAAGTGGCCCAATAGGGTCACTTTTCTTTTAACAAATACACAAGGAGCTAATTATGTGTTTAAAAAATATTGAATCTAATCTAAAAAGTATTGCGTATAAAAAATCTATTCCATTTTGTTATTCCTGCTACAAAGAAGCTCCATCGGGAGTTTGTAAAACCTGCCATAGTGACGATCTTATGAGACTAATTCCAGGTGTTGGCTGTGAATACGGTACTGAATGGGTTGTAGAAGAACTTCTCAAAGAAGACTTGGAAGCTGTAGATACAGAAGAAATCTTTGAGCAGATGATCGAAGAATGCTACGAGGAAACGACAAAAGTAGGATTCATGGAGTTTTCTACAGTAGAGCTTATGAAAAATAATGATCCTATATACTGGTCAATAGCCCAAAGTGAATATGTTGACGGGCTTGCACAAGATGAGCAATTAATCAGTTTTGATAATGGTTCAAATTACTATTGGATTCACGACCTAGAATCTTATATCGAAGAAAACCTAGAGGGAGCTGCCTAGGCTTCTTCTCTTGGTGGCTCATTATAACCATTTGAAATGACTGGTTTTTATTTTTCTTTACTCCGTAGTGTACTACGGGGTTTATAATAGGTCTTATGAAAGAAGAATATACAATTGGAAAACTAGCGAAAGAGTCAGGTGTCACAGTTGAGACTGTGCGGTTTTATGAACAGAAAGGCTTGATAAAGCAGCCTTCTTCTAAGTCGGGATATAGAAAATATCCTTATGACGATATTATTAAGATCAAGTTTATAAAGAGCACACAAGAACTAGGCTTTACATTAAATGAGGCAAAAGAACTATTAGAGTTACGAGTAAAATCAAATGCTAAGTGTGGACAAGTTAAAATAAAAGCGGAATCAAAGCTTAAGGAAGTTGAGAAAAAAATAAAGGATTTGAATAAAATGAAGCGTTCATTGAAGAAAATGATTGGGGCTTGTTCAAATAATGAAAAATCAACATCTGATTGCCCAATTTTAGAAAGTTTTGAGAGGGATTAAAAATGCTAAATGTAGAGTTTATCTTTGATAAAGATTGTCCGAACGTGAAGGAGACAAGAGCAAATTTATTGAAGGCCTTCTCTAGTGTTAAACTTTCTGCCAAATGGAAGGAATGGGATCGAAATTCAGGTAAGTCACCTGAGTATGCAAGGAAGCACGGATCACCAACAATATTGATTAATGGAAAAGATATAATGGGTGTTGAGCCTGTTGATGGAGCAAACTGTTGCAGGGTATATGAAGGAGCAGGTGTCCCATCTGTAAATTTAATTGCCTCAAAACTAACAAATTCTTGTAATGATTTGAAGGGCAGAAAGAATAAGCTATTTGGCTTTTTAGGAACTGCCTCAATTGGGCCGGGAGTCGGTGCCGCCTTTTTAGCAAAGGCTAGTTGCCCTCTTTGCTATCCCGCTATGGCAGGCTTTCTTTCAAGCATCGGATTAGGTTTTTTATTTAAGGGAACTTACTTTTATATTTTGATGTCTTTTTTTCTTGGAATTGCGTTGTTTGGCCTTGGATTTAAAGCTAAATCCAGAAGAGGATACGCCCCACTTTATCTTGGGATAGTTGGTTCTATAATTGCTTTGACATTTCATTATAGACAAAACGACTCCCTTTTTTATTTTGGAATAGGAATTTTATTTTTTGCTTCTATCTGGAACCTCATTCCAATGAAGCGAAACTGTACTAATTGTAATTAAAACCAGGAGGTTTATATGTCTAATATTGTAGAAATTTACAGTGCGGGATGCCCCGCTTGCGAAAGTACGATTAATCTCGTGAATGAGGTTGCGTGTGACAATTGTGAAATTAGCGTTCTTGATATGAATGATAAAAAGGTATCAATGAGGGCTAAAGAGCTTGGGATAGCCAGAGTTCCTGCTGTCGTTGTAAATGGCAAGCTCGCTGAATGTTGCCAAGTAAAAGGGCCAACCGCAGAAGGATTAAAAGCTGCTGGAATTGGTGGAAAATAGTTGCTTTCGGATAAATAAAAAAGTGCTGGAATTTCTATGATCCAGCACTTTTAGAAAACAGTCTCTACGCGACATCATCTTCTTCATTTTGAACAACTACAATTTTAGATTTCAATTTAAAAACTGAAAGATACTTGTCCAAAGTTTCAACCTTAAGGTTTCGCTTACCTTTAATAAACTGCGATATATTTTGAATTTGAATGCCTGAAAGCTCTGAAAATTCTTTGATTCCCATTTTTTCAATAGTGTATCTAAGAGCATCTTCGACACTTTCACCAAAATGCTCAATAGAGGTAACAAGCGTTTCTCTGGCATAATCCAAATCCTGCATTTGTTCTGCTACATATTTGTCGAATGATTCACTTCTTCTGGGCATAATCCCTCCAATATTCTTTAGCTTTCTTTATGTCAGAGTTTTGAGATTTTTTGTCGCCACCTATGAGGAGGAGAATGATTTTTTCTCCATCCTCGGCGAAATATACCCTCAACCCTGGGCCATAAAAAATTTTAATCTCGTACACACCATCTTTTAGGGGTTTGAGATTTTTAGTTGTTCCACCATCTGCAAGTCTATCTACATAGTTTGTGACGATGATCCTTGTTAGTTTTAGCAGTCTAAAAGTCACCCACTTTGGTGGCCCAAAAATCACCCACCTGTAGGTTAATATTGTTGCTGATTGTCAGATAATCAGTCCTTTT
>PAMZ01000016.1 GCA_002707495.1 Halobacteriovoraceae bacterium | reverse complement strand
CCATAAATTGACTCCTTTAGTTGGTATTATAGTACCAATTATTATGTGAGTAAATTTGGGGGGCAGGTCAAGGCCATTGAACAAAAGCTAGCAGAACTAAATTCATCCGACAGACAAGAAATTGAACCTTTGCTCGAAGAGTCCAAAAATACATTTGAAACCGTTCAATATGATTGTCTTGGCTGCAAGATATGTTACCCATCTGAAGTTACCAACTTTTTGTCAGAGGCGTACCCCGAGGTCGAATTGGAGCCTGATGGTTGTGCCACAGATGATATTTTTGTAGAGGAAAGAGTTGGGTGGCCCCCATTTCCCGGAAATTATAATAACTTTCGCTTTGAAGCTCCCATTGCTATTTGCACTCTAAATTCAAAAGAACTTATGAACAAAGTCTCAGACCTCCAATCTCCACACATTAGTATTGTTGGGACAATGAACACTGAGAACCTTGGGATTGAAAGAATTATTAAAAATATAGCTACCAATCCAAATATTCGCTTTCTTATTTTATGTGGGGAAGATTCTGAGCAAAAAATAGGTCACCTTCCTGGTCAATCTTTTGTTAGTTTTTTTGAAAATGGAGTTGATTCAGAAAAAATGAGAATAATAGGAGCGAAGGGAAAACGTCCTATATTGAAAAATGTAGATATTGGTAGCATCAATCAAATAAAGGAACAGATTAAACTTATAAATTTGGTTGGCTGCTCAGATTTAAGAAAAATTGAAAAAGCTATAAATGAATGTGCAGGTCAAAATATCCCAGCATTTGAAGGAAGTATTCATATGTCAGCAGGAATAGAGAAAATTCAAGCTAATTGTCCACCTCCATTAAAACTTGATCCAAGTGGATATTTTGTAATTTACCCAGATAAAGACAAAAACTTGATTACCGTTGAGCATTACGCTAACAACGGAGTCTTAAATAAAATAGTTGAAGGTCGAGATATCGGTTCCATATATTCAACCATTATTGAAAATAACCTTATAAGTAAGTTAGACCATGCTAGTTATTTAGGAAAAGAGCTAGCAAAAGCTGATGAATTTTTAAGGGTTGGGACACCATTTGTGCAAGATAAGGCACAAGACCCAGATCTTGTTCCACCACCTTTAGAAGAAAGCACCAATAACTGTAAATCTAAAAAATGTTGTTAAGGAGATTTTATGAGAAAAATATGGATTGCATTGTTTTTTATGCTAACTACTTTTTTGGGGACGTCAAATCTCGTTCTCGCCGAAGAAACAAAAAGTAAAATTACCAAGGTGATGCTATTTGCTGATCCAAGAGAAGCTGAAACGAGCTGTGGGTGTGCAGAAATTATTCGTTTAGCTAGAGAATCTAAAAATGGACAAAATGTTACATTTGAAGAAGTTGATATTAGAAAAATCTCAGATAAATATAAAAAGTATAAGGTTATGGTTTCACCGACTGTTATCTTTCTTGGAAAAAATGATAGCATCATTAACCGCTTCCAAGGAGAGGGTTCTGGCGTCATAAAGAAATTAAGACATGCAATAAAGAAGATCGTAAAAAAATAAACTTTTGAGGTATTAATGGAATTCTTTGACTCTTTTCTTTCATCTCTTGAGGTAATCACTTCTGGTGAATTCCAATATAGCAATATGGTAGCAATTCCCCTTGCTTTTATTGGTGGGATTATTGCTGGTCTTAATCCTTGCTGTTTACCAATTTATCCGGCCGCTGCTGGCTGTTGTGCTGCTTTGAAAAAAGAAACTATTCGAGGAAATATAGGAATTGCGACACTTTTTATTTTAGGAGGGAGTGTTGTCACCACCATTCTTGGAATTATTTCGGGACTTGCAGGTAAAGTTTTTGGACAAGTTGGTACTTGGCCCTTTTATGTTATTGCGATAATTCCTATTGTCTTTGGATTATACCTTTTAAAAATATTAAAGTTTCAACTTCCAAATTTTTCTGGAGTGAATGTAAAAGCAAAAGGTGCATTTGGTGCATTCTTAATGGGAGGAATTCTAGGAATTGTTATTACTCCTTGCGCTACTCCAATACTTGCAGGATTACTCTCTTACGTTGCAACAACTGGCGATCCAACTTGGGGTGGAATTCTTCTTTTTACTTACGGAATTGGGATTGGAATTCCGATTGTTTTAGTTGGGACAATGTTTTCTTCTTTTATCTCTCGTTTGTCGTCTGAGAAATCCCGTCGTTGGGCCGATAATATTGCGGGTGTTATGCTAATTGGAGTTGGTATATATTTAATTTGGGTGGCGTAATATGTCTACTTGTTATGCTGAGTTAATTCTTGGATTTTAATGACAACTATAGGTAGTTTGGTTGGTATTCGGAAAACATTCAACATAATCTTTTATTCAGGATAATATGGGACTGATTGGGTAATAGAAAACTTGCTCGAAGAAAATCTTGAAACAGTAGATATTACTGAGAGCTTCGAGCAAATGATTGAAGATTGTTATGGTGAAACAACTAAAGTTGGCTTTCTTGACCTCCTGACTGTTGAAGTGATGAAAGACCAAGACCCTATTGCGTGGGATATTGCAAAGTCAGAATATATGGATGGCCTAGCGCAAGATGAGCAAGTAATTACATTTGATAATGGTTCTAATTATTACTGGCTACATGACATTGAGAATTTTGTTGAAGAAAACTTAGAGGCTGCTTGATATGCCTCTAAGTACCTATAAATATGAGGGATTCTGCACCCTTAATTGAGTTTGACAGGTGTCATATTAGTGTCGTATTACTGTCGTATTCACTTGATAGAAAATTAGCTACTTTCAGGAAAACGAAAGGAGCTATAAATGGAAGAGAAATTGGCAAAAAGTATTAAACGAGCAAAATTAGTTAAGAAAGAGCGTAGTGACCGAGCATGGACACAAACTCAGCTTGCAGAAATATCAGGTGTTACACTTCGTACTATTCAAAGAGTTGAAAAAGACGGAGCTGCATCTTTTGAAACTATGATGGGGATAGCAAATGCTTTTGATATTGATGTTAAGGAGCTTTCGCAACCAGAGCCATTAAAACAGAGAAAGAAAAAACAAAAGAGCGTGTATCTTCTCCCTAGAATAGTAAGTGGAAATAGTTTATCAAACGTAATCTCTGGTGCAGACCAATTCCAAGTAGAGCATGATGAGGCTTCCGATCCAAGGTCTATAAGTGCAATGAAAGGTATTATCGAGTTATTAAAGGGTGACATAGTTAGACTGCATGATGCTGATATGTCTAGTAGACTCCAAGTAGAAGCCGAGATGACACAAGAAATACAAGGTTTAGAAAAATATGGTTTTTATTTGTTCGGGATTAAAAGAGAAATTCCAAAAGTTGACAGTGATAAAGAAATAACAATGTGTACTCTTTTTATGAGTCATTCTAAATCACCAAAGATAGTTACTGATAAAAGATCAAATATGATGGTTCCTGCTGTTCTTACTGAACTCGCACAATAGGAACAATTATGACAATCATTGATGAGAATAGTTTTTCAGAAGAAAAACAATGTACTTATAAGGAAGAACTCTATTCTGTGAGAGATAATGGAGCTGTACTTCGTCACTCTAGGCAAAGAAAAAGGGTTCGGCCAAATGATAATATATGGACATTTGGTAAAGAGAATAAGAGTAATGCATACCTTCATTTATCGAATGTTCGGATTCATAGAATTGTGGCAACTGCCTGTACGTCGTCTTAAATTTTTACTATCCAACCTGACATGAAATATCCTAAAATCAGTTTTATATAAGGCCATCCATTGATGCCCGTATCTTTTTTTCAAGAAAATCCATAGTATTTCTGACTTTATATGAGTTTCTTATATCTTTATGAGTGAGTAGCCAAAAATCTGAACCAATTTTCTCATCTAAATTTTCAACAAGACTTAAGCCCTTATAGTATTTTGTAAAATATGAGGGGAGAACAGCAAGTCCAAGCCCTTCTGCACACATTGCTGCGGAAGTAAGAAGTCCATCAGTAACTAATTGAGGTGAATGATTATTTAAGAATCCATCAAGCCACTTTTTTGAAGAAAGATGAGTTAGAGAGTTATCCAGTTGAATGAATGTATGTTTACCTTTTTCTTTGTGTAGATCCTTGATAGGAAAAGACTTTAGATACTTTGAAGCAGCGTAAACGTTGAACTTAATCCTCCCAAGCTTTCGTCCAATAAGATTTTCTGGTGGGTTTGAGCTTGGTCTGATGGCTATATCTGCCTCTCTTTTAGACAAGTTAAAAAAGTTCGAGCTTGCTAATAGCTCAAGCTGAATATCTGGAAATTCTTTTAGATAAGATTTTGTTATAGAAGGCAGTACGGTATGTGAGAGCGTATCTGTCGTTGTGATTCTTATTGTTCCTGAAATCGAAAGATCTTTTCCAAACATATGTCGAGAAATCCCTAAAATTTGTTCTTCTATTGGAGAACATCTTTTAAGAAGTTCATCGCCTGTTGATGTTAATGAGTGGCCAAGTGGAGTTACATCAAACAATCTCGTTTTAAGCTCAGACTCTAGTTGCTTAACTCTTCTTGAAACAGTCGCATGGGTTCCACCTGTTATCTTTGAAGCCTTTTTAAGGTTTAAAGTCTTAGCTAAAGCTATGAAATACTTAAGATTTCCCCAATCAAAGTCATTTTTCATATTTTATAATACCTTTATCAAAATTCGATATTTATTTTAATATATGATCAAACGATAATAAAGTGAATCTTTATTATCGGAGTAAATCGATGAAGATCCTAGATAAGGGAATATGGAAACCAAACGAAAGTTCTTGCCCCAAGAAGAACTCTGCTTTCTTAGAGTCTATCGAAAAGGCCGAGGTGGATCGCTATCATCTGTATGTAAGCTATGCTTGCCCTTGGGCACATAGAGCGATTATCTATCGAGAGCTAAAAGGTCTTCAGAATTATATTTCAATGTCAATTCTTGATCCTCGTTGGGGAACTGAGAATGGTTGGTACTTTAAGTCAAGTTGCAATCAGGCGTCGACCAAGGAGACCACCAAGGATCATGTGTTAGGAGCTGACTTTCTGTGGCAAGTTTACGCTCAAGCTCATCCAGAATATATCGGCAAAGTTACCGTTCCTGTTCTTTTCGATAAGAAAGAAAGTAAAATTATGAGTAATGAATCCTCAAATATCATAAGGATACTAGACACATTTTTTCCATCTGAGGCCAGCACTCTATATCCCACCGACTTTAGGGAAGATATTGATAATCTCAACAGTTTTGTTCAAAACGGTATTAGCGCTAAAGTTTATCAAGCAGGGTTTGCAAAATACCAAAAAGACTATGAACGTTACTCTACTGAACTCTTTAAGGCCTTAGGTGAAGTAGATGAGCTTTTAAGTGGAAGAGAGTTTTTGTTAACTGACCGAATCCTTGAGAGTGATATTCACTTATTTTGTGCTCTAGTTAGATTTGATCTCGTTTATACCTCAGCATTAAGACTTAATCATAGATGCCTTGAGGATTTTAAAAACCTAAAATCATTTGTAGTGAGAATCCTTAAAATCCCTCAAATCCTAAAAACATTTAAACCATTTCATATTAAGTCACACTATTTTGATTATATTGAAGATATTAATCCAAGGATTATACCCATTGGCCCAAACCCAAAATACTTAAACCTAAATCAGGAGGAAAACGATGAAGCATCTTAGTATTTTTTTAGTTCTATTAGCAGTAACAAGCACTGCTTTTGCAGACGCATTTGATCTTGAACCCACGCACACTTATGCCTATTTCAAAGTCGATCACTTAGAAAGAGGAAATTTAACTGGTGTTTTTAAGGATGTTACGGGAACCGTTAGAATGGACGGTAAGGATTCAAAGAAACCTTCTGTGGATGTAACTATTCAGATATCATCTATTGATACATTTAATAAGAAAAGAGATGAGCACCTTCTAGGCCCTGACTTCTTTAATGCTAAAAGATTTAAAACCATGACTTTTAAAAGCACGAGGGTGAATAAAAAGAGTGGAAATAAATACGAGATCACTGGAAACCTAACGATAAAGGGTAAGACAAAAGAAATCACTGCTGAAATGACTCGTGGAAAAACTGGAAACGATCCATGGGGGGCTTACCGTGCTGGAGGAAATGTTCTTTTTGAATTTGATAGACGTGATTTTGGAGTTGGAAAGAAAGATTTTGATGCTCCCGTCATTGGTAATACAGTCTATGTTGATTTTTATTGGGAAGCTGTAAGGAAAAAATAAAGTGGCTTCATTTCTAGTCTCAAAAATATTGATCTTTGGTGTCCCTATCGTTTTTGTGGGGGCACTTCAATATTTACGAACGAAAAAGAAGTTTTCATTAAATACTATTGATTCAATTTACTCACTCGTTTTAGGGTTTTCAGCATCACAGATATTTGGATTGAAGTTTGAATTTCCATCAGAAACAGTAGAATTTATTCCTTGGTTTGCAATTATCTTTTCTGGTGTGACTTTAGTTAAGGATAAAAGGGTAAAAGGTATTCTTTATTGTGCTCTAAGTTTCTTTCTAGGATGGATTCTATTAGGCCCTCTCCTGTCAGACTCATTAACAAGGCATTTTGAATGGGCCCTATTTGTAATCTTGTCATATTTTGCTAATTATTACTCTTTTAAAATAAGTGAGAAATTAATATACAACCTAATTGTTTTAGTCTTGGTATTTGGAGTTGGTATTTATATTTTTATGGCCGGTAGTATCTCAATAGGTCAGTTTTTGATCGCTGTTGGGTTAATTGAGACTTCAAGACTGATTTTTGAGAAAATTCTAAAAGCTGAAAATACTAAATTCTCATTAACAATACCTTGCCTTCTCGTTGGTGGGCTTGAGTTTTTTCACTACGGATTTTGATATGAAACTAAACCTTATAAGCTTTGAATTATGCCCTTATGTGCAAAGATCCATTATCGTATTATTGGAAAATGATATTATGCATGAGCGAACTTATATTGATCTTTCAGATAAGCCTGATTGGTTTAAGAAAAAATCACCACTTGGAAAAGTTCCAATTTTAGAAACACCCAGCGGAATACTTTTTGAATCAAATGTTATCTGTGAGTATCTTAATGAAATTTCAGGGAGTAAACTTCACCCCGATGATTCATTTGAAAAAGCTCGCAACAGATCCTGGATAGAGTACGGTTCAGGGATATTGAGTCTTATATCAAAGTTATATAACGAAAAGGATGAAGGTCTGTTTTTTGAGCATTATGATGAAATTCGAGAAAAGCTTGATCTTGTTACCCAAGAGAGAAAAGGAATTTATTTTAATGGTGAAAAGTTTATGATTGTTGATGCCGTCTATGCGACCATTTTTCGCTACTTTAATGTGATTGCAAAATATAGTTCATTGAATATTTATAAATTAAAACCTGACATAAAAGACTGGAGAAACAGTCTTTTTAAAAGACCAAGTGTGGAGGGCGCAGTTATAAATGATTTTGATGAAAAACTTCTGGGTTTTTATTTAAAAAGAAAGAGTTACTTATCCTCTTTGCTGAAAAAAGTTTAAGCATATCCTTTTAGAATGTCCGTGAATCTATCTAAAACTGTGGCTTTATCAAGCTTGTTTTAAATATCACAATTTTTGTCTCATCTATTCTTCTTTTGTTTTGCTCTGGATGTTGTTCAGGTTAGACCGATTCTAGTCTTCTTTGTTCGGGATTGAGACTTTCTCTACACTTTTATAATTCAGCTCCCGATCATTGTGAGGAAATGAACAATGACCAGGAACTTCATGCTAAAGGACATACTTCGAGACCTCATTAATGAGAAAGATATTTCTGTTGCATCTCTCGCAAGAAAAACTAGTGTGCCCAAAACCAATATTAACTCTTGGCTACAGGGAGCTTCTCCTAATATCGAGCAGCTTTATAAAGTTGCGCAGTTTTTTGATGTTCCCATAGAATATCTTGCCTTTGGAAAACAAGTCGAAGATCCCATGTCTAAATTTATGGATAAGTTTCATATCCATACAGGATTATATGAAATCTCAATTAAGAAAGTCACCCCAAAGAAAAACGTCAAGAGGAAGCATGACAAATAAATCCTATATTTTATTAGTCGATGATGATGGCACAGGTCATATCATTGAAAGTTTCTACTTTTTCAATCTCCCTATCAATTGAGTTGGCACCCATGTGGTGCCAACCCTTTTTATCAAAGTCATAATCAACTAAGTGTCTATTCGTAGCATAAAAAAGATTTTTGCCACCCTTGGGAGTTGCAAACCAAATTCCAGAAGCAAACAATTCTCTGGTTTGATCGTTTTCACTCCCACAAGTAATGACTGTTTTAAATCGAGTTGTGTAAAATAAAACCTCGTCAAATAGTACGCTCAAATTATTTTCCCTTTATGCAACATCATCTTCTTCATCTTGAACAACTACAATTTTAGATTTTAACTTAAATACAGATAAATACTTATCTAAAGTTTCAACCTTAAGTTTTCGCTTACCTTTAATGAATTGTGATATGTTTTGTATTTGAATCCCTGAAAGCTCTGAAAACTCTTTGATACCCATTTTCTCAATAGTGTATCTGAGAGCATCTTCGACACTTTCGCCAAAATGTTCAATAGTAGTGACAAGTGTTTCTCTGGCATAATCCAAATCTTGCATTTGTTCTGCTACATATTTATCGAATGATTCACTTCTTCTGGGCATAATCCCTCCAATACTCTTTAGCTTTTTTTATGTCAGAATTTTGAGATTTTTTGTCACCGCCTAAGAGGAGGAGAATGACTTTTTCTCCATCCTCGGCGAAATATACTCTTAAACCTGGGCCATAAAATATTTTGATCTCATACACACCATCCTTAAGGGGTTTGAGATTTTTTGTTGTTCCACCATCAGCAAGTCTATCTACATAGTTTGTGACGATGATCCTTGTCTTTCTGTCCAGCTTTTCAAGCCACTTTATAAATGGCTTTTCTCCTGAACTTGTAACGTAATACTCAATATTTCGTTTCAACAAATTAACCTCCTTTATATTAATCAAAAATGATTAATATGTCAAGCTGCGTCTAAATCCTTAACATTATTGATCTTTTTTTGTCGCTTCATTTCTTCCGGGAGGTAGTCATTAATTTGAATCTCTCCGTACTGAATCAAGTCCAAAAAGTCGGCTTTTGTTGTTTCTTTGTGTTTCTTTTTGTAGCTCATAAAAGCAGTGTCCTGACGATCAACGCTTGTGATTGTTTGAGAAAGAATTTGCTTTTTATGATCTTCATTAAAGAGGGGTAAAAGGACTTCTAAAATATCAGAAGGAGTAATTTTCTTTTTACCTTTTTTAAGTTTGTTCAGTTTTTCAACTTCGTTACTAAGAGTGTTGCAGATATTAGTATCCAATCTCATTGTAGAAGACTTCTCTTTGTTACCAGTTTTTCCATTTTGTGTTTTTTTATTTTCTTTCATTTTGTTTCTCCTTATTTTTTAAGCTGCAAATGTGTTAAGTAGGGCACTGACTGCCATAAGTTGTTCAATACTTAGTTTTTCAAGTTTGGTTTGACACTTTTCAACAGTCTCATCTCTTAAAATCGGTTGAGACAAAAGATAGTCAAAGTCGTTCATCGTGCATCCCCAAGACTCAATTATTGTTTTGATTCTTGTTTGTGGAAGATTCACTCTTCCGTTTTCCCAATGGTCAATTACACTTCTTGAAAGGCCACAAAGTTTTGCAGCTTCGACACGAGTTAGACCTTTTAGTTTTCGCAATGACTTCAAAATTCTTGCTTCTTTTGAAATTATCTTTTGATACTTTCTTCCTTCTTTTCGTGGGGTATGAGGTTTGTTGTAAACTGACCTTGCCGGAAGGTTTGGAAGTTCCATTGTCCCATTAATGATGTTACGAAAATCTTCAAGCGTGTAACGGTAACGTCTGATTAGCTGCTTTAATCTTTCATCAGAAATGTTACGGCGACCATTTTCTATTCGCTCTATTGTTTTTCCTGAAACTCCGATTGCTTTGCCAGCATCATCTCTGGTGATCCTTCTTGAAATTCGCATTTTTCTAATAGCAACAATGTCATCAGTGAATACCTGAATGTTATGTCTGCCTCCTCTTTTTGGTTTTTTTCTCTCCATAAAATTGCCTCCTTTGGCTTTTAAAAAGTTACATTTTGAAAATTAAATGGAGACAATTTGAGATTAGGTTTGTGTAACCTGAGAAGTCTGGCGGCCCGTACTGAATAGATTTTCTTGCAGATACTCTTTATTGATCTCTACAAGTCATTCAGCAAAGTGTTCTATTGGGTAGCAATTGTGAGCAATGCAGCTCTCAAAAGATTTACTCAATAGAAACAGTAGCTTGCACATTTAGCCCGACAAATTTAAACACTTTGAAAAATGTAAAAACAAGCAAGCCAAAAACAAGCCACGGACAAGCCAAATTCAGAAAAATGCAGAAATATGTAGAAAGAAACCCTCAAATAACCTTCTGTAATGGTTTCCGAGTGATTTAAGAAAGTTAGGTCTTTACCATCAAACCTAGCTTGGAAAATTGGAGCGGGCGATTTGCCCACTCCGAAATATTTGAATTTATTGATATTTTGACTAACTGGTAAGTTTTGGTAAGCACAAGTGCTCCAAAACTCAGCGTTGAAAGAGATTAACAACATTATCAATGTCGTTATTTTTAGGTAGGGAAATTCCAAGGGCTTCGGTAGCACCTTGAGTGTCTTGAGCCACAAGTCTCAAATACCGCATAGTGGTCTTTATTGTAGAGTGACCTACAATCTTCATAACTTTTGCCAAGGGAACACCCTTGATAAGTAATTGTGTAATAAATGTGGCTCTTAAATCGTGGAACTTTATTGGGGTGATACCAATTTCACGACAAAAGCTTTTTAATACTTTTGCTTGATTACCTTGCGACCATTCTTTATGTGTCTCTAAAACTTTATTGTTAGGATTAACGCTTTTGGATTTTAAGTTTTTGAGAAACATTTCAAGTTCATTTGAAATAGGAATGTAGCGGTTTCTGGTACTTTTAGTTGGCCCCAACCCATCCTTTAATGTCCATGCCTTCGTTACAGATATTACTTTGTTTTCAAAATCTACATCTGTCCAAGTCAGGGCAAAAAGCTCTCCATTTCTCATTCCTGTTAGCAAGGCCATTACCCAGTGATTATAGAAAGGATGAGAAACTTTATTTGCTTCATAAAGTAGGGTGTCAATCTCAGTTCGATTAAAAACCACTTGCTTTGCTTCTGGTACTTTTACCGTAATGCCTAAAGCAGGGTTTCTAATTAAAATGCCTTCTTCTACTGCCATCGTGAAAATTCTTTTTATTCGTTTGAGTATCCCACGACGAGCTTCCATACTTATTCCAGTAATATGTTCATAGATTAGATCATGAATCATAAATCCTGTAACTTCATTAAGGAAGTATTCACCAAGAAAAGGATTGATCCATTTGCTGAAGTTTCCTTCGTAGCCTTTAATTGTAGAGTTTTTAAACTTGATCTGCATTTTTTTTATACAGACTTCACTCCATTCCTTTAAGGTGTATTTATGGGGAAGTTCTTTTAGTTGTCTTAATTGAACTTTTAAATCAATTTCAAGTCTTTTGGCATGGGCTAGAGAAGTTACATTTCGCCTCTTTCGATTAACTTGTTTTCCATTTATTCTTTGAGTGGCAAGAACAGTATATGTTGTCTTGCCGTTTTTTGTTTCTTTATAAATTGGCATTTCAGTCCTCCTTAAGTTGAAGAACTGCAAACAGATCGGATTTCTTAAATCTTAAGCGGCTACCTAATTTATATGTTCTAACTCTTGCTCTATGAACTAATATTCTAAGAGCGTTAGAAGATATATTTAAATAGTTTGCAGCCTCATCTGTTGTTAGCCATCTTTCATTCTCGTCTTCTATCTTATTCGTTATTTTGTTTTTAAAGAGCACCTGAGAGGGATAATCCCTCTCAGAGTTACTATTATAGCTTAACTTTGTTTGAATGTAATTATGTTTATAAGACATTCATTCTCCTATCGCTTAAAGGTTCGAAAATCCGATTAGACTTGCATTATTTCTTCATAAGTTTTTCTGTGGCCTTCAGGTGTATTAAATTCTTTTAATCACTTACGGCCCCGCACAAAAACTTAATTTTCTTTTTTTCATTATGTTCTCCCTATAGAGTCTGAATAATTCCTATCGAATCTGCATTTATTTCTCTGTATTGTTTAAGCTCGCCAGTATCTTTTTGAAATTCTTTTTCAGAGACACGGCCTCGTACAAAAATAGCTGAACCTTTTCTGAGAGTTTTAGCCCAGTGTTCAGATTCTTTTTCCCACATCACGATATTGTGCCAGCGAGGTTTCTCTTCTCCTTGTATTTGCTCTGCTAGTGTAAATGTACAAAAAGGTTTCTTTTTTTTAGTCTGACGTAAAACTGGATTTTTACCTAAGCGACCATAAATTATAATTTCTTGTTGATTCATAAGTGAACTCCTTATTGTTAGTTAATCCCAAGCTTCTTTGTTAAAAATTCTCCAAAGGACAAGTCTTGACCTGTTTTCTTCTTATGTTCATGAAAGGCTCTTTGCACCTTTTCCATCTCGGTCAGACTTTGTTCTTGGATTTTATCTATGTCTTTTTCTGTGAGCTTGTTAACAGCATAAAGGCATAGATCTTTAAAAAGGATTGGCCTGCCATAATCCTTTTCATTGCATTTTATTAGAAGATCAAAAATCAAACTAAGACGTTCTTTTTCATGGGTAAGATCGACAAAAAACTTAGTCTGCTCTTGATTAAGATTTACTTCCTTCGTTTGATTTTTGGTCTTCCTTCCTCTTTTTTTTATTAATTCTTCTTCCATTTTATTCATCCTCCTAAATACTGCCTGCTAAACGATTAAGCTCACTCTCGCACGTAGAATGTGACTCCCTACACACAATCTCGTTGGGGGTGGGGAGTCACATTCGTCACGTGCGAAACCTTATTGATTTCAACGAATTAGCAGGCAGAAAAAAACTGTTATCCTCATTGTTCAATCTCCTTTCTATAGCGATGCTATCTTTGAAATATCTCAGCTAAGCTGATCTTTTCTCCCTGAAAAACTCCGTAGATCTCACTTGGCTCATGTATGCCAGATGAGATTTCAGGATGAAAAAAGAACATGAATTTACTCATTCGCTCACTACCAAGCTTCTCTTGTGCTTGAGTGATGTATTTCTCCATTAATTTTTCAGTTGGGAATACATACATCACATAGTGGTAAAATGAGCTATCTTCATACTGCTTCATTTTCTCAATCAATCGCTGATTACTTTTCCTTGTAAGTTCTAATTCATAGGCCAAATTGAACTTGTGACCTTTCTTTTCAATATATAAAATGGCATCAGGAATGATCTTATAAGTTAGCTTGAAATTTCGTTTGTCTTGTATCTGATGCTCAAGCTCAACTTCATCAATCCATCCATTTGTTATAAATGATCTAGTAATCTCTGATACTTTTAAATCGTGTATTAAAGTTTCATTTGAGATCGCAGTTGGATTTTCCTTAAGCGACAACTGGCTTTCGCCGAGTGGGCTAAGAAAGACAAATTTTTTGCGACTATATGGGTCTCTATATCCCTCCAGTATCTTCTCCTTTTCAAGCCCTCTGATAATGCGGTGGAAATTTTTATATTTTGTGGCACGAAAACACTCCCTTCTTAATGACTCTAAATCCATAACCCTCCACTTTAAAAGTGGAGTGAGGTAATTAAGATGAAGGCTGTTTAGATTCATTTTTGGTCTCAATCTTCCTCCTTATTTGATATTGATGATTGGTTGTGAAACAGGCCTAGGACTCTTCTTATCACGCATTACGTCCCATTTTCTATTTCTGACGTTGATAAGATTTACTCTTGTAGGGCCTTGTCTTAAGAGCACACATTGACCAATTCCAAGGTTCTTGATGATGTCTGGATGAACCACAAGCTCATGGACTTCTCGCTCACTTCCCAACATTTGTTGTTCTCCATTCTCAATTCTATAAGTTTGCTTCTTAGAAATAATTGTCCCAATGGCCTCGGCAAAAATTGAAGCTCCATTTTGTAGACGTTGCTTAAGCACAAAAAGATTTCCAGCGTTCTCGATCACTTGCTTTGTTAGGTCAGGACTTACTCGATCAATATCTGATGCTGTTTGCACAGCAAGAGTAAGCTCCATTCCAGCTCCTCGGCATTTGTTTTGTAGTTCGATGAACTCAGGGGTCACGAGAGAGCCAAACTCATCAAAGTAGATACTGATTGGGTTCTTAAGACCAGTCTCTTCTTCTTTTGAAAGGGTCTTGTATGAGTTATAAAGCAATTCTCCTAAAAAGAGTTTTCCAACAGCAGTAGCAGTTTCACCATAGCCTTGTGTTGATAAACCGATATAAAGACAAGCTCTCTCATCGCGAACTTTAGATAGTGTTAAAGCATCAGGGCCTTCTGCATTTAGAATCTTCCCAAAGTCTGAAACTAAAATTGCCTCTAGCTTTGCAATCAATCCTATGTTTTCTTTGCTTTCAAGCCTTACTAATTCATCAAAGATTCTTTGTAGGGTGAAAGGTGTTTTCTCTTTCTCTAATGTCTTTAGAGCTTTTGTTAAGCTTCTACGACTTGCATCTCTATAGTAAGGCTCAGACCATTCAAATGATCGCATGATACGATCAACGACTTGATTGACAGTGCCTTCAAGAACAGGGTTCAAAGAGATAGAGTCTTTGTAATGCTCAGAGAAGATATAACAAGGCTTATTGTATTTTTCACAAATGCCTTTAAAGGTATTTAGGGCCTCAGTATCTCCTTTAGGATCAAAGAAGATGATTGGCTTGTCGTGTCTTAATGAGTTCTCTTGCAAGATGCTAATAAGATTAGTTTTACCAAAGCCTGATGCTCCCACAATAAAACTATGACGACGAAAATCAATTTCTTTTAAAAGCATTGGTTTTTTATCTTTCGTATCAATGCCTAAAGCATCTTGAATCTCTGTTGTATTCTTCACAGCTAAGGCCTTGCGTTCAATTTGAGCAAGCTCAGGAGATTTATTTAAAATCTTAAAACCTAGCCATTTAAAAAACTCTTTTCCAACATCAAAGAGAAGAAGACAAAGCTCGTGAAAAATCTCGTATATTGGAGTAAAAATGTCTAACTGCGGTGATTGTTTTTTATTGTTCATAGATATGCTCCCATGCCTTAAAAGGACTAATTTGAATTGTTCGATTGCCGATCTCAATTGTTTGAGCTTCGGACTGGTATTCTAAGATGAACTGTTTTTTTACTTTCCCCTCAAGTTCTTTAGGGAGTTTTTCTTGTGGTACTTCGTACTTTTTAACGGGTTTAAAGTTTACTTCTGGTTTAATGTTTTTTAGCTCTGGTGAAAAATCAAATAATGGCACCTCCTTATGATTTTGCATTGGTTGATCGAGTAACATTGATTCTTTTACTTTCTTTTTTGGATCATCAAAGAGTAAGTAAGCTAGGCCAGCTCCTGTAACTGCTCCGATAATTCCGCCAAGATAGGCATTTTTATTGGTAGACTCCTTATCTGGAGAAAAAACAGCACCTCCTGTTCCTCCAATAACTCCACCAACTAAAGCTCCACTCGTGAGTGATTTCTTTAAAGTTGAACAGGATGAACAAAGTAGTAAGATGACTAAGAATTTAGTTTTCATTGATTGCCTCCATAAAATAGATAAGAACTTCTGTTCCGGCTTCAATGGTAATTACTGGAACTGTTTGTTTCATTTCATCAAGTAAGACTTCTGAGGTCGTATTTGCTGAATTGATTACCCCTTGAAGAAGTTGATTCTTTAAAGTTGTGTCTTGAATAGCTCCAAAGGGAGTAGCAATCCGATTCTGTGCTGCCGATAGCATCCCTTGTGAGAAATCACTCAAAACAGCTCCTGCAATAAGCTCTTCTTTTCCATCTTCATAGATGCCCTCAAGTCCACTTGAACCGTCAACATTTAAAAGTTGAGCTTGAATAGGTATTTCTTTTTTTGTCGTGATGAGCTTATTGCATAGGCAGAAGACTCTTTTATTTTGTGTCATGGCCTGACATGAGAACTTGCTATTATATGGAAGTCCTTGATTCAGATGAGCACGAACAAGAACAGGCGTAGCTTGATTTGTTGAGACAATCGTATTTAAAAGAGTACCACGGTATGTTTTTCCCGTGAGGACTTGTTTTTCACCTTCCCAAATAACAGGTAGTGATGTTTTTGCATTAAGTAGTGCATTAAGCTTTTTGTTGTTTTCGATAAGTTTTGAAAGCGAATCATCTCTTTTTCTCCTTTTATAAACGACCTTGGTCTTTTTCTTTTTAGTTTTTAGTCTTGAAATTCGTGCCTCTTGTGCAAAAACATCTGAGCAAAGGTTGCAAATCCCCAAGACGATTAAAAGAATCGTTAAATTTTTCATAAAAATGCCTTTTAATTTGTGTTTACCTAATTAAGTATTCTTTGCCCGTTTAATATGATGGGCACTCCCTTTGAGAAATACTCTTTTTTCTTTACTCTGATATTATTCACCATCATTTCTTTTTTTGTATTATTGATAAACAAAATGGAAGCTTGCCCTTCAAGGATTTCATACTCTTTCGTTTTTATTTTCTTCGTCAGGGCATGACTTGCAATCCCATCTTTTATTTCAATGAATTGATGAGAGTTATTATTAGTTAGTCTTAGATCAAAGTAATACTTATGCTCTTTTGTGATAACGAGTAGATTTGAAAAGTCACCCTCCATGAGAGGCTTAAGTGCAAGTGTTCTGTTGTTATTGGTAACTTGAAAAAACATTTCTTGCTTACTTCCACCGTAAAGATAACTAATGATCTCAGAGTCAAAGCTTAATGTTGTGAGTAAGTTTAAACTCAAAAATAATGTAGTGATCTGATTTAATAAAATATAAAAGGTCATTAGATTCCCCCCTGAATTTTTACTTCATCAAGTTGAATGAGTTTGTAGTGAAAAGGATAGAAAATACTCTCTTTAAGCCCAATCTTAAAAGAAAGAAGCTCTTCATTTGATTTTAAAATGATCTTGCATGCTCCCTTTTCCAGTGATTCAAGTTTTAAGACTTTGTCTATTTGAATCGAGAATGGATCTTCTTTTACCAGATTTATAATATCCTGTGTGACAACGTGAGAGTTAGGTTCTCCCTTAGCAAGACTAATAAAACCAAGACGACAAACTTCGACTGCAAGAGGTCTTTCTTCAAATATGTCCTTTCCTTTATATAGAAAATACTTTTGTTGAAAGAAAATCATTACACTTGTTAGCATCGAAACAATTAGTGTTACCGCAAGGGCAATTCTGAGTTTTCTATTCTCCTTAGTGAAACTAGATTCAAAGTCATCGAAGTTCATTATCTATCCTTTTTGTTATTAGTAATTGGTTTTCTATTTATTGGTCTGTGAACCTTATTGGGATTAACAGTTGTCCCTTTTATGCCATATTTCTTTTTTATTGCTTCAGCTTTATGAGGATTTATGCCATCCCAATATTTTTGATTGAATTTAAAGTTTTGTTTTTTTAGCCTTACATACTCGTGACTCTTATCAGTAGGAGTTGGTGCTAGCTTTCCCAATGTTGGACTTCTTTTAGGTGGGAGTTTGGATCGTGAACTGCTTGAGCCATTTGTACTTTGCTTCGGTTTATTTGAAACATTAGAACTCTTTGTATGTGAAGTCTGAACTTTGGAAAGCTTTGTTGCTTCATCTTTAGTCATTCCAACTGACTTTAATCTTTCCTCAAGAGGTCTTCCTTGTGAAAAAGGTCTCTTGATACTTCCCATGCTTTCAATAAGCTTCATTTTCTTTTTATCTGGCCCAGATTCCTTTTTTAAAAGGTCTTTAATTGGCGGTTCAAATAGTGAATTGGCCCCTGCCTTTCCAATGCCAGAAGTTACACCTTTAAAACTTGCAGCAAGCATTGGATAAAAAGTCATGGCCTTAATTCCTGAACTCACAACCATTGCTCCCATTTTAGAGCCAAATGAATGAATCCCGTCTCCACGAATCATGCCGTACGTGATAAGTGGGCTAATAAGTAAAAGAAGAGTCACACCAAAAAGCCAAAGAATAGTATCAATTTTAGCAATAACGAGATCACCATTTAGGGCACTGTCTTCTATGCTATTTCCAACGAGAGAGAGTATTGCCACAATAACAAAAGGCATAACCATACACCAAAGACTTGCTTGGATCGTTCCCTTTAAAGCATCTTTCGTCCACCCTAGAAAATAAAGAATAGCGGTCACACCTGCGAAAACATAAGTAAGATGATAAACACTTGAGTAGATAAGTTTCAAAAGCCAGATAAAGAGCTTTGCTAATAAGTAGAAGGCCGTTCCAAGAAGGTCATTGATATTAGGAATCAGAATACTTTTTAACGAGTCCCATCCTTTTTGATGCTTCGTTTTGACTTTGACCTGTAGCCATTTCTTTACGAATAGATTTGTTGGACTGACTTTCCTTAAGGTCTGACTCGCACTTTCAAGCGCGATATTCGTTCCTTTAGTATGTACACCGTAAAATGCCCCCATAAAAATAATGACAAGAAAGAGTTTTTTCACAGAACTTGCAAAGTTCATTTCACCAAAATATTCAAGGATAAGTGAAATAGTAAAAACTGGTGCTATAAAATAGTTCGCTATCTTAATAAGCTCTTGATAGAGCCTGAACACACTAGGCTCTTCAATTAAAAGCATATCTTTTAATAGGTTTATCATCTTTTACCTTTTTTAGTTCCATAGAATCTTTGTTTTTCAATTTGTTTCAATCGTTTCTCTTCAAGTTCTTCTGCCTTCAAGCGATTACTTGTTGAGAGCTTTTCCAAGATCTCAAGCTGAGTATTGTGCATTTCTACATTTTGCTCATATATTAGGGCCGTATTTTGAGCATTGATCTGGGTTGCTCGCCGTGTTGTTTTTGCATCTCTTGATGCCTTGATTTGATGCTCGGCGAGTTTTCCTTTTTTTCCATTGATCTCTTTTTGACGTTTAACTAAGAACTTGGTTCGGCCTTCTTCATTTTTAATGTCCTTGTACTCATTCATAAGACTTTTAAGCTCGGCCATAGAGTATTTTAGCTCTCTAATGGCCCAATTAAGCTCACCAAGGTCTTTTGCTTCCTTCTTAGCGGCTAAGGATTCAGCAACAAACAGGATGCGCTCAGCTCTCCAGTAGTGATCCATCATAAGCTCGTTATACTCTTGCATTTTTTTAGTATAAGTTTGTGCATTAGTAACAAGTTGTTCTAGTTCATTGAGCTGGCCAGCTGTAGTTGAAGCAATTTCAATTAAAACTGCTGTTTCTTCTCCAAACATAGAAGGATAAATAGGCATAGAAAGTGATAGGGCCACGATACCTATCGTTAGTTTATCTTTCATGTTGAAACTCCCAATCTGGATGCTTAATCTTGGTAAAATTAATGAGGCAGTCATTAAAGGAAAGATAATCTTCATTCGCTTTAAGATAGGAGTAGATTTTTTGATTATCTTCACGATCTGAAGTAAATAATTCATACTCTAAATGACTTGGATAGAATCGTATTGGCTTTCTAATACTCTCAGAAAGAAGCAAATACTCACTGTATTCACCTTTTTTGGATTTGATCCCAGCTAAAAGCTCAACAGCATCGACATCTACAAATTCAGAGGGAGAAAGACTCTGCCTAAAGAGTGCTTTCCAATAAGTATTTTGAATAATTACTCGTCCAAGTTGAGTACAGGAGAAATCATCAAGGTTTTGTGAGATAGCAATGGCACTAGCATTGTGCTTTCTAAAAGTTCTAAAACATTCTGCAATATAATCAGCGTTACGATTAAGAAGGTGCCAACACTCATCAAAGATAAAAAGCTTTTTGCCATTTAAGTTTTTAAAATACTCAATAAGATAAATAATCAAAGGAGCTTTCATAGCATCTGGATAATTTGAAAAATCACAGTATGTAAGATCATTTAGCTCAGATTGCTCATCTGTGAAATATTCCTTAATCTCTGAAAAATAATAAGAAATGCCTTCAAATTCAGTATCAAGCTTTACTAGGAAATCTGAAAATGAAGAAACACCATCTTTTGAAATTTGAGTGATTACTTCAAAAAGTCTCCCTTCTTCTTTTTTGTTCAACTTTTCATCTAAGACTGAGAGAACAAACTCTTTTAGGTAACGAGGATTCATAAATTGAAGGGGATTGAACTTTTGTGATAAAACAACACCGTTATAAAATCGACTTGTCTTGTAAAAAGAATTTCCAAGGTCGAGGATTACTGCTTTGTGACTTTCTTCAAGAGCCGATGTAAGTAGCTTGTTGGTCATCATGGATTTTCCTTGTCCAGTCGTGCCAGTAATAAGAACATTATAATTAATTGCACTTGGATGAAAAATATTCCAAGAAAGTGCTTTCCCTGATCGTGCATTTAGTTTCATTCCAGATTCATGCACATAATCTTGATGAAGTGGTATGAGCTCTGAAAGATAATCAGAAGGGCAAAGCTCTGATCGCTTAAAACTTGCAGGCACTCCAGGAATCAAAGATTGAAAAAAGTGAGAAAGTCCTTTTTCTTCTTGCTGTAGTTTAGAGTCAACACCTTTAAAATACTCAATGGCCTCTTTTGCATTTCTATCTAATTCATCCTTTGTTTTTCCTCTGAGAATTAAAAATATTTCTGCCTTAAATAATGCACACTCACCAACTGTAATGCGATCAAGCATACCGTCTGCTTCGTTATATGCATTTTCCGATTCAATATCTCTCATTTCCTTAAATAGACTTGAGTAATGAAGTTTACGCTTTAAATTGATCTTACTTTTTGCCTGTGTCTTTTCTAGCTTTTTCGACATTATGACAAAGTCTGGCCACTTAAGAGTGTCGAGAAGGTTCAAGGAACTGGGGAAGTCAGTAAGGGAGAAAACTTTTATAAACTCATCACCACAAGTCAAATAATTATCATAAAAATGGATCTCTCTTGAGTGAGCGCCCCAAAAAGTCTCAAGTGGTCTATCACATGGAATAAGTTTCCCATGTGATAAATCCATATCGGAAAATGAATTAAGGTATAACTTACCATTTAACCAATAGAGCTTAAATTCTCCCTCAGTTCCCACTAAATTTTGTTCAAGCTCATTAAAGATGCTTTCTTTTGAAGATTCAGTTATCCCTTCCATATCAGGGGGAATAACTTGATAGAAACAGCTCTTTTTTCCATTCATTGAAGTTAGCTTATTTCCATTAGCACTAAATAAAGGAATCACTTTCCACCTCCTTTAAAAGTTGATAGATCAACTTTTTTGGTCTTTGGTAGTAAGACGCCAATGAAGTCAAAATTCTTTTTCAACACTTTTAAAAGTAAAATTACTCCAACGCTTAAAAACAATGTCATTAAAGGTGGGAATTTAAAGATCATGGCCACGTAAAGAGCAATCACAAGGCCCGCGATCTCATAAAAGCTAAGACCATAGATCTGTGGTAGTGTTTTTAAAAATCGTGGAAACTTCTTCATTATGCTAATCCCTTAATAAAGTTAATAATGCTTGGGCTTAAAACAAGAATTAGAACTCCCATAAGCGCTTGAGTCATCTTTGTTGAGGCATCTTGTTTTCCAAGCATAAAGTAAATGCCAGCAAGTCCAAGACCGAAGAGAGCAACACCGAGTCCGATATGATTTGTCTCTTGTGCCAATTTATCTGCTGTGGCCTTAAGGCTTCTTGCATGCAGACTTTGAGAAAAGAAAAGATAGAAGTTAATTAGCCAAAACATTTTTCCTCCTAGTTATAGTTGTTAGTAATTGTTGAAATGATATCCACCACGGTTCCTGTCCAATATTTCTTTTTTGAACCTTTTGTGGGTTTGTAACCCGTTCTAGAATCAGGTACTCCCCAAGGAACATTCACTTTCCAGTCATCGAACTTCCAACTGGTGATGGCCAAGGGAACTTTACGTCTTGCAGCCTCTTGTAGACTTACAAGTCCAGCATGATAAACCTTATCTATGTTATGGCCGCCCATTGAATTGATTTGAACACCAACTCCGGCATGTCCAACGCTTAGTGGTTTTACTTTGATAAAGGCTACATTCTCTTTACCAGATTCGATCACGTCTAATTCATCAACGTTTTTTATAGTTATATGGAGATAACTAAAAGATTCATCACCTTTAAGCTCTAAGGTTGCATGATTTTGAGCAATAAGTTCTTCGAGGGGGAGAGCTTTATTATTAATGAGTATTTCAAAAGACTTTTTCGCCTCTTCTAAATCTCTTACAAACCACTGATTTTTAAATCCTGAAAAACGATTGACTTGAAATTGAGCCGAGACAGACCAGTTTGTTCCTGTACAGTTTCTACAGTTTGGTGGCCTATAATGAAACTGTCCATGCTCCACATCGAGTTGAATACCTTCTAATTGATTTAGATAGATTGAAAGATCAATTTGACTGTTTCTAGTTATGTTTCCTAGACCATAGAGTTTGCCCGCATCTTCACTTTTTACATCTTTTGAAAATGAATAAATCTTTTCTTGAGTTCTTTTTGAAAGTTCAGAACCTGTTAGGTAGGAGAGAGTGATAGCATCTTTATTTGTAAAGTTATGTTTTAAATAATGATTTTTTATTTTGTTCGTCATTACAAACCATTTACCAAGCTTATCTTCCTTGGAAACTTCGTGAAGATAAGTGAAGTCAGAAAGATTGTCAGAAAATTGCTCAACCTGAACGAGTTTATCTCCTTGAACTTCAAACTTATCTGAGAAGAGTTTGCTAAGAATTGAGATGAATTTCTCGCCTTTAGGATTAATGGCAACATAACTTAAGTCATTCTTAAATGGAGTTGTCTTATAAACAGGAATACTTTTAGATCTTACAGACGCCAAGAGATCAGAATATTTGCTTTTTAAGCTTGGGATATAAAAATCTTTTACTTCTGAAATAATAAATTCGCCATGTCTGAAATATGTATCTTCAATCAGCTCTTTTGGTGGATTATTGATAATGATTTGAAAGTCTTCTCTCGTTCCACTCTGGAATACTCTTTCAAGCTTTTCAGTATGAAGCAAAGTATAAGATTCTTTGGAGTAACTATAGTAATAGAAGTTAAGCTCAACTTGTTCGATGCTTTCAAATAATGGGGACTCCATAAGTCTCAAAGTATTTTCAAGAGTGATGGATGACTCTCTTACTTTAGACTTTGACCAGTAACGATATTCTCGTGCCTTGTTATAATAAAAGTCTTTATCAATATCTGGATATTTTACCCATGAAAAATCTTGTTGTTTGACTTCCCCCCACGAGACACCTGAGAATCTTCCAAGTTTGGCTGCATTATCGTATGAGTTCTCTTTTACGAATAAATTTCCAACACGGTACTTAAAGTCAGGATTGTCTCTTGCAACTTTAGTATCCATTGAAAATTGAGTTTCATTTTCAAAATCAACCTTAATGCTATAGTCTTGCAGAAAATTTACTCTGAGTTTGGGTAAGTTTGCGACAAAGGGGTCTAATCCTTTTTGTTTTTCATCAAAATCACTTATAAGATCACCATCAGAGTCCATCTTCTTTAGATCAGAAGGTTTAAGTGCTTGAGTTGATGCTGAGTCTGTCTTCTCCTTAGAGCCTTTAAATGAACAAGCAGTTGTTAACGCTAAAACTAATAATAAAAAATACTTCATTTCTTCTCCTAAATTTTTACAATGTTTACAATCGTATGAATGGGGAATGTGAGGATGATTCCAAGTCCAGCAATTGTGGATAAGTGGCCACCGTGCTTTTTCATGAAAATACCCTCAAAAGTTTTCCCATCTTTTGTTGTTATTTTTACTTCATTTCCAGATTTTAATTTTGAAATCATAATTCCTCCCTAAAACTTCATCATTGATGACAAGAAAGCCTTGCGAGCCTTTTCTTCAATTAGTTCTCTGCCAAGGGTTCTGTCGTGAATAAATAAACAATTCACGCAATGAGAATATGTTCTGAGCTTTTCATAACTTCGATGAGCACACCGTGGACAGATGTGGAAAAAATTTAAAAACCGTTTCATTAAGACCTCCGTTTTGTCGGTTAGGCCTTTCCTTAGAGCAACTTGTTTGCCAAGTTTGTTTTTGATTGATTTCAAATAATAATGATGAGTTAGAAGGAGAGGATGAAAAGTCGTGTTATTGAAGTGGTAACAGAAGTGTTATTGATTTATGAAGTTAATATTGATTAATAAGTTTATTAGAATCTTTTTATGCAGTTACTTTGTGAAAAATAAAACGATTCTAATAAATTTAGATCTTGGTTCTAAATAAAAAATGACATGTTCGGTTCAATCCAGCTTCGCCATTTTTTTCACATTCTTGAATAAAGTTTGAGAGGACTTTGTCCATTTTCTTTAAAGCTTTCATTTTTTGAGTGATTTCTATTCTCTTTTCTTTGGCCATATCTCGACCATGACGACATGGACCTCGATTTCTTTGTAGGTCAATTAGCTCTTTAATCTCAGCTAGAGTAAAACCGGCCTGTTTAGCCATTTGAATAAATTGTATCTGAGAAACAGTTTCTTCGGAAAAGAGTCTGTGACCAGCTTGAGTCCTTGTAATACCTGTTATGAGTCCTTTAGATTCATAAAATCGGAGTGTTTCTCGATCAACACCTGTTGCATTGACAATATCTATTGTTTTCATAAAAAAATCCTCTTGACATGGTAGTATACTACATACCTTAAACTGGATAAAGTAAAGCAATAGTTAGGAGAAGATTTATGTCTAAGAAAAATCATATTGAGAATAATACAGGACTTTTTATAGGGACTGGTGTCATAGGAGCCTTTTTGACAGCTTTGTGCTGTATTGGTCCTCTAGTGCTGACAATTTTAGGCGTTTCAGGTGCGGCAGTGCTAGCAAAATTTGATGTGTTGAGAGTTCCATTAATTATTATCGTGGTGAGCATTTTTGGTTTTGCAGGCTATCAGCTTTTTAAAAAAAGAAAAACTTGTGAACCTGATTCCATTTGTTCTGATCCTAAAAAATACAAAAAAATGGTCATTGCTTACTTCGTAGGCCTTGTGCTTGCCTTGGCCAGCATCTTTTCACCGCAAATCGTTACTTGGATATATTAAAAGGAAGGTCTTTTATGAAAAAACTTATTTTGATAGCCAGTATTATGCTGACGGCTCAAATAACATGGGCAAAATCACAAAAGGCATGCTTCAAAGTTGAAGGGATGACTTGTGCCACTTGCACCGTAACAACGAAAGTTGCCATCAATAAATTGGATGGCATCAATGATATTGACGTTTCTCTTAAAAATAAAAGTGCTGTTGTAGATTATGATGATAACAAAACCGATGCTGTGAAAATCAAAGAAAAAATTGATTCTGTTGGTTACAAAGCTACAAAAAGACAATGCGAGGAAGGATAATATGGATTGTTGCAACAATGAATACGATTATGAGCTTGCCATCATTGGCAGTGGTTCGGCCGCTTTTGCTGCGGCTATCAAAGCGGTAGAACTTGGAAAAAAAGTGGCTATAATTGAAAAATCCACACTGGGCGGAACTTGTGTTAACTTTGGATGTGTTCCTTCAAAGACTCTCATAAGAGCTGCTGAGGCAAAGCATCGTGCAGAAAATATTCCCTTTAAGGGTCTATCTCAAAGTAGCGTTGAGGTTGATCTTAAAACCTTAATTGATAATAAAACGGAACTAGTTGAGAGTTTGCGAATTGGTAAATACCAATCTATTTTGGATAAGAATGAAAACATTCAACTGATACAGGGAGAGGCCAAGTTTAAAGATCAACACGTTCTGGATGTTGATGGACGAGACATCAGTGCTGATAAGATCCTAATCGCTACAGGAAGCTCCGCTTTCATTCCGCCTATAGAGGGATTAAAAAATGTTAATTACCTTACCAGTAAAATGGCTTTTGAACTAAGCGAACTTCCAGAAAGCCTAGCTATAGTGGGTGGTGGTTATATTGCATTGGAAACAGCCCAAATGTTTGCAAGACTTGGCTCAAAAGTGACAATTATTCAGCGAAGTGAGATTCTTTCTCAAGAAGATGATGATATTTCCCACTGGATGACAGAATACTTTGAGAGCGAAGGAATTGAAATATTAAACCACACACAAGTTTCGGGGATAAAAGAAAGTCTAGATAGTGTTGAGGTTGAATTTATGCGTAATGGAGAATCTCGACTTAAGAGTTTTTCAAAAATTCTTGTGGCTACAGGAAGAAAGCCGAATACCAAAGGGCTTAATCTTGAAGTTATAGGGCTTCAATTAGATAAAAGCGGTGCCGTCAAAGCTAACGAATATGGACAAACAAGCATTGAGAATATTTACGCTGCCGGCGATGTCCTTTCTACTCCCGCACTGGTTTATATAGCAGCCTATGAAGGAAACCTAGCGGCAGAGAATGCAATACTAGGAAACCAACGAAAAGCCAATTATGAAGTCGTTCCATGGGTGATATTTTCAGACCCACAAGTGTCGGGAGTAGGCCTTAATGAGGCTCAAGCAAAGGCCAAAGGCATTGAATATGACGTTTCAAAGCTGACACTCGATAACGTCCCAAGAGCGATTGCTGCACGGGACACAAGAGGTTTTATAAAGTTATTAAGAAAAACCGGAACACAAGAATTGATTGGTGCACGCATTATTGCGCCCGAGGGCTCTGAACTTCTTATGGAACTGGGCTTAATGATGAGATACAAAATACCCATTTCAGATATAGCGAAAGAATTGCACCCATACCTCACCTTGAGTGAAGGAATAAAACTTGCGACTCAAACCTTTGACAAAGATGTTAAGTCATTAAGTTGTTGTGCGAGTTAAATAGAATAAATATTAGAAAGGAATGCAAATTTTTCATAAATAGAAACATTGATTTAAAAACCTAATTTTAGTAGGTTATCCTGCACTGTTATTGATTCAATAACAATATTTCCGAGTTGGTAATTTATTCTTGATCATCATAACCAAATTTGGTTTATACACCGACATGAATAATTCTAATCTAAATATTCTATTTGTTGAGGATGATGAGTAGTTTTAGCAGTCTAAAAGTCACCCACTTTGGTGGCCCAAAAATCACCCACCTGTAGGTTAATATTGTTGCTGATTGTCAGATAATCAGTCCTTTTAT
>PAMZ01000015.1 GCA_002707495.1 Halobacteriovoraceae bacterium | reverse complement strand
TTAGGTTATAATAATCGGGTGAAGAGAAAGCGTGGGTGGTTCACATTGCACGCGAATCAGCCGGTTCACTTTCAGCGCGAATAAACAGATATGGGAAGTTCTTATTCCGATATCGGAAACATCCTCTCTTATACAGTTGATACCATCAAAGATGGAGAAGTGATTGCGACTCAAAATCTCGATCCTTTAGTCTCTGGGACCTATTTTACTCAATCATTTCATATGGAAGGGATTTATCAGGTAAAGCTCACTGTTATCGATGAGAGCGGGGATACCGATTCTACTTTTTCAAGAGAATATGAAATTATCTATCCAGCTCCTATTGTTGAATTAGCAGTGACTCAAAATGAAGAATACAAAGATATATTTGAATTTGACTTAACAGGAACCAAAATGGAGTCAGGCGCAATTGATTATATCTATTTGTATTTTGCAAGGTCTCTAGAAGAAACAGGTGGTGCCTACGAAGAGCTTGATTTTAAATTCATAAGTGGACAGGATTTTAGAGATTCTCAAGATTTAAAGTTTAATTATAAAACTACGGCAAGAGGAAACGTCTTTGTAGGTGCTTTTGTTGTTAGCACAGATGGAGTTAGTAATTTTTATGATATTTACGGACTCAATATTCCTGATTCTCCCAAAGAGAGCATTTTCTTAAATTTATCTCATAGTTTTAAAAGAGAAAATGAACCTTACACACAAGTCTACGCTTTCCCAGAGCCGATTGCTGAAAGTGAATTTAAGCAATTTATAATTAAAGTAACAGACTCTGAGAACAATACCGTTATTTCTTATCAGGATTATCCTAATTTGGCTTCAGGCTATTTTCATGTTGATGTGAATACTGAAAAACCAGGGGCTTTTGATGTAGAAGTTACTCTTGAAACGAATGAAGGTCTTTTGAGCTTGCCTTTCAAATCGACTCTTAGTTTTAATGAAGTTGATCTGGGAGAGGCCACTCTTTCTATGAATCTTTATTTCACACCGGAGGATGAAAGTAGAAGTCATGTTAACTGGGATGTCGATGTTGAAAACTCTAGCCCAGGAAATTTTGGATATTTTACAAATTTCTATTGCGATTTTGAAGATCAGCAAGACTCAGAGAATTCATTTAGAATTGAAAAAGAATGGACTCAATACTATTGGATTGAAATTCCTCGAGGGAATTACGAAGTTTTGTGTTTTGGTGAAACAAATATTGGGCTTATTTCAAGTAATGAACTTAGGTTTCAAATAGACGCTAGAAATAGAGCACCTATTATTTCAAATGTAGATTATTATTTAGTTGATCCAGCTTGGCAGGAGTACGAGGTCTATATCGAGCATAGCGACGATATGTACGTTAATGAGGTCTTAGTTAAGGAGACCCATAGCAATGGGATCACTTATGAATACACCACTTATGATTATTTAACTATTGGAGCTATAGATTTTGAATTTGGTGATGGAGTGGTTAACTTTGAGATTGTCGCTTTCGATAACGAGGGACAAGCTTCAGAACCCTACACATTTTCAATTGAATTTAATAATGAGCCTCCTGAATTTGAAATACTCTCAAATCTTTTAGATGAGAATACTAAAGAGTACCAATTTAATTTTCAAATGAGTGATGATGGATATGTTGAAAGACAGATTTTTACAGCAATTGCACCTACAGGTAATGTGTACTCTTATGATGCTTTTAATGTTGTGGAGCAGTTTTTAAATGAAGCTCCCGGTATATGGACTATTCAAGTGGAAGGAATTGATAATTTTGGAAAATCCACTGTTAAGTCTACTCAGGTTGAAGTTGAAAATAAAGCTCCTGAAGTTCTCGCTTTAAATGTATTTCCGGTAAATGAAAACGAGAGACTTTTTGAAATCGTTCCTGATGTGGTGGATTATGATGGGTATTTTATAGCAGATGAACTTATCATCACATTTCCAAGTGGTTCTACCATAGTCGGAAATCCAGGGACAGGTCCTAGCCATTGGAATCTTAATGAGCCTGGAAATTATGTCATCTCTTATAGAGCGCAAGATAATGCGGGAGATTGGTCTGAGGTATTTACAACCAATTATTCAGTTGAAAATAAAGCACCTGTAGCAGTTTTTGAGATTACCCAAGTCTCTCAAGATAGATGGTTCGTTGTTACAGAAAGCTCTTATGATGAAGACGGCTTTATCATTGAACATAGATTTGAATTTACGGGACCACAAGGAGAATCCATAACCCGTTTTGAATCAGGAAGTTTTGATATTCAATTAGCAAGTCCTGGAATTTGGAATGTAGGCTATGATGTTAAAGATAATGATCAAGAGTGGTCGGCTAGGGTTGAGTCAACTATTGAAATTGAAAGCATTGTTCCTGTCGTCGAGCTTACCGTTACCGAATTGGACGAGCAAAGGCGAGAATATACTCTTGACCTAAATATCCTTGAAGGCTCTGAAGAGAATTTAGTTCATGTTCTGAACGTTACCACTCCATCTGGCTCCACTTCATCTATTAATTTGCAATTCCCATACTTTCTAAAACTTACATCTCCTGGAACGTGGAATCTAGAAGTTGTTTCGACAAATTCCGACAATGAGTTTGGAGTTTCTAGTGCATCAATAGAGGCTCAAAATAGTCCCCCCTCTTTGGCATTCCAAGTTACTCCTGAACAAAATATTCTGCAATATCAAGTCGTTGAATTTTTAAATAAGTCTTTTGATCAAAATGGCGACCCAATGATTACAACTTGGCAATTTCCAAACGGTGAGCTTATTGAAGGAGAAAGAGTTTTGCACTTTTTCGATGAAATCGGAACTAAAGAAATATTGATGACAGTTACAGATATGTTTGGAATGTCTTCTACTGAATCCATATTTTTGGAAGTATATCCTAATTTGAATGATAGACCAGAGAGCAAAATCATGATTTCTGGTGATTTTAACGATCTTGGTGAATACTCAGAAGAGATAACTTTTTATTCGGAGCTAATTAACCAAGGAAATGGAGGTCCATTTGAATATTATTGGGATTTTGGAAATGGAGATTCTTTGGATGGAGATGAAATTTCTTATGTATTTGAAGAGAAAGGAGCTTATGACGTAACTTTAACAACAGTAGATAAGTTTGGAATATCTAGTACAACTACTGAAACTATAAATATTGAGAGAGGAGGACTGCTTCCAACGGAAAACTCTGAATACGAGATTTTGACTAATCTTAATGACGGAGACTTTTTTATTCCACTAGATTATGAACTCACTATAGAATCATCAACTATATTTTCCGAGATTCAACGAGAAGTCATTATTAATGATATTCTTTTTGATAATTTCAGACAAGTTAACGATTCGAAGCTTTCATTACCAGTCAAATTTGAAGAGGGGGTAAATATAGTTGAGCTAAGATTTAGAGATGAGAACAATTTTATAATGACTAAAGCTTTTGCAATCAATGCTGGTTCGCAATCAAAGATAGTACAGATTAAAGACTCTCACGGCTCAGTTGTAAGAAATCTTCCCTTAGATTTTTATTTGGAAGGAGAAGTTTTCGAAGTATTTACTGACGGCAATGGATTAGTATCACTTCCAAATATTCAGGATTCGAGCAATATAATCCTGAGTAGTTCTGATCAGAACTGTCTGACCTCATTTACTGGTAAAATAAATCAGATCCCGAATTCTATCGTGTGTGAAGACTATCAAATTTCAAATAATTCTGATTTAGGAGTTAATAGTAACTTAGATGGTTGGGTCGTTGATTATCGTCATGCAACTTATTTCGAAGACAGTGGAGAAGGGGTGATAAAATTAGCAGTTCCACAAGATGACAGTAGTGAAGTCGTAAGAGTTTTCGAGTATCGTGGAGAGGAAGGTTTTCTCTCTACTACTGCAGATGTTGGAGTTATTTCTCCGAGCCACACTATAGATGTATCAATAAGAAATTTGACTTCTGGAGAACAGGAAGTCAAATTTTTGGATAGAGAAGGAGCTTCAAGGCCACAGGTATATTTTGAAGATGGAGACTTGGTCTACTTGTCAGTGGGTATCAAGATTTCTCAAAATCGAGATACTGTGTTTAACTATTTACTAAATAGGACTTCTCAATTTCTAGTTCCTACTGCAAATGCTTTGGAATCTACCCTTTTGACAATTGAACCTCTAGTTAGGAGTGATTTTAAAATAGATCTGAAATTACTGGATCTCAATTATGCCTCTCAATATAAATTTGAATCAAGTAGCTTAAAGCTCTCAGCATTGGAAAAATTAAGTGTTGGGGATTATGGAGTAAGATCCTCCTCAGACAGCCTCCAGAATATTAAAAATAAGTTGTATGGAAGTATTAGAATTGTTTCAAAAAAAACAGAAGTTATTTTGAATCTGACCTCCTTACAAGTTAATCAACTAGGTGTTCCCGTTAAGAGTATTCCAGCAAACTTTGGTAGGAGTAGATATTGTAAATTCAGTTTGAACGGTAATGGTATAGAACTTGCAGAGACTACACTGAGTTCAGATATGGTAGAAATTAAGGACGGAAATATTGAAGATTGGACACTAAAGTGTTCAGAAGAACCTGATAATTTAGAATTAATTACGCTAGTAAAACTTAACAATTTAGAAAACCGTAAAGTTTCTTCTTTCTTACCTTTTTATGAAATTCCCAAAAACTCAGGTCTAAATGCAAGAAGTGATGTAAATCTCTTCTTCGGAGTCCAGGTAGAAAATCAGTCCTTTTTCGAAAGAGTTGTTTTTTCTGAAGATCAATTACTAGTAAAGGGATCGCATTTTATTCAAATGTCAGCCCCAGATGGAAATGTGGACGACAAACCTTCAGAAAGTGAAAGAGATATAAGGTTTTTCTCAAACGGAAACAAATATCACTATAATTCACCAAATTTAGAACTCAATAGTCCTAATAATGGAGACTATTGGGTTACAAAAACAGTAGATGATATAATTCAGTTTTGGATAGAACAATCAGGAGATAATATAACGTTTAAAATTGGAGATACTTCAAATATAAATGGAAACAAACGAGGTAGTGATTTTTTTCAGCCTCATGGGTCTCATAACGATGGACAAGTATTGGATGTAATAACCCCAAATTTTCATGGAGGGGATCTAGGTTTTGATATCGCTTCTATTTCAGATCTCAGAAATTTGATAAATCCTCTGGCAGGGTTCAGAAGGGAAAATGGAGATGAGATCAAACCTCAAGTCGGTGTTACGAGGGAGTCTAGTCTAGAAGCTCTTTATAGAAGCACTTGTCTAGGTGGTAGAAGTGTTTCAAATCAAATTACGCCTGGTAGATTTAAAGGTCATAAAAATCATTTTCATTTTAACTTTGGTCGTAAAACAAACTTTACATTCCAAGAGAGTATCGATGTCGGGTACACAGAGTCAGTCACTTTTGAAAATGACCAGTATATTTATCGGATGAATATAATAAAAAACAATGGCAATAGAAATGATGTCTATATCTTTGATAAAACAGGAAATCTTGCATTTAGCACTGTTACGATACCAAAACATTTTCAAACGACCACTCCCTCCGGCTTAGAAATTTCATTGATTGAGACGGAAGACTCTCTGACAATTCAGTTTGAATTTTCAAAGCATGATTTAAAGAGACTCTATTATATCAGTGAAGAATTTAGACTCATGGTGAATCAAAGAGTTGATACTACTCAAATTAGTGAAGACAGTTGTGGAGCAATTGAAATAGAATTAAAGCAGATTATTGAAAAAGCAGCTCAATTGAAACTTGATGACTGTAATTTGGATGGAATCGCTGATGATCCTGCTGTTTTAAACGATAGGCTAGGCATCGTATCCGAAAATCTTATTCTCGAAGGTAAGATAGTGAATAACTTCTGGGTTCAAAACGGAGCGAGAGTTTGTGGAGAGAGCACAGAGATAAAGGGTGCAGGAACACTAAATGGAAGAGATCTCATACTCGAGGATACTTTGGTTGGTGACAAATGTTTGTTTGTTACATTTGATGGAAGCAGAGATTTTGTAGAATCAAAAAGAACAAGAATAAAGAACTCTGAAATCTGTACCGAGACTGTAGAGGGAGTAACTAACGATTTCTATCAGACTACTCGGGCTTTTGAGAGTGAAGTATCATCTGGAAACTATGATATTATAAACTCAAAAATCGATGGTAAAGTGGTCTTATCCGAAACAAGTTTAAAAAATACTTTGGTTAGTTCGAGAAATATGACTTTAGAGTCATCTGATTTAGGAAAGTCATCCGGTTCAGGCTTTTCAACGATTTTATCTGGTGGACGCGGAAGAATGGTTGGAAGTATATTTGAATCTGGAGAGTGGCGTCTGCCTTATGATTATTGGAATCTTTTGGGGGGATATGTGTTTACTGAGGCTATAATTGAAAGGAGTTTTATCAGAAATAGTAACTTTACCGGATTTTTTACTCTTGAATATGGAGAGGTCATTGACTCAACTATTGATGGTAGATTTTATTATTTTAACAGCTTGGGTAATACTGAAATCGGTCGAGGATTAATTAGAATTTTGAGAGTTTTTGGTGGAACTGCCTACCCATTGAGAGTTCATAGGTCTGAAGTACATGGAAATTTACTTATAAATAATTCTGAAATTTACGATAGTAAAATTTTCGGAAAAAGTGATATCATTTACACATCAGAGATTACTGGATTCCCTATTGAATACTATAATTTTCTTAATGTTGGACAAGAGGATGATTTTTGCTATGTATTTGCAGGTATATCTTATTCAGGCTCACTTTGCGATCAACAAGTTAGATATGACCCTGATGTAAGTGGCCCACTAAGAACAAGTCTTGAACTATATTATGAGAATCCTTCTTTGCCGCAAGGTGATTACTTCTTTGATCAGACTGGGTCTCACCCAATTGATATAATTAATGATAGAGGAGGTCAATAGTATGAAAATTTTAATAGGATTGTTATTTATGAATTTTGCATTCGCTGAATCAAATCAAACTCAGTTCGGGAGAAGGATGACTGAAAAGGAAGCCTATGAAAGAGATTTAGAAATTAGAAAAAGAGCAAATGAGCGGACTAGGCAACTTGAAATGATGAGAGAGCAAGCTGTATCGGAACTTAAGCGAGCTCAAGATAAAGAGAAAAGAGATAAAGAGAAAGAAGAAAATGAAAGTAAGTAATTACCTGATCCTATTGATTGGATGCTTCTCAGTGTTTGCCAACGCATCTGATGCCGACTGTGTTATCTTATTGGATCGACCATTCGAAAAATTTTCTAACTTGAGTTTCACAAGGCAAAAAAAGGTTATAGAGAACTATACGCCATGCGATTTTGAAATTAGTTTATTTGCGAAAGGAATAGGAAGAGACATATATGAAGAACCTTCTTGGTTAGATGAGGGAAAGGTTCGTTTCTGTTTCAATGATGATGAAAAATCACCACCTGCATTAAATTTAATGAGTGAGTTGGGAGTCCATAAATTAAAATTTCTTTCTGCCAAAAAAACGACTCTTATAGATGAAATTAGGAAACAGATCGCTGCGGATATTTCGGGAAAAAAAGAAGGCTACAGTGACAAAAAAATAATTGAAAGACGTGAAGAAGATATAAAAGAATTTAAAATAACCAGACCATTTGATAAAAATAAACTTGTTGATGATGACTATTTTAAAAAAATTATAAGTGAGAAGTTCGAAACTAACCTTACTGAGCGGCTTTACTTTTTAAATGATTGGAAAAGCATAGTTCAATCAACCAATAAAACACACTCAACAATCTTTTTTGTCTACCCCGATGATGTCGAATTTAAAGACGTGCAGTCATTTTTGAAACTTGAAAAAAAAGAAATTTCAGACAAAGTCTGGGAGAAGATAGTACAACGTAACGAGAGTCTTATTACTAACTATACTGGTGAGAATAAAAAAGACTGTCGTATATCGCACTATCATGGGTTAAATTTGCTTAGCTGCTCGGGGTTGGATAATTCATATCTTCTGGACGAGAACTTAAAGTCGATTAAAATAGAAAGTTTATCTACGGGAAAAATTGTAAATACAGCTTCATTCTCTCCTATTCAGTTTTTTAGATATAATAAGCGAACCTACTTTTTAGGAACATTTAGATTTGGTCACTACTATAACGAGCTTAGCTTAGGGTTTGTTGATAATAACCAAATCTATTATTCTCATCCTAGAAGGCAATGTCGACTTTTTGATAGGAAAGACAAAATGGATTTCTATTGAAAACTAGAGTGTTCTATAGACGATTCGAGTGAATGATAGTTTAGGAATAATTATGCAAAAGATATTATGGTTGTTTTTTCTTGTTTTAAACTTGAGTGACTCGTTCTGTGCTGAAAGCATAGAGGATCAAAATAGAAAACAATTTTATAAGATAATTAGTTCTAAAGAGCAAATTGAATACCGAAAGAAAATTGTTATAGAAAATCTGAATTCTCTTAAGCAGTGTATGAAAGAAAAACTTTATAAAGACTGTGCAGAGCAAAATAATGTAAAGACCTTTTTACCAATGCATTACACCGTCTGTGCCGATATTCTTGCAGGAACTGAATGGTTATTGCCACGTAGGAAGCTTCCAGTAACTGAGGTTTTCGAAAACTGCTTAAGTATTTTTAGGAAAATCTCAGATAAAGATGAAAGAGCCGATTACGAGAAAATAGTGTCATACAAAGGCAAAAAAATGAAAGCATTAGATGCCGTGAATGATCTAATCATTAGGCATGAAATCGATGAGATCATTCAAGAGGTCAAAACTGGCAAATTTTATAAACCTCTTTATTCGGAGGGGTATCCTGCTTCACCTGATAACTGGGAGAGTCGAGTCGGAGAAAAAATTGATGATGAGATGCAAGAAGGCGTGACAGCTAGCATATACGAGTATAGAGAATTTGATCCCTATCAAATTGGAGATCGAGAGCATCATCCTATTCCAAAAGTTTATTATTTTTATCAGTTCAAAGATTTACAGAAAGGTGATCCACCTAGACCAATAAAAAAAGAAGATCTAAAAAAGATAAAAATTGTTCTTACCATTGAGATCGATCCTTCTTTGAGAAACTTTTTCAATTTGGAAAAGAATTGAAGCCGAGTGTATACATTGATATATGTTGAAACTGAGTAATTTGGTTCTAATTCTCATTATGAGTTGAGTAGGTTCGGCAATCTGTTAGGACCTTCTAGTAGAAATGGTGGGCGAGTTCTAAATGTGCTCTATTGATCATGTACGTGGATATGATAGAAAATGCGAGGGGAGCCAGTCTACTTTTCAGAGGAGTAAATATGATAGTAAAAACGTTTACGTTTCTTTTGCTAATTTTGAACTTTGAAAGCGCATTTTCAGAAGGAATATTGCCACCCTCGTTCGGCTTCTTTAGTCCAGCAGGTGATGTAACCAATATTGCGAAAAAAGGAAATTTAGGTGCGTTGCGTTTATCCATTGAAAAAGACTGTTTCAGGAAGAAAGCCCAGAAGAAGCTAGAAGGTTTTTATCAACCTTCCTTTACAATCGTGTACCTGGGAGAAACCGGGTGGGTGCCTAGGGACTTTAGAATTATCTATCGTGGAAATTATAAATACGATTATAAGGAAATAGATAACCAAGGCGTACTAAGTTGCTTTCAGAAAAAAGTAGAGGAAGAGTTAGAAATTGATCAATCAGTTTTGAATAAGAAATTTGATGGTTACATGGGGGTGTTTTTAAAAACTATGCACATAAGTATGTATATAGTTATATAAAAAAAGTTAGTTTTGGAAATTTGATAGGTTTGAAGATTTTAATGGGATAACAAACGTTACATTATCCAAAGGCTATTATCCTCGATTTTTGCTCTCTAACTCTCTATTTAACCTCTCTTTATTACAGTACTGATTGACAGCTATGACATTCTGGAGCTATTAGATTTCATGAAATTTATTCTACTATTCCTATTTCCAGGTATCTGCCTTGCCGAAGGAATAAAAGACTTAAATGCCCTAAGAGTATTTGGAGTGGATAATTTTTATTATTCGACTCAATATCGTTCAGCTGAAATTCAAATGAATGGGGGAGCATGGTCGGGTTGGCATTGGCCAAACCGCGAAGGCTCACTTCTTTATACTCCAAATGATCAAAGTTTAGGGCCGGTAGATAAATGGGAGCGAGCGAGTCTTGATAATAATGCCTATGATATCAGATCTGATATTAATGAGCTTTTACGGACTCATGCCCATGTAAACTGGGGCGGCTTTTGTCATGGCTATGCAGCGGCAAGTTTAGAGTATCCCGAACCTACGAGAAAGACAGTCAATGGAGTTCAATTTTTTCATAGCGATATTAAAGCTTTAATGGCCTTCTACTACGATTATCTTCTCTCAAATAATCTGGTTCAAAGCTATTATCTTGGAACGACCTGTTTTGATCGACTAGAGCCTGTGGAATACTTTAGACTAGGGGATCGAACCACACCTAATTGTGATGATGTGAATGCAGCAGAGTTTCACTTGGCGCTCGTGAATCGAATCGCTCTTGGGAATAAAGGCTTTGTGATGGATATGAGTCGAGGCCATGAGATTTGGAATGTGCCTATTATTGGATTTCATTTTACTGACCTAGGAGTCTATCCTGAATGGTATGTCCATAGAGCTGCAAGTACTTCAATTATCAAGCATATTAAAATGGATGTGAACTATCTTGGATATCAAAGGCCAGAACAAGATAGGGAAGTCTTTGGCCGGCAAGGTCAGAAAATAAGAACCAAGAGCTATGAATACACCTTGGAGTTAAACGCAAGAGGGCAGATCATCGGGGGAGAATGGCTTACCGACGATAGACCAGATCTTCTCTGGTTTTCCTCATCATTTCCAAGACCCAGCGGACAATTTGAGCTTTTAAATCAGCTCATTTAAATCTTTTTTATTTTTCGAGACAGTAAAATTCGCCATCACCGATTTCGCCAACTATTGAATCAGCAAATGATAATTTTAAATCTTTGTATTTCTCAAGATCGATGACAAGTCCAATAGTGTTTCCACCGTCGCAATAATCATCTTGAGTGCGATACATGGCGTACTGCTTTTTAGACTCTTTATGTTGAACATAAGTCACTGATAGATCTCTACAGGGTGTTTCATAATCACCAAACATTTCAGGAAAACCAATAGGAGCAGGACTTTGGGTTGAAAATAACTCTACAAATGGACTTTCGGCCATATCCTCTGGGAAAAAATCAACATCGACTGAGTTAAAGTTTGAGTCTAGGCAATTAGATTGAGCAAAAGAAGTAAAACTAGATAGCAAAACTGTGCTTAAAAAGATTGTTTTCATTTTTATTTTCCTTAAACGTTTGAAATTCTCCTCGGTACGAGACCTATATCAAGTGCTATATTCATTGAAAAATAGGCAGGTAATATCTTCATTAAGTTCGATACCTTGGATTACTCCTCCGTTTATGGGCGTTTTTTTTCCATCTTTATGTCTAGAATCAGCCGTAAATGCTTGGTATTACGAAATATCATATAAATAAAAACTTAATTTCACTTAATCGAACCTAAACTAAATGTAATCGAATATGGAGTTAAATAGTGTCAACAGTTACAGATGTACTTATATCTAAAAGGCCTCAGGCAAAGCAGATCAGCTCAAGGGCCTTGGTTTATAAAACGAGTCGAGACAATATTACGGTCATCATTGTTCCTTATGGAGATACCAAAGAAAATACGGCTTTGATTCAATTTATCGTGCCAGGCTGGGATCATCCTTATAATGGAAAAATTATTAAGCATTATATTTCTGCGTATCCAGGCACTAAAAACGTGGAGTTTGTGAACGATAAATTCGCAAGTCATCATGTCTCTCTTTATAATGATGAGGGATTTTGGAAATTTCAATTACAGGTTTGCTTACCATTTATTGGTGAGAGACCGGCCATTTTTGACTCAGATACATCTAAGACAATAGACACTCAGGAATTTCTAAAGTGTTATCTTACAGGGCAAAAAAATAAAGATTATTGAAGCTTATTCTGTCGCAGGAGCTGCTTCTTCTGCAGTTTCAGTTGCCTCAGCAGACGCTTCTTCTGCTGGTTCTTCAGCTGGAGCTTCAGCAGGCTTAGGTGCAGTTGTTTTGATTAAACCTTCACCTAGGAGGATCTTGATTTTTTCATCACCATTAATCCACTTTTTATTAGAACCTTGAACACCGTAGCGTCCTGATTTTTTCTTATAAATTGTGTATTCTCCGGTCTTCTTAACAACTTCCATCTTTCCTCCAAAATTGTATCCTATTAATATACTAGTTTTTAAAAGAAAGAAAAGAGTCAATTTTTATGCATTGCGATTTTGTATCAAGATTATCTTAGTTAGCGCGCAATGAAGTCAGGAGGGGTTTCCTCTAGAATCTTAAAGCGTTGTTGACTCAGTACGTAAGTGAAAATGATTCCCATATAAAAGAGCAAAATCAAAGAATACACCCATAGGATAAAAATCATCACAGAGTAGAGCTGTCCATAATTATTGATAAGGTTGTCTTTAATGAGAACAAGATAGTGAAAGAAAAATATTTTTGCCATTAGGACAGATGTGGTGAAAAAGCCGCTGCCCACAACGGTTGATTTCATCGTCGCCTCTCCTCGGAGAAGAAACTTAAAAAAGAAGATAAAAAACATAAAGAGCAGTAAGGTGGAGACGATATTAATACTGGAAAATCCCAGTTGTTCAAAATTCTCTGCTAAAAACTCATGCAGTTTTATACTTTTGACCCATTTAAGCTCCATTAAAAAATCAATAAATTTGGTCAGAAGGGGAATCGCAGAGAGAAGAAGAATAAAGGCAAAGGAAAAGGCAATCGTCACAAAACCTTTAAAGGTCGTCAAAATGGTTCCATGCTGTTTTTTACTGGTAATGATATCAACTGACCTCCAAATGGAGGTAAAAAAGCCTATAGAGGACAATGCAAGAACTAAATAGTGAATCGTATTGAGTTTTCGTTGAGACTTCATCATCTGAGATGAATGATTAAAAAGCTTTTTAAAAGTAGGCATGATGTCTTCTGGAATGACAGAGTCGATATAATTGAGAAAGCCTATGGTTTGCTTAGGAGTGATACTTTCAAAAAGAAAGCCTGCGAAATTAAGCATCAGTAGAGTGAGTGGAATAAGGCATAAGAAAAAGAAAAAACTCGAACTCGCAGCAAGAAGAATAAGGTTTTTCTCCTGGCATTCGTTGATGAATTCTTTGGTTAATCTGAGCACCTTTCTCATTAGAAAGTTTTTAGCCTTAAAACCTCAAAGACTTCTGCACAGCCTTTACCATTGATCATGGCCCCTCGGTAATGGGCGAGTCCTTTGATGGCATCTGTATAAGGATAGTCTTCAATTTGAGATTTATGTAAATCAAGCGCTGCAATTTTTTTATCAATATTTTCGGTGATATCTACGGCAGTTTGGTATTCATTGATGGGATTCCAAACTTCATAGCCTAAAATATTTGAAACATAGTGTGGCTCACCTTTGGCCTCTTTAAACCAAGGGCCTGCTGCCGATTTAATGGAAGTGACGGTCATTTCATGAATGATTTGATGATCTGGGTGATGATCAAATTGAGAGTGAGTAAAAACACTATAAGGCTTATATTTTCTAATCAGCTCAATCAGTTTGATTTTATCTTGAAAAGAATAGGCGGTGAGTCCGTCATCTAGTTCAAGAAACTCTATATCTTTGACACCTAAATACTGTGCTGAAGCAATCGCTTCTTCTTTTCGAATTTTTGCTAGTTCTTCCCGTGAGATCTTTACGCTGCCCTGATCACCCTTGGTGGCCACAATGAATACACATTTTTGGCCTTGGTCTATAAGCTTTGCCACGGTGCCTCCACATCCAAACTCAATATCATCGGGATGTGCACCTATAAATAGATTCGTCTTCATGAGCTGATCCTACCTCAACTCGATTGTCTTTAAAACTAAATCTTAATTCCCTGACAGCTCACACCCTGACCCTCTTGAACTTCACCAATAAGCTGGGCTTGAGGAAGTAGGCTTTGAATCTCAGAAGGTGATGAGGTGACAATACAAAAGCCTAGTCCCATATTAAAAGTTCGATAGAGCTCTTTTGCCTCTAGAGCGCTTTTATCACAAAGATACTGCATAAAGTCAGGCATCTCAGGTAAGGAGTCAATTCTATAAGAGAATTCCTCGTTGATACGGGATATATTATTTAATCCACCACCTGTAATATGCGCGAGTCCATAGACATGCTCCGTGGATAGTATTTTCTTTATATCACTTGTATAGAGCTTAGTGGGCGCGAGGCATTGGGTTTTCAGTTCAGTAGATTCACCTTCAAGGAGATGGCGAACTAACGAATAACCGTTGCTGTGAAAACCAGAAGAGGGGAGTCCTAGAATTTTCATACCAGGCTTTACTTGGCTTCCATCAATAACTTTGTTTTTATCCACCATACCTACGGCAAAGCCTGCTAGATCATAATCCGCTCCCGCATAACAGCCCGGCATCTCAGCCGTCTCTCCACCTATAAGAGCACAATGGGCTTCTTTGCAGGCAATGGCAATTCCTTTCACAACATCATGATGAATCTCAGGCGTCAGCTTTCCTGTGGCCAGATAATCAAGAAAAAATAATGGGCTTGCTCCGGTACATAAAATATCATTCACACACATGGCGACTAAATCTTGTCCAATACTGGTATGATCATCAAGCTCCCGCGCTAGCATAAGCTTAGTTCCAACGCCATCAGTTCCTGAAACGAGATAGCGATCTCCGATATCATATAAAGCGGCAAATCCACCAACACCTGCTTTTACATTTTCATCATAGGTGGATCTGACTAATTCGCTAATACCTTTTACAAAAAGATCGCCTTTAACGACGTCGACTCCAGCTTGTTCATAATTCATGATATTTTCCTTTAATGTCTAAAATGCCTAACTCCGGTAAACTCCATTGCGATCCCAAACTCATCACAGGCATCGATTACTTCTTGATCGCGGATACTTCCACCGGGCTGAATAATATTTTTTATTCCAACTTCCGCACAAACTTCAATACTATCTCTAAAAGGGAAAAAAGCATCAGAGACTAAGAGAACTTCACTCATCTCATAATCTAGTGCCCGGGCCCTGGGTGCAGCTAGCATTTTTAAGCTATCAAGCCTATTGGGTTGACCCATTCCTCCACCTGCTAGAACAGAAAAATTATTTCTGCTCGCTACAAGAGTTATGCCGTTACTTTTTAGATATTTATTTACGATCATTCCAAAGTCTCTCAAGGTTTGCGTCTTTTCAGAGAGCTTTGTTTTAGAGCTTGGAGTGTATTCATAATGAACTCTTTCATCTTCCTCTTGAATGAGAAGACCTCCATTAATACTTCTTACAGTCATCTCTTTGGCATGTTTTGGTTTGGGGGCAAGTTCAATCAGTCTTAGATTCTTCTTTTTTGCTAAAACCTCTCTAGCTCCCTCATCAAAACTTGGAGCAATGATAATTTCAACAAATTTATCACTAAGCCATTCAGACATCTCTTTATTCCAAGTTTTATTAGAACAAATTACACTTCCAAAACTACTCACTGGATCACAGGCCCAAGCTTCTTTTAGAGCATCAAGTGAGTTTTCTCCTAGCGCCACTCCACAAGGATTAGCGTGTTTAATAATGGTAAGAGAGGTCTGTCCCCCTGCAATATGATTCAGATCCGAATTACATTTCCAAGCGGCATCTGCATCCAGCATATTATTATAAGATAAAGCCTTTCCCTGTAGGGGAGTTGCATTAGCTAAAGTCTCCATCTGCTCGGTATTTCTCACTTGAGAAAGCCAAGCCGCCTGGTGGGGATTTTCACCATAGCGAAGTTCACTTTGATTGAGATTCACAATAGGAAGTGGCGCTCTTTCACTTTGATCTCTTAAGAGGTGATTCACGATAAATTGATCATAATGAGCCGTCATAGAAAAGGCATCAAGAGCCAGTTGATAGCGATCTTCAATAGTTTGATTAGAGTAATGACTAATAAAGGCTTCATACTGATTAGGGTTAGTTAAAACCGAGACAGAAGGATAATTTTTCGCTGCTGCTCTGATCATGGTAGGTCCACCAATATCAATATTTTCAATCAGAGTGGCTAACTCAGCTTTTTTCTTGGCGACCTCTTCGAAGGGATAGAGATTGCAAACAACAATATCAATCGGCTCGATTTCAAGACTTTTTGCATCTGCTATATCCTGGGGCTCAGATCTTCTAAAAAGAAGTCCACTGGCCACTTGAAAACTAATGGTTTTCATCCTACCCCCAAAAGCTTCTGGGTTTCCCGTGATATCTTGAATCGCAGTATAGGGAATTTTATTTTCACTTAATAATTTTCCCGTTCCTCCGGTAGAGATGATTTCAATATTTTGCGTTTTTAGAAATTTTGCAAGCTCAATAATTCCCGTTTTGTCTGATACACTTAGGAGCGCTCTTTTCATAATGTCATCCTTTCACAATATTTAACTGCATTAGTAAAAATCATTTGATTAAACTTAGAGAGTTCACCATCTTCGGGAAATAAATCCTCAGTCAAGCCCGCTTCAGGATGAGGCATAAGTCCAAGGACATTACCCTCATTATTCGTTATTCCGGCGGTAAGTTCAAATGAGCCATTCACATCAGTGGTATAAGTAAATGCGGTTTGAAAATCTGTTCTTCCAGACTTGGCGACGAGCCTTCCTTCTTTATGGCGCATAGGCATTTTTAGCTTGGAAGGTAGATCCTTAAGCCATAAAGACTTTGTTGAATCAGTGTTGAGTTCAACCCAAAGATTGAGAAATCTTCCATGATTATTTTGCGCCAAAGTAATAGTGCGCTCATCTTTTTCAAAGATTCCAAGTTGCACTAAAATTTGAAATCCATTGCAAATTCCTATGATAGGTTTTTTAGCCTCGACAAATTTTTGAATATTTTCTAATTGATGCGCTTTAATTTTCTCTGCTACGAGTTTTCCAGAGCGGATTTCATCTCCAAAACTAAACCCTCCAGGGAAAGCTAAAATATGGAAGTTATCTAGAGAGTCTAGCATGAGAAAATCTTCAATATCCATTAAAACCGCTTCAGCACCACCTCGTTTGAAAGCCTCTGCCGTCTCTATATGAGAATTAATTCCCTGACCTGTTAATACTAATGCCTTAATCATTTTGACTCCAATCTATTTGCCAAGCTTGATAAAGCTCTTTTACCCCTAACTCTTCGCCTGCAAACTTGATGTGAGACTCAGAACTCACTTCTCCTAATAAACGCAGATTCTTTTTATCGATTTTATTCAACTTGTGTGCATTCTCTTTTTTAATTGAAACAAGATATCCGGCGGGTAGCTCATTAAAGGCAAAAGCATAAGGATCTTCTCCTTCAATCAGGGCATTATTTATATCTGCACCTAGACTTTTGGCAAAAGTACATTCAGTTAGGGCAACTAAGAGCCCCCCTTCAGAGATATCATGAATACTCTCAAAAACTTCTTGGGAGAGTAGACTCGCTATCTGATTATGAACCTTCCAATTTTCCTCAGAATTAAACTCGGGCAAATCAATTTGATCTTTAAAGGCATGCGACTTATATCTTTTTGAAAAGTCTTGAGGACCTATATAAAAGATCTGATCCCCTGAGCTTTTAAAGTCAGGTGTTCGAAGCTTATTTGTATCTTGGACTTTTCCAATACCTGTAATGAGAAGTGTCGGAGGAACGCTAATTTTTATTTTCTCTCCTTCAGGAGTCTGACCTATAAAATCATTTTTCATAGAATCTTTTCCGCTGATAAAAGGAGTTTTATACGCAAGTGCCGTGTCGGCCAGAGCTCTAGTGGATCTTACTAATTGAGCGAGTTTATGTTTTGCATCTGGATTTTGTTTTGAGGGAATAGGATCAGGCCAGCAAAAATTATCACAAAGGGCGATATACTCTGGGTCTGTTCCCACCACGATCAAATTTCTTATGGTCTCGTCGATCGCCATTTGAGTCATAAAATAAGTATCAATATGAGAAAGGTGAGGAAGAATTGCGCAACCTACACTTATGCCGGTTTGATCTTCTTCTCCGTACACACTTGCCTTTAAAACCGAAGCGTTATTGGGAGAAGTCATCTTTTTTTGAATAAAGGGTTTTTGAAGGGTTGCGGCTTTAACTTCATGATCATATTGGCGCACCCAGCTCTCTTTACTTGCTATATTTTCGTTACTTAAAAGACTTTTAAGACATGATCTTATGGAATCAAAGGATTCCTCTTTTTGATTTTTAAACCAAGTGGATTCTGTTTTTACCCCCTCCCATACGGCTTCTAATTTCATTTGAGGAAGAGATTCATGCATAAAATGAAGACTTAAAGAGGCGAGAAGTTTACCTTCTTGGTAGATATCAAAGCTTCCCTTATTATGAAAAGTTCCTATGACAGCTGGATTGACCTGCATTTTTTGCGCGAGTTTTAAAAACTCTTCTTTTTTGGAAGGCTCAACCGCAAAGCTCATTCTCTCTTGACTCTCACTTATGATAATTTCAAAAGGGGAAAGACCTGGATATTTTAACGGGACTTCTTCAATATGAATTTCTGCCCCCATAGTTTGTTCCGCCATCTCTCCAATAGAGCTAGATAGACCTCCGGCTCCATTGTCAGTAATACCTCGATAAAGCCCACGATCTCTGGCGATCAGAAGAAAATCCGTTAGCCTTTTTTGGGTAAAAGGATCACCAATTTGAACAGCAGTGGCAGGAGAGTTATCATCTAACTCCATTGAGCTAAAGGTGGCTCCATGGATTCCGTCAGCTCCAACCGAGCCGCCACAAATAATAATATAATCCCCCGGCTCATGTCTTTTCTCACTGGTATCTATTCCATCGATCTTTTGAGGAAGAACTCCTACAGTTCCACAATAGACTAGTGGTTTTCCAGCATAATTATCATGAAAACTCATGGCCCCATTCACTGTGGGGATACCACTTTTATTTCCCCCATCCTCTATACCTCTATGAACTCCTTTCATAATGACGTCAGGTTTTTTTAGCCTTGTGGGAAGTTGATCGAGTACTTCTTTACTGTATTTTTGTGAGCCAAAACAAAGAACATTTGTATTCGCAATCGGTTCAGCACCAATACCACAACCAAGAATGTCGCGGTTAACACCTAAGATACCAGTTAAGGCTCCACCATAAGGATCAAGAGCGGAAGGAGAGTTATGGGTTTCAACTTTTAAGCAATAATCATTTTTCTCTCCGAAACGAACGATTCCTGCATTGTCTTTAAAAACTGAGATAAGCCAGTCTTTATTGATTTGATCTGTAATATCTCTAATATGGGTTTTAAATACGCTATTGACTTCAAAGTTTCCGAGATCTTTGGTGGTTTCCCGGTAAGTGATATGCGCTCCAAAAATTTTATGTTTACAATGCTCCGACCATGTTTGAGCGAGTATTTCCATTTCGATATCTGAAACTTCAAGGCCCAGGCCCTGCTCAGATCTCTTTTTTTGAGTCTCCTTGGAGGTGAAATGAGATTTAATATGCAAAAGCTCATCTTCTGAAAAGGCCCAGATATTCTCTTTTGAAAGAGTTTGAAGCTCTTCTAGTGTAAGTTCTTCTAGATTAAAATATCTAATAGGTTTTGCTTCTAGTTTTACTTCAGGAAAACTTGGAGAGGGAATATAATCTTGGATTTTATGTGAAGGATGAAAAAAAGCTCTTTCAATAAGAGGATTATGCAGAGCTAAAAGATCTTGATCAGAGAGCTCTTTCTCAGTTAAAAGAAGTTTTCCGGTAGCAATTTTAAGCTCAATTTCTGGAATAAGATCTTGAAAAACTTTTTTTAGGGAATTTGCACTATTATCCGTAACGCCTGGTTTGAAACTAATTTCTACCAGATTTGATTTTTCTATTTGTCCTTCTTCAAAAAGAATAAATTCATCTACTGGATCCCGTAGAACATCTTTAATCGTCTCCCAGCTTTTTGAATCTATATTGTCATTTTCTATCCAATAACAATGACCCGTTTTTAGAGTCGGATTGATAATATTAAGTCTCATAGATGACCTTTTTGTTGAATGAGGGGAAGATTTTTTAATACATGAGGGTATAATTTATGCTCAAGGGCCAAACCTTGTTCTTTAAACTCTTCAAAACCATGGTTGAAATCTGACTGAAATCGCTCTTGAAGAATAATCTTGCCAGTATCCATTCCACCATCCACAAAATGAATACTGATTCCTATATGTTCGGACTTTTCTTCATAAGCTCGCTCATAAGCATTTAGCCCTCTAAAATGAGGAAGAAGGGAGGGGTGTATATTAATAATTCGGCTTTGCTGAATATTTGAATCAAAAAAGGAGTCGATAAAATCCGAAGAAAGTATTCGCATATAGCCCGCAAGAAAGATCCAATCTATTTTATAATCTTTGAGAGTTTTCTTTATTCGGGATTCGTGCTCAGTCTTTGTTGATTCTTTTTTTTCAATGACCTCAATAGGTTTTGAAAAGCTCTTCGAGATTTCAATTACGCCCGCATCTATTTTGTCCGTGATAACGAGTTCAACGGATACATCACTTAATTCACTCTCAGCTTTTAAGAGGGCCTTTGCATTTGTCCCTGTACCAGATGCCATAATGGCCACTCTGATCATAAGCCGATATCCTTTCTGTATTGTTCCCCTGAAAAACGAATCTCAGCTGCTTTTTTATAAACAAGCTTTCTCGCTGTTTTAAGGTCTTTTGAAAGACAGGTAATACCCAGAACTCGACCACCATTGGCAACTAAATGAGCTCCCTGACTTGCAACCCCAGCGTAGTAGAGCTGCGCTTCCTTATTTGACTCGAATGTATTCTCAATAGTCTGAGGTTCACTACTTTTAAATGGATAATTTTGAGAAGCTTTTACCAGGTGAACGGAGTGCTTATCACTTGTTTTTAATTTCGCTTTGTTTAATTTTCCATGAGCGGCAAAATAACAGGCCTCATGAAATCCTTCTTTAATTCTTGGAAGAAGAGTTTGAGTTTCAGGATCACCGAATCTTACATTGTACTCTAGAACTTTAAAGCCTTTATCTGTTTTCATCAGACCTATAAAGAGTATGCCTTGGAAAGGAGTTCCTTCTTTTTTCATGGCCTTAAGAGTGGGCTTTAAAACTGTCTTTTCTATGGTTCGAGTATCTTTTGAACTAACCCAATGTGCAGGAGAGTAGCAACCCATCCCTCCGGTATTTGGTCCCTTATCACCGTCAAGAAGTCTTTTATAGTCACAAGCGGTTCCTAGGGTTAAATAATCCGTCCCATCGCAAAGAGCAAAATAAGAAACCTCAGGACCGTTCATTAATTCTTCGATAACAATCTCGTCATCATGAATCTTTTCAACTGATTCAAAAGCCTCACTTTTGGAGTGACAGATAAAAACACCTTTTCCTGCAGCTAGTCCGGATTTTTTGACCACAAATTCATTTTGATCTGATTCTTCAACATAAAATTTAGCTGTTTCTTGGTCGGTAAAAGTCGAAAAATGAGCCGTGGGAATGCGATGATTTTGCATAAAATTTTTAGCAAAAGCTTTTGAGCTTTCAAGTTGACTCGCTTTCTGGGATGGAGCCACACAGGCTATATTTGACTCTCTCAGTTTATCGCCCCATCCGCTTGCAATAAGATCCTCAGGTCCTATCACCACGTAGCTTATGAACTCATTTTTGCAATAAGAAATCCATTCGTCTTGAGGAAGAACTCTTGTCTTTATTTTTCCCTGATTCATTCCGGGATTACCGGGAATGACTGTTACTTGTTTTACATCGGCGCTTTTGGCTATTGCTGTGGCCAGAGCATGCTCTCTGCCTCCTTTTCCAAGGATGACCACATGTTGGTTTGATCTTTTTAATTTTTTCAAAGTTTTTTCAGGTAATTCAAGTTCTTCTTTAAAAAACATCAGGCTTAGGTGTTTATATATATCTTTAGCAACCTTTATCGTTTTCTTTCCCAGTTTTGGAGGAGATTTCTTTTCACCTGAAATCCAATCTTGATACCATTTTGTCTTTCTATAGGCTTGGCGAAGAAATTCCTTGGATAAAGATTGCCCTTGATAGGTGAGTCTTAATTCATCAGGTCCAATGGAGTCGATAAGTATAATTTCTCGTTTATTGGTAGAGAGTTCTTTTCCAAAGGCAAATTCAAATTTTCCATCCCATAGAATGAGACCCGTATTATTAAATTTTTTCCAAAGCACACAGGCGTATATTTGGATAAGATCTTTTAAATCTTGAAGCTCCTCTTTTGTGAGAGCAGCCATCTCAATTGCCTGGGCTTCATTTAGCTTTCGATCTTTTTTTTCTAGTTTAGTTGTGAATTCAATTTTGATTTCATCAAATTGAGTATTTGGTTCTAGGCTGGGATCTTTATCGAGAAGACTGGAGCCTTGAGGCGCACCAAACCTGAAGATGCATTCAAGGGGAATTGTCGTTTGTGTGGGACGAGAACGATAGGAAGAATAATCGTAGTGATCTTTTCCAGAGTTCACCTTTAAGACGTTAAACTTTTGAACTTCGATCTTTCTTTTTCCAAGTCTCTTTATAAAATGAGTTTTAGCTCCCTCTTTTTTTAGCTGCTCTAATGATGAAGGATTTAGATTAGACTTTATAAAAGGTGGAGTTGTAAGGCTTTCATAAGTTTTAGGGTCTTGTAGGATATTAAACCATTCAACGGCCATGGTGGTTAAATATTTACCTTTTTTAGGAATGCTCTCGGGCATTTTGCCGTAATCGAAAACAGAGTAATCATCTGTAAAATGAAAGGCGAGATTTTCACCTTTGGTACTTATCTCTTTAGTTGATCCACGATAAATGATCATTTTTTTCTATCCTCGATTTGATAAACTCTTCACCTTCCACGGCGACTGGATAATCACCGTTAATACAGGCCATACAAGTTGATTTACCATTAAAAGCTAATCTTAGATTCTCCTCTGATAGAAAAATGACTTCTCTCGCTCCAGTCATTTTTGCAATCTCTGAAGGATTATGTAGGGCAGAGATGAGATCTTTTTTATCAGGAAAATCGATGCCATAAAAACAAGGCGAGGTTAATTCGGGACAGGTACTGGCTATGGTGACAGATCTTGCGCCTTTGTCTTTTAAAAGGGCAATAATATGTTTCGCAGTGGTTCCTCTAACAATACTATCATCCACCAGAAGTATGTCTTTATCTGCTACCAATTCCTTAACTACGTTAAGTTTTAATCTTACGGCTTTTTCACGATCTTTTTGATTATTGAGAATAAAGGTTCGTTGAGCGTATCTATTTTTTATCAGAACTTCCCGGTAGGGTATACCTAGCTCTTCGGATAAAGTAATAGCAGCGGGTCTTGCGGTATCTGGAACCGGGACCACTAAGTCAAATTTCTTCCCTTTCATTTGAGCGGCTAAGAGCTGTCCGAGTTTAAGCCTAATACCATAGACATTGATATCCCAAAGCGTGCTATCAGCGTTAGAGAAATATATCCACTCAAACATACAGGGTTTGGCCTGAGCTGTGGAGTTGATGCGGCGGTGGACTTGATTTTCTTGATCAATATAGACCATTTCTCCCGCTTTAAGCTCTTCAATTTCAGTATAATCTAGAAATTCCAAAGTCTTTGACTCTGAGGCGAAAGCATAGCTTCCCTCTTTCTTACCAAAACATAGTGGTCGAATTCCAAAGGGATCTTTAAATGCAAGTAGACCTTGGTTGGCTACAACTGCGACTGTGGAGTAGCCACCCTCAACAATTTTGTGAACGTGCTCAACAGCTTTGAAAACTTTATTGGGATCAATTTCTTGAATATCTTGAATTAAAAGCCCCTCAGCAAAAACATTCATGATGAGTTCCAAGTCGTTCTCGCTTAAAAGGAGTCTTTTATATTTTTGATTTAATTCTTTTCTGACTGTGAGAGCATTGGAGACCTGACCATTATGTGCCATCGCGATCCCATAGGGATAATTCATACACATAGGTTGAATTTCTTGATTTCTCTTTGAGCCAATTGTGGAGTAGCGATTATGAGCTATAGCTGTGCTTCCATTAAGCTCTTGCAGTCTGTCTTCACGTATGGCCTCTTTAACATGACCCATATCTCGTTCAGTATGAAATGTATTGGAATGCTCATCAAAGGAAATTATGCCCGCAGAATCTTGGCCTCTGTGTTGAAGCATCATGAGTCCTAGGTAGCATTCCTTCGCCGCATAGGGGGATCCTGTAATGCCTATAATTCCACACATACGAGCCCCTAAAGATTTTTTTTAGAATAGTGAAAAAGGTTTTAACCGTAAAGAAAAAACATTAGAAAAACTAAAGAAAAATAAAAGCTTTTCTAATACTTGTTGACCTGGTTGCTGCCATCAATTATAGTGGCGATATGCACACTAGGATTGGTTTTTTAGGCGGTGGTCAGCTGGCCAGCCTCCTTGCTCAATCAGCCTCTGAAAGGGGCTTTCAGGTAACAGCCTTTTGCGATTCAATAGATGATCCCATTACAAATTTATGTCAAAAAGTCTTTGTGGGAAAACGCGATGATAGGGAGAGTTTACGTCATTTTTTTGAACAAGTAGATATGGTTTTATTAGAAAGTGAATTCTTTCAAGCTGACCTCCTACGAAGTTTGAGTTCTGAAACCTCCACACCAGTTTATCCCAACATAGATGACTATGAGAGGCTCTATACTAAAGTAGGGCAAAAAAAACTGATGGATGAAATTGGAGTGCCTTATGCCAAGACAACTCCTCTCGATCAAATGAGCGATTTCTCCAGTCCCCATATCTTGAAGCTCTCCCATGGTGGTTACGATGGTTATGGTAATAACGAAGTTTCAAATTTATCAGAGGCTTTAAAGGTAGTAGGAGATTTAGATCAAAAATTATTTTTCCTCGAGGAGAAGCTGAATTTAACCGCTGAATACGCATGCCTTTTGATAAAAGGTAAAAATCAATCTTATATATATGATCCTTGCGAGACGATTCAAAAGGATCATAAATGCCTTTTTGTGAATGACGGACCTCAAATTGATGAATCCATAAAAAGTCAGATCCGCTCGTATGTTGAGAGAATAGACGAAAAACTAGAAGGGCCTGGAATTTATGCTTTTGAGTTCTTTTACGATGAAAAAGGAAGAATTCTTTTTAATGAAGCCGCTCCAAGAGTTCATAACTCCTATCATTTCAGTATGGAATCTTATACTTATTCCCAGTTTGATATGTTCATTAATGCTGTCACTAGCGAAGAGCTTTATCTCCCCGAGAGAATTTACACCCATGCGACCATGCTAAATATTGTAGGAGTTATTAAAGGCGATTACCAATTGAAGTTTCCTTTTAATAATGAACTTTCTCCTTATAAGATTCATATGTACGGGAAAAAAGAAAGTAGACCTGGTAGAAAGCTTGGGCATATGACATTTTTTGATAATAAAGATACCTTTGAAAGTGCTAAATGGGTTGAAAGAGAACATAAACTCTAGAGGAGTCCAGTGATGAAAGTGATGATAGTGATGGGAAGCTCAAGTGATTGGGAAGTCATGAAGGGGGCCCAAGAAATCCTTCAACAATTTGAAGTAGAATTTGAAAAGAAAGTCGTCTCTGCCCATCGAATGCCTCACGAGCTACCCGTTTTTGCAAAATATTGTGAAGAGAATCAATTTGATGCCATTATCGCTGGAGCTGGTGGGGCCGCGCATTTACCGGGAATGCTTGCTGCCTTTGGAGTTTTACCAGTCATTGGAGTTCCCGTTAAGTCATCAAATCTAAGTGGAGTAGATAGTCTTTACTCAATAGTTCAAATGCCAAAGGGTGTTCCTGTCGCCACAGTAGGGATTAACAATAGTGTGAATGCAGCGCTTTTAGCTCTTAGAATGGGAGCGACTGGCGATAAAGCCCTTCGAGAAAAACTCATCGCTTTTGGGGCTTCAGAGTACGAACGGGCTAAATCTATGAGTAGTGAACTAGACTAAAAAGTCTAGTCCGCACTCAATTCAATTAATTTATTGACCACATTTACTAATGGTTGAGGTCTTGGAACTTCAAATTCACAGCTGACTTGTCTAAGCCTGCCAGTTCTTCTGTTTACTACGTTACATTTTTGACCAGTTCCATACTCAAATTTTTGCTTATAATGAAAGGCGTGGGCTTCATGTGCTGCCTCAAGCCAGCTCTCTGGTGGAGCTTTAGTCGTATCTGTCCAAGGCTCGAGATCTTCTACGTTTTTAAAGAAGTTTTGATAGTCATTTGAAATAACCCAGAAAAAGTCTGGTTGTTTATTTTTACCTTTATTACGTCTTGATCTCGTATTTCTTGGAGCCCGTGAGCCGGTACTAACTTGACCCACTTTGACTGCTCTCCATTGTCCACCAACGATGACTCCATTTGAATCAAGCTCGAGGTCATAATACATCTTCATCTCATCGGTATCATCATTTCTTTCACTATCAGACATATAGCGATTAGGACGCTCCCAGGCGATCGCAGTATATTTCAGCTCAACTCCTACAATATAACGTGCATCAGGATGTCTGAATTGTCTGAACTGATCGTCTGAATCAATTCTTTCGACGTTTTTATTGAGATTTCTATAGCTTCTTCCATTATTAGGGTTGAAATACTCCATTTCATATTCAAAGACCGGAAGATTATCTACAGCTTCTTCAACTTTTCTTTCTACGATAAAACTTCTTCCTTGCTTTCCAATGAGGTTCACTAACCCAAGGTGAAATTTTGCAGGATGAACTCCAATACATCTTGGATCTGTTTTTCCGGTAAAAGGATCAGGTTCAGAATCATATTTTCGACCCCAGATATCAGTTTTGGCATTCTTTAAATTACAACGAAGACCCTCGTTTAAAACTCCGCCTCCAATATTTTCACCTTCAAAAGAATTATAATTGTCTTGAATCAAAGAGTTCGCCCATAATAGACTCACCAATGCTTTAATATCTGTAGGGTAGAAGCGAAGCTTTCTTCCGTCTTTAAGTTCGAAATCGACAGTTTTTCTTGGTCTTAAAACTCGTGTAGCAGCAGTGGCCCATCCATGACAGATTCCTTCCCACCAGGCAATAAGATTATTCTTTTTAGTTAAAACATAATTTTGAGAATCTTGAATGGCCTGATCTATCGCTGTCGGCATGGCCTCTTCTATATTCGAGTATTGCCCTGAGCGCACCAAATTAAGTGCATTTTCAACGGCCAGTGAACCTCGAAGCTGATAGGCATTGGTAAAGGCATCATTTAAGTTATCAAACCATCCGTATGAGACCATCTCTTGCGCCATCTCTAGGGCGTCCTCTCCGGCGACAAAGAGGTCAGTTAAAAATGCGTCCTCTTTATAATTACCCCATTTTTGAGTGAAGTCCCAAAGCCTATGAGTCAGATCAAATCCCATGTCTCCCAAAAGAATATCGTATTTCTCACTAGGGGCCATGGTCATTAATTGACCTTCATTTAACTGGTCTACGTTTTTAAGCACTCCATTGGCGCGTCTTGAGTATTTATTATAGTTTCTTGTCCAAGAAATGGTTCCTAATTCGACATAATAGCCAAATCTTGAGCTTTCATAGGGATCTGCAATAAGTCCCTTATTGAGAGGCCAGAAAGTCCCACCCCAAGGTTGTACGTCTGATTTATGCTTGGATAAACCTTGGTTTACAATATCGTAGAAGTTTAAGAGGGCCTGAGGGTCTTCAGTAATTCTTTTCACACCATTATGAATCTCAGCTTTATCAGCAGGAATAAAAGGGTAAACACGAGGATAGCTCACTGTATAGGTATCTGCCATCGTAGTTTGAAGAGTTAATAAACTCATCACTGAGGCACGAAAAATAGTTCGTAGCATAACAACTGCTCCTTTTTAGAGAAGAAAACTTTATCAAAAATTTGTCTAGCTTGTAGCTTTGAAGTGTGGATTTTGTAAACTTTATACAAAAAAAAAGCCCCAGTAAAAACCGGGGCTTAAGTTATTATTTAGCTAAATTCTAGCGAGATAATTCAAGCAGCTTGTTTACAACATTAACCAGTGGTTGAGGTTTGTTAATTTTGTATTCACAGGCCACTTCTACGATTTCATTCGTATCTTTATTCTTAATTTTACATTTTTCATTCCACCCATAATCATGAGTCTGTTGATAGATGAATGAATGAGCTCCAGAAGCCGCAAGTTTCCAGTCCGCTGGTGGAGTCGTCGATAAGTCTCTCCACGCTGAAAGGTTTTGCATTCTTCCATCTTTCCATACTTGCTCTGTCTCTTGGAAGAAACCTTGCCAGTCTTTTGTCACAACCCAGAAGAAGTCTGGTTGGTTATGGTTTGAACCTTTACCAACTTCTTTCGATCTCCATTGACCGCCGATAATATTTCCACTCGCATCTAATTCAAGATCGTAGAACATCGTTTTAGTGACATCTAAATCGTCTTCTTCAGAGTTTCTTTCTTCTCTTACTGGTTTTGCCCAGTCTAGATATATCATAGAGGTTTTAAGCCCAACTAAGTAGCGCGTGTTAGGATTTCTATAATTCGCAAATTGATCTCTTGAGCGGTCAAAACGAACTTTGACTGCATTCAGATTATTAGAGTACTCACCAGTATAAGGGTTGAACATTTCCATTTCATATCGCCACATGGGATGGTTATCTACCGCAGCTCCCACTTTTCTTTCAACGATAAAACTTCTTTTTTGTAGACCAAGAATATTAACCATTCCTAGGTGCCAAATAGCTGGATGAACACCAACACATCTTGGTTCAAGTTTTCCAGAAAATGCATCTGGTCGATGGTCATAGATTCTTCCGAATTCATCTTTGGCAGCGTCGCCGTCATTACAACGAAGACCTTGCATGATAATTCCTCCACCAACATTTTGACCTTGATCATTGATGAACTTACCATCTTGAATCGTAGAGTTTGCCCAAAGCATTGAAGTTAAGCCTTTAATATCTTCAGGATAAAACTTAAGCTCTCTTCCATCTGGAAGTCTAAAGCTTACGGCTTTTCTTGGTCTTGGCATAATTCCCGCGGCTGTAGACCAACCATCACAAATACCTTCCCAAGTCGCCATTCGACTATTTTTTCTTTTAATTACGTAATTATCTGCTTGAGCTCTTGCAGTAGGAATTGAAGATCTAATCGCTGAGTTAAGATTGGAAGCTCTCCCAGATTCTACAAGTTTTTTTCCAAAATGCTCGGCCAGACCACCTCTTGCTTCAATGGCAGCATCCAGAGCCTGCGCGGGAGAGTAGGGAGTATTCGTGCTGAAATCTACCCATCCATTATCTAGCATCATCTGAGCGTGGGACAGAGATCCACCACCAACTTTATCGATTGAATAGAGAAAACCATATTCTTTCATTGATCCCCAAGCTTGCATGTATTTCCAAAGTCTATTGGTTAAATCAAAGCTTTTATCTCCTAATAAGAGATCGTATTTTTCAGAAGGTGCAAGCTTTGCGAGTTCATCGCTATCAAGCTCATCTATTTTGTTATGAAAGTTTTCTTTTCTATTTCTGTAATCGTTTCTGTTATTTTCCCAAGAGAAGGTTTGGAAAGGATTATAATAACTAAGCATTGAGTCTTCGTAGGCATCTGCAATCAAACCTCTATTTAGTGGCCAGAAAGTACTACCCCAAGGCTTTTCTTCTGTTTGTCCGTTAAGAAGACCTCTTTGTTTCATTTGATCGAAGTTTTTCAGGAAGTTTCTATCCTCTGACATCTTCTCAACTTCACTATAAATTCGTGAGGTCTCATAAGGTACGAAAGGATAAATATTCGTATGTCGTGTTTGTGCCTGGGCTTGCGGGGAGAGTGCAACGAAGGCCGAGGCCAATACGGGCAAAGCAAATACTGTGCTTTTGTTCATCATAAAATCTACTCCTGTTTTAAAACTATTGCCTCAATAATAACGCTCTGCGTAAATTCTTTCAAAGACAAGGGGTTTTCTTTGTAAATTTTACACTATTTCTGGGTGAAAAAACTTAAATGACTAAAATTATATTAAAAAACCTTCAGATAGAGCGATCAATCCTAGTCAATCCGTTTTCCGGTTACATACCATAGACTTATAAAACGGAGGCAATATGAAATTAATCACCACAATTTTAATGGTTCTTAGCTTTTCAGTGAGCGCGGACACCACGGACATGCGTACATTTCTCCTCTCTGGAGACACAAATTCAGTAAGTTTGAACCTTTCAACGGAAAAAACAAGAACAGAGTACCGTTGGGTAAATATCCCTTCTACCTGTTATCGGACAGTTACAAGACGCGTTTGTAGACCGGTAAGGCAATGTGACAATAGAGGAAATTGTCGCACTATTAATAGATGTAGACCTGTGACTCAAAGGATTCCTTATAGATGTATGAGATCAGTCAGACAATCATATGAAGTTCTAGACTATATAGTAGAGACTACCGCAAGCTTTGACTTTGCACTACCCCAAGACTTAAGCGCAGTTCGTGAGGAAATGACCTTAAAAATGGTGGGTGAAAGAGCTCAACTTTCAGTGAATAGTTCGAAAAACTTTTTTCTTGTTCTAGATGCTCAAAATAGAGTGGAAAGAAGAGAGTCAGGGGTGAAGTATGTTGATCTTACGTATAAGGTAAGACTTGTTTCTGCTGAAGCAGCTAAAAACGTATTAGATAGTGGCATCCAAAATGTGAGACTAACTAGTGGAGTTCTTACTTTTTCTTTAGGAGCTGGTTTTAATTTAAATGATTTCACCCAACAAATTAGAATTTATAAAAATAGAAGACTAGGTTCAGATACGTTATTACTGGATAGAAATCTTGCATCTAATGAGGCGGATATCCAACAAACTAATAATGCTTCTGCTATTTCAATCGATCTGAGCGAGCTTGGAATTTCACTTCCCTCAAAAATGCGAGTGATTCTCGATACTAAGTATAATATTGATATCAATAAAGTGCTGAATCGAGGAGAGATTAAAACTGAAGCATCTGCTAACTGGATTTTTCGCTAATTACTATTAAATATCTTTCATTGAAGGGGTCAAAATCTGGCCCCTTTCTCATCCCTTGACATCCAACTGTTCGATACCATCTTATCTATTAACAAAGGATCTTTATGTTTGCCCCCTTATTTCTACTCTTTACTGTCGTTCCAGCTTTGGAGCTTTACCTACTTTTCAAAGTAGGGGGAACTATTGGAGGATTTAATACAATCCTCTTAATTATAGCCACTGGAATTATAGGAGCAGCTCTTGCAAAGACTCAAGGACTTAGTATATTGGCAAAAATTCAACAGCAACTCAATCAAGGCCAGGTTCCCGCGGATCAAATCGTACAAGGGTTGATGGTTTTTGCAGGTGGATTACTTCTTTTAACACCGGGAATTATGACGGATATTTTAGGTTTTTCATTAGTTCTGCCTGGAACTCGACATATTTTAATGATCTTTGTGAAACAAGGACTTGAGCAATCTATTAAAAATGGTAACTTTCAATTTCAATATGCAAGTCATAGCTATTCTACTCAAAGTTCTGACTTTGAAGCGCCTAGAGAAAAACCCATTCAACCAGGAGTTTTTGAAGCGGAATATACCGAAAAAGATTAGTATTAAAGCATGAAAAAGACTCTGGAAAATACTCCTTTAATATTTGATCACGATTATTTCATTCGAGTTCCTGAGAAACCTAAAAGAATATATGTGCTTTTGCACGGATACCTTTTAGATGGGGAGTTCATGTATAAAAAACTTTTGGATTGTATTCCTGAGGATGGACTCGTGGTGGCCCCTAATGCTCCCTTTCCGGTTCCTGTGAAAAAAGACAATCAATTTACACCGCGCTATGCTTGGTATTTTTTTGAACCCCATAAAAAAGTTTATTATATCAACTATGAGCCGGCAGCGTATTTTATGCGAAGTTTATTGCAAAGAATCTGGCCTTTTGATCTACCTGTGACATTAATTGGTTACTCTCAGGGAGGTTATATCGCCCCAAAAATTGCAGAAATCGTATCTGACGTGGACACCGTTATAGGCATGGCCTGCTGCTTTCGAAATAGCCGCTTTGAATACCGCCAAGACGTCACGCTTCACCAGATTCATGCTCCTCATGATTTGGTTGTGGAATACGATGAGGCCAAAAGAGAATTTGATCAACTGACTTTACGAGGAAATAGTGGAAGTTTTATCACCTTAGAGAATGCTAAGCATAAGCTAGTTGACGAGTATAAAGTTGAACTAACTAAGCTTCTTTCTTAGAAATTATCTTTCCAAGCTCTCACTGTGCTGATTTCTGATTCGTTTAATAATTTTGTTTCACCTGCGTAGTCTAATAAATCATCAAGAGTGCAAAGACAAAATAAATCAATTTTCTGCTCTTTAAACTTTTCATTAGCTATTTTGAAATCATAGGTAAAAATACTAAGAACGGCTTCCACACTTAGCCCTTCATCAATCGCGTTTTGATAAGCATTGATAGAGCTCTTGCCAGTTGAAATTAAATCTTCAATGATTAATATGTTTTGCTTATGGGTGACTTTCCCTTCAATCGTTGAATTGGTGCCGTGATCTTTTGGCTTTGACCTTATGTAGAGCATCGGAAGATCGAGCTCATGAGCAATCCAAGCGGCCCAGGGAATTCCCGCGGTTGCAGTTCCAGCAATGGCCTCAATTTGAGGATAGTGATTTTGAATATGATGAGAGAACTTTTTAATAATTTCCTGACGATAAGTGGGGTAGGAAATTAACTGACGATTATCACAATAAATGGGAGATTTAACCCCTGAAGTCCAAGTAAAGTATTTTTCAGGATCAGGTTGGATAAAAACTGATCTCGATTCTAAAAGGGCATGGGCGACTTTATTAATATTACTCATATAAGATCCTTTTCAATTGAATTCACTATTTCTTTTGGGTTGGAAGCTTTAGTAATCTCTCGTCCCATGACGAGAAAATCTGCGCCGGCTTTTATAGCCTGAGCTGGAGTTTTGACTCTCTTTTGATCATGGGCATTTTCGAGATTAAGTCTAATCCCGGGAGTGACACAAAGAAAAGTCTCTCCCATTTTTTCTTTAATAAATTCGGCTTCCCAAGCAGAACATACGACTCCATCAAGTCCAGCCTCTTTGGCCATTTTTGCATAGTGAAGTACATTGTCTGAAAGCTTGCCTGAAATGCCAATTTCTTGATTTAAAACTTCCTGTGACGTACTGGTCAATTGAGTGACAGCAATCATTTTTCCTTCGGGATGAATTTCTTTGTAAGCTTGATTAGCTTTTTTCATCATCTCAAATCCGCCTGCTGCATGGACATTAACCATATCGATTTTAAGCTTTGCTAATACCTGCGAAGCCTTGGCCACAGTGGCGGGAATATCGTGTAACTTAAGATCAAGAAAAATCTTTAAGTCTTTGGCTTTGATTTTTTCAATCAATTCTGGCCCTTGGGAATAGTAAAGCTGCATTCCCACTTTTACATAAGTCAATTTACCCTCAACTTTATCTAAAAAATGGAGAGCCTCTTTTTCACTAGGAAAATCAAGAGCTACAATAACTTGAGAGAGTGAGGTGTTGGTCATAAAGCAATTGTTCCTAAAGAATTGATTTCGATCGCTTTTAATAAGGCCCAAGTTGTATCTAAACTTGTCATACAAACAACGCCGTTTTCAACTGCAGCTCGTCTGATTTTAAAGCCGTCACTTTCAACGTTTTTACCTCTGGAGATTGTATTGATGATGATATTCACATTTCCATCTTTAATTTCGTCCAAGAGGTCTCGATTTGACCTTCCTATCTTTTCAACTTCCTTGACGGGAATACTATTTTCTCTCAGTAATTTAGCTGTTCCCTTAGTGGCCATAAAATTAAAGCCGCATTCATGAAAACGCTTTATCATTTCTAAGGTTTCGTCTTTATGCTTGTCTGCAATAGTGGCAAGAATTGTTCCATATCTTGGAAAGTCTATTCCAGCCGCTTTGAAAGCTTTATTAAGAGCCTTTTGCATCGAAGTGTCCCGACCCATTGCTTCCCCGGTCGATTTCATTTCAGGACCAAGCGCAGAGTCTACATTCCTAAGTTTTGAGAAACTAAAGACAGGGGCTTTAATAGAGATCAACTTTCCTTCAGCTTGGATTCCTGTGGGGTAGCCTTGGCTTTTAAGACTTTTCCCAAGAATAGCCTTGGTTGCAATCTTTGCCATTGGAATTTCAGTGACCTTGCTTAAAAAGGGAACGGTTCTGGAAGATCTTGGATTGACTTCGAGGACATAGACTTTCTCTTTTTTGATAATGAATTGAATATTGATCAAGCCTTTGACTTTAAAATCTCGCGCAATTTTAATGGTCGTTTTAACTAAATCCTCTTTTACTTTTTCTGAAACTGTTTGAGGAGGATAAACTGCAAACGAGTCTCCCGAATGAATTCCCGATCTCTCAATATGCTCCATAATTCCTGGTATAAAGACATCCTCACCATCACATATAGCATCGACTTCCACTTCAAGACCGATCATATAGCGATCCATGAGAACGGGCTGACCTGGCCATACTTCCATGGCAAAATTTATATATTCTTCAAGTTCACTTTGCTCGTAAACGATTTGCATCGCTTGACCTCCAATAACATAAGAAGGTCTAAGCATGAGGGGATAATTGAGTTCAGTGGCGACTTTTACAGCTTCTTCTAGAGAGGACACTGTAGTCCCAATGGGTTGGGCAATCTCAAGATCTTTTAATGCCTTTTCAAATCGATCACGATTTTCGGCTTTGTCGGTAGATTCATAACCTGTTCCAATAATATTGACTCCAGCCTTGTCCAAAATATCAATTAAATTAATGGCCGTTTGTCCTCCAAACTGACAAATAACACCTTTTGGTTTCTCGTAGTCGATAATATTCATCACATCTTCGAATGTGACAGCTTCAAAATAAAGAGCATCAGATGTATTAAAGTCGGTAGATACTGTTTCGGGATTATTATTGATAACTATGGCGCGCATTCCAAGCTCTTTAATGGCTTTAATGGCATGCACAGTCGCATAGTCAAACTCGACACCTTGTCCGATTCTTATCGGGCCTGAACCTAAGACGAGAACTGTCTCCTGTTCCGGCTTTTCGAGTTCGTTTTCATCTTCAAAAGTGGAGTAATAATAAGGAGTATGAGACTCAAACTCTGCGGCACATGTATCAACCATTTTAAATTTGGCATGGACTCCTAGTTGATTTCTTTTATCTCTCCATTCAATCTCCGTGAGATCAAGTTTTTTGGAGAGATACTCATCTGAAAATCCCATGATCTTTAGTCTTTGAACAAATTCTGCGGTTAATTTACTGGTGCTTATTTGTTTTTCTAAATCAATAATATTTTTAATTTTTTGAAGGAACCATAAATCAATTTTAGTTCGATCATAAATATCGTGGATACTAATATCTCTTCTAATTAATTCAGAGACCTCAAATATCCTCTCATCAGTAGGGTGAATGATTTTTTCTAAAAGTTCTTCTGTTGAAAAATTCTTATTGGGCTCAAGCTCTAAATGACAACGTTTAATTTCAAGTCCTCGCACACATTTAAGTAGAGAATCCTCAAAAGTTCTACCAATTCCCATCACCTCACCAGTGGCCTTCATTTGAGTTCCGAGAGATCGATCGGCAGAATGAAATTTATCAAAAGGCCAGCGAGGAATCTTCGTCACGACATAATCAAGTGTCGGCTCGAAACAAGCATAAGTATTTTTTGTTATGGGGTTCATGATTTCGTCCATGCTGTAGCCAATGGCTATTTTGGTCGCAATTTGCGCAATGGGATATCCTGTCGCTTTTGACGCTAGAGCAGATGAACGAGAGACTCTCGGATTGACTTCTATGACATAGTATTGAAAAGAATGAGGATCAAGGGCGAGTTGAACATTACATCCCCCTTGAATTTTTAGGGCCCTAATAATTTTTAAAGAGCAGTCCCTAAGCATTTGGTGGTCTTTATCACTTAGAGTTTGAGAAGGTGCCACTACAATACTATCTCCAGTATGAACACCTACTGGATCAAGATTCTCCATATTACAAACCACGATACAATTATCTTTTGCATCTCTTATGATTTCATATTCAACTTCCTTAAAACCAGCAATACTTTTCTCAATCAGACATTGAGTGATAGGAGAGTTGTCCAAACCGCTTTTTACAATTCTTTCAAACTCCTCTTCTGTGTGAGCGATACCTCCACCGGTACCTCCCAAGGTGAAAGCGGGTCTAATAATCAAGGGAAGCCCTACTTCTTCTTTAAAATCTAAGGCAGACTTGAGATTACTAACAGTTTTACTCTCTGGAACAGGTTCTCCAAGTTCAATCATGAGTTCTTTAAACATCTGACGGTCTTCTGCCTGTTCGATCGTATTGAGATTGACTCCGAGAAGTTTAACTCCTTGCTGAGTTAAAAAACCTTCTCGCTCTATTTGAAGAGCTAAATTGAGACCAGTCTGTCCTCCTAGAGTAGGAAGTACTGCATCTGGTCTCTCTTTTACGATGATCTTTTTTACGAACTCGACAGTCAAAGGCTCTAAATAAACTTTATCCGCCATCTCTTTATCAGTCATAATTGTGGCAGGATTTGAATTTATCAGTACTGTTTCAATCCCTTCCTCTCTAAGAGCTCTTAGCGCTTGGGAGCCAGAGTAATCAAACTCAGCCGCCTGCCCAATGATGATCGGACCTGAGCCAATGACTAAAACTTTTTTAAGACTATTATCTTTGGGCATACTGATCCTCACTTAAACTTTCAATGAATTGGTCAAATAGGTATTTTGTATCGTTGGGGCCTGGACTGGCCTCTGGATGATATTGAACTGAGTAGGCAGGAAGAGTTTTATGCTTAAGTCCTTCTATCGTTTTATCGTTGAGATTGACTTGAGTCACTTCTAAGTCTGTTGCTCCTAGCGAATCTTCTCTTACACAATAACCGTGGTTTTGTGCCGTAATAAAGACCTTATCTCGTTCTAGGTCATGCACAGGATGATTTCCTCCACGATGTCCAAATTTCATTTTTATTGTGTCAGCTCCATTAGCTAGCGCAAAAATCTGATGTCCCATACAAATAGAAAACATAGGAAAGCTCTCTTGAAGTTTTCTAATCGTCGGAAGGACTTTTTCGATACTCTTAGGGTCGCCAGGGCCATTGGATAGAACAATGCCTTTTGGGTTAAACTCTGCTATCTTTTCAAAGCTCGTATCAAAGGGAACCACGATAACGTCGCAGCCTCGCTTTAAAAGTGATTCTAAAATATTTTTCTTATATCCAAAATCCACGAGAACAATTCTTTTTCCTCCTAATGCGGGGAAGTGGGAGATTGTCTTGATACTTACCTTTTCGATTTGGTTTGTTTCATAGGGAGTGGAGAAAAAATCGGACAACTCTGACTCGGTCATTTCATTTGAGGAGATGACACATTTCAAAGTTCCCTGGGTCCTTATAATTTTTGTTAGCTTTCTTGTATCAATTTGATGGATTCCGATTATCTTATGTGTTTCAAGATATTGAGAGAGATTCTGTCTTGAACGGAAGTTTGAAGGATGATCACAATACTCTCTGGTTATAAAGGCATTTAGATGAGGCGTGATGGACTCACTATCGTCTTGATTAACCCCATAGTTTCCAATGAGTGGATAGGTCATGACGATGGCCTGGTCACAGTAAGAAGGATCAGAAATAATCTCTTGGTAGCCATACATAGAAGTATTAAAGACTAATTCAGAAAGACGAGGGCTCTCAGGCTTATGTCCAAAAGATTCTCCACGGTAGTAATCGCCATTTTCCAGGTAAAGATAAAGTTTACTCATACTAATAACCACTCCAATATTGCCATCCTGGTATAAACACCATTTTCTTTTTGTTTAAATATTCTTGATTGGACATCCTCAACCAATGAAGAACTAATTTCAACGTCTCTATTAAATGGACCTGGGTGCATGATAATGGCACTCTTTTTTAAAAGGTCTTTTCTCTTGGGGTTGAGACCAAATTGTTCATTATATTGTGTTGTGTCTAGTTCGAATAGGTGATGTCTTTCGTGTTGAACTCTTAAAAACATGGCCACATCTGTTTTAGGAAGAGCATCATCAAGATCGGAAATTTCACAATTCTCAAGAAGATCATTTGTCGCGGGCATCAATTCAGAAGGTCCACAAAGATAGATCTTATTATTTTTAAATTTATTGAGTGCATTGATATTAGATTTTGCGACTCTTGAGTTTGCGACGTCTCCGCAAATTGTAATAGTTAAGTTTTCCAAGCTTCCAAATTCTTCTTTGATAGTGAAAAGATCTAAAAGTGATTGGCTTGGATGTTCAAATTTTCCGGCCCCTGCATTTATGATGTGAAAGCCGTGTTTTTCTCTCAGGCCATCAATATAATGATCATCAGAGTGGCGAATAATTCCGACATCAATTCCAAGGGCTTCAAATGTTCGAAGCGTGTCATATAAGGTCTCACCTTTTGCCAAAGAAGAGGCTTCGCTATTAAAATTTAAAACTTCAGCTCCAAGTCGTTTAGCGGCGACTTCAAAGGAAAACCTGGTTCGCGTGGAATTCTCAAAAAAGAGATTTGCTATGATTTTTCCTTCTAAAATTCTTGGGTAATAGGACTTTCTTGATTTGAGTTGAGAAAAATAAAAGGCCCTTTCCAGTATAGAAAGAATATCATTAGGGGATAACGAATTAATACTGGTTAAATGCCTGATAAAAAATCTCCTGAGCTTTAGGGCTAAATTGAATATTGAGAATAGGATGCGGTATAGCGCGTGCTGATCGAGGTATGAGAGATGTGTGGTGCGTTGTGTGTCTCATTTGTCTCATTCTAAAAGTGTCAATCGGTACTAGATTGCTTAAAATAGTGGAGATTGGCAAGCACTAATTTCTAAGGAAGAAAAATTGTTTAAATTACATTCCAATTTTCAACCCACTGGCGATCAGCCCCAGGCGATTGCTTCTATAACAAAGGCTTTTGAGAAAAATTCTCCTTTCCAAACATTGCTCGGGGTCACCGGTTCTGGAAAGACATTCACCATGGCAAATATCATACAAAATTTGCAAAAAAAAACCTTGATATTGGCCCCTAATAAAACTCTAGCGGCTCAACTGTTTTCTGAATTTAGGGAGTTTTTTCCCGAAAATGCGGTTGAGTATTTCGTCTCTTATTATGATTATTATCAGCCTGAAGCTTATGTGGTGGGATCTGATACCTATATAGAAAAAGATTCCTCCATAAATGATGAAATAGACAAGCTCCGTCACTCTGCGACGAGAAGTTTATTAGAAAGACCTGACACCATCGTCGTGGCCTCTGTAAGTTGTATTTATGGGATTGGGTCACCTGAGGAATATTTGGGAAAAAAGATAACACTTTTTGTAGGAGATACGATTGAGAGAGATCAACTTCTAAGAAACCTAGTTTCAATTCAATATCAAAGAAATGATTTCGATTTCTCTAGAGGAACGTTTAGAGTGAGAGGGGATACGGTTGAGGTCTTTCCCGCCTATGAGGATTCAAATGTTGTCAGAATCGAATTTTTTGATGATGAAATTGATAGTATTCATATTGTAGATCCTTTGCGAGGGAGGATCATCAATAAACTCAGTAAAGCTGTCATTTACCCCTCTAGTCACTATGTTGTAGGAGAAGACAAACTAAAGTCTGCTCTTCAAACGATACAAGTAGAATTGCGAGAAAGATTACAAGAGCTCAAAGGTGAAAACCGTTTAGTTGAATATCAAAGACTTGAGCAGCGAACTATGCTGGATATTGAAATGCTGGATGAGATGGGATTTTGCTCGGGGATTGAAAACTATTCTCGTCATTTAACAGGTGCAAAACCAGGTGATCCCCCTCCAACTTTAATCGATTATTTTGGCGATGATTTTCTTCTTATCATTGACGAGTCCCATGTCACCGTTCCTCAGGTTGGGGGAATGTATCGGGGAGATCGGGCCAGAAAAATGAATCTCGTTGAATACGGATTTAGACTTCCCAGTGCACTTGATAATAGACCATTAAAATTCGAAGAGTTTGAATCAAAGTATTCAAAAGTTATGTTTGTTTCAGCCACTCCAGGTGATTATGAGATGGAAAAAACGCAAGGGGAGTTTGTAGAACAAATCATTAGACCCACAGGGCTTCTTGATCCAAAGATTTCAGTTAAAGATGCCTCAACCCAAGTCGATGATCTTTTGATTGAATGTAAAAATACGATTAAAAAAGGGGATCGAGTTCTCGTTACGACTTTAACCAAAAAACTAGCAGAGGAGCTCACTTCGTATTACAAGTCTGCAGGATTAAAAATCAAATATCTTCACTCTGATATAGATACAATTGAACGAATGAAAATTTTAAAAGAGTTAAGAGAAGGTGAGTTTGATGTTTTAGTCGGTATCAACCTTCTTCGCGAGGGGCTGGATATTCCAGAGGTCTCATTAGTGGCCATCCTAGATGCGGATAAAGAAGGCTTTCTTCGTTCTGAGCGCTCGTTAATACAAACGATTGGGCGGGCAGCTCGAAACTCTGAAGGTCGAGTCATTTTGTACAGTTATAAAGTGACGCCAAGTATGGAAAAAGCTATCACCACCACCGAAAATAGAAGAAAACGCCAAAATCAGTATAATATAGATAATAACCAAACTCCTCAAACAATCAGAAAATCAATTTCTGGAGGAGTGATTGAGGTGCTGCGAGGAAAGAATAAAAAGAAATCACGCGGCCAGAAAGCAAAAGAACAAGTTGAACTTAATATGACAGTAGAGCAAATTGATCAGAGAATAAAGGAGCTTAAAGCTAAAATGAAAGCAGCAAGCCAAGAGCTTGATTTCGAGCAGGCAGCTCAGTATCGAGATGAGATTAAAGAGCTGACCCAAGTGAGGATGATCATATGAAGCGATTGGCTTTGGTTTTTGTTTTCACATTAATGCCATTTGCTTTCGCTCAGGGAAAGTTCACAAAATCTTTTATTGTCAAAATTGGGGACAGGGTGACGAAAGTCAGTTCACCAAAAGAGAAACATGATGTGGTCAGTATTATCTTAGATAATGAGACCTTAGATAAAATTATAGGACAGCTAAAGACAGCAGATAATAAGGTTATCTCGAGAGTCACTCTCAACCCTGAGAGTAAAGAGGTCATTCAAGTTGATATGCGAAAAGTGAATCAACTTTTTTTTGTACCCTATGCACCTCCAGGTGAAGCAGTAGAGTTGAGATTTTCTCAGGAGGACTATGAAGTTCCTGAGAAGAAATAAAAAAGCTAAAAAAGTCATTCTCGTCATAAGTGATTTACACTTAAGTGCAGGGGATGAATACCTTGGTCGTCGAAACCATTTAGAAGATTTTCACTCTGATCAAGAGCTCGTAGAATTCTTAAACTATTATTCCAGCGGAGAGTACCTCACTAAAGAAGTGGAGCTCATAATTAACGGGGATTTTCTTGACCCACTGAATGTTCCTTACGTGAACTATTTTGATGATGAATATTGGAGTGAAAAAGCTTCTCTGGAGAAACTTGATATCATCTTAAAAGCTCACCCTGAAGTCATGCAAGCATTGGTGAAATTTCTAAAAGCTAAAAATAAGACTTTGGTTTATATCATTGGAAATCATGATGCAGAACTTCTCTTTGATTCTCTAAAACAGAGATTTAGGGCAGAGTTTCCACCAGAGTCCCAAGAAAAGATCACGCTTCGCAATGACTTAACGCTCTATCAACCTGTAGAGGGAGTTTATGTTCAGCATGGTCATGAGTATGAATCTCTTCATCACTTTGATGAAGCCAGCTCGATAGTTGAATCCACTAAAGGAGAGAAATACTTTATTCCACCTTGGGGCTCTTATTTTGTGACTCATGTGATGAATAAGTACAAAGTGGAAAGAGATCACGTCAATGCCGTAAGACCGATTCGAATGTTTCTTATTCATGGAATTATTTTTGATACATTCTTTATTTTGCGATTTATGATCGCTACAGCTTATTTTTATACCATGATCCGATTTCTTAGGTATTACCGCTTGAAACTCGGTTGGGGGAGAATCATAAGAGACATCATTAGTGAACTGACATTGTTTCAGGATTATGAGTCTCTCACGCGAGAATTTTTTCAGCAAAAACCGGGATCAAAAGTTTTGATTGTCGGTCATACACATGAACCTATTTATCGAGAATATGCTGATGGAACTACTTTTGTGAACACGGGAACTTGGACGAGAATGGTCAACCTTGATCTTTCCCATGATATGAATGACACTCCTCTTAGTTATGCTAAGGTTGAGATATTTGAATCTGATAATCTATCAGAGGATTTTCGAAGCAAGGTGAAGGTTGCTTTGAATCGTTGGAGTCCTAAGTCTGATCTGCCTTTCGAGCCTTTTCAATAAACCAAATCTTAATATTTCAATAGAAAGTGTTTTAATTTAAAACAAGTTTTGTTTTATTATAAATTTTTTTACCTGGGCGGTGATTTTTTCCTTAAGAAAATTTTGCCGCGCCCGAAAGGTTCTCTGTCTCCACCATCGGGGACATTATAAATTAACAAAAATCGAGCAGGACGCTTACCAATTATCAAGGTTATGAAAAATTGGAGTATCGGGAGGATACCTTAGATTCCAAGGGAGGAACACTATGGGATTTCGTATCAACACGAATGTACCCTCAATTGCAGCTCAAAACTCATTGAGTAAAACAAACCGCAGCGCTGAATCAACACTTTCAAAGATGTCTTCTGGATCGAGGATCACGAAAGCAGCCGACGATGCAGCAGGTTTAGCTATTAGTGAGAAATTAGAGGCGGGTATTCGTTCAAATCAACAAGCAAACAGAAACGCCAACGACGGTATTTCAATGGTTCAAACGGCAGAAGGTGGTCTAGACGAGATCTCGAATATGCTGACGCGACTAAGAGAGCTCTCTATCCAAGCGGCTTCAGACACAGTAGGTGACACAGAAAGAAGCTTTACAGATATGGAGTATCAAAACCTAAAGCAAGAAATTCAAAGAATTTCTCAGGTAACTGAGTTCAACGGAACGAAGCTACTAGCAGGTCAGGGTGATAAGCTTGATTTTCAAATCGGTGTTAATAATGATGATTTCCAAGACAGGATTTCATATGATGTGGCCAACACAAATGCTTCTACTGACAGTTTAGGAATTTCAGATATTAGTGTATCTAATAAAGAAGGTGCTCAAACTGCATTATCAACAATTGATAAAGCGATTGAAACTGTTTCTGGTCAGAGAGCTGGGTTAGGTGCTATCCAAAACAGACTAATATCTACAAGCAATAACTTGCAGATTACCAATGAAAACTTAAGTGCAGCGAACTCACGGATCAGAGACGTAGATTATGCACAGGTTTCAGCGGAGAACGCGAAAAACAACATCTTGAGTCAAGCTGGTACTTCAGTACTTGCTCAAGCAAATGCTCAAGGACAGAATGCCCTGAGACTGATTGGCTAAGTATTAGCAATACAGGTTATGCATATAAGGGCCCTAGGAATCTAGGGCCTTTTTTTTTGAAAACCGGCAAATAATTCCTATTGATAAATATTTTAACTTTTTTCAAAACTCTTTCCCAGCTCCGTCGATACAGGTCTTAGTAGGTAACACTACTGAGAATAAATTAACTAACTAAGACAGACTGAATTCAAGCAGGACGCTTATCTCTCCAAATGGATGGGAGACGTATCAGGATAGATACGACTTTTAGGTCAAGGAGGAGAAGATGGGTTTCAGAATCAACACCAACGTTGCTTCAATTTCGGCTCAAAGATCCCTAGGTATTAACAACCGAGAGAGCCAAAACAACTTAAACAAAATGTCTTCAGGGACACGTATCACAAGAGCTGCAGATGATGCTGCTGGCTTGGCGATCAGTGAGAAGTTGAAAGCAAGAATTAGATCAACGGCTCAAGCTGATCGAAATGCTAACGATGGTATCTCTATGGTTCAAACTGCTGAAGGTGGATTAGACGAAATCTCAAACATGCTAACGCGTCTAAGAGAACTTTCTATCCAAGCCGCTTCTGACACAGTCGGTGATACAGAAAGACAATTTACAAACAAGGAATACCAAGCCTTGAAACAAGAAATCGAAAGAATTTCTCAGGTGACAGAGTTCAATGGAACAAAGTTATTATCTGGAGAAGGTCGAATTCTTGATTTTCAAATTGGTGTTAACAATGATCAATTTCAGGACAGAATCACTTATGATTCAGCTGCTCAGAATGCGAGACTTGAAGGATTAGGAATAACTGATATTGGTGTTTCTAATAAAGAAGGTGCTCAAGAATCATTAGCTGCAATTGATCAAGCCATTGAGAGAGTATCTGGGCAAAGAGCTTCACTAGGGGCGATTCAAAACAGATTGATCTCTACAAGCAATAACTTGCAGATCACGAACGAGAACTTATCAGCTGCTAATTCACGAATTAGAGATGTTGATTACGCTCAAGTGGCTGCTGAAAATGCAAGAAACAATATACTTACACAAGCAGGAACGTCTGTATTAGCTCAAGCGAATGCGCAAGGGCAAAATGCATTACGTCTTCTCTCTTAGTTAATTTATACGGGGTCTGGGCGATCCACCCAGGCCCTGTATAACTAAGAGTAAGAAGGCGAAGCGTTCCCTGCTTCGCTTTTTTCTTAACTATAAACCGGATACAGTTGACGGCACACTGCTCACTGAAGAATTTTAGGTGATAGGAAATAGGCTGTAGGTGATGGGATAGAATTAACTTCCACCCGGATTATGAGCCAGCTTCCAAATATGAGCTCCTAATTTATCTGCCTTTGAATTAAGATTCGAATTTCCTGCTAAATCGAGAAGAGCTCTCGTTTCTCTTAAACTTCCATAAGCGATGAAATAAAACTTAGCTCTATCTTTTTTCGTTGGTTTTGCACTTCCTTCAGATAGATTCAAAACCACGCTTAACGAGGCTCTCTCAAATTGATTCTTCATTGCTCCTTTCAGATTTACCTCTTGGCATTCCTTGTAGAAATCCTTGGCTAATTCATAAGTTCTAAAGCTTTTCATACTCAAACAAAGGAGACAAGATGAGCAAAAAATTTAGAACTTTAGATTTATCAATAGAGCAGTACCAAGCGATAAAAAAATTAAAACTTAAAGGAGAAATCAGATCACAAATCGAAAGAGCAGCCTTAAGCGTATGTTTAAATCTTCAAGAAGGTAATGCAAAGTTAACCCAAAAAGAACGTCGACGTTTCTTTAATATTGCTTATGCTTCACAATGCGAAGTTCAGCTAGTCCTAAAACTCGAGAATATTGCTGATCTAGAAGAATTAGCAAACTCCGTAGGAGGACACTGTTACCGTCTACAGCACCGAACACAAGGTCACTGAATGCAGCACACTGTTTTACTCGGTTAATGAAATAGAAAATATTGCCTAAAAATCTAAATTATTTATAAAGAAAATTTTACCTATCCCGATACAGTAAATAAGTTTGGTCTAGCATGGACCATTTTAAATCAATCAACCTAATTAGAGCAGTATGCTCATCTACCTCAGAGGAAAAGAAGTAGAGTTCAAGGAATGAGAGAACGGTTAAACAGGGAGGTAGTATGGGTTTCCGTATTAACACAAACGTTCCTTCACTTTCGGCTCAAAGATCTTTATCTAGAAATGGAAGGGAGCAAGAAAACACATTAGCAAAAATGTCTTCAGGAAGTAGAATTACAAAATCTTCTGATGACGCTGCAGGATTAGCAATTTCAGAAAAGTTAGTCGCAAGAATGAAGTCAACCAACCAAGCGAATCGAAATGCGAATGATGGTATTTCAATGGTTCAAACTGCTGAGGGTGGTCTTGATGAGGTATCAAATATCTTAACAAGACTAAGAGAACTTTCCATTCAAGCCGCTTCAGACACAGTAGGTGATACTGAAAGAGGCTTTACAAACATGGAATATCAAAACCTGAAGCAAGAAGTTGAAAGAATTGCACAAGTAACTGAGTTCAATGGAACAAAGCTACTAGCAGGTGAGGGGGGATCTCTTGATTTTCAAATTGGTGTCAATAATGACGAGTTCCAAGATAGAATTTCTTACGATACTTCTCTACAAAACGCAAAACTGGATAGTCTAGGTCTTTCAGACATTACAGTGGAAAACAAAGAGGGTGCGCAAACTTCTCTTGAGACTATTGACTCTGCGATTGAGAAAGTTTCTGGCCAAAGAGCTTCTTTGGGAGCGATTCAGAATAGGTTAATCTCAACTAGTAATAACTTGCAAATTACTAATGAGAACTTAAGCGCTGCTAATTCAAGAATTAGAGACGTAGATTATGCACAGGTTTCTGCTGACAATGCAAAAAACAATATCTTGAGACAAGCTGGTACTTCAGTACTTGCTCAAGCTAATGCTCAAGGGCAAAATGCACTGAGACTTATTGGATAATCAATAATTTCAACAATTTAAAAAGTTAAATATCCCCCTGAATAGGGGGATTTTTTATGTAAAAAATTCAACTTACTGTGATCACAGCCTGGAGCAGTATAGTATGCTTAGGTGAAAAAATGGATCTATTTGGGAGCAGCCTCATTTCTTTTGATAGGTTGTGGAACCAAGACTTCAAAAAAGAAGAATGCAACGGATGTCTATGGTGGGAGGAGCTTGGGAGTACCTGTTCCTTTGATGGTATCTCAAAAAGCATGTCTTTCAGGAAGTATTCTTAATCCCTTAGAAATTGACCTTTATAGAAGAGGACGAGAAAGGCCATTTCGAACAGACTTTTCAAGCGAGATTCAAGCCGTTGAAACCACTGAGTTTGCAGGCTCATTTAGGGGAAGAGATCAATTTAGCCTTTTGAATTCACCTGAAATCGAAAACCCTTCTAAAATTTTTGAAGTCTGTGATATCGCAGGAGAGTACGAATCGAACTCTTACCAAGATGCAGCCTTAAGTATCTTGACCCCCATAAAGTCTTTTGAAAATCGTTATCCAAAATTAATTAATGGCCTTAGCTTACCTCAGATAAAAATTAGAGTAGCACCACTTCTTCGACAAGGCGATCAATACCTCATCAATAACGCTTTTTATTATAGTGGAACAAGAGAAATCACATTTCTCCCACAAGGATATGACTCTAAAGAAGATTTAGACCTGCCAATGGGAGGCAGACCTCTTTGGAAATTTCCCATGGTCGCCTTACATGAGTATGGTCATCATATTTTCGTAGAACTACTAAGAAAATATTCTGATCAAAAATCGAGTCTTCCACCCTTAGGACTCTGTTTCGATAACTCCCATCACTATCATAAAGTTCAAAGCTCTGCTCAATCCCGGAATGTCTCAGTCAATCTAGCCTTGATCGCTGTAAATGAAGCCTTTGCAGATATCTTTGCTTATTTTGGTGAACCTGGAAGCCGCGGATTAGACGGAATGGGCTGTATGGAAAAATCTCGCGATGTTGAGTCTAGAACTTTTAATAATGGAGACATTAAAATTCTTCACAAGGAGCAAATAGAAATTTTTCTCTCCTCCGCTCAGAAAGAGTACACAGGTTGTAATGAGATGACCAACTATCAAGACACTCATATCATTGGAGCGGTTCTGGGACGAGCCATTTTCAAAGTTTTTGAATTTCAGAGAGTTTCTGACCAGAAAAAGCTAGAAATCCTTATTGATTGGCTTGAGCAGTTTCTTTCTAAAGTAAATGATGAAACTGACCCGAAACTAGTTTTAAAACTAGCCGTTGATGAGTTTTATGAGGTAGCTAAGCAAGAAGTGAGAATTGATCCACTTCGGTGTATAAAATATTATTCCCATTTTCCTGGAATTACGCGCAATGGATGCTATTAACCAATTCTTTTTTTGATATACTAATCAAATGAGTAACCAAATCAAAAAAGCCGTATCCATCGTTTTGAGGCATAAAAATCTTGTTTATTATATTAAGAGAAACAATTTTCTGCGCCATTTCCCGGGATATATTGCTTTCCCTGGGGGAAAGGTAGAGAAGATTGATGAACAAACTGATGACGAGTTACTGGCAGCAGTCATTAGAGAGGCCAAGGAAGAATTAGGAATAGATATACCAAACTTAATTAGACAGGGAAGTTTAAGTACACCCAAAAAAATAGCGCTGGCAACAACTCCAGATTTTAATCCCTATCGTTTCGAGACTCACTTCTTTCTTATTGAGTCAAAAAAGAAGATGAGACTAAAGAGCGATGAGGAGGAGTTTTCAGAATCAGCATGGATTTCACCCTATGAAATTGTTCGTAAATTTAACTCAGGAGAATGTTTACTTGTACCACCAGTGCGTAAAATATTTGAACTATTAAGTGAGCCTAAATCTATCAATGAATTTATTGATTTTGATTTAGAACCTAAGGAAGGTATCCCCCAAGTCGAAAGTATAAAAAACTTACTTCAAGTCATGCCTTTGTCGGAAACACTACCTCCGGCTCAGAGAACAAATTGTTTTGTCATCGGTGATCAGACAAAGTTTATCGTAGATCCTTCGCCGAAGGATACAAATGAATATCGCAAACTATTGGCGAGCCTCAATCAGTACACATTACTTAAAATTATCATTACCCATCACCATGGGGACCACCATAAATATGCACCAGATCTTGCAAAGCATTTTGAACTTCCACTGTATATGTCAAAATATACGAGAAAAAGACTATTAGAAGTCTTTGGTGAAAATTATTTAGCTGATTGTGAAGTCATTGAACTAAAAGAAGGTGATTCTGTTGGAAAATGGATTGGTCAGGATGTAAATGTTTTTGAAATTCCAGGACATGATCAAGGTCATATTGGGCTTGCTCCTGAAAAGCTAAATTGGTTTATTGTGGGGGATCTTTTTCAAGGAATTGGAACTGTTGTTGTTGGGGGTGAGGAAGGAGATATGAAACTATATTTTAAAAGCCTTAAAAAAGTGATCGATTTAAATCCTCAATGTGTGATTCCATCTCACGGAATTCCTTTAGGGGGAGTCGATATCCTGGAGAAAACACTGGAACATCGACAATACAGGGAAAATCAAATTTTAGATCTTTATGAGAAAAATCCTGACCTGGAATATATTCTCAAAACGATTTACTTCGATATTCCAAGACATCTTCACCCGTACGCTCTAGCGAACATCAAGGCTCATCTCACGAAACTAGAGCAGGAAGGAAGAATATCTTAAAAATCGAGCTCTTTTAAGCAATTCTTTTCAAACTCATTAATGGCGTAGGGCTTTCCTTTAAGCTTAAAAAGTTGATCGATTTTTCTCTCCAAAAATTTTTCATTGAGAGAAATTCTAATCGGGGCAAACATGAGAGTGTCTTCTTTTTCCATGAAGTAATTTTGTAAATGTAAGCGATCAATAAAATTCACGACTCTTAATGTAATACTCATAAATCCTCCTATCAGATTTTTAGGTCTGAATGATTTCTCTAAATTGCTTGGTGAAGTTTTTTCTGGCCTGCTCTTTAGATAAAAGATGACTGTAGATATGATAGCCGAGCATATTTGAATAAACTTTATATGCTAGGTATTGAACTGATTCACTTGTTTTTAACTGTTTCTCGTCTATTGCAATCTGTATCGCCCTCTCAAAAGAGCCAATCATTGTCTTTTGGAGATGCATAATATGATCTCTCACAACACCGGGTCGGTCATCATATTCAACGAAGGAGGAGACAAAGGGACATCCTCCTGCCATATAATTCTCGGACCACTCGATCCAAAGCTCCATCATTTTTTCCAAGCGAGGGATTCCTCTTTCTTCTTTAATAGCTGGCTTAATGACCTTGGAGGTGAACTTGAAAGCTGCATAATCCATGACCTTAACTTGGAGGGCCTCTTTAGATTTAAAGTGGCTGAAAAGCCCGCTCTTACTCATTCCAACGGACTTTGCCAGGCCACCTATGGATAAACTCTCAAGCCCAAATTTGCTTGTGAGTTCCAGTGCTGATTTAAGGATGTTTTCTTTTGTTTCTAATCCCTTACTCATAGGGATATTTTAGCACGAACGTTCGTTTTTAACAACACGGCATTTAATACCTTATAATATCAAATGCTTATGGAGAGTCAGTGGTAAAATCAGACTCTACTATATTAAATGGGATTGCGTTTCTATTCCCCACGACATCCTCGATAACTGAAGGACTGTCTTGAGAGCTATCACCAAATCGATACCAATGCTTTAATGTAGGAGCTCCATTATGTCCTCTTAGGTCATAGGCACTTCCGCCATTGTAGATTTCTATGACATCATTATCATCAAGTGCTTTTTGAAAAAATGCGAATTCATCAATCTGACCTTTGAAGCCTTTTTGGATACCTGTTAAAGAGCCAATATGAGCTTGATGAGTTCCCGTTACTCCCTGTAAATTGTCTTTAAGTTTAAATAGTAAATTGCCGTCCACATAAAGCCTCAGGAATTCGAGATCATTAACTAAGACAAACTGATGCCATTTACTATCAGCAAAGTCAGCATCAAAGGAGAAAGTCATCTGAGTATCATCTTGGTTTTGATAGACGAGATGGATAGCACCATTGCCTTTTACGCCTAAACTGAGCGCTGAACTTGATTTACTCTTTCTGTGAAAAGAGAAGATTCTCTGGTCTTCTTGAGGAGTTTCATTTTGCTTGACCCAAGTAGAAATCGTAAAAGCGCTCCCGAGGTCAAACTTGCTACTTTCCCCTAATTGTACGGCTTGCGAGCTATTGAACCTAAGGGATTTCAAATTTGAGAAATTAGGCCAGGGTAGTGTTGTAAAGCTTAGTGTTTTATCATTTGGCTCTAAAAAACCTTTTTGATCTATTGCCCTTACTAAAATTTTATAATTTGTATTGGGAGTTAAGCCTTTTATAGTGAAAGATGAACTACCTTGCTCAGCCGTACCTAGGATTTCACGTTGCGCTTGTCCTACTGAAACCACAAAAAATTGATGAAAGTTTGAATTTTCTTCCCATGAAATGACTGCAGAGGTTCGGTTGATATCTGATACTTCAGTCACTCCAGCAAAATTAAATTCAGATTGCTCTAACTCAGGGTTGGGGCTAGGACATGCTGTTGGACGATCTACGATTTGAGTTTCAGACTCAGTGATCTTGTCCTCACAGCCAATAACTAAAAAAAGTAATAAGGGAAGGATGACTTTCATATTGTACCTACTTAAGTTCGTATCTAAAATTGAAACTTAAACTTTGTTCACTATTTAAGTTAATATCGTTATATTGTGTTTGATTGAACCCGAGTCCAACGTAGTATTCATTGGCAACCTGAATATTAGCATATCCGTTCACTTGTGAGGCTGAGAAGTTCACTGGGTTTCCGTCTACAGAGTTTTGAAGAAAACTTGTTTGAAAATCTAGACCACCTATAAGTTTTGAACCTAATGTTTGAAATTCTTTTTTCGTCATAAAACCAGCCCAGACAATGCGATCCCTGCGAATATCATAATCTTGAGACTGACTTTCGGTGACGCGAGACCTTTCTTCTAAACTAAATCTGGGACCAAAATCAAAAGCGAGACCGGGAGAATTGATTTGCATCTCGGTGTAAATATTCATACGAGGATCAAGAGCTGCTGTTCTTGTGGAGTCACCTTCAAATGTACCATTTCCTTGTGAACCAACTTGAATTCCTGCATTGATATCGTAAATAAGGCGGCCAATTCGATGTCTATTTTTTCCCTCGACATCTATTCCAAGATTGAATCTCTCTGCCTGTGAAAAGGTTGTGGATGGAAGAGAGCTTTGAGATTGACTATGCCCAAAATTGAGATAGACGTTTTGGTGTTTTGAAATAAATCCTGCTAATAGTCCTGTTCGCTTTTCAGCTTGGTAGACGACTTTTTCTTCAAAGATAGTTTTCTCGACTATTTTTTCCTTCGCAATATCATTTTCCCCTTTGAGAGCGGGAAGAATGATAGGAAATCCTTTTTTTAATTCTTTATCTTGGACTGAAGTAAGGTGATTCATCTTGAGTGTTTTCTCAACCCATTGACCTTCACCATAGAGTGGTTTGTATCCTTTTTCATATAAAACTTCGGAGAGAGTCTCTCCCTCTTCAAGCACATGAATTTGATAATTTTGAGAAAATGCCGGTGCAGCAAATAGACAAGCTAGAAAAAATCCTTTTTTCATAAATACTCCTTAGAGAAATTATAAGAAAAGAATTTTGTTATGAAAAACATTACTCCTAAATGTAAGGATTATTATTAAAATATTGAAAAGCTTACTGCTGGGAAGTGAGAAAAGCCGTTAAGTGGAAACTTAAGTATGCAAAGATTAATCCAGCTATAGGGCTGAGTGTAACGTAAGCAAAAGCCTTAAGTAACTGACCATTTTGCTGGAGGTTTAATGTCTGTAAGGTATAGCCCGAGAAAGTGGTAAGGCCACCACAAAAACCTACTAAAAGACCTGTCGTTAAAACGGTGGCCCCTCTGTTTAAAAGAAAATATGCTAGGCTGCCTGCAAACATACAACCTAACACATTTATCCAAAATGTTGTGAGAGGAACTGTGGTTGAACTATCTGAGAATTTCGAATCAATAAAGTGTCGAGTAAGAACTCCGGCAACTCCAAAGATAGCGATACTCAATAATTTCATTAGTTCAGCGTTGTAGTATGAACATAAAGTCTATACTCTTTGTTTTTCATCCTTCGAATAGAAAAGTTTCCAGTTTCTCTTTGGTCTACGAGATAACTGTAAAAGTCTGGGCAGGTGTCATTGATTTCCAGCACTGATTTTCCTTCGTGCTCACCAAAATCGATAACAACTGCTTCTTCTGCGATAATTCCTGTTAATGGACTTACTTCTACTGGTAGTGCCATGTATTCCCTCCTTAGAATAAATAGCTAGGTGATTTGCATTCCTTTGCTCTTAAATTTTTCAATATTTACAACCGATTGGGAAGAAAAAAGTTATAAGGAGTAAAACTTTTTAAGAAAAATGACTAAGGCTTTAAACTCTTGTGGATATTCGTCAGATAATAATTTCTTCAATAGCTCCAAAGCCTCAAAAGGGCTCACGGCTTTTCTGTACGGCCTCTCGTGTGTCATGGCCACGAGAATATCTAAGCTACTCATCAGAGTAGATTCTATACCCGTCATAAACTCACTACTATTTGAAGGGAGTTCTTTTTGAAGAAGGCTAAAAACTTTTTCATTTAAATGATGATGGTTTTTGATCATATTTAAATAAGCCTCACTTAGGGGAATTCTTTGGTCGAGTATTTCTTGCGAACTATTAGCGTGATTTGAAAAGAGCTTTTTTTCAGCCTCAGTTAATATCTCTTTTCAAAGAGCTCTTTTGGAATCAAGCTCATACCAATATCTTTAAAATAGCTCGTTAAAAAGAGGTTCTGGATTTCTTTTTCGTTAAAGCCTCCTAGGCTCTGGATAAAACTTAAATAAATGATAGAAGAAAGTAGAGGTTGAGCGATCGTGTAGTGATAGCTGGATTGGCTTAAATTATGAAAGAGATCTCTTGGCAGCTCTCGATTATTGAGTAATAGTCCACTAAGATTTTTTGAACTTTGAAATTGGGTGGTAAGAATATTGTCATCAAAAGGATTTCGATAGAGATTTTCCATTTGCATCGATAAAAGGTTGGTTTGCTTAAGCGCATTCTTTTTTATGGGACCCACTGATAGGGACCTTGAAAGTTTCGTTAGCTCACTTCTGGTTTGCTCTTCAATTCTAGAAAAATCTCTTTGATGGATAAAGATTTCTTTTCCATATTTTTTCGCATATTCCGAAACTAACCCAGAACTTATGGGCTCATCCTCATCGATGACCGCTACGAACTCACCATCGTAAAAACCGTAGGCTGGGTTGTCTAGGCTCTCCAAGAGTATTAACTGTCCGATAAAAACAGGCCTCAGTGAGAGGATAAGATTGTGTTGATGAACAAAGTTTTGTACTTGGTTTGCCATGGTTTATTTTAACCCAATTTAGCCTTTAAAGGCAGTGGAGGACAAAAAGTAGGCTTAGGCTAGAATTGGGAGAGGTGGTAATTCAAAAAGTTAAAGTACTTTAGTCCAGCATTCTCCATCATCATAGGAAACATAGAGATAGGGGTGTGCCCAGGAAAAGTATTTATTTCGTTTATATAGACTTCTCCGTCTTCGGAAAGGAAAAAGTCAATTCTTGCTAGATGGCGAAGCTTGATCACTTCTACTATTTCCAAAGCAATCTGCTTCATTTTAGTGGATGTTTGTTCCGAAATCTCGGGCGCTACGACTAATGTTTTTGTCTGACTATTCTGAGAGTATTTCTCTTCGTAAGTATAAAACTCATTTGGACAATAGATTTCACCAGGAAGAGTTGCATGCCAGCCCGACTCATCCTGATAGACAGCTAATTCTAATTCTCTACCTTTAATAGTCTTTTCGGCTATAACATAGGGAGATAAGCTAAACGCCTCCTTTAAATGAAAAGTTAACTCTTCCAGTTTCGTTATATGATAGCAACCGACTGAGCTTCCTTGATTGGTAGCCTTGAGAAAAATGTCTTGGTGCTTTTTAAAGAAATCCGTAAGCGCCTGTTCATTTTCATTTTTTCTCACCTGAATAAAAGGAGCTGTTTTGATTCCAGCATTTTCTAAAATCAATTTGGTCGCGAGTTTATTGAAGCACAATGTGCTTGCCTCTGGTCCGCACCCGATATAAGGAATCTTATTCATGTTTAAATAAGACTGAATCTCTCCTGTTTCACCAGGTGGTCCGTGAATACAAGGAATAGCTCCATCCACTTTAAACTTTTCAGAACCCGAAATCATCTCGCCATTTAAACTGAAATCAATGGGAAGTCCTTGAGATGTCCACTTTCCTTTTTTATCAATAAGTACTTCGTGAAGATTAAATTTGTCTCGATCAATTTTCGATGCGATATATTCTGCAGAGATAAGAGAGATATCATGCTCAGTTCCTCCGCCACCTTTGATCAATACAATATTTTTCTTCATATTCTATTCTCTTAGGCTTTTGGGCATTTTTTCTGCTAATAACTCTTTCATATGGGAGAAGAAATCTTCTTTGCTCATATTAGTCGTGTCTCTTGAGCCATGAGCTCGAAGTGCAATGCTATTGGCTTCGATTTCAGCATCTCCCATTACGATCATATAAGGGCATTTTGATTTTTGGATTGTTCGTGTCTTCTTCCCAAGTGTTTCATTACTAAGATCAACTCGAGAGCGCACCCCTAGAACTTGTAGTTCTTTATTTAAGGCCAGTGCCGCTTCGGCATGATTTTCAGTATTAACTGGAACGATAACGACTTGCTCAGGTGCTAACCAAAAAGGAAATACTCCTGCCACGTGTTCAATATAAACTCCAATAAAGCGTTCAAGAGATCCTAGCAGGGCACGATGTATGACCACTGGTCTTTCATCAACACCATCTTTATTTTTGAATTTTAGATCAAAGCGTTCAGGAAGAGTGAAATCTAATTGAACCGTTCCAAGTTGAAAGTATCGTCCAAGTGCATCTGCCATTTGAACGTCGATTTTGGGACCGTAAAAAGCTCCATCTCCTTCATTGATAACATAGTCATGCTCGGAGGAATCAAGTGCCGCTTTGAGGGCTGCTTCAGCTTGATCCCACATTTCATCTGTTCCCACTTTTTTCTCGGGTCTAGTAGAAAGTCCAATTTTGATATTTTTAAATCCAAAATGGTCGTAGCATTTGTTGAACATATCTAAAAGGCTTGCAATCTCAGCTTGAATATCCTTCGATTCTAGAAAGATATGAGCATCATCTTGGCAAAAAGTCCTGACTCGTGTGAGACCCGCAAGCGTTCCACTTCTCTCATTTCGATGAAGCCTTCCAAAGTCTGCGTAACGAAGCGGAAGATCTCGATAAGAATACTGACGATTTTTAAACATGAGCATATGACAGGGACAGTTCATTGGTTTTACCGCCATCTCTCGATGATCGTCTTGGGTAAAAAACATATCTTCCGCATAATTATCGTAATGCCCTGATGTCTTCCATAGTTGAACATCTAAAACTTGTGGAGTAATGACTTCATTGTATCCATAGACGCGATATATTCTTCGCATAAAATCGACGAGCTCATTATAAATGATGGCACCTTTAGGCTCAAAAAAAGGAGAACCAGGAGCCACGGGATCAAATTGAAAAAGATTAAGTTCTTTTCCAAGTTTCCTATGATCTCTTTTCTTTGCTTCCTCTAAAAAAGTAAGGTGTGCCTTAAGCTCTTCTTTGGTTTCAAAACAGGCAGCATAAATTCTTTGAAGCATGGGACGTTTCTCGTCCCCCCTCCAATAGGCTCCAGCTGTGTGCAGAAGTTTAAAATTATAGGGGAGGGCTTTTGTCGTTTCAACATGCGGTCCTCGACAGAGATCGATAAAATGATTTCCTTGAGTGTAGTAAGATATAACCTCACTGTCAGGAAGATCACGAATAAGTTCTAATTTATACTCTTGTCCGCGCTCAGCAAAAATTTTAAGTGCCTCATCTCGAGGGACCTCGAATCTTACAATCTCATCTCCTCTTTTGATGATCTCTTTCATTTTCTTTTCTATGTTTTTGAGATCTTCATCCAGAATTCTGGATTGCATATCGATATCGTAATAAAAGCCGTTTTCTATTGTTGGTCCGATTCCAAGTTTCACGGTTTCGGTTGGATACAACTCTTGAATGGCCTGGGCCATAACGTGTGCAGTAGAATGTCTAATTGTTTCTAAGTCGTAATCCGCCATGTTTTCCTCTAAATTCTCATGAAATAAGTGCCCAATTTAGCAATATTTTTACCATTTAACAACGACTTAGATTAGCCCCCAACTTGTAAGATTTACATTTGCATTACTGATTATGGATTCTGACGGTATAGATAGTTGGCTAGACTTAAGAAGAGTTAGGACTAGAGATATAAGTCTTGGGCTTATTGTAAGATGGAAAATAATAAAAATTGAGTAACCCTGTTATTTCAAAACCTTATCCATTTTACATACGATTGGCTTTAATGTAAGTTTTAGCGGCAAAGGGGAGTCATTGGGGAACTGATAACTATGGATACAACTAATCTTGAAAATCAAACAAACACTCAAAAGCCTCATGAGTTTTACATGGCTAAAGCGGAGTCTTTTAAGAACGGAATGCAGCTCGGTTCTGATGCAGACGAAGATAAAGTCATAGGTGAAGGCTATTACCGACTTGCTAAGATCTATTATGACAAAGCTGATTTAAGTTCTGCTGAAGAATTTTTTATCAAGGCTTTAGAAAAGACGATTTACCCTCGAGATGCATTTGCTATGTTCAAATGCTATGGATTCCTGATTAGAATTTATTCTGAGAAAGAACAAGAAGAAGCAGCCAAAGAACTCATTATTAAAGCCGAAAACTTGGTTGATAAGTTTCAGCAAACTATGGGCTCTTTAAGTAGTCATTATTTTTATAACGTGGGTATGGTGGCGACATACAAAGGAGAGTTTGAAAAAGCACTTGAGAACTTTTCTCTCTCCTATAAGAAAGCACAAACAGAAAATGAGCCAGAGCTTATTGCTAAAGGTCTTTATGCCATGGCAAATGCTTCGTTCAACCTCGCCAAATACACCGAAGCACTTCAATACCTCAATCAATTAAAAGAACTACTAGCGATTCTTAAAAAAGGTTATCTTAAAGGATCGATGCACCAGCTTTACGGAAATATTTATCGCGAACTTGGTGAGTTTAAGTTAGCTAATGAAAATTACGACTTAGCTATGAACCTGTTACAAGAAAAGAATTGCTGGAATTTATTTGGTTATATCTTGCTTGGAAAAGGAATCGTGGCAAAACGCTCTGGAGAGTACAATCAAGCCCTCATGCTGTTTGGAATAGCTTCGCACTCTATAAATTCTCAATATCAAAGATTAAATGGCTTGATTAAAGATCAAGTTGAAGACGTAAATGATTCAAGTGTTGATCTCTATCTAGACCGACACAACAGAATGATTCATGAGAAAAATATTGGACCTATTGATTTTAAACATCGTTTCGTTCTACTAGAAATCTTATTTCTTTTGGCTAGAAACCCTGGAAATTCTTATAATAAGGAAGACTTGGCAAAATCAATATGGAAAGATGAATATAACCCATTAATTCATGATAAATTGATTTACACGTCTATATCTCGTCTGAGAAAACTTATTGAGCCCAAAGGAAATAATAGAAAGTATATTCTGCGTGGAAAAGATGGATATACCTTTAACCCTAGAGTAAACGCAAGGTTTCATAAGGAAGATGATGCTGTTCAAAAACGTTTCATCGGTAACGTGGATATCAACGCACCTGTTTAAGTTTTACTTCAAAATTATATTGGCGTCGGCATTAGTACTACCTATTGCCAGTGCCGATAGCGATGAAATTATTCTTCAAGATAAATTTGTATTTAAAATTGCTAATGAGGTCCTCTCTCTTAAAGATTTAAAGCGAACCAAAAAAAACATAGAAGATTTAAAATGTATGTACCCAGAGTCATTGGTTCATAAGATTTTCTCTCAAGATTTCTCTGGAGGAAGATTAAATGAATTAAAAGTGGGGACTGAATTTAACCAAAAAGATGTGAAGTATTTTGAGAAATTAATTCCCTTTTTCAAATTGCTTGCCTATTCAAAGTCTCACGATGTGAGCATTCAACCTTCCCTTCCGAAGTATTTTCGACTATCAGCGACTCAAAAAAAATGTGATTTGTCTCTTTTTGATGAAAAAGAATTTATTAAGTCTTTTGAACCCATAGTAAGACTTGAAGTTTTTGTAAGATCAAGGTTTTTACCCTCTGAGTCGCAGGGAAAGAGTAGTGTGAGTGATGTTGAAAAAGCAGTTATCGGAGCGAGAAACCTCATTACTTCCATTGACCAGCAGATTGATGAGGAGGCCTATTGGTAGGCCTGATTGATTCGAGTGAGTGGTCAAATTTAAGACCTATTCTGGCTGAATGGGATCAAAAATTTTTCCCCTTTCCTTGGAGAGAATCCCATTGGAATAGTTTGGTCTACGACTACCATGCCTTGATTGCAGCATATGATCAGGATAAACTGTGCGGATTTAGTCTATTTAACACATCTCAAGGAGTAGAATCCTATCATTTATTGAAAATTTATGTAGTCCAGGACTCGCGCAAAAAGGGTCTGGCTTCTGATATGATTAAATACTCAATTAAAAAATTCGAATTAAAGCAAATTTATCTTGAAGTTGCTGTTAATAATATTGCTGCGATTGCTCTGTATGAGAGCTTAGGTTTTGAGAAACTTCTAAAGAAAGATTCATTTTATTCAGATGGGAGCGATGCTTTCGCAATGCTTCTTAAATGCGATTAAACTTGTCAAATGACAAACAGATTGTTATATAAGACACCTGTTATTAAGTTGTTATCTTTAGGGTGGGAATTTTCCGGCCCTTTTTTTTTATTGGGGTCAATTCTTGGAGGTTTCAAGAAAAAGAACAGGTACCGAACAACAATTTTTCGATCTTACAAAGAAGATTGTCGAATTGGAATGCGGTTATAAACTCTATGACATGGAATATGTCAGTGGTTCTTCAACTCTAAGAGTTTTCATCATGGATGATAAAACGAAGACTGCAGTTATAGAAGACTGTGTGAAAGTTGACCGAGGCTTTACTCCTTATTGTGAGACTGAGGCATGGATACCGGAAGATTTTGTCTTAGAGGTTTCTTCTCCAGGTATGTATCGCGAGCTAAAGTCAATTCAACATTTTGAATGGGCCCAAGGGGAGCTAGTGCTGGTAAAGCTAGACCCTCATAAACTTGAAGGTGAGTTACGAGAAAGACTTAAAGAGATGGGAGCATTAACTTCACTTTCTCTTAGAGCTAAAGTTAGTGGTATTTTACCTTCCGCTGTAAAGCTAGAAGTTGATTCAGAGGATCTAGAGATTCCTTTTGAAGTGATAAAAAAAGCAAATTTAGATCCGGATGTGGATCCATATAAGGAGTAGAGTGTGAATTTTTCTGAAATTGGAAAAGTAATCGAGCAGCTTGGAAAAGATCGTGGGATCAAAAGAGAAGTTGTTATTGGTGCTATCGAGCAAGCCTTCTTAGTCACTGCACGAAAAAAGTTTGGTATCCAGGGGGAGTATGAAGCAAAATACAATGAAGATGATGGTGAGATTGAAATATTTCAATATAAAAATGTCGTTGATGGAGTTAAGGATCCAATTGTTGAAATTGACTTTAACCAAGCTCAAGAACTAGACGAAGAAGCTGTCGTTGGAGATCAATTAGGGATAAAAATTGAGGACCCAAGGTTCTCAAGAGTTGATATTCAAACAGCCAAGCAAATTATTTTTCAAAAAGTAAGAGATGCAGAAAGAGAAATTCTTTTCGCTGACTTCAAACATAGAGAAGGTGAGTTGGTAACAGGACTTGTTCGTCGTTATGAGAGAGGAAATGTTATCATCGATCTAGGAAAAGCGGATGCGATTCTTACTCGAAGAGAAATCATTTATGGGGAGACTTTTAAGCCGGGCGATAGAGTTCAAGCTTATTTGTCTGAAGTTGTTATGACAAATAGAGGTCCTGAAATCCGTTTGACGAGAACATCCCCTATGTTTTTGGTTAAGCTTTTTGAAACCGAAGTTCCTGAGATTCAAGATGGAACTATCGAGATAAAAGCTGCTGCAAGAGAGCCAGGTCATAGAGCTAAAATTGCTGTCTTTACTGTTGATAGAGATATTGATCCTGTTGGAGCTTGTGTTGGGATGAAGGGCTCTAGAGTTCAAAATATTGTAAACGAACTTCAAGGAGAGAAAATCGACATTGTTAAGTGGCACGATGATGTGGAAGTGTTTGTTAGAAATGCACTTGCTCCTAGTGAGATCACATCAATTAATATGAACTCTGAAGAACATATCTTGGATGTTATAGTCGAAGAAGATCAACTCTCATTGGCTATTGGACGAAGAGGTCAAAACGTAAGACTTGCAGCGATGCTGAGCGGATGGAAAGTAAATATTATTTCCAAGTCTAAGCTTCAAGAAAAAGTTAAACTTGCAGTTGAAAACCTTGCTCAGCTTCCCGAAGTTAACGAAGCGACGGCTCAAGTTCTCGTTCAGTCCGGTATTATGTCTGTTGTCGATCTAAGCGCAAGTGAAGTTGGAGATATTGCGAAGATTATGGAAATTGAAAATGAGGCGGCTCAAACAATGATCGCTGCGGCTGCGGCTGCTATTGAAAATCCTGATATTCAAAATGAACCAGAGGAAGAAGATGAGATTATTTCTGCCTCTGCGGTTCCATCTGCACGTCAAGGTATGATTGCAGATGATAGCCAGTCAGGTAAATCTGAGGATGACGGTGAGAAATTTTCAGATGCTGAGAGAAGACTGCGTGAGGAATTGGCAGCCTTCAAATTGAAGTAAAGATTATTAAAAATAGGAAAAACCTGGAGTAAAGTGAACCTATGAAAGTTTTTGAATTAGCAAAAGAACTCGATATTGGAGCCATTGATCTGGTTGAGAAGCTCAAAGGTATGGGACTAAATGTTCGTAACCATATGGTAAAGCTCAGCGATGAAGAAGTAGCTCAAGCAAAACAGGCTTTTGCTCCAGACGAAGAAAAGCCTACTAAAAAGAAAGTCACCAAGAAGAAGACAGCTAAAAAGGCAACTAAGAAAAAAGTTGTGAAGAAAAAAGTTGTGAAGAAAAAAGTCGTCAAGAAGAAGGCTGAAGACGAAAAAACTGAGGAAGTTGAAGAGGCCAAACCGGTTGAAGAAATCGCGGCAGCTCCTCAAGTGGAAGAAGTCACTCTTGACGAAGAGCCAGCGGTTAGAGGTTTAGAGATCGTTGAGGAAGCTCCTAAAAAGAAAGTTGTCGTCAAACGTCGTGCGGAAGGAAAAAAAGAAGAGAAGACTTCAGAATCAGATAAAGATTCTAGTGATGTGTATCGAGAGAAAATGCATTCTTTTACTCCTATTTCAGTTCCTGACCAACCACCTAAAGAGAAAAAAGAAGCTAAGAAAGGGCCGGCCGATGATGCTAGAGCCTCAGTTCCTGATCCAAGTCAAAGCTCTGACGACAGAGCCGGTGCCAATAAAAAACGGATGGGAGACCTTGCAGCAATTGTTTCTAAAAAAGGTGCAGCTAAGACTAAAGATATCACTCAAGTTAGAGCTGAAGAGGAAATGAAACTAGCTTCAACTTTAGTGGGAAGGTCTATTTATACTCCTATTCGAAGAAAGAAAGTTTACACCGGAGCCACGAAGCAGACTGAAATTACAGAGGTAAAAGACTCTAAAAGAGTGGTAAATATATATGATGTTGTCACAGCTGCCGATCTAGCTCAAAAATTAAGCCAGAAGTTTGAAAAATTTCAAAATGAATGTCTTGATTTAGGATTGTTGGTTAAAAAAGATGATTATATCGGTGTTCAGTTAGCAACCGAGATTGCCGCACTTTATGATTATAGAGTTGAAAATAAGGCATTCAATGAAGAAGAGTTCTTAAGAGATGAAAAAGCTAAAAAAGATAAAGCAAGTCTTCCTCTTAGAAACCCAATAATCACCGTCATGGGGCATGTTGATCACGGTAAAACAACGCTTCTAGACCATATTCGAAATACGAAAGTGACTGACGGAGAAGCTGGGGGAATTACTCAGCACATTGGTGCTTATTCTGTACAAGTCGATGATGCGACTCTAACTTTTCTTGATACTCCTGGGCACGCGGCTTTTGGATCTATGCGCCAACGTGGAGCTAATGTCACTGATATTGTGATCTTAGTTGTCGCTGCGGATGATGGAGTTATGCCTCAGACCAAAGAGTCTATTAAATATGCTAAAAATGCTGAATGTCCCATTATAGTTGCTATTAACAAGATGGATAAAGAAGGCGCAAATCCAGAGAGAATAAAGCAGGAACTTACCGAGTTTGAGCTTATCCCTGAAGAATGGGGAGGAACGACATTATTTGCTGAAGTATCAGCACTTAATGGCGATGGGATCGATGATCTACTTGAAACAGTAAAGCTTCAAGCTGAGATTATGGATCTACATGAATCTCCAAAAGGAAAAGCTGAAGGTGTGATCATCGAATCTAAAATTGAGGTTGGTCGTGGACCTGTCGCTACGGTTTTGGTTCAAAAGGGAACACTTTCAAAAGGTGATGCCGTCGTTTGTGGTGAGAAATATGGTAGAGCCAGATCACTTATGTCTACTACAGGTAAAGACGTAAAGTCCGCGGGTCCATCGATTCCTGTTCAGATACTTGGACTTAATGATCCACCAAACCCAGGTGATATCCTTAATGTGGTAAAAAATGAGCGTGAGGCTAAAAAGATAGTTGAAAATCGTGCTTCAGAAAGAAAAGCACTTCAAAATGTTGAAGCTCCAAAAGTTGCAAGTCTTGAAGATTTCTTTGCCAATGCTGATGTTCAGTCTGGAGAAAAGAAAATTCTTAATCTTGTTATCAGGGCGGATGTTCAGGGGTCTTATGAAGCCATAAAAGAGGCCATTGAGCCGCTTGGAAATAATGAAGTCGGAGTAGATGTTATATCTGGTGGAGTAGGTGCCATAACTGATAATGATGTTGTGATGGCAGCCAACGCTAATGGATATATTATTGGCTTTAATATGCGTCCGGTAACTTCTGCTCGTAAACTTTCTGAAGAGAAAGGAATTGAAATTAGAACTTATAGTATTATCTATGAGTTAATTGACGATGTGACTAAGGCCCTTGAAGGGATGTTATCTCCTGAAGCCGTTGAGAAATATATCGGACGTGCGGAAGTTAAAGAGACATTCAATATTCCAAAGGTTGGAACTATCGCTGGATGTGGTGTTATCGACGGGAAGATTGAGAGAGGATGCAATATCAGACTTCTGCGTGATGGGAAGATCATGTACGATGGTAAACTTTCAACTTTAAAGAGATTTAAAGATGAAGTTAAAGAAGTCTCTAGTGGTTATGAATGTGGTATGGCCTTAGAAGGTTATAACGATATAAAAAGTGCAGATCTGATTGAAGCTTATCTTCTAGAAGAGAAACAAAGAAAGTTGGATGCACCTGAAGCTACATTATAGATGGCACGAAAGAAAAATTTCAACAAAACTATTTTTGAAGACAAAATAAAGGATCAGCTTAATCTCTCTTTAAGAAGGGATTTAGCTGATCCAAGACTTGTTATGGCAAGTATTACGCGAGTCGAACTTACGGCTGATTATTCTCAAGCAAAAGTTTACTGGGACACCTTTGATGCTAATAAAAGAGGTGACGTAAAAAAAGCTATGGAAGGAGTAAGCTCTGCTTTGAGATCCATCCTGGCCAAAGAACTTAATGTCCGTCACACACCTGAATTGGCTTTATTTTATGACTCTCAATTTGAAGATGAGAGAAAAATAGAGGAGATTCTTGCTGGTGAGTCAGACGAAGAAGACGCCTAGACCATTTATTATCAATATTAACAAGCCTGCTGGTATTACGTCTTACGATATAATTCGTAAGTGGAAGCCAGTCTTAAAAAGCTGTGGCAAAGTAGGACACTTTGGCACATTAGATCCGTTTGCAGATGGAGTTTTGATGTTAGGTGTGGCCGGGGCCCAAAGGCTTAATGACTATATACATGAATATCTTCCTAAGACTTATCTTGCAAAAGGTGTTTTAGGAGTTGAGACAGACACGGGAGACCCTGACGGAGAAGTAACTCAGAAAGATGAGGCACCCTACCTCAGTGAAGTTATTTCAAAATTTGAAATACCTTTTATCCAAGAAAAGCTAGAAGCCAAATTTCTTGGTGAGTATTGGCAGGCCCCTCACAAGTTTTCTGCGGCTAAATTTCAAGGAAAACCACTGCATCAATGGGCGAGAGAGGGAGTTGAAATCAAAAAAGTTGATGTGAGGCGTGAAGTCCACTCTCTCGAAGTTGTTAAGTATGACTTTCCCAACCTTTGGATTCGCTATCAAGTAAGCTCAGGAACGTATATTCGAACTCTTTTTCGAGATTGTGCAATAGAGCTCGGAACAATTGGCATGCTTGAGGGGTTGACCCGAGAGAAAGTGGGAGGAAGTAATCTTTCAAATGCCATGGAGTCTGAGCCGAGTGGTGATTTTTTACGCCTAGAAATTGATGAGGTACTAAGTTTTAATTCTCTATACCTTAATGACGAAAAATCAAAACTGTTTTTAAATGGTGTTCAATTGAGAAAAGATCAACTAGAAGGTGAAGGGGAAAAAATCTTTTCTAAACCTTTTTGGGTGAGACAAAAATCTGAAAGAATAATCGGATTGGCAGAAATGAAAGATGATAAACTTATTTCAAGAATTAATTTTCCGATCTAGTTCAAAATAACCTTCAGTTACTTTATCCCAAGCTGCTTTGGCGAAGCTGTTTTGGTCTGCAAACTCATGAGCAAGAATCGCTTCATGTAAAATAATTCCTGTTTTTCTTCCAGGAATGACGAGTCCTCCATTTACAACTTCCGGAGTTCCATAAATACTGACAGGATATACAGGCACGTTGTATTCAAAAGCTATATCAATTAAAGCTGTTTTTATTTGATCAAATGGCTTAGGGCCTATACCACCATCCTTTCTTCTTGTTCCCTCTGGGTAGTACTGCAATTGTCGTCTATTACTGGTGAGTTCTTTCTTAGAAATTTCAAAAACTTTTTTACGAGAGTCCTTACTTTTTCGATCGACAACAATGGCCCCTGATGCATAGGCGAGAAGCCCAAGGATAGGAACATATAAAACCTGTTTTTTCATAATAGGTGCCATGATAATTTTGGAAAAAATAATCGGAATATCTCCAAAGCTTTGATGGTTAGCGATATAAAGACCAGGAGGAGAGATTTTCTTTTTACTTTCTTCGTCTCTTCGGTCAATCGTCAGTAAATTGGTAAAAAACACAGTCTTAAGCATTATTCGATAGAATCTAACCCACATTTGTGAAGTGACTTTAAATCTTGTTTCTGTTCCAAAGGGAAGGACAAAAATGACGACTGGTAAGGCAAAAAATATAATGAGTGTGGCAAACCAAATATAAACAAATGGTTGAAATAAGTAGTGAAAAAGCTTCATGATAGTTTTTTAAGTAAGAGATCAGATTGCATTAAGCTTTTGAGTCCTTTTTCATTTGCATCCCAGATATTTTGAAGAGTGAGGTCATCTTTCAAGACTGGACATTCAAAAGTAAGGACGGGGCTTCCGTATTTCTCAGGAGCGTAGGTGCCTAAGCTACCTGGGGTCGGGTAACCTATATTTCCAGCTACTGGGTATTGATTATAGCTTGAGAGATAATCCGCAATATCTTGGGCATCTCCATTAAAGTTTAATATGGGTTTCCAGGAGTGAAAGGAGAGGATTACACCGGGATTGTACTTGTGAAAGAGTTTATCCAGAAAAACATTTTCAGGTTCACTTAAGGGACCTGAGCCAGGATTATATTTGTCTTGTGTATATTCTCCTGACCAATCTTCTGTTGGATAGTTTCTGTTTAGATCAACACCTTGGCTATTGACTCTTGATGCCATCCTGTATCCATCTGGATTAAGGATGGGAAGAACAATTAAGGGAATATCTTTAAGTGAGTGGTCCTCTTTGAGCCATTCAAATAATTTCTGAAGGACAAAAACGCCCTCGACTTCGTCTCCATGAGTTCCGGCCATGAGGTAGACATACTTATCTCCTGAAACATCAGACTTAAATACTTCTATTTCATTCCCTTCAACGCTTTTACCACTTGGGAGTTCAGAGAAAATCATAGTTCTTCCTTATGTACATAAATAGCCGACTGACCGGGAGTTTCTTCAACTTCAATTTCTAAATGTTGAAATTTAAATTGGAAACGCTCATATGTAAGTCTTCGAATCTCATCACAGAGATAAACAGCCAATCTCTCAGCACTTGTATTTAAAATGGGTAGTAGTAAAACATCCTGCTTTGGAATACTAAATTTAGACTCACAAGGAGGGATGATGACAAAGTTATTTTCTTCTTCAAATATTTTGAGTCGAGGGTTTTGCTTTGGAAGTAGGAGTTTGTGATCAAGTGAATCACAGACCTCTCGAACTATGGGTTTGATATCAAGAAAATCAAAAACCATATCAGATTTTAGTTCACTGACTTCACCTTTTAACATCACACGATAATTATGTCCGTGAAGAGGCTCCCTTGTCCCATCTTCAAAAATGAGAAAGTGAGAAGAAGCAAAATTAAAATATTGCTTATAAACCTTGATTGAATAGTTTAAGTCCAATATAACCTCTGATTTCAATGGTTTGATTAGCAGCGACTTTATAAAAAATTAGGAATTTTGAAAAGCTCTTTCTCTCTGTTTTGTTGCAGTGCAGAGAGCCTCGAGAACTCACTTCACAAGTATTTGAAAAAGCGATACTTTGCTAAGTATGAAAAAATCACTTTTGAAGTCTAGGCTCAAGGATGTATCGAAGTTTTTAACCTCTGATGCGGCTCAAAACGCCATTAAGATATTAAAAAAAGAATTAGATAATTATCAAGAACCAAAATTGAGTGAGGAATCAACTGATAGGTTTCCCATTCCAAAGGAGCTTGAACGAAACTCTAAAGCAATCGCACTTTTTAGTGACGGTGGCTGTAGAGGGAATCCCGGTCCAGGAGCCTATGGATTTTTGGTACAAAATGCAAGCGGAGATATCGTTTTTGAGCAAGCTGAGTTTTTTGAACATACCACCAATAATCGAATGGAGCTTCAAGGTGCAATAAGCGCATTAGAGTTTGCCCTATCGAGTGCTAGTGAACAGGAAATTTTTGTTTATACAGACTCTAAGTATGTGGTTGATGGAATTAACTCTTGGGTGTCCGGCTGGAAGAGTCGAGGCTGGAGAAAAGCGGATAAAAAGGCTCCCGAGAATTTAGAGTATTGGCAGAAACTGGATGAGCTGGCCTTAAAAACTAAAGCCAAGTTTTTATGGGTTAAGGGACATGCAGGTCACCCTCAAAATGAAAGAGCCGATCAACTAGCTAATGAGTGCATGGATGATCATGAGGGCTAGGCATTTTTTAATCGGTCTTCTTTTTTTAGGCTTTCAAGGGCAGCAAGTCTTTGCAAAATGTCGTCTAGATAAAGAGGTTGTATCTCTTTCAGGTCCGATGACACATCTTATAGAAGAGATGAACTTATTAGATGATCCAAAGCTTAAAGCTATTTCAAAATTTCATCCTCTGGAGAAGCCTTTTAAAAAAAAGGTCTTGGCGGGAGGACTTTTTTTATCTCCTCATGTCTTTAGAGATTATAAAGACTCTCTCATCATCTTTGATAAGAGTAGAGAGTTTGAATACCTTTTAAAAAAAACTGAGCATAAAGATTACATCGAGATAGATTCTCGAGATCAAGATCCTTTTGAAGTGATTAATATTCTCGTGCTTAGGATTAGACCTGTGCTTAAAGGCTGTAGAGATGAATTGAAATCTCTTGAAAAAAAGTTTCAAAATCTTCGAGAAAATCTTTTAAAAGCAAAGTTAAATTTGAAGGCTTTATTTTTTCTGGGAGACCAGAAAAGAAAATTGCCAGAGACTATTATAAGTCATGATGGCTTTGTTCTCTTTTTAAAGAAATTTGATAATTTTAAAACTTATCCGTCGGATCTTGCTTATGTCACATGGTCATCAAAAATAATGAAAGAACTTAAAGACTATAGAAAAATCGGCCTCATTGAAGCTCAACATGAGGTGCTAACTCGTATAGAGCGAGAAGACGGACATTATGATCTGGCCTTTCGCGGAATTATGACTCCAGGGATCAGGCAGGCTTATTTTCTTAAAGCTTTTCTTGAGCCATTTATACTTTCATCAAGCGACGAACAATAGACTGAGCCTCACCAAAACTTCTTGTTGTAATTGTAGAGCCATTTATGGGCGGTTGTTTGCGTGATAGCTCCTTCATTTGTTTTACTCTTGCATCACTTGGTGGGTGAGTGCTCATTGCATCTGAGAGTGAAGCTAACATTCCATTTTGCGATTTTTTCGCCTGTTTTTCCATGCGATTGAGTTTTTCGTAAAACTTGCCAACATAGTCTTTGTTATAACCTGCTTGTACACTAGTTCTAAATCCAACTCTATCGGCTTCCATTTCATCTTCTCTACTGTTCGCCATGAAGCCGTACTTTTGGATTAAAAGACCTCCGGCTGCGCCTGCTGCTGCTCCGTATTTTGCCGCTCGCTCGACACATTCTTGATATTTTCTTTTGTTTTTCTTTCTCGATCCACAAGTGGCCTTTCCTATTCCGTATCCAAGTGCACCTCCAGCGAGAGCTCCACCCAAGCCGTAAAGAATAGAATTTCCTTCCTCTTTTTTGGCGGCTTCAATCCTTTCAGCTGAATGTCTAGCTTTTACATGGCCAATTTCATGTCCAATAACTCCTGCCAACTCCGCCTCACTTTCGGCCATTGCAAGTAGGGGACCTGTGACAAAGACCTCTCCTGCCGGAAGTGCAAAAGCATTTACAGTCTGAGATTGAACAACTCTAAAATTATAAATATACGGCTGTCCCTCTAAACCGTTGGCTTTAGCAATATGTTTTCCCACATGATTGATATAACCATCTAAGTAGGAACTCTTATAAGGAGGATAATCTTTAAGCATTTTTGGAAGGTACTCTGCTGTCATCTTCTTTTCGTCTTTGACAGTCATTTTAGTTTTTTGACCTTTATTAGATCCTTCTCGGTAGCGACTCTTCTTTCCTGTTGCACAACTTGCCAATAAAAAAGGCATAGCAGCTAAAAGCGTTCTTCTACCGTAAGCTGTTGAATTTAATTTTGCGAGTTCTAGCTCAAGTTTGATGATGATTTCATTTGTCTTCATTTGTACCTCTATTTAAAGATATTTTAGCAAGCTTCTTAAACTTTTCAATCTACTTTAAACTCATTTGATCTGGAGTAATGGCCAATGGTGCTCAATTAATTGTAAACTTACATATGGAAATTAGTTTAAGCATTTCAGAATTTCTTCCCGGCTGGAGTTTTGAGGGAGATATTAAGATTGATGCAGGCAATGCTATTTTGATCCATGGCCCCAATGGTGTGGGGAAATCCAGTTTACTCCAGTATTTTAAGCTTAATCATAAAAGTCTTTTTACTCATCGAGTTTTGCGCTTTGTCGATCAACCCAGGCTAAATCCTTTAAACGATATCAGTTTAAATGATGTGATTTCTCAACTCTCAAGTAGGAGGGATCCGACTCAAAAACTCTTTCAAGAGTTTTATCCCATTGTTGAAGATTATGCCTCCAAACCCTTAAAGGATTTAAGTGGAGGACAAAATCAAATGTGTAAGATTTTGATTGGGATTTTTTTAGGTGGCGATATTTATTTTTTCGATGAGCCCTCTCAAAGCTTGGATGACACAAATATTAAAAATTTTTCATGTTGCTTAGAAGGATTGAAAGGTGCAAATAAGGCTTGCGTAATTATTGAACATCAATCGGGTTTGATTAAGTCTCTTTGTCAAAAGTCTTATGGTATGCAAAGAGAGGGAAGCATAATAAAAATCAAGGAGTCTCATGGAGATTGATCTTATACGTATTCTCTGTGCGTTCTTTTGTGGATTTGGCTTGACCCTAAGTGGATCTCTTTGTCAGTTAACAACCAATAATTCTCTAGCTTCGCCATCAACTCTAGGGATGGATGGAATTGGAGTGGGGTGTTTAATTTTGGCCCAAACATTTATCACAAGTTTTGGTTTTAGTTGGGGAATAGAACTTACGAGTCTTGGGTTATTTTTTTTCCTTTTTACTATTATGGCATTTTTTCTTTTAAAAATGAGATCAAAAAGACTATGGCAATTTTTAAACTTAAAACAAATCATCCTTCTCGGATTAGCTTTCAACTTAATGATGGGAGCTATTTTTTCAGTGTTACAATTTATGTTTATGGCATTAAATTATGATTTTCCAACCTCTCTTTGGTTTGGACATTTCAAACATGCAGGGAGCACAGGTCTAATTGTATTGGGTCTAAGTTTTTCTTTTATTTGGATTTATTGCTTTCGCCATAGCGAGAAATTTAATTTTATTAATTTAGGTGTTCATATGGCCCAGGGAATGGGGGTAAATGTTGAACGCTTTCAAAAAATTAACCTTCTTCTGGCCCTTTTTATAACGGGAGCGATTATTAGTTTTTTCGGTGTGTTTTCATTTCTCGGTTTAGTGTTGCCCCATATCTTGAGAAGTTTTGGAATTTTTAAGATTAATATGCGAAATGAAATTTTATGGGGACCTTGGATCGGAGGAGCTGTCATCGCTGTTGTGGATTTAGGCTGCTACAATTTTATATTCTACGGAGCGGAGCTTCCAGTCGGAATGATATCTAGCGTTATCGGTGCTCTTAGTCTCATTCTTCTTTCTTTTAAAATGAATATTGTCCGAGGCTAGCACTTGGCAAATCGCGGGTGTGCGTTTATCGTTTTATAAGTGTTTAAATTTTAAATGAATGCAAAAGGATTTACATGAAATTACTAAGTTTATTATTAGTCTGCACCATGGTGATCGTAGCCTGTAATGAGGGTGGCGGTAAGGCCAAAAAGGTAGACCTAAAATCAGAAGAAGATAAAACTTTTTATGCTATGGGGTTTATGTTGGGAGCTAATTTGCAAAGGCTTAACCTCAATGATCAAGAGCTGGGAGCACTTTACACAGGGATCGTAGATTCAGCAAAAGGAAGCGAAGCGGCAGTTGAAATGGCAGCTTACCAACCTAAAATTCAAGAAATGTTCAAAGCAAGAATGGAAATGGCTTCTAAGAATCAAAAACAGGGTGGAGAAAAATTCATCACTGATTATATGAAGAAAAATCCAGAGGCTAAAAAAACAGACTCAGGTCTTGTCTACCATATTCTTAAAGAGGGAACCGGGGCGATGCCAAAAGCTGAAGACTCAGTTGAAGTTCATTATCATGGTCAATTAACGGATGGAACAGTTTTTGATTCTTCCGTAGACAGAGGTAAGACAATTACTTTCCCGTTAAATAGAGTTATCAAGGGGTGGACTGAAGGTCTTCAACTAGTTAAAGAAGGTGGAAAAGTAAGACTTATCATTCCTGCTGATCTTGCTTATGGTGATGCTGGTGCACCTCCTAAAATTCCAGGTGGCGCAACTCTTCAATTTGAAGTTGAACTCTTTAAAATAAATCCTGAAAAAGAAGAAGCAAAAAAATAAACTTAAGGCGATAGGCGAGAGATCTTCCAGATCTCTCCCTCTCGTTCATAGAAAAAACGATCATGTAGTCTAGATGGTCTTCCTTGCCAAAACTCAGCATTTTCAAAACTTATTAAATATCCACCCCATCTTTCTGGGCAGGGAACTTGATCTTTAAAAGCTTGTGAATTCTCTTGAACCTTGGATTCAAGTTCTTCTTTTGAAACTTGCTTTGACTGATATGAAGAGTAGGCACTTACTTGAGAGCCAAATGGCCTTGAGTTAAAGTAGGCCTCAGATTTTTTTCGAGAGATTTTTTCAATTTTCCCTTGAATTCTTACCTGGCGATCTAACTCCTTCCAAAAAAAGAGCAAACTTACCTGAGGATTTAACAAAATTTCTTGTCCCTTTCTAGATTCGTAATCGGTAAAGAAGACTAGCCCTGATTCATCAAACTCCTTAACTAATATGACTCTAGATGAGGGAAAATTCTCGTTATTAGTCGTACTTAATACGGCTGCATTTGGATAGGAAACATCTTCTTTTTCTAGGTCATCAAACCATTGAGACAATTGTCCCCAGGGTGTGGGATTAAGTTGATCTTGCTCAAGAGGTTTTTGATGGTATTCCAGTTGGATGCTCTTTAGATCTCTCATATATTCATTACTTCGTTACAATAGATCCGTTTTGAAGACGAACTTGAATTTCTGTGGCTTCAGGGTTGTCCTTAACGGAATTGAACTCACCAATATAACCCTGTTCGACCTCTAGATTAAAAAGGTAATCTCGCTCAGGAGCGGGAAGAATAGCGACATGACCATTTTCTACTTCTATATAGGTGTTGAACTCTGGTCTATCGATATTAATAGCACTATCTACGCCCTCTAGAAGAATTCTCTTTCCTTCAGGAATGGAGAGCTCACAAGTAACTCCATCGAGTTTCGCAAAATTTACTTTTAATAGCTCTGGTCTTTGTTCAACCATTTCTTGTTCGAAAGGTCCTGAAAGTTTGCAGTTGAATTTTAATTCGTTATTTAATGAATTTTTAAGCGTAAATTGACCACTTTTAAAATTGAGATCTACTTCGTCAATTTCAGAGCCTAATGCCATATTCATCTGAAAAGAGTCTTTTAAATTGTCTGAGTCAGCAAATTGAACCTGGTCAAAGATTTTCACTTTACCTGACTTGCCATCGATATCAATTAAGCCTCCCAGAATAATCACTCTTTGATTTTCCTCGTCAGCTTTAAAAATAGGGGTAAATTTCCAATAGAGTAAACCAAGTCCTAGAAATACAAAAACCCAAAACATGGCAAACAAACTAAAAATAAGCTTGAAGAAGCTAAACTTCTTCTCTGGCTTAAAAGGAGGATAATTATGTCTTGATCTGACCTTGTCTGCGTAAGTTCTTGAGTCCTCACTTAAAAGGGCTGGATTCTCATCAATATCCACAAGGGCTCGAGACATAAGATTAATCTTTGTCTCTGCTGGTAGTCCTGTGAGGTAGGTATCAACTTCATTAAGGAATTGGTCTTTAGATTTCATACAGCACCTGATTGTAATAGTCCGGAATATTATGCCGAACAGCTCATGATCAGGCCAGCCCTAGGAAAATTTTAATCCCGCAAAATGTCATGCCGATAAACATGCTAGACTTATTATGCAAGGAGTTAGCATGTCCAATGTAATCGATTTTCAGGCCAAAAGAGACGAATCAATAGAGAAAAGAAAAAGATCCTTTGAGAGGGTTTTATTTTCTGAGTTTCTGGGATCTTATGCCGAAATAGATGAGAATGGTACCAAGTTCAATGTTGGGTTAATAGATATTTCGAGGGAAGGTTGCCTCTTTCAAGTTCCTTTTTCGGAGCAAGCAAGAGACCACTTCTCACAAACTCAAAATGTTACTGTGAGAGTTTATTTTACTAAAGATGATTTTCTTCCACTTTCTGTGGATATCAAGCATATGGCAGAATATATCGACCAAAGAGGTAATGCGTTTTTGAGATTGGGTGGAGAGTTTGACCAATCTCTTCCAAGCTTTCAGGCATTTAAACCTTTTATTGAATTTATTTATAAATTCGCAGAATTCTCCTGTGTTGATAAAGGTGAGTCTAAAGTTTATTTTCTCTAAGATTGTGCGGGACGCCTATTGCAATGAGATGGCTTAGATTAAGATTAAGCTTCATGTGGCACTTGACGTTCATTCTATTATTTTTGGGTTCTTGTGCAAATACAGAACCCCAACTTGTCAGTTCAGGAACGCTTGATCGTGCCTATATTTCAAGCGGTATAGAAAAATTCTTTCATGTTGATCTTCCTCATTGGGCCAATTTTTCAAGTGCTGGACAATGCCAAAGAAAAACAAATATCCGATACCTTCATTTTGAAAATTTAAAAAACAGTTATGACTTGGGCTATCAGGACCTTATACATTTGCAAAACATGTTTAATAGAAAGCTTTATGCTTATAAAACTTCTGCGACTCAAGACGAAATTCCTCTTAAGGATGAAAGTTATGTTTTTTATAATGTTTATCAACAGGTTCTTGGGGGAAGCTTTGATTTCATTGAGCCAAAATTTAAAAAAGTTAGTGTTGTCTGGATAGATCCCTATTTAGGAGACAAGAAAAAACTCATACAAATCATAAGAAGTGAAAGAGTGCTTCAAGGCCATCCCATTCTCCTAAGTCATTGCTTAACATCATATGAGCTAGAGGAATTTGCGAGGAGTTTAAACCTTGATGAGTTGGGTGTTAAATACTTAAGTGCTGACATGTTTAGTATCTATGGTGAAGACATCATTCCTAAGTACAGATTTACTATTAATCTTCAAAAGTTCCTCCCTGGAAAAGAGATTTCAGTCTTTGGAAAAACATCTTTTGACGCACTTTTAGGAGATTATAAATTTATTCCTCTCGAGTGAGTCTGCAGTCATATAATTGGAGTCCATGTGGGGGAGCTACATAACCAATGATTCCTTGATCTCCTTTCAAAGAGGTCTCTATTTCGGAATAAGTTAATTCTCCTCTCCCAAGCTTTTCAAGTGTTCCCATCATTAAGCGAATTTGGTGGCGAAAAAATCCTTTTCCTTTGACTCTCAAGACATAGGACTTAGGTGGAAAAAAATTAGCTTTTAAATAATTGTTTTCTATTATTTCGCATTCATCAACAACTCTCATAAATTGTTTATCTGAATGAGGCTTGTAACAGTAGGATTTGAAATTATGCTCTCCTACAAACAAGGAACAGGCTTTTTGCATATCTTCCAGATTTAGTGGGTCTTTGAAAAATGTCATAAACGGTGAGGCGTAAGGATACTTCTCCTGCGTAGCTGCAAAGTAATAATGATACTCTTTAGAGCTTGTGTGACCGATGATTTGAAAATCTCGATCCACTTCAGTCATTTTTAAAATTTGAATATCGTCAGGAAGAAAATAATTTAGCTTCTTATCCAGCTCATTTTCTACAGGCTTTTCTGTGTAAAGTTGAAAGAAATGCCTTTTCGCAGAAACCATTTTATCAGTTCTTGAGGCTGGGAGAGTTTTGAATTTATTTTCTGGGAGTAGATAGTTCAGCTGTCTGTCGATCTGTTGTTGGATCGTTTTCACATCCTCTGTTTGTTTCTGCCAACCGTGATAACGATAGCCTAAGTAAGCTGTCTCAAAGAGATAGAAAAATTTTTTCATGCACCTGTAGGATCAATCCTATCCACCATTAATTGTAAAATTTCATTACCTCTAAAGCGATTGACGCCTACTTGAAAATATATCTTAAGGTTGTCGTTTGTCTGAGCATCAAAAAGCTCTTCGGGGTGAGGGCGACCCCACTTTCCAATATAATTAAAGCTGATACCTTGAACTTTTCTAGTCGGATTGTTTTTCTGAGTAAATGTCCATTTTACATGAACGTCTTTCAAAATTTGAAAAGATTCAATTTGTGCATCTCTCATCATGAATTTAGGACGTTCATTCCCCATTCCGAATGGTTCTAACCGCTCAAGACCTTTTGCTAAATCTGCAGTTATATCATCGAAGCTAATCTCTGTGTCATAAAACTCTTGAACAGTTCGTTCAATCGCAGGAATTTGAGATAAGTATTCGTTTATTCTTCTTTTAAACTCTTCTAAGTTTTCAGCTGGCATAGAGAGACCAGCGGCTGCTTTATGACCTCCGAATTTTAGAAAAAGGTCTTCACAGGATTTAAGAGCATCGAATAAATTTAACTCCCCAGCACTTCTGGCACTTGCCTTTATAATTCCTTTTTCTTCCGCGTCAGTAAAAACAATCGCAGGAACCATAAATGTTTCAACTAGTTTGCTGGCAACAATCCCAATAACTCCTTCATGAAAATCAGGGGAATAAACAATACTAATAGCCTGATCTTCAGTCGTGATCTTTTTTACCACCATATCTCTAGCTTTAGTATAAACTTCGTTTTGAATAAATTTTCTTTCTTTATTGCTAGTCTCTAGCTGAGCATAATTTTGGAACGCATCTTTATGATCCTTTGCAATTAAAAGCTTAAGTGCCTTTTCTGGATGGTCTAGCCTTCCCTTGGAGTTGATAAGTGGACCTACATAAAAAGAAATTTTTTCGGATAAAATAAATGGACCTGTTCTATCTTCATCATTAAAAAAACACTCTATTCCAGGGTAGTCTGTCTGAACTATTTGTTTTAATCCATGTCTTACTAATTTAAGATTTGTAGGTGTAAGTTTTGCTAAATCGCAGATAGTGCCAATAGCGACATATTGTAGGAGAGGGTAAATACTAGAAGTCTTATCACCTCTTTGATCAAGTTGGTTTTTAATTTCTAAAGCTAGTGCAAACCCAACCCCAACGCCTGCCAGGGATGTAAGCTCGCAATCATGATCTTCATCTCTTCTATTGGGATTTACGATGGCGTATGCCTTTGGCATTTGCGGTTTTGCATCTTTATGATGGTCGGTGATGATAAGATCGATATCCCTTTGAAGTGCGTAATCGGCTGTTTCATTGTTACTTATTCCACAGTCAACGGTAATAAGAACTTTGACGCCATCTTCGATAGCTTTTTCTATGCTAGAGGGATGAATTCCGTAGCCTTCAACAAATCTGGAAGGTTGATAAAGAAAGACTTCTTTGCCCAACATTTGAAAGAATTGGTAGAGAAGTGCACAAGAAGTTGTCCCATCCACATCGTAGTCGCCATATACTCCAACTTTTTCATTGTTATCGAAAGCCTGAATGATTCGAGTCGCAGCTCGATCTAGGTCTTTTAGTTTGGTTAGGGGAGTTAGATCTCTTAGATTCCACGAGAGGAATTGGTTGATTTGATCAGGACTTTCAAAGCCACGCTTGGCAAGAACTTTTCTGAGTACCGGTAGTAATGTACTTTCTGACTCTATAGATGTTTGCATGCTGCTAGACTAGCATGCTAGGTATTGTTTGTTTACCAAATTACGTAGATGCCTTTGATTAAATCCTCTTCGCCTAAATCATTGGTATCGCAGAATAGGTGTTTAAACTCGCCATGATCATGGATTTTCGTAAAATAATTTAAAGGGAGAAAAGATTTGCCACAAGTAGTGCAGCGCTCCGGCTCTTTTGTTGTTTCAGACATTTCGCCACATACATAACATTTTTTAATTATAAGCTTTAGATTTAAAGATTTATTTAGATCTTTCATGCTTACCCCCATCATCTAATTACTTTTCGTAAATAGACTGGAATTCCTTAGGAAAAAATTGCCGGCTTAGGTTTTTGTCTGAGTAGATGGATCGGGTACTAAAAGAAAAAGGCCCCGATTGGGGCCTTAATTATTATCTGATTACATTTTCACTTGGTGCAATTGGAGTTGCTGTCGCATCAGATGTTGAGTGCGATTGCTCGTGGGATGGGATTCGATTTTGAAATATCATCCCACCGTTATTCATCGTTTCTACATTTCGCTCGATCATTGGTGCAGTAACCGTTGAGGGTGCAACCGAATATCGAGGTCCATTCTGCATGGCCGAAGCCGCATTAAAATCGAAGCTAAATTGTCCGCTTGGTGCGTTTACCGATGGAAACCTTAGCCCGTTCTGGCTTCCCGGTCCACTGTAGGTATAGTCACCTGCATAATTAGAGCCTTGGACTGGACTATATGCACCAGCATAATAAGAGCCTTGGACTGGACTATATGCAACTGCATAGTAGTCACCTGTAACATTATAAATATTAGTTGGTCCGCCCATCATTCCCATTGGACCAGACTGTCTACCTCTAAAAAAATCATTTAAAGTAGCAAGTCTAATTCCATTTTCTAATCCGTAGTATGCAATTCTTGGATCAAAAGCTGTATGACCGTAGTTCATACTAAATTGTGGTTGTTGAGCACCTTGTTGAGCAAGCATATTCATCATCATTAATTGTGCTAACATATTAAAGTTATTGTTAAGTCCACCTAATGATTCAGTTTCAAACTCTTCCATTCTTTGAGTCAAATCAGATAGGGTTGATTTTTGCTCGCAATAGGCGTTTGTTAACGATCTTTTTTCTGCGACTAGCTCTTCGATAGCCTCATCTCTTTGAGAAATAAGGGATCTTGCTTCTTCGAGCTCTTGTGTTGCCGTCGCAAGTTCACTATTCAACTCACTCTCAGTTTCTTCGGCCACTTCAGCATCTTCTACAGACTCAGTTGTCTCTTCGATGACGACCTCATTATCTTCTATTGCCACTTGAAGTTCTGCTTTCTCTTCATCTGAAAGCTCTGCCTCACTGGCTTCAGCTAAGATTTCAGAGGCTTCATTTGCTATACTCTCAACTCTTGCTTCAAGATCCTCTTCAGCTATGACTTCTTCCTCTGCAATTACTTCTTCTTCAGCAATCACTTCTTCTGTTTCAAAAATAATATTTGATATTTCTTCTTCAGCGATTATTTCTTGCTCAGCAATTACTTCTTGTTCAGCAACTACTTCTTGTTCGGCAACTACTTCTTGCTCAGTAACTACTTCTTGTTCGGCAACTACTTCTTGCTCAGCAACTACTTCTTGTTCGGTAACGACTTCCTCAGTCTCTGCATTTAGCTCGGCTAAACTTTCTTCAGCAGCTTCATTATCACCAAGTGCCACTTGCAGAGCGATACTTCTTAACTCTTCTGTTGACTCGTTTGATGAACTCTCAATTGTTTCTTTGTTAGAAGTTTCGGCATCTGCAAGTTCACGTTCTTCAGTATCTGAATCTACTGCCATACTCCTAAACGGAATTTGCGGAGCCACGATATCTATTTCTGGCGTAATATCAAATTCAGGAACTTCTAGAACGAAGTTTTCCTGGGACTCCTTTAGGGCCGCGGCTGTTTCCTCACGAAATCTCTGTTCATCTGCACGTCTTTCTTCTCTCAACCTCTCATGCATTTCTCTTTGAAGCTGAATACCTAATTCAGTGTTTCGCTCCATCTCTAGACGAATTTCTTCAAGTTCCTGTGCCTGTTCACTTCGTGATGAGATCTCTGGGGATTCTTCTGTTTGTTCGGCATTAGCAATAGCGTCAGGCGATAATGTTGCTGCCAACATTAAGGGTGCTAATACTGCCGACAAAGCAAATAGCTTGGTAAGTTTCATTTCTCTCTCCTCTACACATTAATAGACTTACTGTAAGAGGTGCAGGTTTCGTGCCAAGCTGCATTAGTTTTATTGCCCTGTAATTTCATATACTTAGACGTTAACTCTAATAAAAGATCAAAAACTTAGTGGTAAAGATTTATACGGAAAAAACGGATCGTCTAAATTTTAAACAGATTCCTCAGCAAGCAATTTTGCTTTTTCTAGTGATTTTTTTATCGTTTTGAGCTGCTTTGAAGATAGCTCAGCGGAAGTAGCTGGAGTTGGCTCAATTTCATTTACAACCTCTTCAGCAGAGAATGCCTTAAAAGCAAAGAGTAAAACTAAGCCTATGATAAACTTGGTCATTTGATACCTTATTAATTATGAAATCAACGACAAGATATAAGAGTCGATTTAATGTGTCAACTTATTAAAATTATTATGGTAGCGTTTTAGAAAAGGAGTCTCATGCCCAGCTTACGTATATCACTTATCCCTGTCGTATTTCTCATCGCTTTACTTAGTTACAATGTCTATATTTTTGCTGATGATTCCTCTTATGGACCCAACCAACTGGCCCTACTTTTTTCAGCGATGGTAGCTGCTGGAATTGGAGTCTTCCATTTAAAGCTAAGTTATAAAGAGCTGGAAAAAAAGGTTATCGACTCAATAACAGTTTCACTGCAAGCAGTCCTAATACTTTTAATTGTGGGGGCATTGATTGGGGTGTGGATTTTAAATGGCGTTGTCCCTACCATGATCTACTTTGGTTTGGATCTTATTCATCCTAGTATTTTTCTTCCTGTTAGTTTGGTCATTTGTAGTATCGTCTCTCTAGCCACAGGAAGTTCTTGGTCAACTGTTGGTACTGTAGGTATTGCTTTAATTGGCATTGGACAAACTCTCGGGATTTCAGAAGGAATGGTTGCCGGGGCAATTGTTTCTGGAGCTTATTTTGGGGATAAGATGTCTCCACTCTCTGACACAACTAATTTAGCACCGGCCATGGCAGGGACAGAACTTTTTACTCATATTCGCCACATGGTATACACGTCAGGCCCAGCAATTTTAATTTCTTTGATTCTTTTTATAGCTCTAGGCTTTTTTAATAGCGCCGAAACAGCAACAACCTCTGAAATTAATGAGACTCTGACTCTTATAGAGAAGAATTTTAACGTTTCTTTATGGCTTTTCACACTACCTCTTATCGTATTTGTTTTAGTTAACAAGAAAGTCCCAGCCGTTCCTGCATTAATTGCGGGAACCCTTTTGGGCATAGTCTATGCTTTAGTTTTTCAAGGGGCATTAATTGAAAGACTCTGCGGAGGGACTGTTGATTTTAATAGCGTCTATAAACTAGTTGTTAAAACTACTTATGGCGGATTTGAGTCGAGTACAGGCAATAAAGTCATTGATAAGCTTTTTAGTCGAGGTGGTATGTCTGGAATGTTAAATACTGTCTGGCTTATTATCATGGCCATGATCTATGGTGGAATGCTTGAAGCAACTGGGATGTTGCAATCGATAGCTGCTTGGATACTAAAGAGTATCTCAAAAGTATCTAATCTGGTCGCAGCGACTATTGGAACCTCCATATTTCTCAATATCACTACTTCTGATCAGTATATTGCCATTGTTCTGTCGGGGCGAATATTTAAAGGAGCCTACAAAGACTTTAATTTACATCCAAAAAACCTCTCTCGAGCAGTGGAAGATGGAGCGACGGTGACTTCAGTTCTTGTTCCTTGGAATACCTGTGGTGCCTTTTTTGCTTCAACAATGGGAGTGGCTACTTTGACTTATCTTCCCTTTGCATTTTTTAACTTACTTAGTCCGTTGATCTCTATTGCAATTGCAGCCTCTGGTAAAACTATGGAGAAGTTGAGTGAAGAAAAATAAGACCCTTAAAGGGAAAAAGAAAAAACAACTTTTTAGTCCCACGGGTAAGTTTAATCCCGATGAGTTTTTTAATCGAGAGCTCTCTTGGCTTGAGTTTAATTCAAGAGTTCTAAACGAAGCCGTTGACGAGCGGACACCACTTCTCGAGAGATTTCGATTCCTGTCAATTTACGCCTCGAATCTTGATGAGTTTGTTATGAAAAGAGTGGGAGGGCTTAAGGGTCAACTCGAATCAGACTTCTCTTATAAATCTATCGATGGTCTGAGTCCACAAGAGCAACTTCTAAAAATTAGAGAAAAACTTTTAGTTGATAATAAACTTCAAGAAAAAACATTTGAGTTGTTAAAAGATGAACTGAGAAAAAACAAAATTGAATTGATAAAGTGGGAGCAATTAAGTTCGAGTGAAAGAGATTTTTGCAATGAACATTTTTTAACAAAAATTTTTCCTATTCTCACCCCACTCAGTGTTGATTCTGGAAAACCGTTTCCCTTTATTTCTAACCTTTCTTATTCCTTTGGTCTGTATTTAAAGAATCCTTTGACCCAAGAGGTTTCATTTTCCAGAGTTAAGTTACCAGAAAATGTTCATAAATGGTTAGAACTCCCTTTGGAGAAAGACCAAGAAAGAAGGCTTATCAACACATCTCAAATCATTAAGGCCAACCTTTCAACTCTGTATCACGGTTTAGAGATAGTGGATGTGATGCCGTTCAGAGTCACTCGGAATGCCGATTGGGAGCATGCGGATGAGGATACCGAAGACCTCTTAGAGCTGGTCGAAGAAGCAGTAAATTTTAGAAGATTGCAAGAGCCTATTAGATTGGAATGCTTGAATAATTGTAATAAAGAAATGCTCAAATATTTAAAGGATGAGTTGCAACTGAAAGATACTGATATATATTTTTACGAGTCGGCTCTAGACTATTTATCTTCGAATTCAATTGCCGACCTTGATATTCCAGAACTCAGTTATCCTGGATGGAGACCTCTCACTCACATGCCCTTTCAGAAGGGAAATATATTTGAACGAATTAGAGAACGTGACCTTTTTGTTCACCACCCTTACGAAAATTTTGTCACAAGTGCAGAGAGGTTCATTGTTGAGGCAAGTGAGGATCCGAATGTACTTTCAATTAAAATGACTCTCTATAGAACCGGTGATAACTCTCAGTTTATAAGATCCTTAATAGAAGCTGCCGAAAATGGAAAGCAAGTCGTCTGCTTAATTGAGCTCAAGGCTCGCTTTGATGAAAAGAGAAATATTCATTGGGCGAGAAAGATGGAGGATGCTGGAGTCCATGTGGTTTACGGAATAGTTGGTCTTAAAACCCATACTAAGATAGCCATGGTGGTGAGAAAAGAATCTAAAGGACAGCTGCTTCGCTATGTGCATATTGGAACAGGGAATTATAATTCAAAGACAGCGAAGTTGTATACCGATATGGGAATCTTTACTATCGATAAAGGGATTACTTCTGAAGTAAATGAGGTTTTTAATTATCTCACGGGAACGTCTCTAAAGGTTGATTACCAAACTCTTCTTGTTTCTCCTATTAATGCTAAATCATCTTTTATTCGACTTATTGAGAAGCAAGCAAAGCTTGCAAGCCAAGGCGAAAAGGTAAGGATTGTAGCAAAGATGAATTCACTTGAAGATGCGGTTATTACTGAAGCCCTGTATGCTGCTTCTCAAGCAGGAGTGCAAATAGACCTCATCGTGCGAGGATTTTGCTGTCTAAAACCTGGAGTGAAAGGTTTGAGTGAAAATATTCGTGTAATATCAATTATAGGGCGTTTTTTAGAACACAGCCGTGTATTCTTTTTTAGCTCTCCAGGGTCTGAGTGGGAGGGAGACTACTATATCGGATCTGCTGATTGGATGCATCGAAATATGCATGCAAGAGTGGAGGTTATGGCCCCAATTCTCTTAAGCTCAATAAAAGAAAAAATTTCGGTTTTTCTTAAAGTTTTACTTAGTGACAAAAGAAGTGCCTGGGAGCTTGATAGTTCAGGAAACTATCTGCAACGTAAAGGTGGTGAAAAGTCCGGTACTCATTTGGTCATGATGAAGAAAACTCTTGAAGAGCTAGAGAAGTCGGATCTTGGAACTTAACTAAAGAAAATATTTCTGGGCGGATTTTTAAGCGTCGAAATGATCAGCCCTTCTTTGAGTCCTACTTTTGGCAGCTGTATTTCTGGTAAATTAAATTGAAAAAGTAACTCTTCAATAATTTTAGAAGCGGGGATAATGACATCTGCTCGATCTTCACGCATATCTAGGTAATCCATTCGCTGTTCTATCGAAAAAGTTTTTATCTCATCTAAAATGGCAGTCAACTCTTCGTAGGTCACTTTGAGATTAGAACGCTTAAAGAAAATTTTTCTTAGTTTACCCATTCTTCTTAGGTTTCCGCCTGTTCCTACGCAGACTTTTATAGACTTTCTTTTTAAGTGGCTAGAAAGATCTTTTTTAGCTTCTTGAATAAACTCTTTGATCATTTCTTTTTGTTTTTTATACTGTCCACTTTCTATCAGCCTCACCGTTCCACAGCTATAACTTTTAGTGAAAATAATTTCCTCTCCCTCACAGAGAGTAATCTCAGTTGAGCCTCCACCAATATCTACTAAAAGAGTTCTTGATTTATTGAGTTTCATGACTTCAGACACAGCTCTCTTAATAAGTTCTGCCTCTTTTCGTCCGTTGATGACTTCGATTTGAAAGCCAGTTTCCTTTTTGATTTTTTCCACCAAAATTTTGCCATTCTCCGCATTTCTTATGGCACTTGTGGCCACAATTTTAATATGCTTAAAATCGAATTTCTTTTTTAGGTTCTCCAAGTCTTGAAAGGCTTCAATTGTTTTTTGCATTTTCTTTTTACTGATTTTACGATTTGGAAAAACATCTTCCCCCAGTCGTAGGGGAAACCTGAGTGTTGACAGAATTTCCAAGTCATTGAACTGGTCCAGACAGGCCATGGAGGCCCTCATTGCATTGGACCCTATATCTACTGCTAAAATCGTTTCTTCAGATGGTGAGAGGACTAGTTCGTGCATTTAACTGCCAGGTCTTTAAATTGTGGATAAAACTGATAGAGGTCCATATTTTTATTTTGATCATATTTCTTTTGCATTTCTAAGAATTTACTAAAAGCTCCCTCTGAATAAAGGTCGGTTGAGTTCATGAAATTTACAATCTGGCCTATATTTTCACTTAAAAAGCGATAGTGCTCTGGTAGTCTTTCTTCACTTTCATCTTTAAGACTTAAAAGGTCTAGAGTGACCAGTTTCTTTAGTGATTTTGGTAAAATCGGAGATGAAAAATAATAAGGCACATGAAGATTAATGAGGTTAGGAACCGGAACGATAAAATTAAACTGTTTCAGATATTCAACAATATCTCTAAGCTTCATAATATTCAAAGCTTGTACTGTAGTACTTAGCAAACATTCGGATACATTAAATTCTTTGTGATACTCATCTATTTTTTGTAAATTTGTATGTATCTTATCCCACTTCGAGGGATAGCGTATGTAAGAATTCAATTCTCCGACGGCATCAACACTGGCCAAGATTTTTACATGCTTGAATTCCTTCCAGAGATTAATAATATTATCAGGGAGGACGGTCATATTGGTGTTGTAGGTTAGAACAATATTTTTAGCGTTTCCTGATTCAATACATATTTCCAAGACTTTCCTCATCTGGGGAACGATTAAAGGCTCTCCTCCTGCGAAGTGAATATGATTTAAGGTAGGAGCTTTAAACTTAAAGTCTTTTACGAGAACTTCTGAATCAATCCAATTATAGTTTTTATAAGACTCCATAACTTCTTTAGAGAATTGTTCTTCTTCAGGTTTTATATTGTTCCATTCTCTAATCCACATTTGAGCAGATCGAGGATTACAGGTTCTACATTGCAAATTACAAAGATTTCCTAGTCTATAGTCCGCAGATGTAATCGGAGCGCTCGTCGTACCATCATCACTGGTTAGTTCTAGATTGATTTGATTCTGTTCTTGGTTTTCATAGTTCATCATTTCAATGACTCTTCTCGAAGCGCCACCATGTTTTTCAGTGATTTCACAGCGCTTACAAAGCTCCGGCCACTCGCCGTCAAGCATCTGTTTTCTAATATTTTTCATAAACTCAGAGTTCATTACAACTTCAGGTGAGACATCATCTGAAATAAAAATCTTTTCACCGTTTTCATTGCGAATATTATTGTCGAATTCCTCACTCGTGCAGCAAACTTGGAATGAGCCGTCTTGATTGATAAAGCTATGGTTCCATGCCAGAGGGCAGTAAGTCTTACTCATTTTCTTAGACATAGCCGTATTATAAGGGGATAAGGAGTTAAAAGTTAAGCCCTATTTAAGAAGACATCTGTTTAATTGTGCCTAATGTCTTACCTGTTATCGCAATAACAGTAGGTTTTGGGAGGTTTCCGGTAGGCCAATGGCTAGTCAATTGGTTCAAGCTTTTTGAAGTCTCCCCTGGATGTTGAACAGAAAGAAATAGGGTTGATCCATCTTTATCAAATTTTATCCCTGTGAACTCAGCATCGCTGGGAGCTGACGCCACTTGGATCACCTTGCCGGAATAGTCGCCCTGAGTTGGAATGACAAAGAGTCCATTATTACCAAATTTTTTGTAGGGTTCTTCTCCGATGGCGCTTCCACTCATATCAGAGGCAAACCATAGGTTTCCAGCTGTATCAAAGGCAAGGTTATCGGGACATGAAAATTTCTCTCCGCCTAAACTAAAAATCTCCGAACTAAAGGTGAGAGATCCATGGTCTTGATCATCCTCGCTAATTTTTAAAATACTTCCGTGAAAATCTCCCTTCTTTTTGTTGTTGGTTAAAGAGACAAAAATCTCTCCAGTGAAGGGATGAATTTCAATATCTTCAGGGCGATTTAATTTCGTTGCTCCCAAAATTTTTGAGGCCTCTCTTGCAAAGGTTAAAACCTCAAGTTGATTTTTGAAGTGAGATTTAAGTTTCGGGGATAACTCAATGTCTAATGGCAACCATCGTCCCATTTCGATATTTGCAACATAAAGAATTCCTTCTTTAAAACTGTCTGATGAGTGAGAAACAAATTTGTAGATATGTTCATCTGCTTTATCATCTCCTGAGTATACGATGACCTTACCAGATTTAGATAAAGAGCAAGTGGCGGACTCATGGGCAAAACGTCCCAGAGTCGTGTGTTTAAATGCTTGACCTGAGAGTGGATCAATCTCCACGACCCAACCATAATGCTCTGGCGGGTTAGGGTAGAATTTATTCCACTCAAGCTCAGGCTGTTTGGAGTATTGTTGCTTTTTTCTATCCCATTCTCCGTAATTCATGTCGTAGTTCTCTTCACAAGAGAGAAAGGTTCCCCAAGGAGTCTTCCCTCCGGCACAATTGGAGCAGGTTCCTTCAACATCATTACTTCCCCTTATCTTAACTTCATAAGCGAACTTCATCGGGGTATCAGATCTGATTGCCTTATTGAGAGGATCATTAGGAGTAAATTTCCAACGTCCGTTTTGCTTTTTCAATCGAATGAGACTTCCGCCAGTTAAGCTTCTTTCCGTATCAATATTGGCTTTGGTTCGATCCCATCCTGAAACAAATAATGGATGGGTGTATTCATGGTTCACCCAAAGAATCAAATCATCATCGGAGAGATAATGGGTTTCTAGATAGTCATTATTAAAACCAAAAACATGTTGGTTATTGATTTTATCTCCCCAGGAAATTAAAGGGTAGTACTCTAACCCTTCAAGTAATACCACATCATCAACACGAGAGGGAAAGGGACTGGGACTGGAACTTACTGAGTTTTGACAGGACTGAATCAAGCTAAATCCCGAAATACCTACAGAACTAACACCTAAAAATTTTAAAAACTCTCTTCTACTGGATGACATTTATTTAGCTTACCATAGCTCTAAGTAATTGAAAATTTGAAATAAATTGTCTAGCCACTGACAAACCGCAAAATAAAGTCCCGGAAAAATCCTATAAAGTTGACCAAAATTCTTTATTTCTTACTGCAAAATTGAAATCGATCATGTACGTTGCTTGGCACATAAATAAGAAACGAACGTGAGCACTTCAAATAAGGAGATTGTATATGAAGTTATTGTTGCTACCGGTTTTGATGTTTTCTTTTGCTGCACATGCAGAAGATGCAAATAAGACTGAAACTAATGTAAAAATCAAAAAAGAGAAAAAAACCGACAAAGCAGACCAGGCGATTACAAACAGAAGGTTTAGAGCGTCTAACGGATCTCTCTCAGACTTCAGTTTAAACGCTAGTTTATCTTATAATGGTGGTTCACTAGATAAGCCATTTGCAGCGGATAGACCTAATATTATTGGTGCTGGAAATCAAGCCTTCGTATCAGGTGTTGCGGGTACTTTAAGAGGAAGCTATAGATTAAATGCTCTTAATAGACTTAGTGCTGGAGCTGGCGTTCAAATGTTAGCACCTTTCAACGATACTATTGACACCGATAGTGCTTCTGCAAAAAAACAATTCGATGAGAACCAAGGGAACTTAGATGTTAATAACCCATTTATTAACTACTCTTATATGAATAAGTTTTTTGGTGTTCAGACAATTCTAGCTGCTGGATTCACTCAATACACAGCAGGGAACTTTGTGAAGGGTGGATATGATCAAGCAATAGATGTTTCAATCAATACAATGTACGACTTCGGTGGATCTCCACTATCTATTGGGATGCTAGCCGTTGGAACAAGAAACCTTTTTGATAAAGATGATGCTGCACTTTTGTCTTCTCAAAATGAAACAGTTTTTGGATTTCTTCCACAAGCGGAATACGTAATCAATGACACTTTTAACCTAAGAACGATCGTAAGATCTAACTGGTATCAAAACAATAGAGCAGAAAGAAGAACGAAGTATTTCTCAAGACCTGTTACTCAATCTGTTGGACTAGGGATTTCTGTAAATAGAGATATCTTTCTTTATCCAAACATCCAGTTTGCATGGGAAAATGCGCAAGCTAGTAATACTAACGTAGGGTTTACAGCTAATATCAATATGTTCTAATAAGATTTTAAATAGTCTGAAATAGGGGAGGTATTATACCTCCCTTTTTTTTCGTCGTCTTAAGTCATTTAAATTATTCCGAGCTGTAAAAAAAGCTAACACCCTCTGTAATCATTTGCATGTTTAATGAAAACTTTCTTTTTAATGAGATAATCGCAGGACTATAAAGTATTAAATATGGAGAATTACATGAACTACAAATCATTTTTGGTAGGTCTATCAATTTTTAGTTTAAACCAAGTGCATGCCACGCAAACTTTTGAGCTTCACGCTGAAAGAGATATTAATGTGCAAAGTTTTTTTAACTCATCAATCGTAGGCTCGGCTTCTACGGAGTTTGTTGATCCGATAGCTCAATGTGAAATGAGGTTTCGCCATAGTGTAAGTACAAGAGGTCGAATCAATTGTCATCAAATGAAAATGGGTTCAGAAAGAAGTGATTTCTATGGTGGGTTTAGGGAATATCAGCGATACGATGAAACTCAACATTTGGTTGAGATCTCTCAAAACTTCGAAATTCAAAAAACGGAGGTAACTCAACTTCAGTGGCTGACGGTTATGCAAGGGACAGATAAGTTGAACCCTTCTGATTTTTCTACTGATTGCGGTAGTGGAAATTATGGAAGGTATAATGTCGTCAATCATAATGGAGAAGTTGAGAGTATAGTTATTTGTAAAAATAGCCCCGTGGAGAATGTTTCCTATAATGACATTGTAGGTGACGGGGGATTTTTAGAAAGACTGAATGCTAGTCAAGATGATTACACTTATTCTCTTCCTACAGAAGCCCAATGGGAGTTCTCTGCACGTGGGGGGAACTTACGAGTCAATAGTTATGGAGTCGTTTACCCAAGATACTCATTCGGTGATGAACATACGAGGCTAGAGAACTATGCTTACTTCAGATGGAATTCCTTAGGTGGTCCTAATCCCGTGGGTACTCTTCGTCCTAACCAGTATGGGATATATGATATGCACGGTAATGTCTGGGAAATAACTGCTGACTATTATGAACGAAACTACGGTCTTTCAGACCAAGAATTGCAAGGAATTACTATGGATCCTGTGGGGCCTGAAGATGGTCGAGTTAGGGTTATTCGCGGTGGTGGCTTTTCTGATATACCTCCTCTTTTACGAACAGCAGTTCGTAGCACTATATCTGAAGATACTCGTTCTCGATATACAGGATTTCGATTAGTCAGGGTGCCTAGGTAGTTTTTTTGAAGGGAATTGAATTCAAATGGAGCGGAGGTTTTAAGCCTACCTAAACTACTTAAATTACTCATTTTTAATAGTGAAACAAGCCTGAACAAGCCAAAATTTTCACTAAGTTCTTTGTTTCTACACATTTCCTGACCCTTCCAAAAGAAAAATCAGGTGGGCCGTGTAGCCCATCCTGAAACTTCAACCTCAAAGCTGTTTCCGTTTCTAGCCTCAAATGTACCAACTTTATTGCGCTCAATCAAGCCACCTCATTGTATGCCGAGGCAATATGCTGCATGGCCGCAACTTCATTCGGAATAAAGATTTTACCAAGTTCGTTGGTTGCACCTTTCTCCCTAGTACCAGCAAGACGAATATAAATCTGGAAGGTTTTAAAGTTCTTCCAGCCACCAATTCGCATTACTGTAGTCTCTGGTACTCCACTAGAAAGTAAGTGAGTTGCAAAGCAAGCTCGAAGCGTGTGGAACCTTACAGAGCTAATTCCTATCTCTTCACAGAACTGTCTAAGGACTAATGCTTGATAACCCTTAGTCCATTCGTAAATTCTAGGAAGCAGAAATTCTCCTGTGTCTTTCCTTTGCATCAGATCAACAACAATCGGTAGTAGGCTGTCAGCAATAGGAGCTGTTCGCCAGTAACCAGCCTTTGTGGATTTTGATGTATAGGTTTCCCAATCCCAAGACTCACAAATTCTGATGATACCTTCCTGAAGGTGAACATTCTCTTTTCTCAAAGCGTATAGCTCACTTGATCTCATGCCTGTCATCAGGGCAACCGCCCAAATTGGATACCAAGGATGATTAGCTTCTTTTGCTTTAGCTAAAAGATACCTAACTTCATCTACTGTTAGAATCTCAGGTAGCTTATCTTCGTTTGGCATATCAATAGGAATCCCATAAACAGGACTCTTGATATTATCCAGAATAATTCCTTCCTGAACCCCAAACGTCCAAAAGCTATTTACTGTTCCCTTAATTCTCTTTACAGAGTTTTCCGTTAGTTCAGCATCAATGGCACGTTTAATTAAACTTTTGCCATGAAAGCTTGTTAGTTCTTTAGCTGGAACATTAAGCCAATCCTCAGTCCAATTTCTGACCATGCTTAGAGCGTTTTTTTGTGCCTTATCTCCCATTTGTTTAAGAGAAACGGGGTTTCTATTGTACTTATTAGCTTCATACTCAAAGAGATCAATAATTCTTCCCCAGCTATTTCCTCTTACTTCCTGAGAGGCAATGTACTCACTAGCTTCTCGGATAAGTTTCTTTTCCCATTTTTTTGCCTCTCTTTCGGTATCTACTTTTTTGTATTTTTGGCACCGAATAGTCTTATCAATCTTACTTCTAAGATTTACATAGGCCTCAAAACGAGTGTTTCCAGTTTTTTTACAGATGTATGGTCTAACTCCCATAAACTCCTCCTTTCAAAATTGATTTTTCAAGAAGGTCATTTATTTGAGTTTTTTTAACATATACACGACCGCCTAATTTATATGTGTTCAAAACACCTTTATAAAGTAGCAGTCTAACTGCATTTTCTGTTCTTCTCAGATACCTTGCCGCATCTTTAACTGTCATCCATATTAAATTGTCAAAGAGCAAATCAGACTCGCACATTTCGTGACTAACAGACTGACTTTTTCCAGAATTTTCACTCTTGTAATTCTGGTTTTTATTGTTTTTCATCATATCAAATTCTCCGTTATAGGCCAAGGTTTTTGCGTGAAACTTGCTGTTACAAACAACGATTTTTTTGTCACAAATTAAGTTAAAGTTTGTGACAAAAATCCGCTCATAAGTTCCATCATTTTTTGTTCAAATTCCTCTTTTGAACCTTTGAATTTGCTTAGATGTTCCTTCATAAACATCTCTTTTCTATCGTTTAATGTTAGAGACTCGTCTTGTGATTTTTTGATGGTCTTTTCGATCAGTTTGTCATCAGCAAGACTCAATAAATTTACAAGAATTGTTTTAGGTTTAACTTTTCTTCCAAACTGCTTTTTGTTCGCCTTATCGACAAGTCTTGTGACTTGTCTCATAAAGGCTTTATCAAAACGAATTGCAGTAGAATCGTTTTTCTTTTGAGTGTTTTTAGGTGCTTTATTTTCAATATTTTGTTCCATAATAATTTACTCCGTAATTAAAGTTAAAAATCAAGATCAAGGCTTCTTTTCTTCTTAAGTGCTTGCTCAAAAGAAACTTGATTGACAGTTATCCCAAAGGGCTTGAGGTCTTTTTTTAGCTTGTCTATGAAATTCCATTGATTGTTTTGTAGAGACTTAGATTTATCTTCAACAATATCAATTCCCTTAATTTGAGGATTCGCAGCTAAAAAAATGTGCAAGGCTTTTTCTTCAAGCCCCATTAAAACAAGTTCTCCCTTTGATCTTTTTGGATCAAGGGCCTTACTTCCTTTCAGTTTCAAGAAACTGAGAAAGTTAGTGAAAATGGTTACATCTTTTCCATTCTTGTAAGAATTATTAAAAGGAGTCGATTTATCTCCATGTCTTTTTGATTTGTAACCATTTGATTCACGAGAAAACTCAATAGCTTCTTTGTCTGTTCCTTCTGGATAAATCCAGATGCTACCTTTTGAATCGGCCTGAACTCTTTTTAATTTGAAAAGGTCTTCAGATACCTTTTCACTTATACCGTGATGCTTTAGGAATTTTTTCACGTTTAGTTTTGCAAGATCGGCTTTTGCCTGTTTTTGCTTTGGTATGTAAAAAGATGTGTAGGGTCTTTTTACTTCGCCCATATACTGCTCAAGCAATAGCAGATTTTTGTTACCTGTAATTTGTGAAATTGCTCTCAAGTAGCTAGTGCTATTATGGGCAGTGACAAATTCGATAAGTGAACCTGTTGTTTTATTTTTTGTATTAGTCCAGCGTTTTTCATTGATAACAATATGCTCTCGACCTTTTAAAACAGTTTTTCCTTTATCATTAGTAATTGTTTTGATCTTATGTTTTTTGCAATACTCTAAAATGTCACTATTTGATGCTTTTCTTATTTCACTAATAGGAATAATAGAGTGCCTAAGATCATGGTCTGAAGGAATAGGAGTCCTATTACCGCGACGGTTACTTTTAGTGTAAGATTCGTAATTTTTTCCTTTAAGACCTTGTGTAGTTCCTCCACCCAGAAGTAATGAGCTTGAAACTCCCAAAGTATCTCCTTTTCCATTTTGATAATCAGTGATTCCATCTCGTATTTTGCTCCTTAATTGAGGTTGTTTAAGGAATAGTGAATCGTTGTCTTTGAACTTCTGTACTAATCCTTTTTTGTCATAGTGCTTTCCTAGTTTGTTGCCTCTGACTCCTTTGTCATGCCCAACGTAGAAATACGTTATATTTTTATCAGTAATTGCAACATTGACAGAAAGCTCACTTAAAATGCCGACATATTCATCAAAGCTAGTAGCATAAGCTCTGGCGAAATCAGCCTTTTGAAAGAGATCGAGCCTGTAGGATTGACCGCCTCTTCGTTGAATTTCCTTAACCTTTTGCGGTACTTTCCTGTCTTTTTCTTGTTTAGTTTCTCGAATTATAGATAGGCCATTTTCTCGTGAAATATCGTTTGCAATTGTTCGCAAATTGTATAAATGCTCTTTCTTGTCGAGAATATCTCTTTTCTTCGTTTTGTTATTAACAGGATTTACCAAAATATGATTATGATTCTTAGCAGAGTCAGTATGAGTAACAACCATAAAGTCGTGATTGGGAAAGTATCTATTTGCTAATTCGTTACCCATGCTATTGATTTTCTCAGGGCTTAAGTTGTTACTTTCTTCACGACTAAAACTGTGGATAACTTCAAACGCTACATTGACACCTTTACCTCCACGAGAGGAATTATTACCAGTTAAAGATTGCATTGCTTTAAAATCTTCAATGGCTGATCCTTCTATGCAATTGTTTGTTGATGTT
>PAMZ01000014.1 GCA_002707495.1 Halobacteriovoraceae bacterium | reverse complement strand
TTTGCTCTTCTTTGTAGCGAACCATTCCCATAAATTGACTCCTTTAGTTGGTATTATAGTACCAATTATTATGTGAGTAAATTTGGGGGGCAGGTCAATGGAAAGTATCGAGTATTACGATCAAATGGCGCGACAACATTTAAAAAGATCACCTAAGCATATTCTTCTTTTACACGAAATGGATATTTCTGCCTTATTTATTGGAGACCTTGTTATTGCTTTAAGAAAAAAAGGTTGGAAAATTATTACCCCCGAAGAAGCCTATAATGATCCAATATCAAAGTATGAGACCAATCAAATCTTCCCTTATAACCCTGGCCGAATCGGTGAAATAGCAAAGGATAGGGGACAGCAAAGTGGTTTGTGGCATATTTCTTGTGATGAAGTTTATCTTGAAAAGAGGTTTAAGGAAGAGGTATTAAATTGAGAATTCCTAGCCTAGCAAAGACCAAGCTAGGAAATTTTTATTATAAAAGCTCTAATAGAACTTCAGAAGAATAAGTGTCGTAGCTAATAGGTAATGTAGAACAAGAACTTGTTTCTAGCTTTCCATCAATCATATAAGTAAAAACGAGAACAGGTCCTGAATTTTTAGGAAAATAAGTTCCACAATTAGCTCCATTTCCTTTGGTGGAATAAACTTCAACTTCAGATTGATTTGAGGCTTTAAAGTTTTTAACTACTTTAAAGGTGGTTTTAGTTTCCTCTTCACCCCATTCACTTCTTACACCAGTTTCAGTGCTTTCAGTTATAGGAATACCGATAAAAGCTGTCGTTGAGTCTGCTAGAACTTCCTTAGCACTTCCTCTGATTTCGGCACAAGAACAAGCCAAAGCGTTAACGGTGAATGCTAGGCTCAATAGAGCGATAAGTGCTGTAAGTTTCATACGAACCTCCTATTAATTTCGGTTTGGGCAGTTTTAAGCCATCAATTAAAATAGGACAAGTGAAAGGGCAAACTTTACATTTATTTAGGGATAGGATAAATCTTACGTTGGTAGCTCACGATTGTAGTGCTCGGAATCCGCCAGGCCTGGAAGGGAGCAACGGTACAAGTATCTGCTTTGTGTGGGCTGCCACTTTTTCTAAATAAATCACACTCAAACACACCGTTCCATAAATAACTGAAATCTTACAAATTCTCATATACCCCTTTGCGAATTGACATTGACACCCGCAGCCTTTAATTTGGCGCTAGTTAGAGAGATTAGAGAGGAAAACGCGTTGAGTTATCAAGTTCTTGCACGTAAGTGGAGACCTAAAACTTTTTCTGAGGTTATAGGCCAGGATCACATTACCAGAACTCTTAAAAATTCTGTGAAGACAGGTAAGGTTGCTCATGCTTATCTCTTGACCGGAACTCGTGGTGTTGGAAAAACAACCATAGCAAGAATCTTTGCTAAGGCTATTCGCTGCCTTAATCTTGGGGAAAATTCGGAACCTTGTTTAACTTGTGATGCTTGTACAGCGGTCGATCGTTCACAATCAATTGATTATATTGAAATTGATGGTGCTTCTAACAATAGTGTTGAAGATGTAAGAGAGTTAATTGAAAACGTTCAATATCTTCCAACTAGCGGGAAGTTCAAAGTCTATGTTGTGGATGAAGTGCATATGCTCACAGTGAATGCCTTTAATGCACTTTTAAAAACCTTGGAAGAGCCGCCAGCTCATGTGGTTTTTATCTTTGCGACGACTGATCCGCAAAAACTTTTGGGAACAGTTTTATCTCGCTGTCAGCGACTTGATTTTAAAAATGTTTCGGTTGATATCATAAAAGATCACCTTTCGAATATTCTTTCAAAGGAAGAAATCAAAGTTGAAGGTCTAAGCGTACTTGAAGCCATAGCAAAATATGCCAGAGGTTCAGTTCGAGACTCTCTATCAATTCTAGATCAAGTCATAAGTCTCTCCTCCGGAGAGATGATTAGAGAAGAGGATATGAGTCAAGCCCTAGGTCTTGTTAGTAATGCAGCTCTTTATAAAATCGTATCTTCAATATTAGTAAAAAATAAAACAGCCGTAAGTAATTCCTATCGAGAGGCACTTGATCAAAACGTCGATCTAAAAGTTTTGGCCCAGCAAGTTCTAGAGGAACTTTATAAATTAATTGATGGCATTGATGACCAGGGCAATATCGTAACCTCTGTTTACTCTGAAGAAGATCTTCAAGGTATCTCACTTACTGAAATTGTTTGGTTGTATGAATCTTTAAGTAAAGATTTCGATTGGGCCTTAAAGTCACTTCAACCAGAACAAAGTTTGGGATTTGTTTTAACTAAGACTTGCCTGCGAGATCAAATTTTAGGTGTTCAAGAACCAATGCCTGTAAAAAAAAAGACTGAACTTGTCGTAGAAACAAAGGCTGTGGAAGATCCCAAACCAATTGAAGTTTCTGAGCCTATCGAAGTCTCAGAGCCTATTGTTGTTCAGGAAGTAGAAAAAAATTGGGATGGCTTTTTAACTTATCTCGCACAAGAAAATAGAGCTTTGTCTCTCAATGTAGAGAGAGGAAATATTACAGCTTCTGATGCTTTTACAGGAGGGGAGTCAGTTGAAATCTCTTTTCAAATGGATTCCAAAATTTTTCACGATGTTCTCAATGAAGGTGACAATCGCCAAAAATTAACGGGCTATTTAAGAACTTATCTTGGAGATGAAGGGCTACAGATTAATTTTAAACTTCTCACAGAAGAAGCAAGCCAAGAAACAAATTTTAAAAGTACAGTCGAATTGCAAGAAGATCGAATTGCACAAGAAAAAGAACACATGAGAAATGAAATTTTAAATAATAAATTTGTTAAAGATGCAGAAAAGATCTTTAACACAAAAGTTGATAAAGTCGTTTTAAGCGGCAAGAACTAACTAAAGGATTGATGATGGCCAATATGGGTAAGCTCATGAAACAAGCGCAGCAAATGCAAGCTAAGATGGCAACTTTGCAAAAAGAACTTGAAGCGAGAGAGTTTCAAGGAAGCGCAGGCGGTGGCATGGTCTCAGTTACCGTTAATGGTAAACAGGAACTCTTAAATCTAAAAATTAATCCAGAATGCGTTGACCCTAGTGATGTTGAAGTTCTTGAGGATATGGTTAAAGTTGCCATTAATCAGGCTATGACAGAATCCTCTGAGACGGTTTCAAGTGCTATGAGTAAAATCACTGGTGGATTGAATATCCCAGGGATGTTTTAGTTTTATGAAGCTTCCTGAGTCTATTAACGATGCCGTGGAGTCTTTTGCAAAACTCCCAGGTGTTGGAAGAAAGACAGCATTGCGTCAGATTATGTCTATGGTGAATTGGGATGCGCAAGATTTGGCTCAGTTTGCAGACTCTATTCAAGGCTTAAAAGAAATTAAAAAATGTGGTGAATGTGGCCTTTACAGCGACCAAGATATTTGCGATATCTGCTCAAATGAAAATAGACGTGAAGCTCGTTTTATTTGTGTGGTGGAAAATATAAGTGATCTAATCGCCATAGAAAAAAGCGAGGGCTTTAGCGGTACTTATCACGTTTTAGGTGGCGTTTTAAATCCCTTAATGGGAGTCGGACCCAAGCAGCTAAGGATTGAAAAACTGGTTGATCGAGTCAATAAATTTAATGTTGAAAACTTAATTTTAGCGATTAATCCTTCGGTTGAAGGCGATGCAACTTGTTCTTATATTAAGCAACTGCTACAAGGTGTCCACATAGAGAGAATTGGTTTTGGAATCCCTATGGGAGGGTCTTTAGAGCATCTAGATCCCCTTACGATTTCTAAAGCCATGGAGAATAGGAAACAAATTTAATGAACTTGAATTCTCACTTGAAGGATTTCTTTTTTGAGAATGAGTATGATCGGCTCGCTGAAGATATTTCGATCATACGAAAAGATGGTATCCCCGTTTTTTCTAATCGCGGTAAAGCTAGCGTCACTATTGGAGCTCTTATTAGTGGACTTTGGCAGGCCTCAGAATCTCTTTCAACTCAAGTTACAAATAAAGAATCATTTAATGAATATCGTTTGGCATTTGATAGCAGTGACCAGGGAGTCTACGTTCTTCCTCTTGTGATTTTTGGAGAAACATATTTTTTAAGCGCGATCTATAATAAAGAGCTTAATCCGGGAAAACTTAAAAACCAAATGAGACTTATTAAATCTAATATCGAAATTTATATGAGTAGTTTCAAAAGAACCAAAGCTGAGAACAGAGAAGGTTATCTGTTTGAAGATATTACGGATGAAGAAATCGATCGCATGTTTCAAGTGAGTGGTATCTAATGTCTTTTGTAAACTATCATACTAAAGAAGTGAATTGTAAGATCGTCTATTACGGACCAGGACTTGGAGGAAAGACGACTAATATTCAACATGTTTATAAACGCACTGCTGGAAATAATAAAGGTAAAATGGTCACTCTCAATACAGAAAATGAGAGAACACTTTTCTTTGATTTTCTGCCTTTAGATCTTGCAGAGATTAGAGGGTTTAAAACTCGTATGCACCTCTACACTGTCCCTGGGCAAGTTATCTATGAAGCCTCTCGAAAATTAATTCTCAGAGGGGTTGATGGAGTTGTCTTTGTAGCAGACTCTCAAGTAGATAAAATGGAAGCAAATCTTGAGAGCTTTGAAGGCTTAAAGAAAAATCTTCTGGAACAAGGATACGATATTGAAAAAATTCCCGTTGTTATGCAGTGGAATAAAAGAGATCTTCCCAATACAGCTTCCATACAAGAGTTAGAAAAAAAGTTAAATAATTATGACTTTCCATCCTTTGAGGCAAGCGCGCTCAATGGTGAGGGAGTCTTTGAAACATTAAAATCTATTAGTAAGCATGTTTTACTAAATATAAAAGGTGGACTTTAAAAGGAGCCCTCAATGACACTTAAGAAGAGAGAAGTTAAGACATTAACGGAAAAGATCACAGAAGAGAGAGATCGAATTTTAAAGAATTTTTCAGACGAAGATCGTGAAAGATACTTCGTAAAAACAGAAGATAGACCAGATGAAGTAGATCAAGCTTCGACTGAGTATGAAAGAGCGCAAATGTTACGCTTTAGAAATAGAGATTTGTTTTACGTAAAAAAGCTTCAGAAGGCTCTTGAAAAAATAAATAGCGAAGACTATGGAGTTTGTGAGGACTGTGGTGCCACTATAAAGTTTGAAAGGCTCCTTGCTAGGCCTACAGCAGAACTTTGTATTGCTTGTAAAGACGAGGCTGAGAGAGAAGAACTTGGAAATTTCATAGGTCGTCAATCTAAGTCACTAGGAAAAACAGTTACTCTTGCTTAAGAGTAACCTAAGGAGCAAGGCATGAGTCATATAGCAATCATCGGTGGAAGTGGAGTCTATAATCTAGAGTCGGCGAGTGTTATCGAAGAAATTGCTATTGAAACTCCTTTTGGAAAGCCAAGCTCCACGGTTAAAAAAATATCTATAAGTGGAAAAGAGTTCTACTTCTTACCAAGACATGGTGAGGGTCACTCCATCACTCCTTCAGAAGTAAATTACCGAGCTAATATTTATGCTTTAAAGACTTTAGGAGTTAAAAATATTATTTCAATCTCGGCCGTTGGCTCTCTAAAAGAAGAGTATGCACCTAACGACTTTGTCCTTCCCGATCAATTTATTGATTGGACCAAGGGGCAGAGAGAGAGAAGCTTTTTTGGAAAAGGAGCGGTTGGACATGTTTCAGTTGCTTATCCAGTTGAGAAATCTCTCCAAACCCGCATGGCTGAAGTTCTTAAGACTGTAGATGTAAAAACTCATATTAACGGAACCTATATCTGTATTGAGGGGCCACAATTTTCTTCTCGAGCAGAGTCTGAACTATATCGATCCTTTGGTTGCGATGTCATAGGTATGACGAATGTTCCAGAAGCTTATCTCGCGAAAGAAGCTGGAATTGCTTATGCAACGGTTGCTATGGTGACGGATTATGATTGTTGGAAAGAAGAGCATTGCACCTTGGAAGAGATCATGAAGGTTATGGCCAGAAACTACCAAGCGGCTCAAGACTTTGTAAGTAAAATCATTCCAAGCCTTACTGATACTCCGATTGAATTCACACCAGAAAATGCTTATGCTGTTGTCACTAAACCGGAAATGATTTCAAAGGAAAACCGAGAAATTATTGACGTTCTTACGCGTTCATAAAAGTAGTCTACGTGGGGGAGTACACATCTCATTATTCTGTTTTATTAAAAGAAGTTCTAGAAGCCTTTAAAAACGAAACTTCAACTCAAAAATATTTTGGAGATATGACTTTCGGTGGCGGGGGACATAGCTTTGCCATGGCAGAATCATTTGCTGATGCCCATATTTTTTCTGTCGATCAAGATAATGATGCCCTAGATAATGGTTATAAATTAATCAAAGAGCGTGGGAAGTCAGAATCAATGACTCTTGTGAAAATGAACTTTAACGATTTTCCTCAGTGGTTTCAAAAAGATCACTCAGATAAAAAGCTTGATGGCATTGTTATGGATCTTGGTGTTTCATCTCATCACTTTGATGATTTCGAACGAGGATTCTCTTTTAGAGAAGATGCTTTTTTAGATATGAGAATGAATCAAGATAAGGGTGAGTTCTATACCGCCTCAGAAGTCCTGAATGAACTGGATGAGGAGTCTTTAGCCAATATGATTTTTAAATATGGTGAAGAGAGATATTCCCGAAGGATAGCTAAGGCAATTGTTAGTTTCAGAAGAGAGCAAAGACTGGAGCGAACAAAAGATCTAGAGAATATCTGTTTTCACGCTTATCCAGCTAACTTAAGACACAAGAAGATCCATCCAGCCACGAAGACTTTCCAAGCTCTTAGGATATTTGTCAATCGAGAGCTTGAGGTTTTAGAGAACTCCCTTGAAAATATGTTTCATCTTTTGTCTCCAGGTGGGGTTTTGGCGGTTATCTCTTTTCACTCTTTAGAAGACCGTATCGTTAAACACAAATTTAAAGAAATTTTTCAATCAGACAAAAATGCTGCTAAAATAATAACTAAGAAGCCAATTTATCCTTCTGAGCAGGAATTGGAGGAAAATTCTCGTTCTAGAAGTGCTAAACTAAGGCTTTTACAAAAAATCGACTAAAATACTCAGGAGGAGATTTGGCGAGGCGGCATTATTCTAAACAATCCCCAGGAAAAAAGCTTATTGCTAAGCTTAAATCATCTCCTTTTATGCCAGTATTCTTTGTTTTCACTATAATCGGTGCTCTTTATGTTTTCACCAGGATGAAAGGGATTGAGCAAGACTATAAATATAATGATTTGGCCAAGAGAATTGATGTTCAGAAAATTCAAAATAAAGAATTAAAAGCAAAGAAAGCTCGAGAGTTATCTGTCAAAAACTTAAAAGCCTATGCAAAAAAATACAATCTACAGGAACCTGATGAGAAACATATCATTGTAGTACCAAAAAAATGAAAGCCAAGATAGCAGTAGCCTTTGTTCTTTTTTTAATACTTTTCTCAGCTGTAATTGGGAAAGCAATTTATATTCAAGTTTTAAGTCGTGACAAACTTATCGCTTATTCTGAAAGTCAGTTGATTAGGAAAACAAAAATCTATCCTAAAAGAGGGTTTATCTTGGATAGAAATAAGAATCCTCTCGCCATTAATGTTCAAAAGTATAATCTTTTTACCTTTGCTAAGGATTACAAAAAATTAAGTAAAGAATTATATAAATTGGATGAGATATATCCGCCAGCGAAAGTAACTCAGATTTTAAAGGAAGCCAAGAAAAGAAAAAAGTTCACTTGGATCGCTCGTGATATCGAACTTACAAAAAAACAAGTTTCGGAAATAAAAAAATTAAAAACAGTCTTAGTAGAGAGTCGATCTAGTCGGTTCTACCCTAACCATGAGCTTTTGGCACAAACACTAGGTTTTGTTGGAATTGATAACGACGGACTTGCGGGTATTGAATATATCTTCAATGAAGATTTAAAAGGTGAGCCAGTTATCCATAAATATTTTAAGGATGCTAAGGGAAGGCCAGTTAAATTTAAAAGTGCCAATTTTGATAAAAGAACAAAAGATATTGTTCTTTCCATAGATAAAGATATTCAAGCAGACCTTGAGGAATACCTTAAAGAGGGAGTGGAAAAAGCCGAAGCCTCTGGAGGGGGGGCAGCTGTTATGGATGCCGTGACTGGTGAAGTGCTCGCCATGGCCAACTATCCTGCTTATGATCCAAATTTAAAGAGAGGAAATAAAAATCAGAAGATTTCCTTTGTGACCGATCCCTTTGAGCCAGGATCTATTTTTAAAACTCTTACAATTGCATCTGCTCTTGAAAATCATATTGTGAAACCAGACACCAATTATTATTGCGAAAGAGGACGATTTAAGGTCGACAATCATTATATAACTGAATCCGATAATAATCATGTATTTGAGTGGTTGTCTGTATCCGATATTCTTAAAAATAGTTCTAATATTGGTACGACAAAAATTGCATTCGACCTAACTTATCCCCAGTTATATGAGACTTTAAAAAAGTTTGGGATTGGTTCTAGGACAAATATTGAGGTTCCCGGTGAGTCTAGAGGGATTTTAGACAAGCCTGAAGACAAGGTTTCCGCCTTAAGATTGAGTAATATTAGCTTTGGCCAAGGTGTGGCCACTACAGGTATTCAGATGCTTGCTTCATATGCTGCTTTTGCAAATGGTGGTTACTACGTGAAGCCAACTCTGTTAAAGGTTGATTCTAAAAAGAAAATAAAATCCCAACGAATAGTTTCAAGAAGAACAGCTGAAGCGATAACAAATATGCTTATTGAAGCCGTCGAAGATGGAACGGGGGCTAATGCAAAGGTTAAAAGATTTAAAATCGCAGGTAAAACCAGTACGGCACAAAGGTCTGATCCGACAGGAGGATATTCTGGTTATATCGCAGGTTTTATTGGATACCCCGTTAATATAGATAAGAAGTTTGTCACTTATGTTTATGTGGATAATCCAAAAAATGGTTATTATGGAAATACAGTTGCGGCGCCAATTTTTCAAAAAATTGTAAGCAGTATTTTATATAATACGAAAAGTATTCATAGGCTTGAGGTGCCAGAGTCTAAGCAAGGTATAGAAGAATCAGATACATTACATATTAAGTTGTCTGCTCAAAGAAAAATAGAAAAAGGTGTAATGCCAAACTTTATGGGTCTTGATAAGATTTCCGCAAACTCTCTCTTGGAAAAAATTGAAGCAGATTACTCAATAAAAGGATTTGGTGTGGTGACAAGACAAAGTCCTGAGGCGGGCTCAGCGATAAGTCCAGGCACAAGTGTTCGACTAGAGTTTCAACCTCCAGCTTATGAATAGGGAATCAATTGATTTCACCCAGTATTCCGATGTTCATTGGAAAGCTCAAGATTCCGATTCTGATTCACTCCTCTTTTTTAAATTAGGTAGCTCAGGGATTGAGGGTGCTAGTAATTTTTTAAAAAAGGCTAAATTTAAGCATTGCTATATCAATAGTGAATCAAACTTAGAAATCAAAGGTGTAACTAGCGTAAGCACCAAAACTTGGGAGGAAATGAGAGAGGAGTCATTGAATCATTTCTACCCTCTAGATCAAAAACTCAAACTCATAGGTATTACTGGGACTAATGGTAAGACGACAGTCACAGACTTAGTTCGCCAGCTCTGCCTTGCTCATTCAATTCCGGTAAAAACTATAGGTACATTAGGCGTCTTTGAAGACGAAGAAAAAACGAAGGACTTCTCGCTTACAACCCCTGATTATGTTGATTTAAGAAAAGTTCTCTCTGGTTTTTCCGGGGTTGCTTGTATTGAAATGAGCTCACACGCCCTTGACCAAAAACGCTTTGGAAGTTTAAGGTTGGATGTTGCGGCCTGGACATCGTTTTCTCAAGATCATTTAGATTATCACCTCTCCATGGAAGACTACTTTAAGGCAAAGTTAAAAATTTTTGAATACTTGAAACCTGGAGCTAGACTTTTGATAGCCTCAACTCAAGTTGACTTGATAAAGGCTATTAAAAAAGAGCAAAGAATTTCCGTTGAACCTGTAAAAGCTTCTGGAGCTTTTTTTAAGGCAGTTTATAATCAAGAAAATTTGGGGCTTGCAAACGGTGTTTTGAAGGAACTCGGCTTTACTATCCTGCTGGACCGGAAGTTGTCTCCTCCTCCGGGAAGGTTTAATATTTTTGAAAATGGGGATTTAAAAGTTGTAATTGATTTTGCCCACACACCTGCAGGTATTGAGTCTATTGGTAGATCCATAAGAGAAGCTTTCCCTGATCATCAATTAGTTACATTGTTTGGCTGTGGTGGAGATCGAGATAAAACTAAAAGAGCTCCAATGGGAAAAGCTGCAAGCCAATGGTCATCCTTTGTTATTTTGACGTCAGATAACCCACGCTTTGAAGATGAGAACTCAATTATAGATGACATCGTGCCAGGAGTTAGTGTTCCTTTTGAACGCATTGCCAAGAGAAAGAAAGCGATTCAGTACGCTGTTGAAAAGTTTAAGTCCGACTCAGTTGTATTACTTATTGCAGGTAAGGGACATGAGGAATATATTGATCAAAAAGGGGTGAAAACGCCTTATAGTGACGAAGAAGTTGTGAAAGCACTTTTAAAAGAAGTTTAGAATTATGATAACACTGGAAAACCTCCCTTCGCTTAAAATAGAAGTTGATAATCGTAACTTGGATGAAAATAGTCTTTTCATCGCTATAGTAGGATTAAGATTTAATCCACTTGAACACTTAGATACAGTTGTAGAGTCTGGATGCAAATTTGTTATGTGTGAGATTCAGTACAGAGAATTAACTCGCGATTTTTCAAACCAGATAGATTTTATTTTTGTTGAGGATATAACAAAGTCCATTCAAGAACTTGCCTTCAAGGTTGCAAATCAGTTTAAGGATCGAGGGGGGAAAATCATTGCCATTTCTGGCTCAAACGGAAAGACCACCACTAAAGAGATGTTATATCACATTTTGGATCATACTTTCCCTGGGGAAACTATCTGTACCCAAAAAAATAATAATAATCACTTGGGTGTTCCTTTTTCTTTATTTCAAATAAGCACAAAAACAAAGTTTGCTATAATTGAACTTGGTAGTAATCACCCTGGTGAGATCGAGGTTCTTTGTAAAATCGCTAATCCTGATCTGGGAGTCACAACTAATATTGGTGCTACTCACCTGGAGTTTTTTGATAACTTAGAAAATGTATATAAAGAGGAAGCTACCCTAGGACATTACGCAGTGACATTTTTTAAAAATGATGATGATCCATATTTAAAAAATTTTAACTCTCAAAATAAGCTTCTAAGTTTTGGTCAAAACGGAACCCATTTTAAGTTTTTATTTCCCTCATTGGATTCAGTTTCAGTAAATGGCAAGATCATTAAAAATTCAAATATCACGGGAAAACACAATTTGATCAACCTTGCTTTGGCGTTTAGTATGGCAAATTTTTTGCTTCCTGAGCAGGTGGATACCTTACTGAAAGCGGCATCTTCTTTTATGCCGACCGCCAATAGGTCTCAATGGCTTGACTGGAAAGACAAGAAGGTCTTTTTGGATGCTTATAATGCTAACCCAAGCTCTATGAAAGTAGCCGTTGAGGGTTTTATTGATAAGGTAGATGATACTGAGAAAGCGCTACTGATTTTGGGAGATATGAACGAGTTGGGGGATAATGCTGCGAAGTTTCACGAGTCTTTAGGAAAATACCTTGGTGAAAACTTTCCAAAAAGCCGCAAAGTCTTTATAGGAAACCGTGCACAAGAGTACGCTATGGGTTATCAAGGTGATTGTGATTGTTTTGGCTCGGTGCAAGAAGCGTCAAATCGGCTAAATACTATCGTGCAGCAAGTTGATTATCTTTTTATAAAAGGTTCCAGGTCTTTACAACTGGAGACAATCCTCGATATATAATAAGGTTGTTTTATTTAGGGATTTTCTGAATGTTCTATCACATCTTATATCCGATGAGTGAGCAGGTCGCACTGTTCAACGTCTTTCGCTATATAACCTTTCGATCTTTTTTAGCTTTCGTTATTGCTACTTTTGTTTCTATCGTTTGGGGGAAAAGATTCATCGCTTATATGAAAATGAAACAGTTTGGTCAGGCGATTAGAGACGACGGGCCGGAGTCACACTTCAAAAAGAAAGGCACGCCAACTCTTGGTGGGATTTTTATTATTGGCTCAGTACTAACGTCTGCTCTATTTGTAGGAAATTACACTTCTCTATCATTTGTGATCACATTATTAGTCATGACATCATTTTTTGTTTTAGGCTGGGTGGATGACTATTTAAAAGTGATTAAGAAAAACTCCGATGGAGTTTCAGCTAAAGTAAAACTTGTTTGGCAATTCACGACTGCGATTATTGCGTCCTATTTTCTTCTAGAATTTGAAGTGGTCAATTCCAAACTTTATTTTCCCTTTTTTAAAGAACCTGTTATGGACCTAGGTCTATATGGATATATGGCTTTTGCAAGTTTCGTTATCGTTGGCTCATCCAATGCAGTCAACCTAACAGACGGACTTGATGGTCTGGTTACAGGTCCGGTCATCACTAGTGCCAGTACATTGGGAATACTTAGTTATCTAGCAGGACATGTGAAAATCTCAAATTATCTTTTAATCCCCTACGTTGAGAGTTCAGCAGAGCTTACGGTTTTGTGTGCAGCTATAGTAGGAGCTAGTGTTGGTTTTCTTTGGTATAATTGCAACCCTGCTCAAATATTTATGGGAGATGTTGGCTCACTTTCACTTGGAGGAGCCTTAGGAATGATTGCGGTTCTCACTAAGAATGAGTTTTTGTTTGTCATCATTGGTGGGGTATTTGTTATGGAGGCTATCTCCGTTATCCTGCAAGTTGGATCATTTAAATTAAGAAAAAAACGCATATTTAAAATGGCACCCATTCACCATCACTTTGAATTATTAGGATGGCCGGAGCCAAAGGTGATTGTTAGGTTTTGGATCATTTCAATTATGTTGTCCATACTGGCGCTTGCCACACTGAAATTAAGATAGGAGTCTAAATGGATCAGTACAGAGGAAAGAAAGTTTTAATTGTAGGTCTTGGGAAAACAGGGTTTGCTTTAATAAATATCTTCAACCAATTCGAATGTCAGATAAAGGTAACTGATATTAAACCTATCTTTGATCTTAATAAACCAGTCAAAAGGTTGAAAAAGATTAACCCTCAACCACAAATGACTTTAGGTGAGCATAGAGATGAAGACTTTCTCGAAGCCGATGTTGTTGTTTACTCAGAATCGGTAAACCCAAATCTTCCACAATTAGTTAAAGCGCGAGAGCATGGTCGTGAGGTTTACTCAGAGTTTGCTTTTGCTTATAAGCATTGTAATAAACCAGTCATTGCAGTTTGTGGGTCAAAAGGCAGAACGACAATTGCCCATATGATTGGCTATTCGCTTAAGATGGATCAAAAAAATGTTTTTGTAGGTGGAACGAGCCAAGAGCCTTTTTGTAATTTGTTGATTCACCCTAATAAAGATTTTATGGATTACGTTGTTGTTGAAGTGTCACCTCTACAACTTCAGAGTTTAGATGGTTTTAGCCCGGTTCTAGCGGTCTATCCCAATATAGAAGAGAGAACAATTGATGGTCGATTTAGTACGGCTGGAGAGTATATTGAAAACTCACTCAAGGTTTTAAGAAACCTAACTCCAGAAAGCTTTTTGATAGTAAACTTTGATAAGCTTTCTAGTAATTCAATTCTTAGAAACTCTCAAGCTCAAACTTTTTGGTACTCTAGACGCTCATTCGTTAAAATGGGTGTGATTGGAGAGATTCAAGGAACTCATTTTCACGATAGAAGAATTCACTCAAATATTCACTATCACTCAGACTTTAGAGTTAAGAATATGCGAATAGTTGGTCAAAGCAATAGGGAGAATCTGCTAGCCGCAATCACTGCTTGTAAAGCTCTTAAAGTTTCTGATAACGCAATTCAAAAATGTATTGAGACTTTCCCTGGAATCCCTCATCGAATGGAATTCATCATCGAGAAGAACGGAGTGAAGTTTTATAACGATTCTAAGTCGGAAAAAATGTCTGAACTTCGAGAAACTCTAGATAATTTAAAACCACCAGTTATATTGATTGCTGGTGGTAAAGATACCGAGCAAGAATATGAAGGCTACCAAAACGTCATTGGTGACAAAGTTCGTCTTATGGTTTTGGTGGGTGAGTGTAAAGAAAATATGAACCGAATTCTTGGTGATGCGACACAGACTTTCTTGGTTGGGTCATTTGATGAATCTATTCTCCTTGCTTTCCAGAAATCAAGAACTGGAGATACAATTATCTTGTGTCCAGGTAATGAATCGACGGATATTTTTCGAGATTACGAGGAAAAGGGCAATTACTTTAAAAAGTTGATTTTTCAGCTCTAGTAATTGAAAAGCTTAGTGTCTTTTTTTAAAAAAATTTCCGGCGCTTTCCCCGGATTTGTCCCTGTGGAATAATAGAAGAGTGAGAGCGCTCTTTATTTGTCTTGTTTATTCTTTTTCTGCTTATGCTGTGAGAAATGGTGTTCCAGTTGAACAGGGACGTAACCAAAATGATCAATTCGTTTATATTCGCTCACCTGGTCCTTGTACCGGAGTAAGAGTAAGTCGCACAACTGTTTTATCAGCTGCTCATTGCTTTAATCCAGCTCCTGGAGATAGGACTTTCAATGTGCAATATATCGATGGAAACAGTATGAGAACTCAAAGAATTCAATATCGAAAGGTATCTAAAAGAAGCTCCACTTTGAGTAGGGAAATGGCTGCCTTTGAGATTAATCCACGAAGTGAGAGCGAAGAATTTACACCTATTCAGGTCTATTATGAGGACTTTTCTAGCTTAGCTAACTTTCAGGTCTATGGTTTTGGGGTTAATGAAGAAAATCCACGCCGAGGCAGTGAGGGGACCTTAAGGTCAGGAAGAGTTTTTTTAGAGGAGAGATACCAATTTGAAAATGGTGACACCAATATAATTGTGGGACCCCGACCTCTTTCAGACGGTTTAATTGAGTGTGAAAGCACTCTTTCTATGCCATTAGATGGAAACGAACCCGTTCGTGACGCCCTAGAGGTGATGATGCCTTCTGGCTCCAATCAAATGCCATGTCAGGGAGACAGCGGTGGCCCCTTATTAGGAACAAATGCAGATGGAGAGCTCGTGCTTGTTGGAATCTTGTCTACCGTTGGTGCTTATAGTGATGAAGCACCTGGTTTTGCTGATATGCCATCTTATGAACAATGTTCATATGTTTCTTTTGCAAGCTATTTAACGGTTTCAGAGAATCGTGAATTTATTGAATCCAATCTCACTCGCTAATACGTTTTTATAAATTTGGCTAAAATAAGTTGATTAGGATACTATATAGGTATGCTGACCGTCGAAAAGACCAAGAAGGTTTTTCTCATTAATCTTTTGCTTCTCATAACTTTGGGAATCATCATGGTTTACTCAGCTAGTTATATCTATGCCAAAGAGAGCTTTGGTTCTTCCACTCACTTTGCACTTAAACAACTGAGTTTTTTGGTTTTGGGTGCTTCTTTAGCATTTCTGGTCAGTAAGACTAAGGTTTCGTTTTGGTTTAAAAATATCTACCTATTCAATGGAATCGTTTCGTTTCTCATATTTCTTACTCACACCCCTTTGGGGGTAACAATTAAAGGATCACAAAGATGGGTGAATATCGCCGGTTTTAATTTTCAACCAGGCGAGATGATGAAATACACCGCATGCTTGGCCGCTATTTATTATTTTAATCGCTTTGATTTTTATAGTTTAAAAGAGAAGCTCCTAAATTCTTTGCATTTTCTAATCCCCTTAGCGCTACTGATCACACAACCTGACTTTGGATCGTTTAGTATTGTTGCCATTATTATTTGTTTTGCAGCCTTTATCTCAGACTTTCCTAGAAAGCTTTTTTTTGGCGGACTAGTCGTTATGAATGCGGGCGTTTTTTTGATGCTATTTGCAGCACCATACAGAGTGAGAAGACTTATGGTTTTTATGGATCCCTGGAAAGATCCTCAAAATAGTGGATTTCAAATTATTCAAAGTTATCTAGCTTTCGCCAATGGTCATATTTTTGGTCAGGGAATTGGAAATAGTAATGAGAAGTTATTCTATCTGCCTGAAGCTCATAATGATTTTATTTTAAGCGTTTTAGGAGAAGAGCTTGGACTAATCGGTGTCATTGCAGTTGTGATTCTTTTTCTAGGGTTTACCTTTTTGGGATTTAAACTTGCCCTTTCTTCAAAAAGTAAAATAAATCAGCAAATCATTGCAACCTTAATTTTTGCAATATCTATTCAAGCCTTTTTAAATATGGGTGTCGTTTTAGGTTTACTTCCAACAAAAGGTTTAAACCTTCCGTTTATATCTTATGGTGGAACGGCCTTCATCTGTAATCTCTGGGTTATAGGGATGATATTCTCTTCACTTACCGCCAAATCGCAAGTTTTTGATGTGGGAACAAGGACTTCAGAGGGAGTATAGATGCCGATTGTTTATTTGGTTGCCGGAGGTACCGGTGGGCATATTAATGCAGCCTTGAGTGTAGGAGAAGAATTTCAAAACGAGTTTGATGTTCGATATATTTCGGGACTTCGCTATCTAGATAAAAGACTTTTTAAAGGCCAGAATATTACTCATATTCAAAGTCAGCCTTTAAGAACTAAAAACCCGTTAAAGCTTGCTATAAACATCTTTAAAAATCTCTTTTCTTTTGTCTGCTTATTCTTTTTATTTGTTTTTGAGAGACCAATTGCGGTAATAGGAGCCGGTGGTTATGTTTGTGGTCCAACCTTAATGGCAGCCAAAATTCTATTCATCCCCATTTTTATTATCGAGCAAAATGCTATTATGGGACTAACTAATCGACTTTTAGCTAAATTTTCAAATTTAATTTTTTTAAACTTCAAAGAAACTAAGGGTGTTAAAAATACTCATAAAGCTAAAGTCGTCGGTAACCCTATTAGAAAGAATATTAGATTCGAAAAACCCGTAGACTACTCTGAACTAAACCTCTTGGTGTTTGGAGGAAGTTTAGGAGCTCAACAAATCAACCAAGTAATGTATAAGCTTATAGAAAAGGATTTCTCATTTAAACTGAACGTTTTTCATCAAGTAGGAAAGGATAACTTATCCCAAACTAAGACCAGTTCAAATGTGTCTTATGAGCAAGTCGAATATATAGAGGATATGCAGTCGGCATACGCAAAGAGTCATGTCATTTTGGCTCGTTCTGGTGCATCAACAGTTAGCGAGTTAAGAGTCGTAAAACGCCCTACTATAATTATTCCTTTCCCCCATGCCACAGATAATCATCAATATTATAATGCACTAAACTTAAAGAGTGAGAGTAGTTTTCCTGTAGAAATATTAGACTATAATAAATCCATTGATGAACTTACTGAAGCAGTTTACGATGCACTGGAAAGCTTGAAGCCAGAAGTAAGCAATATAATTGAAAGAAGTTCTTTGGATAATTCTTCTAAGGATTCTGCTTCAGCTGTGATTAAGCGAGAGGTATTGGCTTATGTTCGGCATTAATAAAGATCTAAATATACATTTTATAGGTATCGGTGGAATTGGAATGAGCGGTATTGCTCATGTTTTAATCAAACTCGGTTATAAGATCAGTGGAAGCGATATTTCGGAATCACAAACTGTGAAAGATTTAGAAGCAGCTGGAGCAAAGATTTTTCTTGGACATAATGAAAGCAATATCAAGGACGTTCAGTTAATAGTTTACTCATCGGCAATAGATAACACTAATCCTGAAGTTAAAAAAGCGGTGGATTTAAAAATTCCCATTGTAAAAAGAGCAGAGATGCTTGCTGAATTGATGCGTCTAAAATATGGGATTGCTGTTGCAGGTTCTCATGGGAAAACAACGACAACAAGTATGCTGTCCACTATTTTTAAACAGAATGAATTAAATCCTACTTGTATTGTGGGTGGTGTTGTTAAAAACCTTGCAGGTCAATCAATAAGTGGTAATAGCAAATTTTTGATTGCAGAGGCAGACGAGTCTGATGGTTCGTTTTTATTTTTAAATCCAATTATGAGTATCATTACTAATATTGATAATGATCACCTAGACTTTTATAAATCTGAAGAAAACATCTTTAAAGCATTTGTAGAGTTTTCGAATAAAGTCCCATTTTATGGATGTGTGGCGATAAATACTGAAGATAAAAATTCAGAAAGACTTCTTACAGAAATTAAAAGACCTTATATCACTTACGGATTTGACAATAAAGCTGATTACTCAGCATCTGACATTGAACTTATGGATGGTGGGTGTAGGTTTCTTTTAAAGCATGAAGACTTTTCAAGAGAAGTAAATTTAAAAATGCTCGGGGATTACAATATATTGAATGCTCTCGCTGCAGTAAGTATTTCACATCAAGCTGGCATATCCTTGGAGAATTGCTGTTCAGGTGTCGAAGCGTTCGAGGGTGTAGGAAGAAGATTTGAATACCTAATGGAGGAAAGTCATTTTTGCGTGATAGACGATTACGCGCATCACCCGACGGAGATTCATCATATATTAAGTACTTTTAATAAAAAATATCACGACAGAAAGAAGGTCTGTTTTTTTCAACCCCATAGATTTAGTAGAACAAAAGAACATTGGAGCGAGTTTGTGGAAGTTCTTTCTCAGGTAGATGAAGTTAATATTCTTCCTATCTATGCTGCGAGCGAAATTCCAGTTGAATATATCGATTCTGAAATTTTGGTAAAAAATATTAACGAAAAATCAAAAAATGCAAATTATGTAGATGGATTTGAGTCAGCTAAAAATATCATAATGGGTCTTAGGAAAGAGGGGCCTTGCGCTATTTTAACTTTAGGGGCGGGATCGATAAGTAAGGAGATGAGGAGTATTGTTGCATCCTTGTAGTTTTGATCACAACGATATCACTTGGTTTGAGAAGATAAATCTTGAAAAATACACTACTATCAAGCTTGGACAAATAGGAGATCTTGTTGAAGTCAGATCCCTTGAAGCGTTGAAGCTTCAAACTCAAAAAATCCACGAATTAAATTATAAAATTCGATTGGTTGGTTGGGGGGCAAATCAAGTCCTACATAAGACTGAGAATATTGTTTTTTTAAAACTTGATTTTCCGTTTGATAAGAAATATCTCTCTGAATACAGAGAAGTGTATGACCTACCTGCTTCGGTAGGTTTAAATCAACTCACCGCAACTGCTATCAGACATGGACTCAAAGGTTGGGAGGTCTTTACCGGAATTCCCGCAAGTCTTGGGGGTGCAATTTGTATGAATGCAGGGACGTCTTTGGGGGAAATCGGCGAGCTGGTAGAAAGTGTTGAAGTATTAACCAGAAAAGGAAGGGTAGAGAGAAGAAGACTGTCTTCAAAAGATTTTTCCTATCGAAAAAACAACTTCTTGAAAACTGATGAAATTATTTTATCTGTTGTTTTAAGGCATAAAGGTCAGGATCCCAACCTTGCCCAAAAAATTAAGGATTATCTACAATATCGAAAGAACACCCAGCCGTTGGGAACAAAAAACTGCGGTAGTGTGTTTAAAAATCTTGATAACTTTAAAGCTGGTCAAACAATTGACTCTTTAGGCTTAAAAGGAATTGGCTCCGATGACCTTAAAGTATCATTAAAGCATGCCAACTTTATTGAGAACTCGGGTAATGCGACTAGCTCTGATTTTGTTGAGCTTACCGACTTTATTAAGGAAGAAATAGAGAGGTGTACGGGCCAAAAATTTGAATTAGAAGTTAAAATCTATTAACATTTTAGCATGAAGCTTCTCTTTGCTTGTTTAATATTTCCTTTTCTCTTATCTGCAAAGATTAGTTCTCCAAAATATTTTGAGCAAAAAACTCATTACAAAACAGATTTTGGTCAATGTCCTTCAAAGGTTGTGGGTAAGTTGGCTCTAGATCTTGTAAAGGTTTTTGATAATTCAAAATCATTATTTTCTGTGAAGAAAGCTATTATAGATGAAAAGCTTGAAGAGAAATATTTTTTGTCTTCATATCAGATTGGGTATGATCCCTTACTTAAAACTCTTAATCTTAATTTTAATTGCCCAAAACCTCTTATGAAAGTGCAGATTTATAAAGAGGGAGGTGAAGAGTATTACACAGCTATTTTAGTTGATTCTGGTGAGCTTTATGATCCAACTTATGAAGTTCTTCTGCGAGCTGAAAATAAAATTAAAGGAACACTTCCTCACATGGCTTTTCCTGCTTCACTTTTAGATAGTGGAGAAGAAAAAAAACTTACAAGTCTATTTAATGTTATTGGTGAGGAGTTCACGAGAAATATTTCAGAAGTTATTTTAAATGAAGACAAAGAACTCACGATAATACTGTCTCTTGGGCGTAAGCCCTCTAGTGCCTTTTTGGGGCACGATCAATGGAGTGAAAAGGTTGACAAGCTTGATTCGGTAATCAAGTTCATGCAAAAGAAAAAAACAATACCCGCCGTAATCAATCTGACAAATCTCAAAAAAGTTGTTGTCAAGTTTTCTGATACCATCTAAAATTTTTATAATAGGGTGCAAAAATTGCCGCCCATGATGACAGAATGATTCTGTAACTGTTTGTAAGCAGTGAGAAAGGACTCTCTCATGAATGACAAAAAGATTATTGTCGCGCTGGATATTGGGACCACCAAGGTTTGTACGACCATTGGTTATCACGATAAAGCTGGCCTTGAAATTATCGGTGTGGGATCTCATCCCAGTCACGGCCTTAAAAAAGGCGCAGTGGTTAATATCGACAAAACTGTAAAATCAATCCATTGTTCAATTGAAGACGCAAAACTCATGGCGGGTATTGAAGATGTTCATGCGGCTACAGTAGGAATTGCAGGAAACCATATCTATTGTTTTAACTCCTCAGGTGTTGTGGCAGTTAAAGGTAAGGAAATTACCGATGCTGATGTCGAAAGAGTTCTAGAAGCAGCTAAAGCTGTGCTTATACCAAGCGATAGAGAAGTCCTTCATGTAATCCCTCAAGAGTTTAGAGTTGATAGTACAGCAGGAGTAAAGAATCCTATTGGGATGTGTGGCTCAAGATTAGAAGCTCACGTGCATATAGTGACAGGAAAAACCCCTCTCATTCAAAATATAATAAAATGTGTAGAGGCTGCCGGTATTCAACCGAACGATATTATTCTTCAGCCAATTGCAAGTTCAAGATCAGTTCTTTCTCCTGAAGAAAAAGAACTTGGTGTTGTCCTTATTGATATTGGAGGAGGAACAACTGATATTGCTGTATGGAAAGATGGAAGTCTAATTCATTCTCAAATTATTCCAGTAGGTGGAAATCATTTTACAAACGATTTAGCTGTAGCTTTAAAAATTCCTCACAACGAAGCAGAGAGAATAAAGATAAATCACGGAAGTGTTTTGGCAGATAATCTAAATCAATCAGCTCATATTACCGTCCATGGCTTAAATGGTTCTAAACCTCGAGAGGTAAAACTTGGGAAGATCGCTCAAGTACTTGGTGCTAGAGCTGAAGAGCTTTTTGAAATAATAAGAAAGCAAATTGAAGAAAAGAATCTTGGTGGCATGATTACAGGGGGATATATTCTCACCGGCGGTGGAGCTTTAATTCGAGATTTAAGTGACCTGGGAGAATATCTGTTAGAAAAGCCTGTTAAGGTGGGTTATCCCCTTGCTTTTGGTGGAATGACAACCGTTATGCAGGATCCTAAGTTTGCAACAGTACTAGGGCTTTTATTAGAATCTAAAACAGACAATATGGGTAAGGAAGTAACTAAAACTACGAAGCAAAAAAATTCCCAGTATGAAGAGGTGGATTTACTTGGTAAATTTAGTGACTCCTTAAGAAACGTTTTTAAGGAAATATTTTAATCGGAGGATAAATTATGTTTGAGGTAGCTGAAAATATCGATAACAATTCAGGAGCTAAGATCAAAGTCATCGGTGTCGGTGGTGGCGGATGTAACGCTGTTAATACAATGATTAAATCTGGCTTGTCTGGTGTAGAGTTTATAGTTGCTAATACTGACTCTCAAGCTCTTGCGGCGAATCTTGCGCCGATTAAAATCCAGCTAGGAAATGACTTAACTAAAGGTCTTGGAGCTGGAGCGAACCCAGAAGTAGGAAGAAAAGCAGCTCTTGATGATTACGAGAAGCTTTCTGAATATATTGACGGGGCAGACATGGTCTTCGTTACTGCCGGAATGGGTGGTGGAACTGGAACTGGTGCTGCTCCGGTTATTGCTAAGCTTGCTAAAGAGCTAGGAGCATTAACTGTAGGTGTTGTGACTAAGCCTTTTATGTTTGAAGGAAGAAAAAGACAAAAGCAAGCAGACATCGGAATTAAAACTCTTGAAGATTGCGTTGACTCTTTAATTACGATTCCTAATCAGAGGCTTCTTCAAATCGCAGGTGAGTCCTTATCTTTAGTGGATACTTTTAAGAAGGCAGATGAGGTTCTTCTTCATGCAGTCCAAGGTATTTCTGATCTTATTAATAATACTGGTTTTATCAACGCTGACTTTGCCGATGTTTCAACTGTTATGGCGAATAAAGGTCTGGCCCTTATGGGAACAGGTATTGCTACTGGATCAGATAGAGCCGTTCAAGCAGCTACTGATGCGATTAGCTCCCCTCTACTTGAGGATATTACAATCGATGGTGCGACTGGAATCATCGTAAATATTACTGGTAACGCTACACTTTCCATGCATGAAACTAATGAGGCTATGACTCTTATTATGGAAGCAGCAGATGAAGATGCTGAAATCATCTTTGGAACTGTTGTGGATGAAGAGATGGGTGATGAAGTTAAAATCACTGTCATCGCAACAGGTCTTGGCGGTACAGGTAAAGAAGTGAGAGTTTCAAATCAAACTGCTACAACGTTAGATGTAAAGCCAACTGCGATCCCTGAGCCGCAGGTTCATGTTGAGCAATCAGTCCGCGAAATACAAAGACAAGCTGACCCTGTAACTGAAACTTATCAGAATGTTTCACAAGGAATTGCTTCTGATACATCAGAACTCGATAGCTTTCTAGGAACTGCCAGAGCTGAAGGTGCAACTGAACAAGAAATCGAAGAGAGAAGTGTAGATTTTGATAATGAAAGCTCAGAATTTCTAAGAGAAACGAGTCGCGAGACTCAAATAAGAGCAACATCTGAAGACAATGATACTGCTAATGAAGAAACTCCAAGAGTTGAAGCAACTCAAGAGGTTAGAGAAGAGAGAAAAGTAGAAATCTCTCCTTCAAGTAGTAATAAGGCTAAGTCTATTGCAGAAAAACTTGGCTTTATGAATTTTGACGATGATGAATTTGATACTCCGTCTTTTATGAGAAGAGACGAAGGGCGAAGCCAAGACGTATAGTTTAATAAAGAACATTTTGTTTAAAAAAGCCCTCTTTTTGAGGGCTTTTTTAGTTCTTAAGCATTGAAAAACACATTGTTTCTCTATTGTCGAGGCCAAAGCCTTGATCTGGCTTAGACTTTACCCTATTGTTTAACCATCATTAAACAATGTGAGGAAGCTTATGAAAGTCGAATATGTGTGGAATTTTCCTTCTAAAATCAAAGAATTTGAAGGTGGAGTTGGGGGTAGCGATTCTGGTTGGATCAAATCAAATGACCAAAACAAAGAAATAGAATCTACTTCCAAGGAGACAGATCAAGTTTCTTAAGGCGTATTATGCCGGATAGTAGGACTTGACCAAACTTTATAATTCGCCCGACGCTTTTAATACGTGACCGGTCGACACCTTCAATGTTTTGATTTGTTTTAAGTCTATTAAAAGAAGTGACTACTTCGTTCATTAAAATTTGCTCACGTTGAGCTAATACACTGGTTATAGTTTTCATAGGATCAAATTTTGCTTTATAAAATTTTGATCTATTATCACCGTGTTGTATTTCATCAATGAGTTGATACTCTTTTAAGGTGTTTATAGAAATTGAAATCATCCCTTTACTTACACCTAGATTCTCGATCAGAACTTTGGCGTCAATTGGAAAATTTGCTAAGTAAATTAACAGCCAGACCTTTCCATCTGTGCTTCGAAATCCCCAGTATTCAATGAATTTACCAACACTATTTGCAAGATTGATAACCTCTGAATCAAATTTCATTCTTAAGCTTCCCTATAAAGACTGAATTTAGTAATAATTTGGCTTTGATCCTCTAAGTACTCCGTTACAATATAAGATTTGATCTGCTTGCTTTTCAATTCATCTTTACGATTTTGAAGATTAAGAGCAGCTTGAGGATTTTCAGGGTCTGAATAAGCTTCAGCTAGTAAATACCAATTATGATCTAGGTAATAATTTGCATCTTTAGGACAGAGGAAAAGCTCATTTTGAAAAGCTAGCTCACTGTCATCAAATTCTTCATCACAAATGGAACAGACTCCCCGCCTTGAGATATAGAACTTAGAAATGATCTTTTTGAATAGATTTTTCATACCATCGATACGAGTGTGATAGGTTTATAACCAAGTTGTTCCTTGGCAAATGTTCGAATTTTAATTCTTATCTTTTCGACGACATAATCATAATCTCGATTTTTAAATTCTTGAAAAGCAGTATAATGAGCGAGTTCTTTAATCTCATTGTGATAACGAGTCAACTCTTCAGGAAGACCTTTTGAATCTACATGAATATTTTTACTTTTATGATTAATCGCAATGGTAATTAATCCATTACATGCCATCTTTCGCCTTTCCGAAATTTTTTCACGAGGTATGACAATCGAGTCTCCATGAATGATCAGAGGCTCCATTTGTTTTCCATCAACAATATTGATCTCAGAGCCTTTTATTAGCATGGTATCAAAATTTGTCATGTAGTGAGTTTGTATTTTGGGGAAATTATCTTTTATAAAATCAATATGCTTTCTAAGAAAATAAGTTTCTCCGTGAATAGGGACAATATCTGTTGGATTTATTTCTGAAACCAATTGCTTTAAATCCTCTCTGGCAGGGTGGCCAGAAGCATGAACTCTTTGATCTTTCGACGTTATGACGGTTGTACCTGTTTCCGATATAGTATTGATGAGTCGATAAATTTTCTTTTCATTTCCTGGAATAGCTTTAGAGCTAAAAACGAAAATATCATCTTCTTTTAATTTGATATTTTTTTGATCACCATTGGCAATTCTTCTCGTGGCTCCTAAATGCTCTCCCTGACTACCAGTCACAAGGTAGAGAAGTCTTGGATCATCATAATTATCGATGGCATCTAATTCAACAATTGGATAATTAGCTTTGCTTAATAATCCAACTTTGTCGGCGGCATCTAAATAAAAATTCAAAGAACGTCCTATGAAACAGACTTTTCGATTAGCCTTCTTCGCGATTTCTAATAAATTTTTAACACGGTAAATATTTGAAGCAAAAAGCGTAAAGAAAGTTCTCTTGTTTCTTAGAAGGATTTCTTCAAAATCACCAAGAAGTTCAGACTCAGATAAAGTCTTACCTTCACTGAGAATATTTGTACTATCAAGAAATGCAATTTTTCTCTTTGCAGCGCTAAAATACGTCTTGATATTTTCTACGTCAAACGGCTCTTCGAATGAAGGAATTAGATCAAATTTAAAATCAGAGATAAAGAGAAATGCAAGTTCTTGACCTTTATTAATGATAACTCCATAGGTATCAGGGATTGAGTGGGTGACATGGGTCGGTCTTAAAGTGTATTCACCAAAGTCTAACTTAAACTCTTTATTGTACTCGATTATTTCATGACCTAGGTTCGCGCGATCAAGTTTGGACAGAATGAGCTCTCGAGCTAGTCTGGGTGCGTAGATCTTTGCCTGCGGAAATTCTTTGATAAAATGAACGACGGCACCAATATGATCCTCATGCCCATGGGTTATAAACAAAGTTATAGGTTTGGAGATTTTTTTAAGTGCTGTAGTATCGACAATGAGATAGTTGATATCAAAGAAATCCTCATAGGGAAAAAGGATTCCGTAATCGATGGCAACTAAGTGTTCTTCAAACTCAAAGATTGTCATATTTGAACCAATCTCGGCGACTCCACCCATGGGATAAATTTTTAAATCAAATTTACTCATTTAGATATTCTTTTAATCTTGCAGCAAGGATATCTGCAGCCACATCAGTTTCCTCTCCGACGGTGAAATCAGCGAACTGTTTTTGTGGTTCGAGATATTTCAGATACATAGGGCGAACTGTTTCATAGTATTGTCCAATTACAGACTCAAGAGATCGACCTCGCTCATTTACGTCCCTGTGGAGCCTGCGCGTGAATCGAATATCTGCCTCAACATGAAGAAAGCATTTTATATCCATCAAATCTCGAATATTTTTATCAAAAAGGGAGAAGATTCCTTCGAAAATTATGACTCTTTCTGGTGCGATGGATACAGTTTCTTCTTTTCTGGAGTTTGTTTTAAAATCATAAAGAGGTGATTGTATTGTTTCACCCTCTTTTAATTTTGCCAGGTGATTAAAAAGTAATTCCCAATCAAAGGCTTGCGGATGATCAAAATTAGGATTTCCTTTAGCGGTGAGGAGGTTATCCGGCAGGACATCTAAATAATAAGAATCCATGGAAATTAAGCAGGCTTTATGATCAAGCCTATCGAATACTTTGTGAGCAAATGTGGTTTTTCCTGAACCAGATCCACCCGCTATACCGACCAAATACATAAGGCGCAAATCTAACATAAGTTTTCGAAATTACAAACTTTTAACAGAAAAAATTATAGGGTGGATTGTGAGTTTATGAGGACATCGGTAAAAGCATCTATGGAAAAATATTACTATGTTCAGGTTTCTATCCCACTGAATTTACAAGAGGAGATAGATGCTCAAGCTCTAAGCGATTGGAGTTGTACGGGTATTGAGGATTTTTCAATTGATGAAGCCACAGTAGACGCCATTTTAGGAGAAAGGTCCTACTCCGGAGGCGATATACCCGATGAACAAATTTTTGAAGTGGAGGGGCGCGTTCAAACGGATACTTCTTTAAAAAAGTATTATTTCGATAGCTCAAGCCTGGCCAACGCATTTATGACATATCTAAAGTCAATGCAGGTCGATGGATCACACCTCATTGAGAAAGAAGCAAAAGATTGGAATGAAGAGTGGAAGAAAAATTTTAGTTCTATCGTTGTTTCAGAAAACTTAAAAATTGTTCCTGAGTGGGAAAAAAAGGAAAACCAGGGCCCTCACAATCTTTATATCTATCCTGGAATGGGTTTTGGTACCGGAAGCCATGAAACGACTTTTCTGTGCTTAAAGTTTTATGAAGAGTTAGGTAGTAATAAAATTGACACCTGTATGGACTTCGGTTGTGGATCGGGGATTTTGGGGTTAGCCGTCTATTTGAAAAACAAAACGAAGAGAAATTGCCTTTATGATATCGATGAGAGCGCCATTGAAAATACGAAACAAAATATCGAGCTCAATAATTTCAAACCTGAGGACTTCGAAATATATCTACCTCATACTTACGCTCAGATTGCCGGCGAAAAATTTGACTTGGTATTCGCAAATATTTTACAACAAACTCTCATTCAAGAGAGAAAAAAGATATTTAATCATTTGAAAAAAAATTCGATTCTTATCTTATCAGGGCTTCTAAGAGGTCAGGAAGTTGAAGTTATCGAAGACTATCAGAGTCATGATCCTAACTTAGAGCTGGTGGAAGTTAAAACAAAAGGTGATTGGTTGGCGCTCATGATGAGGAAGAATCAATGAGGGCCGTTTACTTAAAAGATATCGCCATTAAAGAAAACGATCCCTTGAATATTAAAGGGAATAAGTTCCATCATTTAAAGAACGTAGTTAGGGTAAATAGAGAGGACGATATCCTCGTTCTCGATGGCAAAGGTCTTGGTCGTATTTATAAAATTAGCGAGTTGAACAAAAACAATATGAAGCTAGATCCTTCTGATGTATTCAAAGAGTCAACTCATACTAAAGATATAGACTTAGTCATTGGAAAACTTAAAAGAGATGCAATGGACTTAGCTGTTAAGCAGGCTTGTGAGTTGGGAGTCAAAAACATCTTTATATGTCACACCGATTTTTCTCAAACTTACTCTCTCAACTTAGATCGTCTAGAGAGAATTATTGATTCTGCAATTGAACAGTCCAATAATCTCATTAGGCCAGATATAGGTGAGTTAGAAAATATAAAATCTCTAGATTTTGACCAGTACCAACAAGTCTTTCTTTTTAGTCTTGAAGGTGATCAAGGTCGAAAGGGATTCCAAGGGAGAGCTGTCGTGATGATTGGACCTGAGGGAGGTTTTAGCATTGAAGAGGAAGAGTTTTTGTTAAAGATTAATAATATTCAGGCAATTAAACTGGATATGCCAATTCTAAGGGCTGCCACAGCGGTGCCTTGTGCGCTGGGTTATGTTCACGGAATTTATCAATGAATTGATGGTCTCAAATAAATATGAGATTCTGAGAGGGAGACAGACGGAGTTATAATTATGCAAGAGTCAGATCGTGTGAGTGATCAAGATATAGACAAGCTTTTGGAAAATTTTGAATTTTCGGCCATTACTGACGGTTTAGGATTTCATCATTCCGTTGGTGAAACATCAAAGGTTGAAAAATCATTGAAACAAAAAGCTAATGAGCTTGATCAAGACCTACAAAGGCATCTAAAGAATTTAAAATCGAAAAAAACCGACTCTCATTTGAATCGTGGTGATCTTGCTCCTTTTTATGAGCAAGAAGATGCAGCGAAAAAACCGGCAGAAGTTATTGAAGATTTAATTGAACAAGAAAAATCTGTTGAGACTATTACTGCTGCTAGTTCATCTCAAAGATTAGGGGCTTGGACTATAGATATGTCGTTGGTGCTAATTTTGTGTGCAATAACAACTTTGCTTTCCTTTTATAGTGCAGAAATTCCCGTTAATATGAAATCTCTTTTTTCTGATGCGGGAACGACGCTTTTTCTAACGATGATGACTCTCTATTACTTGTTATACTTTACAGTATTAGATGCCACTGAGCATTCGACTTTAGGAAAACGTATATTTGGTCTAAAGGTTTTAAAGACAATGAAACCTATATCTTTATCTTTATCACTGAGGCGAACATTATTTTGTTTGGTATCTTTTGCTTTAGCTGGTTTGCCAACACTTTTAAAAACTCAAGATATGTTTTTCGACACAGTTGTTGTTAAAAAATGAATCTTGAGGAGTTTAGAAATTCTGTTGCTGGTAAAAAAGTTGTTTTTACAAATGGATGTTTCGATATACTTCATCGAGGCCATGTAAGTTATTTGAATGAAGCTAAGTCTTTAGGTGATATTTTAGTTGTAGGACTTAATTCAGATGCAAGTGTGAAACGCTTAAAGGGCGAATCTAGGCCTGTGAATAGTGAGCGGGATAGAAAGTTTGTATTAGAAAATTTAAAAGCCGTAGATTATGTCTTTATTTTTGAACAAGATACGCCTCTAGAACTCATCAAAAAAGTCTCTCCTTATATATTAGTGAAAGGAGGAGATTGGAAACCTGATCAGATAGTTGGCTCGGAATTTGTCTTACAAAATGGGGGCCAAGTTAAATCTCTCCAGTTTGTAGATGGCTTTTCTACCACCTCAACCATTGAAAAAATCAATAATGCCTGACTATTGGCATCATTTTTTCCTGGTCTAAGCATTTGTTTTTACTCAATTCTGACACTTTTTATCAAGTTTCTGGCCGTGAGGGCTAAATAAATTCCTGAGCTGCTCGATAAGGTATATGTCTGATGGTTGCTATCAACTATTGGCATTAACTTAAACCTTATAAGAGGAGTACAAAATGGGCTTAAGAATTAAAACAAATGTACCTTCTGTAGCGGTACAAAAAGAACTGAGAAAAGCTGCAGACAAAACTGATGAAAGCTACGCAAAGCTAGCATCTGGAAAACGAATTACTAAATCAGCAGATGATGCTGCTGGATTAGGAATTGCTAAGAAAATGGAAGCTGAGGTACGCGGATACCGAATGGCTCAAAGAAATGCAAGTGCTGGTGTTTCACTAGTACAAGTAGCTGAGGGTGGTCTTGATGAATCAACAAACATCCTTACAAGAATGAGAGAACTATCTATCCAAGCAGCCTCTGATACTGTAGGTGAAAAAGAGCGTGGATATCTAAACCTTGAGTATGAACAATTAGTGCAAGAAGTTGATCGGATTTCTAAAACGACAACTTTCTCTGGAAAAGAACTTCTAACTGGTGAAAGTGATACTGGTACAATGGAGTTTCATATCGGTGCATACGCAGGTGAAAATAACAGAATATCGTTTGATGCAGATGCAACAGACGCTACAGCTTCTAGTCTAGGAGTTGATGGAACAAACATCGCTGACAAAGAGAGCGCACAGGATAATCTTGGTGCAATTGATGAAGCTATCGAAAAAGTGTCTGGATTTAGAGCAAACTTTGGTGCGATACAATCTAGACTTCAATCGACTATTACAAACTTAGATACTGCTGCCGTAAATACTGATGCCGCAAGATCTAGAATTGAAGACGTAGATGTTGCTTCTGAAACAGCCAAGTTAGCTGCCACGAACGTGATGAAGCAAGCTGGTATTTCTTCTTTAGCACAAGCTAATAATATTCCAAATAGTGCACTAAGACTGATTGGATAATTTTAGCTAATACGCTAAACACAACTGACCAAACTAAAATAAATAGAGAGGCGGGGAGGATAAAACCTCCCTGCACTTAAAGAATTAAAATTGGTATTAATTTGCCAATAATCTTAAGCCCCGCCTCTCTAGCCGTAAAAAAGTTAGAGAGGCCATTTAAGAACTGGTGTTAATGATGGAAAATTCGAATCAAAATTTACTAGAAAAAAATTATGATGAGTATGCCATCGACAGTATCATCAATAATACAAAGAATGATGAGAGAACAGTTCTTGCATGGAAATTTATTTCGGGGAAAAAAGTAACAGTTGAGGTGTTTTTTTATATTATACGAAAAGCACGTAAAGAAATTGTGGTAAGAGCAGCATCAAGACAAGGCATCAAGCAGCTAGGAGAGTTAGCTGCCAGTGCAAATAATTTGAATTTCTACTTACCTCAAGACTTAGTTTTGTTTCAGTCAGAAGTTAAGCAAATTGAATCTAATGGTGATTTGAGAGTGACGATTCCATCCATGATTGCTCAAGTGGATAGAAGAAAAAAGTTTAGACTTTTTGTTGAAAACGGGATCAATGTGGGTTTGAAGTTTAAGAAACTAGGTCATGGGCAAAGACAAGTTGAGCAGCTATTTAGCAAAGAGTGTTTTGACATTTCAGCTAATGGTTTGTCTTTTATTGTTTCTAAACCAGAAAGAAAGTTTTTCGAAATGGCTGATAAGGTTCAAAATATTGAGCTCAATATTGACGGTAGCTCAATGACTATAGACGCTGATGTAGTGAGTCTTCAGGAGATTCAACCCGCAGCAAATAACAATTTGCATTACAAAGGGTGGAAAATCGCCTTACGCTATACCAAAATCACTGATGAAGATGTGAAAACGATTGATGATTTTGTCTTTCGCTATCTTGATTTTGATAAAGCCATTTAACAATGAAAACTTAATGTTATAATAGTTTTGTGAATTGTGTTTTTATTTCAGATCTTCATATAAAACGTCCCGACGATTTAGCTTCTCGAATATTTTTAGAGTTTTGTCACCATTCTCACACCCTTCATTCAGATAAGGTCTTCTTTTTAGGGGATATTTTCGACACCTTAATAGGCTCCCACCCAGAATATATTAAAAAATATTCATTTTTCTTTGAAGAAGTTGAAAAACTTTTAGAGTTAGACAAAGAAGTTATATTTGTAGAAGGGAATCATGACTTTCATTTTAAAGGAATTTTAGACAAATATTTCGCCCAAACTCCTCGCTATTCAGAGAACTTTAGGTATTTGAGTCACGGAGAATGTCTTATGCTGGATTCTAAAAAATACTTTTTTTGTCATGGATATGAAGTGGACTATTTTAATAAGTACTTTAAAAGATGGCATAAAGTTTATAGCTCTGAGGTCATGAAATTTATTGCTAATAAAATTCTTACCTTTGGAGTGATTACTAAGCTTGCTAAGTGGGCCTCAAATGACTCCAAAAGAAGAGGTAAAAAAACTTTTGATTATTCACAAGCTAGGGCCAAATATCTCGAGGGAGCAAAGGAGCTTATTAAGGAGAAGGACTTGGCAGGTGTTATAGCTGGTCATACTCATATACATGCAGCCCATACTTTCCCTGATGGAACTCAATATTTTAACTGTGGCTTTCCTCAAAAGGATAAGAAGTTTATCTCATTTAAAGACAATCGCTTTGAAATGGTTAATTTAGAGGTATCATAGATTGCACCTCGTGATCCATCCTCTGTCCCTCTAGTTCAAAAATCGCAGCAATAGTTCTTTCATTGCCTTTAGCGCTAGCTTTACTAGATTTTTCTACCTTTATGATTTTATCAGCAAATTTTGCTATTTGAGGAAGGTGAGTAATCGTAATAACCTGAGAGTTAACAGAAACACTCTCGATAGCATTACCCACACAAAGAGCGGTTTCCCCTCCGATACCCGTATCTATTTCATCAAAGAGAAAAATACTTATGCTATCTTTAGCGGCTAGAATATTTCTTACCGCCAGAAGAATTCTTGAAAGCTCTCCCCCTGAGGCAATATCTTTTATAGCGTAAAAACCCTCTCCTGGATTTGTTTCAGCTAGAAACTCCACAGTCGAATGACCATTAATATTCAAGTCACTGGCTTGAGAAATATTAACTTTAATTTTTGCCCCTTCCATTCTGAGTGACTTGATCATCTCTGTTAAACTTTGAGAGAGTTTTTTAGAGCTTGTCAGACGATTTTTGTGAAGTTTCCCTGCAAGCTCTTGAGCCTTTTTGTATTTTTTCTCAAGTTCAATCTCAAGGCTTTCTATTGCCTGGTCAATAGTTTCAATCTCTGAAAGTTCTTTCTTAAAATCCGCGAAAACTCTTTCCAGTCCTTGAGTATCGGTATTAAATTTTCGCTTCTGTTTTTGATACTCATCCAATGAATCTACGATTTCCTGATATTCATCCTCTGGAAATTCAGTATTCTGTTCCAAATTGATTCGAAAATTTAAATCCTGAAGGAGCTCCTTTGCCGATAAAAAATGATCTGTATCTTTTTCACTAAGATCAGCTTTTGAGATAAGACCTTCTAAGGTATCTAGCTGACCTAAAAGCCCTGCTCCATAATTATTTCCTTCAAATAATTCATTAATTTGATTCAGCACTTCTCGACTTTCTAATTTAGTCTTTATTTCTTCTTTTTGCTTAATGAGTTCTTGTTCCTTGCTAACGGATGGAGAGAGTTTATCTAACTGATTAACTTGAAACTCTAAATAATCTCTTTTTTGAACTAAGGTATTTTCTTTTTGTGTTAACTCCTCAAGCTCTTGTCTTTGTTCTTTGATTTGAAGAAATAAGTCGCGATACTCTGTTAAAAGCAGTCCATTTTGTCCATAAAGATCTAACAGTTTTAACTGATACTCTGGAGAGAGAAGCTTTTGATTTTCAAACTGCCCAACAAGATCTATGTACTTTCGCGCAAAAGTTTTTACGAATTGCTGTGTGCTTAGTTGTTGGTTGACATAAGTTTTCGACTTTCCGTTTGAATAGAGGATTCTCTTTATGGAGCAATCTTCATCAAAAGGATAGCCAGCATCTTCAAAAAACTTCTTAATTTTTGCGTCAGTTGTGGAAAAAAGACCTTCTACCATGAGAAAGTCAGAGCCTTTTCTAAGAAGTTTTTTGTCGCCTCTAAAGCCAATGATTAGCTCAATTGCATCGAGGATTAAACTTTTTCCCGATCCCGTCTCTCCTATAATGGCATTAAACTTTGGACTGAAGTGAACAATTTGTTGATCGATAATTCCAAGGTTTTGAATCGTTAACTTTCTTAAATGAAGTTTTTTACTCATACTTATTCCTTTGCATTCTCTCTTGAGCCATAAACAAACTTTTCTTTTAATGTGTGAAAGTATGTCTTTTCGTGATTATTGACTAAACTTATATATCTTTCATTCTGTTTATTTATCGTCACAGTATCTTTGTATTCTACAGGGAAGACCTTTTGGCCATCAATAGTCAGGCTAACATTATCGATATCCTCAATAACCTTAATATTTACTTTGGATTTATCAGATATAACAATCGGTCTGTGAGTGAGGGAGTGAGGACAAATTGGTGTGAGAATATAGGCATCAACTTCGGGATGGACAATTGGTCCACCGGCAGCCAAGGAGTAACCTGTAGATCCGTAGGTAGAACTAATAATTATTCCGTCTCCTCTGATATCCTGAGTATGTTCTCCATTAACTTCAACACTGACTGCCACCATTCGTGCGATGGCATTTTTTGTTATAACAACATCATTAAAAAAGTATTCCTGTCCGATAACTTTCTTTCCTCTGTATATTTCTACTGAGTTCAAATAGATTTTAGACAAGGTAAATTTATTGGCCAAAACTAAGTTTAGATGCTCGTAAAAATCCATCCGAGAAAACTCTGTAATAAATCCAAGTCTTCCCAAATTGACGCTGAAGACAGGAATATCGTTAGCGATTTTTCTGCTTACTCCCAATAACGTACCATCTCCTCCCAGTGAAATGATTAAATCAAGTTCGTTATAGAGTTTTTTATTTTCGCAAAAATTAATTTCTTCAAACAAGCTTTTTGGAATAAGTTTTTCGATTCGCTTTCTTTCTTTTTTCAATAAAAAGATTTTCTTTTCACGTTTTTTTAGCCAACGAAAGAGATTGGTCATTATATGACCAAAATCTTTAACCTCAGACGGCTTTAATACAAGACCAATATTTTTAAGTTCTTTCATTCGTTAAAAAAATTTCAATGACTTCGTTAATATTTTCAAAAGGTTTATTTAAAACCTTACAGCCGTAATTATTAGCCTTCTCAATCACCTGCGATGATGAATAGGCTGTAATGATGATAAATTTAGAGCTTATCTCTTCAGTACTCAGTTTTGATTTACTTTCTTCAATGACATCGAATCCAGAAATGTCAGTTAGCATAAGATCACATACGATTCTGTCGAATTCTTGTTGTTTTATTTCCAAAATGGCATCTTTTCCGCTGCTAACAGCAACAACCTCTGCACCACGTTTTTCCATTAACATTTTCAAGGATTTTTGAATTAAGATTTCATCTTCAACTAACAAGACCTTCATGTGGTAATACTAGGACAAATTGAGCACCCTTGTCATTTTTAACGCACCACATGTCACCTCCAAGTTTTCTCACTAGGCTTCGACAAATAGGGAGACCAAGTCCTGTGCCTGTTTCCTTGGTTGTATAAAAAGAATCAAAGATTTCATCAATATTTTGCACAGGAATGCCTGGTCCATTGTCACTAAAAATGATCTTGATATCAGTCAAATCACGTTCCAGACTAATCGTAATTTTTGGCTTTGGATCTGTTTGGTCTTGCATGGCTTGTGAACTATTCAAGATGAGATTGAAAAAAATCTGAGAAAGAGAAGTGGAGTTCGTCGTTATCTCTACGGCTGCGTTCTCCTCCATTAGGTTGGGGGATACGTTAATTTCACGCTCCAGCATTTTTGTTTCACTTTTCGTTAAAGTAAAGACCTCGTTGATAAGCGAGATGACAGAAACGTTTTGAACTTGATCCATCGGCCCGTAGAGCTTACTGAATCCATTTAATATCTTTAGTGATTTGTTAACGGCTTCTTGAATTTGTTCGGCTAATTCTTTATCGTCACCCTGAAACTCTTCTGCGAGGAGATTTGCCGAAAGCTGGATCCCAAAAAGGGGATTTGAGAGCTCATGGCGTAGGGTATTGAGTAGCTCTCCGAGAAGAGAAACTCTTTGCACGTGATATTCACTATGAATTTTCTTTAAATTCAATGAGTTACTTTCTATCTGATTCAGAATTTCTTTCAACTTTTGAACGAGTTGAGACTCAGTTTTTGTCTGAAGCATCATATCGAACAAGGGCAGAGTAATCTGAGAGAAAATATTGAATCTTTCAATTTCATTTTTGGCAAAGGGAATAAATTCGTTTCTCGTTCCAATTAAAATAAAATTGTGGGATTTGAAGCTTGCTGCTTTGGCAAGGCAGGTCCCAACTAACTTTATCTGGTGACTTTTAAGGAATGATTCTGCGAAGGTTGATTGCTTGGATTTTCGAATGCTATTGAAAATATCGTTAAACTCTTCAACTGATATTTTCATTTGGTGTTGTTGATCGGACTGCAAAGAATTGTGATAGGCGGTCACTTCTCCTTTTTTATGAGTTACAAAATGTAATTGGGAAATCATATCAAGTGAACTAATTCCAATCTGACTTTTTAAAAATGAATTGATATTTGGGTTATCTTTAAGACCCTTTAGGATTTCTAAGGATTTTGACTCAGACTTTCTCTTATTTTTCAAAAGGCTAAACCAACTTTTAGATTTGAGTGTTGCAAGTTCTGAATGAAGTCTAAGGTGAAAATCTAAGTTCGCCTTAAATATATCGCTTGAAGAGTTATCAACTAGAGACTTAATTCGAACTTTGTCATTACTGATTTGTGTAAGGGAAATTTCAGCTTTATTAATATGATCCACCAATTGATACAATTGGCTTGAGTTTAATTCAAAGTCTGAATAAACTTTTAACTTCGATGTTTTAGATTTGTTAAGACGTGAATCTTCCACTGGGTTAGATTATCTTTCAGTTCGTACTCAAGCAAGTCTGTGAGCATAATAGAGTCATCTTTGTTTATAGAGTCAGATAAAGCTTTCATAACAGAAAGAAGATGTATTTGTAGCTCTTTGTAAGGTAGAAGTTCTTTATGCTCATGATTTTTGCAAATATAAGAACTACTTACAATAAAAGTTTCCAATGCCATAATAATGGTATTGAGCTGTTTTTTAGCGTCAACGTTTAAGTCTTCCTTGAGTAAATCTACACATGTTTCAAGGCGTATTAGGATTTTGCTAACTAACTCTATGACGTCATCTATAAGGTTTTCTTCATTATTTCTTTTCGCTAAGATATCAAGAGCTATGATATCGTCTCGACTAATAGGGCGAATCAAGTCTGGATCATCAGAATCAATATCAAGCACTCTACCATTCATCTTTAAGCTTTCGAAATTATACTCGTTTAAGGGAAACTTTCTTCTTAACTGAGGAATTAGACTTCTTACATTAAAAAAATGCTCTTCATTAATTTCAATTTTTTTGTGATTTAGCTCTAAAGTCGCCATAACACTATTTTAAACCTCTTTTGTGCTCTCCGCCACATTTATCTTTGGATTAACACTCTTTTTAACAAAGTCATTAAGAACAGCAACTAAATTTGAGGCATCATAATAACAGAGTAAACTACTCTTTGCGATTTCATTTAGGTTGTTTCCTGGTGCATTCGCCTTATTGACATAGAAGAAGTCTACTAAGTTCGATAGAAGTGGGTAAGTCTGTCTTGTCACTTGGCAAAGTTGATCCACCTCTCCTAATTTTTTAACCGCTGCTTGTAGTTCAGCTCCATTCGAGTCTTTTTTATCACTAGCATTGATGATCTGATTGCTGTATTTGACTCCAAAATTATACAATTCGAAAAGATAATTCGTTCCATCGATATACTGAGCCAAGTTCTTAGCCGTTTCTTCTGAAATATCTGGAAGGGGGTTATTGATCTCAATTCCTCTCAGATAGTATTGAAAAATAATTTCGTAAAAATTTTTAAAGGTATCTGAAAGATCAAGATAGTTTTTGGTAATTTCTCTAAGCTGCAAACCTTCACCATTATAAACAGATTGGTATATTTTAATCTGGCTGGTGTGAAAGGGAGAAAGATCCTTTATAGTTTCAGAAAGTTCCTCGCCTGAATCTCTAAGAAAATAACCTGCTACTTTTGTGACAACCTGATGTTGAAGGCTATTGTGGCAAGGAAGCAAATCGCATTTCTCCTCAACTTTACAGGGGAAACACTTGTTTCTAGGAACGATATTTACCACTTTATCACTGTAGGCTGTTGTTTCATGTGGTCTTACAGTTCCAAGTGAAATAACAATGGTCGGCGTTAATGTTTCAGCGGCTAAATGGGATACCAGTGAATCATGACCTATGAAAAGCTCAGACTCCTGCAGGAGACTGTAGGTATCTTTGATCTTAAAGCTACCTACATGCGAAATTAAACGTCCATTAAGATCTTTCAGCGCTGGTGAATGAAGAATCTTGTGAGACTCACTTACATCATTTGGGCCACCGACAATATGAATTTTATAATCACTGTAGTCATGAGACAATTTGTAAATGACTTCCACCCATTTTGTGGCTCCCCAACTTTTCTTTTTCGAAGAAGCAAAAGGGTGGATCACGATATTCTTTTCCCTAGGCTTTTCACAATCTTCATTAAGGACCATGACCTGTTTACACCCCAGTGTGTAACGATAAATATCCACTAAGTTAAATGGGTTAATGGTACTTCTCATTACATTTGAATAAACGAATTGGCTCCAAGGATCTGAAACAGATACCTCTGTCTTGTCATTTCTATATAATCCTAGTTTTTGATTCGAGTTAATTAGCGAGTGCAAATATGAGGAACTCTTATTAAAACTAAAATTAACTGATACGTCATAGGTTACCTGATTGATCGTTGAAAGAAACTTTTTAAGCTCTTTTTTACCATCCTCGAAAGTCCCTTCGACCAAGAGTTCTTTGGTGTCAAAATAAAAGATGTTTTCAAAAACGGTATCTAGGAGAAAGTGAATTCCACTCCCAAGGCTTTTACGAGCAATTAAGCTGCATTCAATACCAGGATTCTCCGCTCGAAATTGTCTTACAGCTTGCATTGTTTGTACAAGATCACCAGTCCGAGTTAGTTGGATAACGAGAAGTCTACCCTTCATAGCTAACCCTCCTCTTCAATTAATGCGACTAAAAGTAACTCTGTTAAGTTGTCTTCATTCAAACTTTGACTTGATTGAAGCTTCTCCTGAATTTCTTTCATGGTTTTGTGAATTTCTTCCTGAATACTCACAAGAACCTCCTATTTTTGCATTGATGATGTTTTCTCGACAGAAAGATCTCCAATCAAAATGCCACAAGTTTCAGTGATTTTTTGAATATTCGATTTTAAATCGAAAAGGGATTTTTCAATAAGCTCAAGATTCTTTTTAGCATCACTATCGTGAATATTTTCAATTTGTCCTTCTGTGAATCTAATAAGGTGTCCAATCAAGTTGTCTTGATTCCCATAGGCAAGCAATTGATCGTAATAAGCAAGAAAACTATTTAGACCATCACTTGTATTTCTCATGGTCTTTATAGACCTTAAAGTCGCTAATAAAATTTTGACAACACCGGTAAGCTCAGACCTGGTGAGAGTCACAAATTCATGAATTTCGTCTTTAGTGCACATTTCTTTTATATTGTTTAGAAGAGCTTGATTCTCTGGATATCCTAAAATATGAAAAAAGAATGATCTACTGAGATGATAATTGAGCTCAGCTTGTAGACTGATCTCCCCTTTAATTTGCGAGAAAAAATATCCATACTCATCTTTCACGCAAGCATAAACTAGTGCTCCACCATTTGTCGTATCTAGAGGAAGCTCAGTAGAGTATATTTCATTCACGGCATAAATGATTTCGGAGGAAATGGTTTTTGATTCAGTGTAAAAAATCACTCTTGATCCTTCGTTTGTTACCAAGGGATCATTTTTAAAAGCATCTGTATTTCGTAGCTCGAGTGCAATTGTTCCTTGAAGATCTGCCGCAAGTAAATAATCAGTGGCTGGACTAATAATGATATCGAGGTGAGTGCTAATCGCAGGAAAAGCTGTAAAATCTACATTTATTGAAATGAGCTCGTTGTTATAAAGGGCATTTAACTCATTTACGATTGTTTTTTGATTTAGCTCTCTTGGATCCATCAATAGAATAGGGATGTATTCAGAAGATTCTTTTAAAGTACCAACTATTTCTGTTAAAGCTTCAGTCTCAAGATATGTCCCGTCATAACCCTGACTCAACGAAATACCAACAATCTTGGATTCTCCGGCCCTCATATTTCTAATGCGAGTAAAATTTTGTCCCGCGAGAACACTATATTGCTCAGAGATCTTTATTGCTTCTCCCTCATTGAACCAGGGAGCTCCAAAAAGGTGGTTGTTAATGATATTTGTCTCAATAGGTTTTCTCGCAGCTTGAGTATTTACTGAGTTCAGATTTATCGCCCAATCATTTGAAAGCAAAGTGGTCCCGCTAGGGGTAAGAGAAACTCCAACTCGGGATTCTGTTTGAAGGGCTGACGTAATTAAAGTGCTTAAAGTGTTATGATTTTGATTGATGACTTGACTCCATTCAGTCGCTAGAACCTCCTCTAGATCTTCATACATGGAATCGAGTGCAAATCCGTCCGAGAAAACAGAACCTTTTTTTATCTGATTCAATTTTGCACTATCTATAGAGTGAATTTTTGTAATATGTTTCAGCATTTTTACTCGATCGAGATTTTCTTTTAATACCAAAAGATGAATCTCTGAGTGTGGGTTATTTTCTCTAAGTTGAGGGGTCATGTAACCACAGCTGAGGGCCTGTTTACTGGAGCCTAAGCTCACGATTAAAATTTTATTCATAGTAAATCCTTAAATACTTGTTAGTTCATCAAATGCGATAGTGAGAAAATCTTTTGGTTCAAAATTCTTTTTTCTCTTAACATCTTCTATATATTCAGTAAGCTCTCCTTCCTCGCTTTCTGAAATAAAGTTCCCGATATGTTTTGAAAACCTTCTAAGCTGAGATAGAGAGGTGCTTGCTCTATACTGAAGAAAGCTCGTAAAAAACTTCTGATTTAACATAAAGCTAGTGTCGTGTTTTAAAATAGCTGGTGAGGTTAAGAGAAACTCAATAAAGTCTTCTCTCAAAAAAAGTGACTCGGAATCATTGGTAAAGAGAGGCATGATTCTCTTGTCTTCAAATTGTCTCTTTTCTATGAAGTCATGAAAGAGTTTTTCATTTGGCTCGATAACGATAATTCTATAGTCTTGGTGAAATTTATTTAAGGTCTTAGCCACCTCCTCAATATGATAACCAAACCCAAGACCCAAAATGATAACATTTCTTTTTCTTTTTAGGGCCTCTTCATGAAGTTTGGCAAATCCTTCTGCCTCTTTAGTGGGGCTATACATTGAATGAAGGTAGATATCATTAATTAAAGGAACTGTAAGACCAGATTTTGATTTTACAAGTTGGTATTGAGAGATGCGTTCTTCCATAATCGTACTCACATTTATCTGTCGGTTTTATTTAGGTTATACCCACTGAAATTTTCTTTGTTTTTAAACGTTTTAGCAATTTCATTTTGAGTTTTACTTTTCTCTGCCTGAAGATACATCGTTATCGATTCATCCAGACTTTGAATTTTATTTATAAGTTGATTAACTTGGTTATTAATTTTGGCAACAGTTTCAGGTTCTTGAGTTGAATGCTCTAAGCTCATTCTTTCACTCATAGTTTGTGCAATTGCAATGGCTCTTTCTCTGTTATCGAGAATGGAGATGAGCTCATCAAAGTTTTCTTCTCGAGCGCACTTTTGTGCAGAGACTGTTAATTCATAAGCCTTTTCTAAAAATTCTATTAAGTTTTTTTCATTTGGAGTCATTAGGCATTCCCCGCTTTTTCTGTTTTAAGTGATTTTACTGCTTGGGACCATCCATCATAAAGTGTGTTGAGAACATTCAGGCATCCTTCCAATGGAGCTTTATCCTTGTGAATATTGGCCTGAGTACTGGAGTAGAGAACAAAGTCATATAAAGATGAAAGCTCCCTAGCAACATCTCCCCCTACTTCAAAATCAAGACTATTATTTAGCTCAATGACAATATCTTGAAGCTTTCCAATATATTCACCTTTTTGAGCTACCTTTTGCTCGTCGATGGCCTGAATCGCTTTTTTACAGTTTTTAATTGCTGCCTGATAAAGCATCAAAAGGATCTGTTCCTTACTAGCCGTTTGAACCGACGTTTTTTTGTAAGCGCCTAAACCGTAACTCATATTTTACTCCTTAACCAAGTTGTTGAACCGGATTAAAACCACCGCCTTGCAGGCCTGCTAATCCCGATCCTTGAGTTTTAATTCTTGATATCGTTTCTTCTAAGCGAGCAAATTTGCCCTTTAGATTTTCTTCTTTTCGTTTAATCCGTCTTTCTGCAGATTCTATTCTCCTATCGATTTGTCGAATTTTTGAGTCTAGACCATCTCGTCTCGAGGACAAAATTCCTCCTGGTCTTTTTGTTGCGTCTCTTACAAGTCTTTCGAGATTATCAACGAAGCCATCAATTTTTCCGTTTTCAACGGAGTACCTACCGTTTACAACCTGATTGACTAGCTCAATATTTTCATCAAGCTTTGCCTGAAACTTCTCTTTATCGAGTTTGAGCATCCCATCTCTTTGGAACTGCAGACCAAGGTCACCAATTCGGACACTACCAAACTCCGTTGTGACATTGGCAAAGACGGTTGAACGTAATCTACTTTCGAGGGTTTGAAGGGTGATATCACCACCAAGTGTTTGGGATGTATCTGAAGATTCATCTAAATTATTTTGCTCTTTAATAAAGGCGATAACTTCATTAATGTTATTAACCATATCATCAATTTTATCAGCCATTTTAGCTGTATCTTCGGTGATCTCTAATGTCAGCTCGTCACCTTTTTTAGCTCGCTTTAGATCTAGAGTAACACCAGGGATAAGTTCAGTTGTTTTATTACTTGGTAATTCGATTTCGAATCCATCTAGTTTTATTTTAGCATCCTGAGCTTCTCTTTCTCCATCAAACCAAATATCTACTTCTCCATCTACAAGGTATAAGTTAGGAAAGGTAGCTCTTTGTCCATCTCCAGTTTCATCAAGCGTGATAATGATTTTCCAAGGCTCGTCGGTTCCGTCACCAGAGTTTACAACATTGGCATGCATTCCATTGTTAGAGTCTTTATTAATGAGCTTTGCAATTCCTTCCAAAGTTGCGTGATCTTCATCGATATAGATTTCTTTGGAGGTCCCATCAGGTAATTCATATTGGAGATAGCCGACTCCGACGTAGGTTTTATCTTTGTCTTCAACACCATTTGAAATAGCAGAAGATTTTTGAGCAAGCTGAAGAACTTCAATTTGGTAGGTACCGGGTTCTGCCACATTCTTATCAACTGAAGCAGCAATACCATCGCCGGAAATATTGACATTGAATTCACGGAAAGAGCGGGCGCCTTTGTTCGCATAAACGGAACCTTCGAGTTTTTTCACTCGTTCCCATAAATCATTAAGCAAAGCCTTTTTGTTTTCAATTTTGCCTTTTCGAACTTCCATCTTTTTTAAAGGAAGTTTCTCGGCTTCAACAATTTGCTTAACAATATCCTTGGGCAGTCCTGAATTTATAGAACCGAAAGCAATACCCAAATAATCCTCCTGATCGTCCCAGTAGTGCTCTCCTGCACCTTGGGGGTATTATCTAAATCTTATCATACTAAGAATTTGATGCAATAGGGTATCAACTAAGTTAAAATAAAGAAGGCCCTGGGGTAGAGGGCCTTCAAATAGGATGAATTAGATTGGGTAAGTGTTAAGCTCTGTAACACTTACTAAATTTATCGGGTATTATGGATAAAGCTTTAGTTAAAAAGTCAGATATTCTCAAGATAAAGTACAAATTCTTTATAAATCGGATAGTTACGTACTTCTCCTTCCTTCTTCTTCCTCTGCTAATCCAAAAGACAGAGAACCTAGCGCTCTTTACCCAATGCTTGATACTTTTAGTCTACATTCTTTTTATGGGCTCTCAATGGTATTTGTTTGGTAAGGAAATAGATCACAGACTAAAGATTTACTATAAAGCTAACTCTTCCTTAGAGAGAATAATTTACCGACTGTTATTGGGTAATATCGGACTCATTTTATTGTTTAATCTATTCTCTCTTCTTCCGGCGGGTTTTGTTGGCATACTTTTTTGGGGATTTTTCATTATTCTTGGGATTTTTTACTCATGGCCTACTCGAGGAAAAATCATTGAAGAAACTATGGTGAGCCAGTTCAGTGAGATCAGATATCTTGATGCTTTTGAAAAGACAATTCTAAGTCTAAGCGTTGTGACCTTTTTCATAACACTCCCAGACTTCCCATTATTTGAAAATGTAGAAGCCTTGAAACTCTATTTAGATCCTTATGAAAAAGTGAGTTTTCTTATTTGGAATTATCTCTCATTTCTCTACTATCCCTTTCAGCAGTTTCCAAAATTATACAATCTCATTTGGAATTTTCATTTTTACTTTATCGGCCTCGGAAGCTTTCTTTTTGCTTTCTATTGCTTGCTTCGATATTTTTTCTCACGACGACTGTCTATGCTCGGAACTTATGCCATCATAAGTTCCTGGAGTCTATCAAGACTAGTTGTGAATGACTTTTTTAATGCAGTTACCTCAGGCTTACCATTGGTTTGGCTTTGGAGCGTTATGTGGAGCACACGCTCAGGAACTTATCGCTCGGGTCTTTTTACAGGGTTGATCTTTTTTTACTTAGTCTTATTTAATCCAGTGTACATACTTTTAATGCCGCTTACACTTTTGGGTGTTTATTTTGGTTTTCTTCCTAAAAAAACGGTCTGGTTTAAACGACAATGGATAAAGTATAATGTCTTTGGTACGGTATTGGGTTTATTGATTGCAGTTGTTTCACTTGGAGATCCGGGCAATTTTTCTCTTCAACAAAGTTCAATTCTTTCATTGTTACAAGATGCGGTTATAAGAAAAGCCTTTTTTATTATTGCCCCATTGGGCTTACTTCTTATTTTTCTCTACGTAACAAATTTATCCAATTACCTCCTGACCTATATTAATTTAGATCGGAAAAAACTTAATGAGGTTCTTTTTGGAATTGGAGTCTTAGTCTCTTTTGGCTTTCTTTTATCTCCAAACTTTTTCAACGGTCTAGCGCCTCTTTGGGCGTTGTCCTTTCTCGCTCTCTTTCCGATTGAGTGGATTTTTCAATCTATTAGTCGGCTTAGGTCAAAACGAAACCTTATTTATGGAATGTATATTTTGGTCTGTCTTTTAGACTCCCAGATGGAAAATAGAATTAGAATTGTCGCTAAGATGTTTCTGGATAACGAAAGTTTAAAGTACTTAATTCAATATTAAAGATTAAATCTTTAGCAATCTATGCATATTAATTTTCTTACTTCAGTTGGGCTAATATTATTCATTAGTTTTCCTAATTTTAAAAGGCGTAAAACGTCAAAATTAGGGAAAGTATAACCCCTTAGCGCTTTTCTATTGTTATTAATTTTGAAATTTATTACAATTATAGATGTAGATAATGGCAAGGAGGTCGTTATACTTAAGTCATCTATCACTCAGTCTGTTTTCTCAGAATTTGTCTCAAGCTATCAAACTTATCAAACCTCTTACTCCAAACATGATCAACCCTTCGTTTACGTCAATACTGACGGAGCTGTAAAGCTAGTGACGGACGTTGTTGATTCTGAAAGTGAGAGCGATGAAATCTTTGCTCTTTCGATTGCGGAAGACGGATTTGTTGAGTTTTTAGCTTTTCAAGATTAAGTTTTTTAACGCGATGTAGAAATCGTTAAAAAAACTTAAATTTAGTGAAGATTTTAAATTCTTTGGGGATAAGTGTTTTGGTCAAGTTTTTTTTTGAGAATCTTTAAAATTTTTATTACTTTTAGAATTTTTTAACCTCTTGAAATCATGTGGCAAAAGCGCTCTATTTGTTTTTTATTTAACAATTGTACTTATTGAGTCCCTTGTGGATAACTTCAATATTCCTGTTGATTAGTGCACGAAAGCTTATATTTAAATGTAAGAAAATTCTCAATGCTGTAAGCTTGTACAGTTTTTATATAACGATTCCGTAGGCCATTTGCTTGTTCAGAGCTTAATGCTCTGGTTTAGAAGCTTGAGCGTTATGCTTGTTAGATTTAAATTAAAATTATGGAACACCTAGGAGTAAATTTAAAAACAATAACGGACGTGTTATATTTTCTTCTCTTAACCAGGGATATATTACGCGATGACTTTTAAAGTTAAAGATCATTATTTTAATAAAGCTAAAAAAGAAAACTATCTCGCAAGAAGTGTCTATAAACTCGAAGAAATAAATCAGAAATATCAGATTCTCTTCAAAAAAGATCATGTTCTTGATTTGGGCTATCACCCAGGTTCATGGACTCAGTATGCAAGTCAATTAGTGGGGGCTGAAGGAAGCGTCGTTGGAATCGATATTAAAGAAGTTAATCAAAAGCTATCAGCCCTAGACAATGTCACTGTTTTTCAAAAAGACATTAATGACGTGAATACGCTTGAAGAGTTGGGTGTCGAGAATAAATTTGATGTGGTAATTTCAGACATGGCACCTAATACCACTGGCATTAAATCCGTCGATCAAGCAAGAAGTATGCAACTCGTTGAGATGGTTTTTTATCATTTACCCAACTTTCTAAGGCCTGGTGGGAATTTTTGCATAAAGATATTTGATAGCCATGAAGCTCAGACATTTATTAAAGATCAGAAAAAAACATTTAATTCTGTGAACTTACTTAAACCGAAATCAACAAGAAGTGTAAGTAAAGAATTCTTCTTAATTGGCAAGGGATTTAAGGGCAATGAATAAGTGGGTCTGCTTAACCATTTTTTTTAGCACAAATGTCTTTGGGGGTTATAACTTCGCAAAAGATTTTAGCCTTAAGAAAGTCAATCTTGATCGAATGGCAGCTAGAATTACCCACGAGGTTTTTGCAAGTGACCAATGGCCTGACGAAGTTGAATATGAGGGGCGAACTTACCTTTTAAAATATAGGTTTGATAAAGATCTCACTGATCGCATCAAACTTCTCATGAGAAGGTACCCTTCTGACTATACTTCAGTTGTAGTTATTGACAATAAAACAGGCTCAATTTTATCTGCCATCGATTATGATAAGAAGCTTCGAAAATATGGGAAAAATATAACATTTTCTAGTACCCACCCTGCAGCAAGTATATTTAAGGTGGTAACAGCAGCAAATCTTCTTGAGGAAGGAAAGGTAGATATTGATACTCCTTTTGTTTACAATGGAAGATCTTCTACACTCTATAAGAGTCAGTTGAAACCTAGGCGACCAAACAAATGGACCAGACATATTGATTTTGGAAAGGCTTTTGCTTTAAGCAATAATGTTGTTTTTGGGAAGGCAGCCATTAACAATTCTAGCTATGAAGGACTCAACCGCATGGCTTATAAATTTGGATTTAATGAGAATGTGACCTCAATCCTTCAAATAGGAAATAGCAAGCTCTTTCAAGACGATGATGAATACGGATTGGCTGAACTTGCCACGGGGTTTAATCGACAAACGATGATAAGTCCCGTGCACGGTGCAACGATTGCCTCTGTCATTGCCAACGGTGGTCAAATGCGGAGTGCTAGTGTTGTGACAGAAATTAAAGATGCAGTGACTGGCAGAGTCGTGTGGCAAAATAGTCCAAAGTCTGAACAAGTTCTCTCGGTTCAAACGGCAGAGAAACTACAAGAGATGATGGGTTTAACCGTTTCCAGAGGAACTGCTAGGGGAGCTTTTAGAAGATGGCTTCGTAGGAATAGTGACTTTACGCTGGGTGGGAAAACGGGCTCTATCACAGGAGGACTTCCTTACGGAAAAAGAGATTGGTTTGTTTCCTATGCCTCGCCAACTGAAAAGCTTGAAGATGGCATTTCTATTTGCGTTATGATTGTAAATGTAGAAAAATGGTACATCAAATCTACCGTTTTCACTCGAGAGATTATTGATTATTACTATGGCAGGAAAAGGTCTTAATGTTCGGTTTCAAGAAAAAGAAAAAAGATTTAGGCTTAACGAGACAGCAAAAAATTGTTAAAGAAACTAAATCTATTATATTAATTGTTGTCGTTGTATTTGGATTTCGATCAACTTTTTTTGAGCCCTTTAAAATTCCTTCAGGATCAATGATACCAACACTTTTAATAGGTGATTTTATTCTTGTTAATAAATTCGCTTACGGGTTTAAAGTTCCATTCTCTCAATGGCTTGGTGATCCTGTTTATATGACTGGACCGGAGAAGCCAAAACGTGGAGATGTCATCGTCTTTAAGTATCCTAAAGAGCCAAGTATAAACTACATTAAGCGAGTAATAGGACTTCCCGGAGATACCATTGAGGTGGTTGATAAGGTTGTCTTTGTAAATGATGAACCATTATCTGCTGAGGAGTTTGATGGCAAAGAAATTTTGGAAGATATGGATTATGGTTATAAGACGATAAACTTCAGATTTTTCAAGTCTCAAACAGGTGTTCATCAGCATGTCACTCAAGTTAACGAAGATAATGTATACTCAGCAAACTTTCCTAAAACTAAAGTCCCTGAAAATAAATACTTTGTAATGGGTGATAATAGGGACTTTTCAGCTGACTCACGTTCATGGGGTTTTGTGCCGTTTGAAAATATAAAAGGTGAAGCCTTTCTTGTTTGGTTTTCACTTTCTTTTCCCTGGCCTTGGGAAAAGACCGAGGATGGGATCCGTTTTAGACCATATCGAATTGGGACTTTAATTGATGATGCACCAGGGTTAGATTAATTCAACCCGGCTTTCACCATCATTTCCGGTTTCGTTTAACGAGATTTTAAAGTCTGGATGCCGCTTGATGTGATTCCTAAGCCATTTTTTTAGGACACCATCACCATGGCCGTGAATAATATTAGCAAACGGCATAGTTTTTCCGTATAAGTCGGATAGAATCTGTTCCACTAAGTTTTGAAACTCACTAAGTCTCATACCTCTGCAATCATATTCGAGCTTTTTATTTTCGTTGGAAAAGCTCGTGTTGACTTGAACCTCTACTTTTCTGGGTTGCGCCCCTCCGCTTAAGGCTTCTCTTAAAGAGTCTAGAGGAACTTCTGCTTTTAATTTTCCTGCACGAACTTTGACTTTCTTTTTCTTGATCTCAAGTAGCTCAATATTCTTGCTGAGTTGGGTACAGTAGTAGGACTGACCAACTTCAAGCGATGAGGGCTTTGCCAGAGAAAGATGTTCACTTGATTTTTTAGAGTCCTCCTGAGGTTGAACTTCACTTCTTAAGTCAGCAAATTTATGGATAAGTTTATTCTGGTTAGTGATATGTCCCGCTTTAGCTTCTCTTAAGATATTCTCAGCTTTTTCTCGAATACTATCTATTTCTTTGGTTGCCTGTTCCAATTTTTGATTTAACTTTAAATTAAAAATAGAATCCTGAGCTTGCTTTTGATTTTTTAATTCTTGTTCAATTTGTTGATTCTTTTGGAGTTGTTTATCTAGTTCATTCTTCTTTCTCGATAGATCAGACAACATTTTTTCATAATGAACAACATTGGTATCAAGATAGTTTTTAGCATTTTTTAGAATTCCCCTAAAGATCTCGGAGTGCTTAGACATCTCCGAGAAAATCTCCAAAGCAAAAGAGCTACCAGGATTTCCATAAATGAGTTTATAGGTTGGCTTATTCGACTTATCGTCAAATCCAACATGGGCGGATATAAATTTTTTGTCGTTATGTAGGTATTGCTTTAAGGTCTGGTGGTGAGTCGAGACTAGAATTGTATTTTTACCATCTTTATTTAATTCTTTTAAAAGAGAGTAGGCAAGCGCTGAGGCCTCTTCTGAAGCAGTTGAGTTAAAAATCTCGTCAATTAAAATTAGGTTTGTTTCTTGTAAGCTCTCCAATAGGTTCTGATAAGATTTTATTTCAGAAGCAAAAGATGAAAGTCCCTCCTCTAAATTCTGTAAGTCCTGACCTAAAAAAAAGATCTTCTTATAAGGATGCAATTTTGCATAAGATGCTGGAAGAAAAAATCCTCTTTTTAGGAGGGTTAGATATAATGCCACAAGCTTCAAAGAAGCGGTTTTCCCCCCTGTATTAGGGCCACTAATGATCAACCCCACACCGTGATCTATTTTTATATCATTTGCCACGGAGATTTCAATTAAGGGGTGATGAGCCTGTCGTAGTTCAATAGAGGGATGACTGGAGAGTTCTGGTTTATAAAATCCTTTAGCGTAGGCAAAATCAGCTCTAGCTATGTACTCATCCATAAAGAGTACATTATTAACACTTCTTCTTGTTTCAAATTCATGAGAGTTAAGCTTTTCAATAAAATCCTGCTCTATTCGACTGATTATTTTTTCTATCTCTAGAACAATGGAAAGTCTTTCGCTATTAGCATTCGTAATTTGGGTTGGTTCTACAAACAAAGTCTTTCCAGACTCTGAGCGCCCTATGATTTTTCCAAATTGATTTTGATAATGATCACTTTTGATGGGAAGAACGTAGAAGTCGTTAATAATATCGTGTTGTTGAATTTGTAAATTAGGACTAAATTCGGGATCTTTGATGAGCTTATCTAAAGTCTGCCTTATTCTAGACTCTTTGTCTTTAAGTTGAAGATAAAGTGGTCTTAGCTGGGGATGTTTTTCGAAATTTATTTCACCTTCAATATCTACAAATTTTCTAAACTCCTGCACTGTCTTTCTAACTTTATTCAATTCAACACTAAGACTAGGCACGTAGTTTGCGACGTGCTTGTTATAGGATTGAGTAAACTCGATACAGAGAATGATTTGATTTAATTCATAAATATCTACAAGGGCAGAAATCTTAATTCGCTCAAGAATCTTATCGAAGTCAAATTCAGCTTGAAACTGGGAAAGATCTAGTCGAACACTATTATAGTCTTCTGATTGAATAAAATTCAAAAAACCTTCAGTGATATCTAGTTTCTTTTGTACGGCAGCTGGATCGTCAAGTATTGTAAGAAGTTTGTCGTGAGTGGCTAAAAGTTTTGAATAATTCAAAATCCTTCTCTCGAGAATCTTCCAATCAATTTGGTTAATATAATGTTCCAATTCGCTTATACTTTTACTCATGATTCAAACTTATGCTGATTTAAAAAATACTACAACTCGTCTAAATCAAATTATAGATGCTAAACCAGCGCATATACAAAAAATATTTTCTTCTGCTTATACCTTAGGAATCTCCATACGAATACCAGGTAAGACTCTTGTGCTGGGCCTAGGAAGAGGGAAGAAAGTTGAAGGAATGTGGATAAGTGAAAAAAATATACCCTCTGAGCTTAGAGTTCAGGATAAATTTTTAGCCTATCTTAGATCTAATTTGTGCAACTCAGTTCTTGTGGAAGTTAATATTGATACTAAGGATCGAATTATCGAGTTGGTCTATCAAAAATGGGGTCAAAAAAACTCCTTTTTTTTGTTTTATAATAAGAAAGCTCTTAATTTTGTTAATTATGCTTATCAGCACAAAAAAGAGTCCTTTTTCTACCTAAAGAGCTGGGAGAATAAGCCAGTCAAGTGGACAGAGCCTTTATCTTGGAATGTTTTCGACGATGTGGGGAGAAAGGATTTAGAAGATAAAAATAAAAGAGGACGAAATATTACATGGGAGCAGATCTTAGATAGGGAAAAAGAGGAAAACACTAATCAATCCCAGGTAAAAAAAGTGAATAAGAGGATTAAGCGAAAAGTTGAAAATATTAGAAGAGACTTGACTAAAATTCGAACCTATCATCAATTAATGGACCTAGTAGAGACAAATGGCGATTTATCGGTTCTTCCTAAAAAGTATAAAATCGATGATTTGAAAATCAGTTTCGACTATCCTGATCATTTTAAAAGAAGAAACCAACTTTATAAAAAAATAAAGAGTTTGAAAAAAGTAGAGTCCTTGGTAGTGGATAGATTACAGTCTGCTGAGGAACAGCTAAATAAATCAACCAAGGAATTCACCACAAACTCTATTAGTCCTGTGGCACCTGGTTGGAACAAAGTCATTAATAAACCGACCTTAAAGAGCACATCCACCACAAAAAAAGACTATAAGGTGTTTGAATTTGATAAGTTTAAGGTGGCTGTTGGATTAAGTTCGAAAGGTAATGATAGTTTGAGGATCGAGTGGGCAAAGAAGAATGATGTTTGGTTTCATCTAGATGGTGACACTAGTGCTCACTTAATTTTGAAGTCTGAAGAGCTTGAACTAAATGAGCAGGTATTTGATATAGTTGGATCTATTATTTTAGAATATTCGGGACATGATTACTCTCATGCTAATTTGCTTTATACTAGGGTAAAAGATTTGAAAGGAGTCAAAGGTACTCCTGGAAAAGTTATTTATAAAAAAGAAAAAAGATATTATGCAAAAAAAATTGATTGGACTGATTTCTTGCTTGATTAGCCTGGGCGCCTTAGCAAATTTTCCAGATATAGATAAAGCTCTTTATCATCCTCTGAAAGATATCAAAGATATAAGTTTCGAAATCGAAGCCCCCGAACTCACTGAGTTAGTAAATGCTAAGCTTCTTTTGAAAACAAACCCTAATAACATCTGGACAGTATATAAATATGAAGATCAAGAAAATATTGATTTTAGTTCTCTCCAGAACGTTTCTGAAAAAGTGATAAAAATTATAGAGCGTGGATATCTGTCAAAAGCTAGTTTTGCTTGGTTGGATTCAGTAAAAAACTACCTCAAAGATTTTCAATTTATAAAAAGAGATGGGGAAATATACTATTTTGAAGATAAAGAAGGAAAAACGGGGATTGAAGAGTTGAGGTTATCTTTTTCCAGAGGACAGCTGGAAGTTGAGATGGATCTGATTGATCAACTTGAAAAACATAGATATAGCTATGATCGGAAACCGTGGTCTGATAGCAAATTGGTTCTTACCACTGTAGTGAGTCAAATAAAAAAAGCTTTTCAGGTGACTGAGGCTAGAACCAAAATTAAGTATAAAAAAGTGAGTAAAGGACTCTGGCTTCCAGAGAAAATTGATGTTGTCACCACGCAGAAATCTGAAGCTAAAACCGTGGGAAAAGTTGAGCGTAGTCTTTCAGAAACTTATCTTTTTAAAAACTACAAAATTGACAAAAAAATTGCTTTTGAATGGTTTAATTCTCACAATAATTAGCTAAAAAAATTTATAGATTCTAGTATAATAGAGACTCGTAAATCACGTATTGTCAGGCAATGCGTTAAGAAATTGGATTAGATATGAGTGAGCTAAGAGAAAATGTAGTTAATGTTCTGAATGAAGCGAAAAGTGTCGTTTTTGGACAAGATGAAATGTTAGAGGCCATAGTGGCGGCACTCATTTGTGAGGGACATCTTTTAATTGAGGGAATGCCTGGCCTAGGTAAAACATTAAGTGTTTCCGTTATGAGTAAACTTTGTGAGCTGGATTTTAATAGAATTCAATTTACACCAGATCTGTTACCAAGTGATTTGATTGGTACCATGATATATAACCAGAAAAAAGAAGAGTTTACGACAAAGTTTGGTCCCATCTTTACTCAGCTTGTTTTAGCTGATGAAATTAACCGTTCACCCGCAAAAGTTCAGGCTGCACTTTTAGAAGCTATGGCAGAAAAGCAAGTGACAATTGGAGATAAGACTTATCGACTCAAAACACCCTTTGTTGTTATGGCAACACAAAACCCCATCGAGCAGGAGGGGACCTATAATCTTCCAGAGGCTCAACTCGATAGATTTATGATGAAAGTCCATGTTGATTATCCTGATTACGCTGCAGAAACCTCTATACTTGACTTAAAAATAGCGAGCCTTGATAGCCTTAAAGCAGACTTAAATAGTGCAAAATTAGCGGCACTTAAAGAAGCTGTCGACTCAGTATTTGTCGATGAGAAGATCAAAAAGCTTATTGTAAAAATTGTTCATGCTACAAGACCTGGTAACGAATTTTTTCTGAATAAATACGACGGGGCTATCCTTGCTGGCGCATCTCCTCGAGCCTCTATTTGGCTGTTTAAACTTGCCAAATTTAAAGCTTTTTTAGCGGGAAGTGATCATGTTGCTCCAGAGCATATTCTCTCAGTTGCTAAATCTGTCTTAGGTCATAGAGTTCTTCTTACCTATGAGGCAGCTATTGATAAAATCAATGTAAGGGATGTAGTCCAAGATATTGCTAATGAGTGTATCTGATGAATTTAAAAGAAATTGATCGAGTTGTTGGCTCAATACAGAGTCATCTATTCAGAAATTCAAATTCTTTTTCCGTTGGAATGTTAAAGTCTCACTTTAAAGGAGCCGGCCTTCAATTTAAAGAACACCAAATCTACAATCCGGGTGACGATGTCCGATTTATTGACTGGAAGCTATCTGCAAAGACTAATACGACTTTTGTTAAAACCTTTGAAGAGGAAAGAAATGTTGAAATCTATGTCTTTCTAGATCTTTCAGAAAGTATGCTCTACGGTTTTAAGGGCGTGTCTAAAGCACAAGCTGCTTTAGAAATTTGTTGTTTACTGTATTTACTCGCTGATAAATCTAAGGATCGGATATCTGTTATATTGATGAATGGAGAGACACCTTTAATCATGCCACTTCTTTCGGGACATGATGGGATAACGAATTTAATTTCACAACTTGAAAGAAGGTCAATAATTAATACCGAGGGTAAGATTGAACTTGCAAAATATAAGGCTAAAGAGATTAATGAAGTTAAAGTTCTCGGACACTTGAAAAATTTAATCGCTAGAGGAAAAGAGGTTGTTTTTCTATCTGACTTAAAGAACTTTGAACGCCAAGATGAACTGCAAAAACTTTTGGTCAGAAAAAATATGCATTGTTTTTCAATTCTTTCTCCTATAGATGAGGCTTCCACACAGCCCTTTTCTCTCTTTGGTAAGTCAAAGGGTAGAAAACTCTTTTCAAGAATATTTTTACGAGATGATCCAAAAGAATTTAAGGGAAGAATTAAAAAAATCAAAGTTGATGATCGATACCTAGAGAGGTTTGTGCGTGAAATGCTTTAAGATATTGATCTTTCTATTCAACATGATTTTAGCTCAGAGTATAATGGCTCAAAAAGATTTAGTCGCACCAATTGATGAAAATAATATCATTAATAATGGAGAAATTTATAACGTCAAAATTATCTCTGATAAAACTTCGGAAGAACTGAAAGAATTTGAGAATCAAAAAATAAATGATGTTATGTGGGTTATTGATTTTTATGAAGAATCAGGAAATCGATTTTTTGAAGTTTTTGTCACCGACCCCCCAGTACCGAAGAAGCTCAAGGCTAATGAAGAAATTAAACCCGAGGTTCCGGCTTTTGGAGTCTCAGGCTTTAAGTATGAATATATTAAGAAGAATACACAAGGTGAAATTGAAACGTTGATGGTCAATTTTGATGAGGTTGAAGGAGTCAACCTGAAGCTTTTGGTGAGTCTCGTCCTAGGTTTTTTTGTCATTCTCTTTGTATGGCTTGTTTATTTGAAAAAAACAAATCGAAAAAGAAAATTAAAAAAGCTAAAAAAGTTAAAAGCAATAGATCTAAAAGAGGCCTTTGATAAGGCAAATTCTAGAAGTGACTTTGAAAAACTTTATGATGAACGAAGATATTTTATAGATCTCTTTCAGCCAGAGGAGGAGCTAAGAGACTTTTTTAGTATTATCAATAGGATTCAATATAAAAAAGAGTGGTCCAGCCAAGACATGGCCAGTTTAAAGAAGGCGAAAGCCAATATAATTGGGTTGAGGAGGCGCAGTGGAGTATAGCCATCAATACTTTGCTCTCTTTGCGTTAGTTGCTCTTCTTTTATGGAGTTTGGATTTCTGGAAAGTCTTCAAGAAGCCAGTCCTTATCCTGCCCCCAACAGATAGGAAGATGGATGTTTTGCTTTTTAGTCGCCTCATAGTGTTTGTTGCTGGAGTCGCTTCATTTATTTTTATTGGCTATGCTATGATGGGTCCTAGAAAGCCTTTAAAGTTTCTGCCTTCAGATATAGAAGTAAACGATATCTTTTTGGTTGTTGATGTTTCTAGGTCGATGCTTGCAGACGATTTAAAACCTAATCGATTAGAAGTTGCAAAACAGAAATTAAAAGAATTCTCTGCTCTTAGACCCACAGATAGAATAGGAATTGTTATTTTTTCCGAAAAGGTTTTTACCCTTCTTCCCCTTACCACTGACCCAAACTTAGTGAATGAGATTATCTCAGAAATTAAAATTGGCTTTCTCGGTTCTGGAACCAATATAGGTGATGCGCTTGCTCTAGCTGTTGCAAGAGGACAGGCAAGTCCTACCAAAAATAAAGTAGTTGTTCTTCTGACCGACGGTGTAAATAATGTGGGTAATATGACTCCATTGAACGCAGCCAAAACAGCTAAAGAATTTGGAATAAAGGTCTACACAATTGGACTTGGTACTAAGAAGTCGAGACTCCCTATAGGTAAAGATCCATTTGGAAGACAACAATACCAAAATATCCCCGGGGGCTCCATTGATATAGAGACTCTGGAAAAGATCAGCTCAATGACAGGTGGTAAAAGCTTTATGGCAGACAGTGAGAATAGTCTAGAAAAAATTCTTGAGGAAATACAGAAGTTGGAAAAAACGAAAATTGCAGCCAAAAAGCAGGTCGTTTATGAGGAGTTATACCTTTATTACTTACTGACGGGGGCCATTCTATTTCTGTTTACTGAGATTTTTAGGAGAGTTTTTTTGAGGGAGGCATTTTGAGTTTTGTTTATTCTCAATATTTTATATTTGTCTTGCTAGCTTCTGTCTTATGGATTTTTTATGTTTATAGGCAAAATAAAAAATTTGCTAAATGGGTAAAAGATCATTGGTTTTATAAATTAAGTTTCTATTCAACATTTTCAATTGTCTTACAAATTTTTGGTGTCATCCTATTGATGTTGGCAATGCTTGATCTTAGAGGACCTGAAAAGCTAATTCAGTCTCAGGTATCAAACCAAAAGACCTTAATCCTTATTGATACCTCCGCTAGTATGTTTGCAGAGGACGTAAGACCTAATAGATTTGAAAAAGCCTTATTATTAGTAAAACACTATGTGAAAAAATCTGTTGGACAAAAGATTTCCATTGCAGTCTTTTCAGATTTTCAGAAAACAATCGTTCCCTTTACCGATGATATTGACTTGATCGAGGCTAGGATTGACTCGCTAAAAGATTTAAATCTTAACCGTGGTGGAACGAGTTTGTCATTAGCTATTCAAGAGGGTGTTCAAAATTTTCAAGTGGCAGAGGGAGGAAATACCGGAAATATACTGGTCTTTACTGATGCTGAAGAGACGGATGGAGGAATTGACCTAACAATCCCTGAAACCATGTCTGTTGGAATTGTTGGAATTGGTACGAGAAAAGGCGGACCTGTTCCCATGAGAAATGATCGAGGGGAATTCATACGAAATAAAACTTTTCAAGGTGAGCTTGTTGTTTCTAAGTTAGACGAAGATTTTCTTAAAAAATTTGGAGAGGATATACCCTACTTTAAGTTTTGGATTGCTACTTCCTATACTCTGCCTACCAATGATATACTAAATTTTTTTAATAGAAGTCATCAGCTAAAACTTTCGAAAAATAACTACCGAATTAGACCTGTAGAAGCTCATAAATTATTAATCCCAGCTATGTTACTTTTATCTATAGGCTATCTTTTGAAGCTTTTTCCAACATATTTAGCTTTGTGTTTGTTGATTGGCTTCAATTCTCAAATTTACGCCCAGGTCAATTCACCTCTGTCTGGAGGTGTTATTCCTGGAATGGAGGACTTGGTAAAAAAACAAGGAAAAAAGAAAGAGCCTGTAAAGTCAGAAGAAACTCTTGAGCTGGAAAAGAGATTTGCCAATGGAGAATTAAGTGATGAGGGAATTAAATATCTGGCTTCCAAATTATTGGAAGACGGTTTTGTGGAGGACTCCGCTTCTTTGTACGAAGAGAATTTGAAAGAAGATATAAAAGAAGAAAATATCGCTCACCACTTTAATCACGCCTCGGCGATGCTTCAAAATAAAAAACAAAAGGCTGAGGCGATAGAAAAATACAAAGACCTTCTTGATTATATTGAGAAGAATCCAAGCGAGGATTATGAAAAAATTGAGAAAACAGCAAAACTTAATATATTAAAGTCTTTTAAACAAAATCAAGGTGGCGGTGGAAAAGGCGAAGACGACGAGGAAAAAAAGGATCAGAAAGATAAATCCTCTGAGCAAAACAAAAGTGATGGTAAGGGAGATCCAAAAGATAAGGACGAAAAAGGCAAAGACGGAAAAGATGAGAAAAAAGAACAAGAAAAACCCAAACAAGATATGAGAAGAAAAGATGAAGGGGATAAGAAAGAATCCGAGGCTGAAAAACAAGCTCGCAAGAAGAAGCTACCTGCTCTTTTAAAGCAATTAATGAATGATGACAATAAACTTCAAAAAAGAATGATTGATGCAAAGACAACAAAAAGAAAAACTTCTGAGCAAAAGGATTGGTAAATGAAAAAATTAGTGTTTTTATTGCTGTTCTTAATGACTCACGTTACCCAAGGACAAGTTAAAATTAAGATTGATCCTGAAAGACCGGTATATAAAGAGCCTTATGAGATCCGTTTTACTGTGGAAGTTAGGGGGGACGAAGAACCTCAAATCAGATTTTCACCAATCAATATTGAAATTCTGTCTAAAAATCAAGTGGGATCTCAAACTCAAGCGACATTTATAAATGGGAGGGCTCAAATAACGAAATCTCTAACCTATGTTTATGAAGTTGTTTCTAATCGCTTTGGGAGTGCCTATCTAAAAGATATTGTTGTTGAGTCGGGAGGAAAAGAGATCACTCATCCGACCATGAGAGTGACTATATTACAGCAACCCCAAACGACTAAAAGAATATTTTTAAGAGCAGAGCCAGATAAAGAATCAGCCTATGTGGGTGAATCCATTCTCGTGCGGTATTTTCTCTATGCACGCGATGATATATCTGTTTCATCTTCTGATGTTAAAAAATTTCCGAAACTAGATAAATTTTTAAAACGTTTTCATCAAGAGCAAATGATTCCAGAAAGAGTCCGGGTAGATGGAAGGATTTATGTAAGAAGAGTCATTTACACAGCTCAGGTTTTTGCTGAGGCACCAGGCCAATATAGTCTTGATCCTATTTCATTAAAAGTTGGGTATTCTGATCGCTCCAGCAGAATTGGTGGCTTTTCATTTCGAATGGGACGATCTAAAACAACAGGAGTTCAAAGTCCTGTTGTGGATATTGATGTTAAACCTCTTCCCCCTGGAAAGCTTCCGCCAAATTTTACAGGACTTGTGGGGGATTTAGACTTTAAGATTAAAATTAATAAAGATAGATTCATTGTTAATGAGCCTATAGAAGTTGAACTGGAAGTTTCGGGAGACGCGGCCTTTGAACTTTTTGACCCTCCCAGCGTACTGCCCTTTAATGAGGTTGAGGAATTTGATAAAAAAGCAGATCTAATAATAAGAAAAGACTTTAGTGCCGTAAAAAAGGTTGAGTATACCTATCTCGCGAGAGCTCCTCTAGATTTAGAAAACCAGAAGGTTGTGTTCTCTTATTTTGACCCTAAAATTCCTGAGTATAAAACTGTCTCCTTAAACTTAGGGAATATAAAGATTTCAGGCCTGGGTCAAAAAAGCCAAACGAGTTTAAATACCCCTGCAAATAATAGCAATATTGTGCAGCCTTCATCTCAAAACGAAAGAGAAAGTGAGTTTAACCCCAAACCATTTTTAAAACCTGTCAATACGATCCTGTATAACTCCTTTGAATTAGCTGCTGTTTTTGGAGCGATTGTTGTTTTCTTAATTCTAGTCTTGATAAAGCAAATGAGTAGTAAAATTAAACCAGCTCCGCAAAAGGCCTTATTTAAAAAGGCTTATAAGGCAGGTGTAGACTACAAGGATTATATAAAAATATTGAGCTGGGTCAGTACGACCAGTGACTTCAGACAAGAGATAGACTCCTTAGATCTTGCAGATAATGGAAAGGAGTATTTAAAGAAGCTCTTAGATCAGCTTAATGAACATTACCAAGCTGGACAAGAAGGTCGTATCAAGGTTAAAAAGAAGTTCTTTAAGGACCTTGAAAATTTAGTAGATCGGAAAGATGAAATATTATACAAACTTTGAGGAGATCAAAGAAGATTTTGGATTAATAATAGGAAACTTTGATGGTGTTCACTTGGGACATAGGGAACTACTAAAAAACTTTCTTGATAAGTGTTTTGAGCTAGATTTAATTCCTGTCGTTCTGACATTCGATCCTCACCCCGCTATTTTTTTTAACCCAAAGATAACAAATTTTAAAATTTGTTTTAGTAAAAGAAAACGAGATTTACTTTTTCAAGTTGGTGTTAACACGGTGGTCGAGCTAGAATTCAATGAAAAACTACAGCAACTATCCTCTAGGGAATTTCTGGAACAAGTTGTTTTTTCTAATCCTTTTTTAAAATATCTAGCTTTGGGACACGATTTCGCTCTGGGGGCTGGGAAAGAGGATAGTGTCGCTCAGTCAGTTGAGTTGAGTCAAAAATATAATACTGTTCTTACCCAAGAAAAAAGCTTTATATTTGAATCTCATCCTTTGTCTTCAACTCGAATCCGTGACTATATTCGAGCAGGTGAAATAAAAAAAGCGAATGATTCCTTAGGCCGAAGTTTCAAATTAGAAGGCATTGTTGAAAAGGGTGAAGGTATTGGGTCTAAGAGCTTATTTCCAACTCTAAACTTAAATATTGATCAAGTTCAAATTATTCCCTCTCATGGAGTTTATCTGACTAAAGTTCAAATCAACGGAAAGACCTATAATTCTTTAACGAATATTGGAGTTAGACCCACCATCGCTGATAAAATGTCGATGACGGTAGAAACACATGTATTAGAATTTAGTTCTGATGTTTATGGCGAGAGAGTAGAATTAGAATTTTTGGATAAAGTCAGAGAAGAGAAAAAATTCAGCTCTTTTGAAGAATTAAAACTTCAAATTAAAAAAGATATTGAGCAGTCAAAAGAGCTTTTCAAGCAATTATCTCGTCCGCACTTGGCTCTCGTAGGACATCCAGTGGCACATAGTGAATCCCCTAATATTTATGAGAGAATCTTTGATAAAAGTATTTCTTATGATCTTTTAGATTTTCCTCTAAGCCAGAATATTCCATCAGCTCAAATATTATTAGAAAAGTATGATGGTATAAGTATTACTTCTCCTTATAAGCAACATTTTTTAAATGAAGTTGAAACTCAAGGGGAATATAAAAATGCTCTAAACACCTTGTATAAGTCTGATGATAAGCTTTTAGGTGTAAATACAGATTATATAGGATGTTCTCAGATTCTTGATGAAGTGTATAAGAGACAAACTTTTTCAACTGCAATCATCCTGGGCGACGGAAGCATGTCACATATGCTTCAACAAATTCTCAAAAATTTTGATTCGAAAGTCATTTGTCTCTCAAGAAGACAAGACAATCTGGATCATCTAGATCAGGTTATTGATGAATGTTCGACTCATTCCTTAGTTATTAACTCATGCTCTCGTGAATACATTTTTCGATTTAATGTCGCAAAAGAGCTTGTCGTGTGGGACTTGAATTACAATTCTGAGTCAAAAGCTTGGTTTCGCAAATTCCCAAATATTGAATTTATGGATGGAATTGATTTATTAGAGCGACAAGCAAAAAATGCCGTAAGTTTCTGGAATTTAGACAAACAATAAAATTTGTCTTTCAAGATTCCGATATCTTAGCAAATGGTAAGAGAAAAATTTTTAAAACTATTAACCGACAATGGGATCGCTACCTTAAAGGAAGTTAGGAAACTTACTCTAAGTAAGGATGAAGATGAAATAACGGAGTTCGATCTTCTACAAATGCCCCATTTCGATGAAAATAAGTTTGCCAAGCTCATGGCAGACAAATTTAAAGTCACCTTTATTGATTTAAAAAACGCAAAAGTTTCTAAAGACACTATTATGACTTTGCGTAAGCGATCAATAATTAAATACAGATCAATTCCCATACAGGTCAATAGTTCGAAAGTAACAGTTGCGACGTACGATCCTTCAGTCATTCCTGGAGGAGCAAAAGTAATCGGTACAGAGTTAAAAAGACCAGTAGAGTTTATTTTGACTAATATTTCTTCATGGAGAAAACTTTTTGCCAAAGTTGAAGACTCTGTCGAAGAATTAATTGGTTCAGTCGTTGAGGTTAAGTCCAGTGGTGAAAACGATGCTGATATTAAAGCTGAAGATATTGGTCAAGATGTTGTGACCTTTGTAAATCGAATTTTAGCTGAAGCCTATGTGAAAAAAGCATCAGATATTCATATAGAGCCCTACGAGAAAATGTTCAGGATTCGCTTTCGCTTAGATGGTGCGTTGCTGGAGGTGGCGAAACCACCTAAAAGTATGATGGCACCCGTAATTTCAAGATTAAAAATCATGTCTTCGATGGATATTTCCGAGAAACGAAAGCCTCAAGATGGAAGGATAAAGCTTAGCATAGGTGGTAAGCCTATTGATTATAGAGTTTCGTCTTTGCCTACATTATTTGGTGAAAAAGTTGTTCTCAGGCTTTTAGATCAGTCTAATTTGCAACTTGATATGACCAAGCTTGGGTTTGAATCCAAACAAATCGAAATTTTTAAAAAAGGAATCTATAACCCATACGGAATGGTACTGGTTACTGGTCCAACAGGTTCCGGGAAAACAACGACCCTCTACTCTGCAATGGCTGAACTAAATACAGAAGATACAAATATCTCCACAGCAGAGGATCCTTGTGAATTTAACTTAGAAGGAATAAATCAAGTTAACGTTCGAAAAGAAGTAGGGCTAACGTTTGCTTCTGCACTTAAAGCGTTTTTAAGACAAGATCCAGATATCATAATGGTAGGAGAGATTAGAGATTTAGAGGTCGGTGAGATCGCTGTCGAAGCAGCTCTTACAGGGCATATGGTTTTGTCTACTCTTCACACCAATGATGCCCCAAGTACAGTTACTAGACTAATAAATATGGGAATAGAGCCATTTTTGGTTGTTGCTGCTTTAAATGTAGTTGTGGCCCAAAGACTTTGTAGAAAGATATGCATAAGTTGCCGAGAACAGATAAAAGTAGATACCCAGCAGCTTATTTCATGTGGATTCGCACCTGCATCTGCTAGTAAACTAAAGATATATCAAGGTGCTGGTTGTGAAGTATGTGGTGGTACAGGATACAAAGGACGTGTCGCTATCTACGAAGTTTTAGACGTAGGGCCTAAAATTCGTGACTTAGTTATGAGAAACGCGACAAGTGATGAAATAAAAGCTCAGGCGATAAAAAATGGAATGAAAAGTTTAAGGATGAGTGCACTTACTAAGGTCGCTCAAGGCTTGACCACCCTAGAAGAAGCATTAGCAAATTCAGCATCGGATAATGATTAAGGATAGACTATGAGTACTAAAACTAACACAAAGACGGAACCTACCAAAACCCACACCACCACAAAACCTGGAAGCGTGGGAAATATTCAAATTCAACAATTATTTAAAGTTATGGTTGATAATGGAGCCTCGGATTTACATATCTCGGTCGGATCAGCTCCGGGAATGAGAATTTCAGGTGAGGTCATACGAGTTAAAATACCAGCTTTGACTGCTGATGATACGAAGCGATTGGTTTATCAAATTCTCACTGAAGCTCAAAGATCAGAGTTAGAAAAAAACTTAGAATTAGACTTCTCTTTTGGAGTTAAGGGACTAGCAAGATTTAGGGCCAATTGTTTTTATTCTAAAGGAGCAGTTGCAGCCGTTTTTAGACAGATTCCTTCACAAGTTCCAGATTTCGATGCCCTGGGACTTCCTGCTGTCCTGTTGGAGATGACAGATGTTTCAAATGGTTTGATGTTGGTTACAGGTCCTACGGGATCTGGTAAGTCTACGACTCTAGCTTCAATTATAGATAGATTAAACACAACTGAGAATGGTCATATCATCACCTTGGAAGATCCTGTTGAATTCATGCACACTCATAAATCCAGTATAGTAAACCAAAGAGAGATTGGGGTTGATACATTATCATTTTCAAACGGTTTAAGGTCTCTTCTTAGACAAGACCCAGATATAGTTCTGGTTGGAGAGCTTCGAGATGTTGAAACTATTGAGGCGGCGCTAGAAATCGCAGAGACTGGACACTTAGTTTTTGGAACTCTTCACACTAACTCGACTATTCAAACAATCTCGAGGATTATTAACGTATTCCCTGCTGATCAGCAAGACCCTATCCGAACTCTTCTTTCGTTTGTTCTACAGGGGGTTGTTGCACAACAACTTCTACCTAAAAAGGGCGGAGGTCGAGTTCTCTGTCAGGAGATTTTGCGTTTGACTCCCGCAATTAGAAACTTAATTAGAGAAGATAAACTTCATCAGGTTTATTCAGCCATGCAAATTAATCAAGAAGAGACCAAAATGGTTACAATGAACCAAAGTATTAAAAAAGCTCTCGATGGTGGCTTGATAACAAGAGAAGACGCTATGTCTTACTCAAATAACCCTGAAGAGATGGCAAAAATTTTAGGACTTAAAGAGGTGTAATAATTATGGGAATGGGGACTTATAAATACACAGGAATGAATGCCGAGGGCAAAAAAGTTGAAGGAGAAGTGGAAGCCCAAAATTTAAGAGAGGCAAAAAAACAAATTCGACGAAAAGGAATTCGACCGAGAAAAATTACAGAGCCAAGCGTTCTTGACTTAGACCTTGGTCAATTATTAGTCGATAAAGGATTAGCAGCTCCGTTTACTACCGCGGAACTTAATAGGTTTACCAAGCAATTTGCTATCTTGATTAATGCCGGTGTTCCTATTTTGGAAAGCTTAGAGATACTTGCAAAGCAAGAGAGAGTTCCCACGTTAAAAGCTTGTATTAAAAATATTGTGGAAAAGATTGGAAATGGTAAATCTTTGCATGAAGCTATGTCTTCGCAAGTCGGCTTTGATAAGTTATACACCTCGTTGGTTAAAGCCGGAGAAGCGGCAGGTATCTTAGATACAATTCTTAATAAACTATCTGAGTTTATGGAAAAACAGCAGGCCATAAAGCGTAAAATCAAAGGAGCGCTTACCTATCCGGTTATCGTTTTGGTTATTGGTATCTTAGTTACTTGGGGACTTATGTATTTTGTTGTCCCTCAATTTGTTTCAATGTTAGAAGAGGGTGGACAAGAGATACCTGCAATCACCCAGTTCGTCATCGATGTTTCAGAGTTCTTTCAAGAATACACAGTTTTAATGGGCCTCTTTGGAGCAGCAGGATTTATAGCTTTTCAAAACTATATAAAGACTCCTAGAGGAAAAATTCAATGGGATAGGACTGTTATGAAGGCTCCACTTTTTGGGGGTATTGTTATTAAAGGGGGCCTATCTGGATTTTCAAGAACATTAGCTACTATGCTTGGTGCAGGGGTCCCGCTTATTGATTCCTTAGATATTTGTATAGACACCTTGGATAATACCCAAATTGCTAAAGATATGAAGCAAGTTAAAGAAAGCGTTATTAAGGGGAAGTCGATCACTGAACCTTTAGGACGAATTAAATATTTCCCTCCATTAGTGAATCAAATGGTTAAGGTAGGTGAGTCCACCGGGAACTTAGACGATATGCTTGTTAAGGTTGCTGATGTTTTTGAACAAGAGACTGAGGAGCTGATTGAAGCGATCACAAAACTCATAGAGCCAATTATTCTGGTCGGTCTGGGTGGAATTATTGGAACGGTTCTCATTGCGATGTATATGCCGATCTTCATGCAAGCCGGTGGAGTGAACTAGTAAGTACTTGATTTTACCTGTTTTTCTGTGAGTTTTACTAAGATTTAGTACAGATTAAGGAAAAAAAAGCCGAACAATTTTTGTCATGAGTTATAATAGGCAGTGAGATATCATTTTCTTAATAAATGATGTTTCATTTTATTAGAGTTCAATCCCGAATTTGTGGAGAGAACTGATCAGTAAAATTACTAAACTCTTAACGTTTAGACAGGAGAAAAGAAATGAAAAAATTTATGAACGCCAGCCAAGCTGGTTTTACCCTCGTTGAGCTTATGATCGTTGTTGCGATCATCGGTATTTTATCTGCAGTCGCGGTACCTAACTTTAAAAGGTATCAAGCAAAATCGAAAACTTCAGAAGCTAAAATTCAATTGGCTGCTGCTTACACGGCAGAGCAGTCTTTTTATGGTGACTTCGGTATCTACCATAATTGTTTTACCTATATGGGATTTGATCCAAGAAGAGAAACTAACAATAGATATTTCGCTATTGGAATCAGTGTTGCCGCGGCAATTAATGGACAAGCTTATACCTCTGCAACAAATTCTGGGTTAAACTCAGCTGACTGTACTAGAACTCTTGCTGCGACAGGTTCAACAACTGGAAGTGGAGTTGCGACCTTCTTTCCTGCTGGAAAAGGTAACGGTAGTGTTGTTGCTGCAGCTCCAACTGATACAGCTTTAGGTACTCAAGCTAATGCTACGACTCAAACTTTTACAATATCTGCTGACGGAGTTGTAAGTGCTGACTTCACGGCGACTACAAATATGGCTCAAATCACAGTAGACCAAGATAAAATCTTTAGTATTCTTCAACCTGGATATTAATCAATAGATTGTTTATCTTCCCCTCTCTGGTCAAGAGAGGGGAAATTCATTTTATACTCGTTTATTGCCTTCAAATTTTTAGACCTTTCAAAATAATCCGCAATAGCAGCACAAGACTCATTCCCAAAGTCCTTGCACTTACCTTTAATTATTTTTCCGATATAACTACTTGAGACGAAAAAAGAAGAGAAATTCAAGGAGTATAGTCGTTTATAAAGTGCAGGAACACTGTCTAGTTCTTTTCCATATTTTAGTTTTAGAACTAACTCCAAGGGCACAAGATCGTTTGGGGTTTCATATTTGTTTAATAATAAGTATTTCTTCTCTTCATAACTAAATTTTTCATTTTCTAAGATCAAATGGGTGTTAATAAATGGTCTGATGAAATTAGTAGATTTACTTCTTAAAAAACACTTTTGGTTAAGCCATTCATGTCCTGACTTTTTGAGCTTTTCAATTTTTCCTTTTCCAATATAGTTTACCACTAGAACTTGTAAACTTCGACATTCAGGCTCTTTGGGGTAGGTGTGTTCATAAAGTGAAATCGCATCTTTTCTGTTTAATGAATAAGGAAGTGTTAAAGCTAATAATAACAACGGAGTTATCCAGAGAAGAGAGTTAAACCTTGTTTCCCTTATAGCGAAGCCAATAAATAGAAGGAAAATAAATGAAGGTGTAAGGACATAAGGGTTTTGCAAAAAGATGGTTAAAACATTCGACTTATGACCATATAGGGTAAAAAAGATAATTATTAATGGAAGTACCAAAAAAATCATATTCTTTTTGTGACGCTTGTAAACATAGAGAACATAAGTAATGGGGGCAAAGGAAAAAATTAAAACGGAAATATTTCCCAGGCTATAGAAGTTTGAAAATGAGATAGGAAAGAAAAATTGTCTAAAGTGTAAGCCGATAGAATAAATAATCTGCTCTGGAATGAATTCAAGATTGCTATAATTAACACCTTCTCTTGTACTGTGGATATTTCGATACAAATAATCATTAGTAAAGTAGATGAGAAGAAAAAGGGTTGCAAAAGGTACGTAGCTTAAAAAAGTTTTTTTGCTAAACGGCTTTTTCTCTTGAGAAAAAAACCAGGCAGGAATTAAAGCGTTAATAGGATGAGACAAAATTGATAGAAAATAAAAGAAATAGCTTAGCAAATACTTCTTTTCACTTTTGCCTTTTAATAAAATGTAATAGGTAGCAAGTATGAGAAGAAAACTCAGAATATGTTTTCTTTGGGTGATTTCAATATAGCAGAAGAAATAAAGCGGGTGGGTAAGGAAAATACTTGCAAGAAATATTGCCGACTTTTTATCAAAGAAATGCAGAAAAATTTTAAATAACAATATGAGCGTTAAATAAAAAATTATTAAATTAGTGATCGTTCCTGTATGTGACCAATTTAGTAGGTCATCTATTTTTAGGTCTAGGTAAAGACTTAGATCTCTTAGAGGTTGAAAATCATATATTTTCCCTGAAAGTAGTAAATTCTTATAGTCAGGATAAAAAGAATCAATTGTGGTTAAAGGGTCAATAATGGCTTCCTTATCAACCATCAAGGGAGGATGTGTGAGAGGAGTCCATAAAGTAGCCAAATGACCCACAAAAAGAAGCAAAAAGAAGACAAGTTTAAAACTTGGTTTTTCCATATAAGTGTTCAATTTCATAGGCTAAGGATACATAAAACAAGATGGTACCGAAAGGCTTTTTGAGTTAGAATTAAAAACATGTATCTTTTAAAAAAGGAACAGGGATTTACATTAGTAGAGCTTTTAATGGTGGTGGCCATTATGGGAATTCTAGCATCCGTCTCTAGTGTTTATTATAATTATTATCGCGCTAAATCTAAATCAACAGAGGCTAAACTCGTTCTATCCTCTATTTATACCTCAGAAGAAATTATGTATAACGCCTTTGATATGTATTCCAATTGCTTGGATGATATGGGTTTTGAAATGCCGGCTGCTTCAGCTAGGCATTATGCTGTAGGCTTTCCAACAATCACAGCCAATATTGACCCTGATACTCACAATTTGGCGATAAGTAATGGCCTTGCGGTTGGTTCATGCCCTAGAGATCTCGCACCCTCTGAAGGGCAAACTTTCTTTACAGCTAACACTGGAGCAGGGAGTGCTGTCGCTGATGCTTCAGCTTTTGCTGCAGCTATGACAAGTACCTCAGCTGCTCTTACAGTCTCAGGAGCTGAAAATGTGACTAATAATTTTGAAGGACTTGGCACTCAGGCTAGTATAGAAGAGCGAGTATTTGTTGTGCCTGCGTTTGGATATATAAACTCTGAATTTATATCTCCAAGCAATGGATCGCTGTGGACGATTGATAGTAACAAACTCTTAAAGCAGCATCGAAAAGGCTTTTAGTCTTTATACTTGATTCCATAGGGCTTTATAGCCTTTGGTGTAACCCACTCACCATTTTTAAAAATATAAGGATTACCCTCGAAGTCAATTTTCTCACAATTATCTCTCCCTTCACTTAAGCATTTAAGATCGATAAAAGATTTTAAAGCATAGATATCAGACTCAATTTGTCCTTTGAGAACAGGTTGATTTTCTATTTCTTGAAGGACAATTTTTAAACTTTCTAATGTGTCCTCAGGGCTCATGGAATTACTTTGAAACTTCAATTTGTAGAGGAGGGTTTGCATATAAGGAGGAGCTTGAGGAAAGGTAACTAGTTTTTCATAAATCCCTACCGCTTGCTTACTATCTCTCTTTTCAAAAGCAAATAAAAATCCTGAATGAAACAAGAGATTATAATCTTCTGGATATTGCTTGAGTCCTTTTAAGTATATATCAGCAGCTCCCTCAAGATCATCTTTTACAATGCCTAGGTACTGTCCTCCAAAAAGATAGGCATTATAAAACTTTGGATCTAAATAAATAATTGAATTAAACCTCCTGTACATCCAAGACCCAAGATCGCGTGATTTATAATGATCTGTATCAGATTCAAGAAGAGTTATTATCCATAAAATATCCGAGAGTAGCCGAGTCTGGCCGATACTAAAAAGTTTTAAAAAAGTTTGATTGAGATTTATAGCACTATCTTGTTTGGGTACAATTAATTTAGGTTTTTCAAAACTTGTATTTAGCATACCCGCTGAAAATCCAAAGATGAGAATTAATAGAGGAGTGAATAGTTTCTTCATTGCTATGTTATCTTTTTCTACCCATAATATAATTATGCTTGAGTTTGTTAATATTACCAAGACTTTCTCGTCTGATATCCTAAAGAAACCGTTTACTGCAGTTGACGGTTTAAGTTTTACAATCGATGCAGGAAAAACAATCGGCTTTTTGGGAGCCAATGGTGCTGGTAAAACCACTTCAATCAAGATGGCGATGGATTTTATACGTCCAACTTCAGGTGAAATTCTCTACGGAAAAGAACTTGGAAATAAAAAAATAGAAGCTTTCTCAAAGATGGGTTATCTTCCAGAAAGACCGTTTTTCTACCCTCATTTGACTGGCTTTGAGTTTTGCCAATACATGGGAGCTTTGTCAGATATCTCAGCTAAAGAAGTTAAAAAGCAAATTAAGAAATGGGCTCCCGAATTTAAGATAGATTTTGCCCTTGACCGTCAGATAAAAACGTATTCAAAAGGAATGCTGCAAAGAGTAGGTTTTTTAGCCACATTGATTCATGATCCTAAACTGATCATTTTAGATGAACCTCTAGCGGGCGTTGATCCCGTCGGTAGAAAAGAGTTAAAAGACATAATAGAGGAGTTAAAGTTGCTTGGTAAAACGGTCTTTTTTAGCTCTCATATAGTCTCTGATGTTGAAGAAATTTGTGACAATGTTCTTTTTATTAAAAATGGGAAGTTATTATTTGATGGTAGTGTCGATAAAATAATTAATGAGAATATTAAATCTGAATATCGAGTTAGATATTATAAAGATAATGAGTTATGCAAAATCTTAGTAGAAGATAAAGAAAAAAATAAATCGATAGAAAGTCTCATTAAAGATGGTGCAGATATTATTTCTGTAGAACAGGAACGCATGAGTCTGGAGCAAATATTTTATAATGTTAAATAGTGGGCTTAAAAAATCTTTAGTTATTGGAAAGTATACCTTTAAAGAGATTATCGGAAGTAAAATTCTCTATAATACTCTTTTTTTGGGAATGGCATTACTCCTTGTTACTTATGTTGCTTTTAGTTTTACTTACGGAGAACCTAGCAGGGTGGCATTAGATTTTGGAATGGGATGTTTGGCACTTTCTTCTGTCGGAATTGCAATATTTATTGGTGTTGGAATCTTATCAAAGGAAATTGATAATAGAACCGTGTATATGATCGTTTCAAGACCAGTGCCTCGTTTCAGCTTTATATTGGGGAAGTTTCTAGGCCTCTCCCTTGTATTGATTCTTAATATTATTATTTTGAGTCTTATTACCTTGTCGCTTTTTTTCTTAATAGGGGGAACTTTTAGTCCTTTAATATTTTGGACTATTGTTTTCATTATTATCGAAAGCTTGGTTGTACTGTGTTTAGTAGGAACTTTATCAATAGTAACGACTCAGACGATGTCTGTACTCTATACAATTATGCTTTATATCTTGGGACATAGTATAGACACTGCAATGACTACAAATTTTGTTAAGAATAGACCTGAGATTCAAGCTCTCTTAGATGGATACCATTTTGTTCTTCCAGCTTTCTACAAGTTCAATATAAAGTCTTTTTTGCTGTATGAAAATAATTTGAGTCTAGCCTATCTTGGAAGCACTTTTAGTTATGGACTTTTTTATATAATATTTTTAATACTTGTCTCTATATATATTTTCGAAAAGAAAAATTTGGATTAATTTTTGAGCCTTACAAGTTTACTGCAAATATTATTTTTTATATTAGGTAGCATGGTAGGAAGCTTTCTTAATGTGGTTATTTACAGGTTACCTCGTAATGAATCTGTCATAACACCTAGATCTAAATGCCCCCAATGTTCTTCAATGGTAAAATGGTACCAAAATATTCCTATAATAAGTTTTTTAATCCTTAAGGGAAAATGTGCGAATTGTGATTTTAAAATTCCCTGGCGATACCCCTTAACCGAATTAACGGTAGCATTATTTTCACTCTTGTTAATGCCTGTAGATCTTTCTCCGCAGGCTTTATTTAACTATGCTTTCTTTTTCTCAGTAGCTTGCGTATTTTTGGCCCATCTACTTATCGATTTAGAGCATCAACTACTACCGGATAAACTAAATATTTATCTCTTACTAGTCTCGATTCCCTATGTTGTTCTTCATTTCCCATTGATGCATTGGTTACTTGGCGCTCTTATTGGATTTTTTGGCCCTTATGGTGTTACTGCACTTTTTTATAAGTTAAGAGGGGTTGTAGGTCTAGGAGGGGGTGATATAAAGCTTTTTGGAATTTTAGGATTCATTCTGGGGCCGCTTGGAATCATTAATAATATTTTTATGAGTTGTATGATTGGCTCAATCATCGGTGTCATACTAATCGCTTTGAAAAAATTAGATCGAAATGCCCCCTTTGCCTTTGGACCATTTATAATTCTTGCAGCTACCCTACAAATATTTTTTCCAGACATAGTTGAGTTGATTAATCCGCTTTACATTAAATAACAATTTGCACCAATTTCTTGATTTAATAATTCAGAAAAAGCTATAATAATGTAAAATTAGGGGTTTCAGTGTCAATCGGCGAAAAGATTCAAGAAATACGACTCAATATGGCCAAGGGCTATTTGGTCGGCGTAGACATTGGTTTAAGTGCGGTAAAAATTGCCGTGATGGCCGAAGGGAAAAAAGGAAGTTATAGGCTTGAAGCCTACGAGAGTTTTCCATTGAGTGAAGCTTCAATTATTGAAGATGAAGTTCAAAAGCCGGAAGAGATAATAAATGCGATTCAAACAATTCTAAAAAAGAACGGTATTAAAAGAAAAATTGCTTGTTTGGGAATGGATGGTCCGAACACTGTTACTAAGAGACTTCAAGTTCCTGACGGTGATAAGGAAGAAGTTGAAGATAATATTTTTTGGGAGTCTGAACAGTATATACCCTTTGGAGCTGATGATGCTCAAATTGGTTTTTCAATTATAGGTCGAAACGAAGATGAAGATGTCGTTGATGCGATAGTAGGTGCTGTAAAAATAGATGTTGCTGAAAAGTATATGGAGTATTTGAAAGAAGCAGGACTTCATACGCGGGTGGTTGATTTAAATATTTTTGCTGTAAATAATGTTTTCGAACTCTGTTTTCATGATCAACTTGAAGATATATCTGAGGAAGGGGCGATCATTATTGATCTTGGAGCTCAGTATACTAGCCTTATGGTTTACAGAGGTGGTGGACCTATACTGACTAAGGAAATTAATCTTGGTGGTGTCCTCATTACTGAAGAAATCCAGCGCTCCATGGGAGTTAGTTATGAAGAAGCTGAGGACCTCAAGGTAAATGGAGATGACAACGGTAATCTTCCGGAAGAAATCATTAGCATCTTAGAGGCACATATTAATCGCTTAGTTGAAGAGTTAAAAAAGGTCTTGAATTTCTATATTGCAGCTGGTTCAAGTGAACAAGTGAGTCATTGTTTTATAACTGGAGGGGGAGCTCAAATCCCTGGAATTAAAGATGCCCTTCAAGACTTAACTGATATTGAAGTCGAAGATATCAATCCTTTGGAAATTTTGGAAATTAAAGGATCCTTCTCTGAAAGTGAGCTTGAAGAGTTAGCTTATCGAGGAGCCGTTGCCGTCGGATTGGCAATGAGGAGGGTTGATTAGTCATGATTGAGGTTAATCTCTCCCCAGTACAAGTAAGACAGGACTATACAAAAGTTGGTCCAATCAATCTCTCATTGATTAATCCAGTTTATTTTAGTGTCGCCATTATCGCTATGTATATGGTGGAAGGACTAATAGATGGCTATTTTAATGATGATATAAAAACTCTTGAGACTGAATATCGAACTCAATCGAACGAGCTAAAAAAACTACGTGATGAACTTCGTGAGTATGATAATGTAAAAAAACAAGTTCAAGAGCTAAATGAAAAGTCTAAAGAGCTTCAAAGCAAAATTGGTATTATTAAAAAAATTGTCGATAAAAGACAAAACCCTTTTTATGTTTTGAAGTATATTGCAGAAAAAACCCCTGACGAAATATGGATTAACGAGCTAGAAGTCTCAGATGAAAATGTGAGAATTGTGGGGTATTCGAAATCCTTTTTCGGTATAAGTAAGTTTCAAGAAGAATTGAGGCAGTCGATTCACTTTAATGGTTCAGTGCAATACAATAAACCACAGACATTAAAATCAGAATATAAGGGTATAAGAGTAGAAGCATTTGAACTCTCTACTACCGTTAGTAATTGGTATGGGGAATAATTTTGATTGATTTTTTCGTCAAATATTTTTGGGTTTTTATACTGGCATATGCTGGTTTTCTAGGAATGGAGAGATGGGATCTAAAAGAACAAGAACTTCTCTCTCAAAAGAGTTTAAATGATGCTCTTCCTCCTAAATTCAAGCGAGCAAAAAAAGAATTGGAAGACGTCAAAAGATTTGCTGAAAACTTAGAGGAATCAAGACAGGCAGTTGCAGAAGTTGTGGCCAGAATTGAAACCGTTCAAAAACAGCTTCCTCCAGATATTATTGATACCAAGGTTAATGAGACCCTATCAAATCTTGCTATGGGTCTTAAGATGAAAGATCCAACACCCTCTGCAAAGAATGAAGTTGTTAAGGATTTCTATATTTCTAAAGATTTTAACTTTGATGTGAAGGGAACATTTTTGCAAGGTCTCATCTTTTTTGGAGAATTGGATAAACTCTCGAAGGGAGGGAGAATTCTCAATGTTAAGTACTTACGATTTTCAGAGTCAGAAGATGGCGATCCTCGCAGTCGTTTTAAAATTTTAAATTTGAGTACGACTCTAGAAGCTTTTAAATATAACCCTAACTACAAACCGGATCAGAGCTAATGATAAAATCAACATGTCTTTTATTCATGCTTCTTTTGATTATCCCCATGGCTTCTCAGGCAAAATTAGATGAGATCTTTGCAGATCGAAAGGATATAATAGAAAAACCTTTTGAACTGAGAGATCCTTTTCAAACACCTAAATTCAAATCTAAAGAAAAAGAAAGACGTCAAAAAGAATTTAACGGGAAATTTGAAAGAAATGTTCAAAAACTAGATAAACAAGTCTCAGTTGAGAATATTGAAATTGTCGGAGTATTAATCGGTAAAGATCGTAGAGTGATGATTAAAGAAGGCAGTGAGGTCTACACCCTTAGAGAGGGAGAGCAGCTGGGAGTCGGTGGGCCAGAGATTAAAGCTATTTTGGCGGGGGGAATCATATTAGTTGAGCAAATCGTTAATATATACGATGAACCTGAATATATTGAAACAGTTATTCCTATTTCGCAGTAATATTGTTACGCTTTTTGTATAGGTTATAACTTTAAGGAAGAGGTTATAGAAATGGTCAGGATTTTCACCTTTGCGTTATTCTTATTTTGCTCGCTTGGCATTAATGCCCAGGAAGTTTCAAAAATAAAATCCGTAAATTTCATTCAAGACGGCGAAGTCTCTAAATTGATTATTGATATTGATGGAGAGTTTGTTGCAAATAGAAAACATCTAAAAGAGGACAAACAAATTCTCCTTGATTTAAAAGGTGTTGCAGCAGAAAAAAGATTTCTTAGGGGAATTGATACATCGGAGTTTTCAGGAAGTTCGGTTTTTATTTCACCCTATAGAAAACCTGGAAAAAATGATGAAGTTCGATTCGCAGTTCAATTAAGAGACAATGTAAGATCATTTATTGAAAAGAGAAAAAATCGAATTATTCTTCATATTGAAAATCGTTTTGGAGTCTTTACGAGGGCCAAGCTTCGTAAAGTTGATCAAGGTCAACTCGTAGATGATGATCCAACTGTTGGAAAAAAACAAAAAATATTAATCCCAAAATCGAATAGTGTTGAGGATATCCTTGAAAACTTAACTCAATCAGGAGTTAAACGTTATGTTGGGAGAAAAATTTCTCTTAATGTAAATAATGTTCCCTATGCTGAAGTTTTAAAAATGATCGGTGATACTTCAGGTTTTAATATTATTATCGAGGACGAAGTGAACCAGTTAAAGCCTCTAACCATTAATTTAACAAACCTCCCCTGGGATCAGGTTTTAGACACTATTATGGATCTTGGGAAACTGGTCGCTGCAAAATATGGAAATATTCTCACCATTACCACTGCCGATAAGGCTTTGGCCGAAAGACAAAAAGAATTAGATGAGCAAAGTAAAAATAAAACTCTAGAGCCTCTTGTAACAAAAATCTTTCCTCTAAGTTATGCCCTTCAAGCCGCCGGAGGTGCTGGCGGTGCCGGTGGTGCTGGTGGAGCAGGAGGAGGAGCTGCAGCTGCAGGCGCTGCGGGTGGTGGTGCTGCTGCCGGAGGTGCGGGAGGTGGATTAATCCAAATTGTGCAATCCTATTTAACCCCAGAACGTGGAACTATCCAGCTTGATGCCAGAACAAGTAATTTGATTGTTCGTGATACGGTTGATGTTATTGAGAAAATCAAGAAGATTATTGAGGTTCTAGATACCCAGACACCTCAAGTTCTAATAGAGGCTAAGATTGTTGAAGCATTTGAGAATTACGAATTAAGGGCAGGGCTAACTTCTCCAGGAGTATCCTTTAGCTATGATCCATTGACGACAACAAGTGAACTAACTGATCAGTCTGGAACATTTAGTTTTAATTCGGCGACTTCTATTTCTCAAACCCAAGTTGTAGAGGCTGTCATTAATGTTGGAAGACTTGCAAACCTTCAATTTGCCTTAGAGCTAATGGAGACTGAGTCAAAAGGCCGCATTATCTCTAGTCCAAGGGTTATCACCCAAAGTGGGATGGCTGCTACAATTACAGACTCTACTGAGAGGAGGTTTGCCCTGCCTCAGATCGCTGCAGCAGGCGGAGTGGTCGAGAATACAAGTGAGACCGAAACTATTTCGGCAGATATTAACCTCTCTGTTACCCCCATCGTAAATAATGAAGGTTCCATTATAATGAATGTTTCCGTTTCGAAATCAGGATTTGGAGTTTCTGAAGCTCAAAGTGAACTTCCTCCTACAACGTCGAGAAGCGTGCAAACTAACGTTCTCGTTGATAATGGTTCCACAGTAAGTATTGGTGGTATATACCAAACCTCTGAAGAAACAATTGAAGCAGGGATACCATTTTTGAAAGATCTCCCTATCATTGGTTGGCTATTTAAATCGGGATACAATCCACAAGAGAACAAATCAGAGTTGCTAATTTTTATTACTCCAAGAGTTATCAACCAAGAAGAAGCGGGACTCGTTAACCGTGAGTTGGGTGAAGATTTAGGAATATAGGCCATGGTTAGGGCTCGGAAAAATTCTTCACTTCTATCCAAGTACTCTTTGAAGTATCAAAAAAACCCTAGGTCTAGAGTTTTCGCGCCTTTAGCTGAGACTTATCGAAAGTTGGGAATGCTAGATGAAGCGGTTGAAATCCTCCAAAAGGGAATCAAAATTCATCCGTCATATGTGTTGGGCTATATTGTCCTCGCAAATTGTCACTATGATCTTCAAAACTATGAAATGGCCTATAATACGATACGATCTTTTGTTCCGGGAAACTTAGAAAATCTTTCGTTACAAAAATTATTTGCAAGAACCTGTATGCAGTTAGGCTATTTAGATGAAGCACTCACTACCTATAAAAATTTATTGTTATTAAATCCTAAGGATATGTTTGTTGCAGAGCAGGTAAAGCTTTTAGAAGATGATTTATTGGTTAAGCAAGACGAAGAGCATTTCGAACCAGAAGCAACTAATATAGATACATCTTTTGAAGAAGACGATTGGATTCAAGTTGATTTCGCGAAAAACCACACCCCTCATAGTGAAAAGAAATCCAGCGATGAGATTGAATGGGAAGTTCAAAATCCAATTGAAAAATTCAAACAAGATGTTTGGGAGGAAAAACTTGAAGTTGCAAAAAGGTCTTTAGATGATGAATATTTTCACGAAGACTTTGATAATGAAAAAGATGACGAGCCTGAAGCTTTATCTCTAAAGGACAACAAACCCATTATTACTCATACACTTGTTGACCTCTATTGTTCTCAAGGTCATTTTGATAAAGCAGCTGAAATTCTTAGAGATATTTTAATGCTTCATCCGCAAGATACCGCAAGTCGAAAGAGGTTGCAGGAAGTAGAGTCTGTATTGCTTGAATCAAAATCAGAAGATTCAACTGAAGTTGAGTTTGCAAAGAACAAGAGGGCACTTATTGAAAAGAAATATATGAGCTATCTCACGAAAATTCGCGCCCAAAAACGGCAGTTTGTATGAAGATTTTTGTTTTGAATGGTCCTAATCTAAATATGCTAGGGACGAGAGAAAAAGCAATATATGGTCCAAACACGCTTAAAGAAATAGAGGACTTTACAACCTCGAAACTCGATCCAGATATATTTAATCTTCAGTGGTGGCAATCAAATTCGGAGAGTGAAATAATTGATAGAATTCAAAAGTTAACAAATGAAAACTTTGACGCATTGATAATCAATCCTGCCGCATTTTCCCATACGTCTATTGCAATTCTAGATGCTTTAAGAATGCTTAAAATCCCTATTGCCGAGGTTCATCTTTCTAACGTTTATACGAGAGAAAGCTTCAGACATTCCTTATTGACTGCCCAGGCTGCTTCTATAATAATGAGTGGACTTGGAAAGTCGGGTTACTATTATGCAGCCCTTGCCTTAGCAGACCTTAAAAAAGGATAGATTTTGAAATATCAAACGACTGACATCAGAAACAATCTGAAGATTGCGATTGAAGGGAAGCCCTATATTGTGGTTTATTTTCAACATGTAAACCCTGGGAAGGGATCAGCTTTTGTTAAAACGAAGTTGAAAAACTTAGAAACAGGGCAAGTTCTAGAGAGGACCTTTAAGTCGGGGGTTGATACTGTAGATAAACCAGACATGGAAGAGCGTGAGATGGAATACACTTATTCCGATATGGACGGATACAACTTTATGGACACTAAAACATTTGAGTCTGTTCATTTGAGTCACGATAATGTTGGTGATGCTAAGTACTATCTGCAAGAAGCCATCAAAGTTGAGATCCTCTATTTTAACGCTAGACCTATTTCTATTGAGCTTCCTAACTTTGTTAATCTCGCTGTAACAGAAACAGATCCAGGATTAAAAGGTGATACAGCTGCAGGCGGTACTAAGAAAGCAATCATGGAGACTGGGCTACAGGTTAATGTGCCGTTATTTATTGAAATAGGTGAAGTTCTAAAAATTGATACAAGAACTGGCGACTACGTCGAAAGAGCAAAGTCTTAGGGAGTTACAATGAGTGATTTTAATAAACTTAAAGAGTTCATCAACCTTGCGAAAGAAGAGGGCGTTGCTGAATTAAAATACGAAAACGATGATCATAAATTTTACGTAAGTTTTGCCAGTTCACAGACTATTGTTTCGCACAGTCCTTCGCCTATGGCAGCTGTGAGAACTGAGCAGGAGAGCACTGTTGTTGCACAGGCTTCAGCTCCTGCTGGAAATTTTCATGAGATTACCTCGCCTTTTGTAGGTACATACTATTCTTCTCCTGCTCCGGGAAAACCTGAATTTGTTAAAGTGGGGGATAGGGTTTCCAAAGGTCAAACACTTTGCATATTAGAAGCAATGAAGATCATGAACGAGATCGAATCAGATATTGATGGTGAAATTGTAGAAATAACAGCTACTAATGAAAGCCTGGTAGAATTTGGTCAGGTGCTTTTTAGAATAAAGGCTTAATTGTGAAATTTAAAAAAGTTCTCATAGCCAATAGAGGTGAAATTGCTATTAGGGTCTTGCGTTCTTGCAGGGAATTGGGAATTGAAACTGTTGCTGTTTACTCCCAGGCGGATGAAAACTCCTTACATGTAAAGTTAGCAGACGAGTCAGTTTGTATTGGACCTGCAAAATCAATTCATAGTTATTTAAATTTTCATGCCATTCTTTCTGCTGCTGAAATTACCGGCGCTGATGCCATTCATCCTGGATATGGATTTTTATCCGAGAACGTAGAATTTGCTAAAATGTCGCAGAAGTGTGGAATTGAATTCATTGGACCTAATTTTGAAAGCTTGGAAAAGATGGGAAGTAAAATTGAGTCCAAAAAAATCGCGCAAGAAGCTGATGTTCCTACTTTAAAACCAATTTATGTTAATGATATGGGAGACGATAAAATTCTTTCGGAAGTAGAAAAACTTGGTCTTCCTGTACTTATAAAGGCTTCCGCAGGGGGCGGTGGAAGAGGAATGAGAAGAATCGATGAAATGGATGATATCATTTCAACTATTTCTCTTCTTAAACAAGAGTCAAAACTTGCATTCGGAGACGATAGTCTTTTTATTGAAAAGTATATTGAAAATCCAAGACATATTGAGATTCAGATTTTGGGTGATAAACACGGGAATATTATTCATCTTGGCGAAAGAGATTGTACGATTCAAAGAAGATACCAAAAAATTATTGAAGAATCTCCGAGCCCCGTTTTAAGAGACAAAGTTCGAATGGAGATTTGTGAGTCAGCTTTAAACCTGGCAAAAAGAGTCGGATATGACTCCGCCGGAACGGTAGAGTTTCTTTATGACCTTGATAGTGAAAAATTCTATTTCATGGAAATGAATACAAGAATTCAAGTAGAACACCCTGTTACAGAGCAAAGAACTGCTGTAGATCTAATATCTGAGCAAATTAAAATAGCCATGGGTGAAAAGCTTGAATTAAAACAGTCAGATATTAGGTTTCAAAACCATGTTATTGAATGCAGAATCAATGCAGAAGATCCCGAAACTTCAATGCCATCTCCTGGTTTAATCACTCACTATCACAGGCCAGGCGGGATGGGTGTTAGAGTAGATGACTATATTTATACAGGATATAAAGTCTCTCCACATTATGACTCGATGATTTCTAAAGTCATCATTTCAGCTCCAACTAGAGAGGAGTGCATTACTCGGACTTTAAGAGCTTTAGATGAAACAGTCGTGGGTGGAATTAAAACAAATATTACTCTTCACAAGAAGATTCTTAATCATCCAGACTTTAGGGCAAATTCGTACAATACCAATTTTCTTGCGGAAAAATGCTAAAATATTAATAGGTTAGCTTTTTTTTGCAGGAGATAGGCCATCAATTTTGATGAGTTAAAGTCAGATATTTCAATTGGTGATTTAGACCGTTTGGTTACGGCCATTGTCGAGAAAAACTCAATTACTTTAGATCCAGAGTTTTCTGAAATTCTTAAAGATTCAGCTTTGAAAATTTCCCAGACAAAAAATAGAGAAGCTCTTCTTAAAATTTGTCAGTTTTGTTTGGAGCGAGGTGAACCGGAGCCTGTTTATTTAATAGGAGGAAATCAAGTTCATTGGAGCTACGAACTTCAAAGTCTATATCTTGAGGCACTTTGGCAGCTAGGACAAGTTAAAGAATTTGAAGAAGAGCTTAAAGAAGTCTGCAAGACAATTCTTATTAAAAAATATTTAAGTAAAGCCCTTGGTTTGATTACACTTTTTGATAATCGTGCGCGAGAAAAAAAGTTCTGGAATAAGTTTAAGATCCTATTTTATGCTGAAACAAATGATTATGATTCCTTAAAAGGTTTAACAAAGAATTTAGAGTCCTATGAATCTTTTTACGAAATCTTATCAATTTTAGATATTTCGGAACCGAATCTAAGTTTTACAATTCTAAAACAAAAAATTAAAGAAAATCACCGCTATGAAGTCATGCCCAATGAGATCATTGAGTATATACTTCTTGCAATAGATAATATTGAACGTCTAAGAGTATATGAAATTGATTACCTAGAAGAGAATATAAGGAACATATTATTTAATATTGCTCAAGATAAACTAAAGTTGAAACACGTCTCAGTTCCTAGTGATATGCCTAAATTAAAAAAAGCATTGAGACCAGATTTTAAGATAGAAAAAAGAACTATACAAAAATCTGAAATAAATTTCCCTAAACTCTATGAGATCCATGGGCAAGCGGAAGAAAGAGATTTTGAACAGCTACAGTACGAACTATCTCCAGAGGAGAAAGATATCATTACTAGGCTAGCATTTGAGAAACATGATAAATCTGAATATAGTGAATTGGTTAAGAGTATGATCTCGATCAACTTTTATACCGCTGCCTTAAAAATCGTCGAAAAAATGGAGTTTTCTGAGGAGAAACTCTACTACCAGGGCTACTTACATTTAAAAATTGGAAACTACGGGGAGTCCATTTATTTTATAAATGAATACTTAAACAGAGTAGAACCAGAAGACAAAGAACCCTTTCTTAAAATGAAAAGGCAAGCCCATCAAGGATTGAAACATAATTTCGTCGAGGAAAATGATTCATGAGAAGGGTGAATAAAATCTTAGTGCTATTCATGTTTGTCATGGTCGTAGCCTTCATGTTGACATGGGAGTTTCTCCAAAGTCGATGGGTAGCTAAAAAAGTTTCGACTATAGCGACAAAATACATAACTGAAGTTCTAGATGCTGAGATTGCTTTTGAAAATCTACAGTTTAATTTGTTCCCTCCTGGCGCAAATGTTAGAAATTTAACTTTTGAAATGGAAAGGGAGAAAATAGCATTAGAAGTTAAAGCTAATGAGCTTGGAATTTATTTCAGTCCACTAGATGTTTTTGAAACGGATTTTATAGCTGACCGAATGCTTATATCAGATGGTAGTGTCCATGTGATTGAAACCTCAAAACCAACAAAGCCCGATGAAAATAATGACAATTCAAATACCTCGACTGAAGAGATTTTTAAACTCCTACCTAAAGTTCCTTTGAATAAGATTCAACTCCAAAACATACTTGTAAAATATCGTACGAATAATTTATTAGCAAAAGAACTGGTCCTCTCAAACAAGGTAAAATCAATTGGGGTGGAGGGAACCGTAGAGTCGTTGGACCTCTCTCCTTACCTTGCGGTTCCATTATTTGTAGATTCTATAGAAGTTAATGCGAATTTGAGTTCTCAAAGAGTTAAAGTTGAAAATTTAACCGTAAAGTCAGGGTTTAAAACGATAGAGCTAGAAGGTTCTATCGAAGACTATTTATCAAGTGATTTTAACTACCAACTCGATTTAAAAGCTTTGGCTCCTCTCAATGTCCTTCATAATTATGTAGACCTAGAGGGTGTAGGAACATTAGATCAAGGGGTGGTGTCAGTTAAATCACGTGTTAGTGGCCTTGGCGAAGACTTTTCAGTTGATGCTGAGCTTGAGGGACAAAACTTGGTGACCCAATTTGCAGATGCAGATGTGCTAAAAGCTAAACTCTCACTCAATAAAACAAATATTATCATAAAAGAGATTTTTCTGAAAAACTCTGAATCCATTTTAGAGCTAGAACAACCCTTTGAACTCTACAATTTAGTTTCAAAGAAATACATCGAAGAACCGGTTATCGCGAAATTTCAAAACTATGATTTAAGAAAAGCCTTGAAATATTTAAAAGATGACGTTGGCTTTTTGAAAGGTAGGCTATCAACAAAACTTAGGTTTGATTTATTTGATAAAGAAAGTTTTAGTTTTAAAGTTATGGAACCTGGTAAAATTCATTCCTTGTCTCTTGAAATTGATGAGGAATTGGATGCTTTTACGGCCAGTGAGTTTAACTTGACTGAAGGAGACATATCCTTAGTGAGAGGTGATCTCGACTTGGCTTTAGTATTAAGTAAAGCCGAAAACCAAATGAACATCAATGCTAGAACAAGAGATGGTGCATTCGAAATGGAAGTTCCTAATTCCTTTATTAACTTTAAGGATTTTTCACCTGTGTTGGGATATGAATTAAAAGGAAAAGGACTGCTAGATATATCAATTAGTCCTTCCCCTGATGGACCACTTCTTAAACTTAGAAATGACTCTAATCGGTTTGAAATCAATGATTACGCATTTGATAAAATTAAGTCAGAGGTAGAACTGAACTTAGATACAAGTAATCTTGTCCTGAAAAAAGTTTATGCAACATCAGGAAAGGCAAATATCTTTGCTCGCGGAGAAGTAGATCTCAAAGCTAAGGAGATAAATGCGACATATGCGGTTAAAGAGGCAAGTTTTAGCGAAGTCAAAAGAGTTCTGGCGCCACTTTTAAAAGATGTCTCTATTACAACAAATGAGATTCACGGCCTGTGGGATTTAAATGGGCGACTTTCAGGTAAGCCCAGCGTAGATGGCCTTATTGTAGACGGTAATTTTAAGGGTAAGAATAACTACTTTTTCGATGAGAATATCGAAGATCTTGTCTTTAGGTATAAGTTCAAAGATGGATTTTTAGATATAGACGAGTTTACCGCTAAAAAAAGTGGTGGAAGTATTAATCTTCGATTCCGCTACGGTATTGAACCTACCATCATTAGTATTTGGGCAAAAGCAAATGATATACCTATTCAAGAACTTACTTGGTTTAAACGTCTTCCTCTTAATCTAAATGGCGATTTGAGAGGAACATTAGAGGCAGAGTTTAAGAATGATAAATGGCAAGCAGATAGTCAGTTTAAGATTATCAATACATTTTCTAATAACGTCAGTCTAGCCGACTCGAATATTCTTATAAAATATCACTTAGATGAAGTTAAAACTGTGGTGGATCTCTTCAGTAAGCAAATATATGTTGATAGTGATTTCTATCTACTTGATAACAAAGCAGAGAGCTCTTATGTTAATATTGATTTAAATATTCCAAACTTAAAAAATATTGTTGGGATTTTGTCTTCTGTCGATCCCTCTAATACAGATCTTAGTGGTAGAGTCCGATACAGTTTAAGGTCAATTTTTGATTCCAGAAATTTGAAAGTTTCTCATCTAGAAACAAACATGCAAAATTTTGTACTAAGTAAAAAGCCAATTTTTGTTCGCTATAAACAATTAGAGCCTGAAATAATTATTGAAAAAGGAATGATTAAAAAGTGGGACGTAAATATTAGAGGAAGAAGCTTCTATGTTCTTAGTAAAGGAAAGGGAGATCTTTATGGTAATTATAATACTGACTCACAGGCAAAAATAGATGCCAGTATTATTGAAGTCTTTAATTCCTTTATCAATAAAGCCACAGGAAATATAAGAGCGAATGTGAAGTATGGTTTCAAAGATAATAAGCAAGATTATGAAGCCTACCTAACATCTGATAATCTCTCGCTAGTCTCTGAGTTGATACCTACAGCTATTACCAAATCGGAGTTTAAAATTTCAATGCGAGATAAAGTTTTTAATATTGAAAAACTATATGCTCAACTTGTGAGTGGAACTCTTGAAGTTAGTGGGCAGGTCGGTTTAAAAACAATCGTTCCTGACATTAACCTTCGTTACAAGTTTAAGGATGCAGGATTAACATTGTTTAAGAAATCTAATCTAGTCTTTTCTGGCGATGGAAGTTTTGTCGGTAAAACTTTTCCTTATACTTTGGGGGGGGACTACTATATTGAAAGCTTCGTTTTGGTGAATGAGCCTACAGACTTTGCAACCGGAAATCAGAGTTTCACTAAAGATGAAATCGATTATCTCCCAGGAAAAGAAAAACAGGAACTCGACCAGCTTGTTAATCTCAATCTCAATATTAATACAAGAAATCCTATCTATGTTCGGAACTCTCTGGCGGATATGGGATTTACTGGTGCGGTTCAGGTAACGGGTACTGAAAAACAACCTCGTATTGGGGGGAAAGTAAATTTAGCGGCAAGAAATAATAAGGTTACCTTTAAAAACACAGAATTTGTTTTCTCAAAGGGCAATATCTTTTTTAATGAGCAAAATGATTACACGAACCCAGAACTTGATTTTGCTGCTAATACAACAATCAGTGAATACTCTGTAAATGTAAAAGTCTTGGGGCCTGTAAAAACTTTTAATGTTGATTTATCTTCCGAACCTTCATTAGCACAAAGTGATATACTTAGTTTAATTGCCTTTGGTTATACCGAGGATTTATCTAATAATCTAACTGACAGTGAAAGAGAATCTATGACTCGGGCTGGAGTTGGATCACTTCTTTTTGATAGTTTTAAGATTAATGAAACATTAAAAAAGGAATTCGGCTTACAAATAAACCTTGGAACGCAGATAACTCAAGACGAAGCAAGTTTATTATCTGGTAGAAATTCAGAAGGGGGAACTGCAAATCAGGGGAGAGTTCGTTCTGCAACTACAATTGAGTTGAAAAAGAAGATAAACGATGCTGTGAGCCTTTCCGTTTCTTCTACCGTGGATACAAATACCCAACAGAATCGAAGTTTAAACTTAAATTATAATTTAAATAAAAATGTCTCTGTGGAAGGGGTTTATGAAACTCGAAACACTGATGACTTAGAGACTATTAACGTAGACAACTCTGTTGGTGCGGACGTGAAGTGGAAGTGGTCATTCAAGTGATGAATAATATAAAAATCATATTCATTTTTCTTGCGAGTATGTCTTTTGCCATCGCTGAGGGTTCCTTTGAAATCAGAAAAATTAATATTAACTGCGAAAAAAGCGAAGACTGTAAAGACGTGAAAAAGGCTTTTCGGTCTTTGGTTAGAAGTTATAAGGATGAAGATAATTTTCAAAAAATACTAAAACTCTATGTTGCAAACGAAGGAATTAGAAAATTTGAATTCAGTGTTACAAGAGACAAATCTTTAAATATTCGTCTTCAAACAAAACAAATGATCACTTCGATTGTAGGACCTGTGATTAAGGGCAGGTTTGATATTGAGTTTCCCACCATTCTCCCTATAAGAGAGGATGAGTACCTTGATAGCAGTAAGATTGATAGTACGATAAGACTTCTAACAGATATTGCTAGAGATCAGGGTTTTCCCAAGGTTCGGGTTGCCATAAGAACCAAAAGAAAGGGGGAGGGGAGTGAAGTAAGAGTGGAAGTCTACCTCGGAAAGCCTACTGTTATTCAAGAAATTTTCATTAATTCTAAGTCCAAGAGGATTAAAAGATTAATTGAAGAAAAAATTGGACACTATGAAGGTAAACCCTATAGCTCTCAGAAGATTAGAACAGACTTAGAAGATCTTCGTAAGGTACTCTTGCAGTACGGATACTATCTTATAGACTTTGATATTGATGACAAATTGAATGAACTCGAGGCAACGGAAGTCGTTATAGATGTCCTCAACACGGAGACATATTCTTTTCATTTTTTTAATAATATCTTCTTAGGTGAAAAAGAGTTGAAGGATTTTCTTTCAGGTCAGCTTATTTCCCTCAAAAGGAAAATATCTAAAGAGACTATTCAACAGATGTTGAAAGAAAACTATCTGCAATATGGCTTTCGTAAAGCTGAGTTTACAGTTGAAACGGAACGATCTCTCAATACTTTTGGAGACGAAAATATCCACTTTGTAATAAAAGCTCGAGAGAACAAGAGAGCAGCTTTTGAGAAAGTTAGATTTAGAGGAAATTCCGTATTTAAATCGCAAGAGCTAAGAAATCTCTTTTACGAGCAAGCGCCAGATACAATTTCTGCGGGATATATTAACCCTGAATATCTTGATTCGTTTACGGAGAAGCTAAGAGAGCTTTATATTACTCAAGGCTATGTCAGTGTTTTTATAGGAAAACCCGAAGTCGTTAAAGCCATGGCGGATGATAAATTTACTATATTTTATAGGATCAGAGAGGGTATTCAAACTAAGGTAGACCGAGTTGTTATGGATGGTTTAGGGGATGGTATACGAAATACGCTATTGCCCAATCTTCTCAATCGGCCTGGGACAGCTTTTAACCCAATCGCATTTAAAGACGATCTCAAATATATTGAGAACTACTTGCACAATGAAGGTTATTATTTTGCCAAAGTTACTAATTCGAACTCCTCACAGATTGTAGAGTACAAACAAGATAACTCCAGAGTTGATCTCACTATAAATATTGATACGGGAAGAAAACTCACCATTGGAGAGGTACTTGTGATCGGTAATAAAAAAACCAGAAAGTACCTGATTGAAAGAGAGATATACTTTAGAACTGGTGACCTTCTAACGAGGCGGTCCTTAGAGGCTTCTCAAACTTCGTTGTTGTCATTGGGTTTATTCTCTTCAGTTCAAATTAAACCGATCAGTAGCGATCAAAGAATTGCTGATATTGTCATCTTTGTAAGGGAAAAAGATTTTGGTACATTTGAACTTGCTCCGGGGATAAGAACTGATATAGGTCTCAAGCTCTCATCTACAATTAACTACAATAATATAGATGGGATGAATAAAAAAATATCTTCTCGTTTTCAAGTGAACCAAAGATTTGATCTTTTTGCCTTAGATGAAGAAAGAAGGGCGAATTCAAGAAGTTTGGTGGAGTATGATGCCACGGTAAACTACTCCGAGAATCATATCTTTTATTCTGATTATGACTTTGGCCTGGCATTGAATAGTTCGAGGAGAAGGTTCTTCTCCTTTGACGCGGATATTCAAAGGGTAAGCTATTCAATTTCAAGAAATTTTACCAGCTGGTTTAATGCCTCAATTCGCCAGCAGCTGGAAACTATTTCTCAGTTCGATGCGACACAAGAACGTGATGATGGTTTCTTTCAAATTGGCTCCTTTACTCCTTCAGTAACATTTGATTTTAGAGACCGCCCGATAAACCCCACCCGAGGAGCTATTTTTGATTTATCGGTAGAGTTTGCCAATCCATTTTTCTTGAGCCAGCAAGAAGAGGACCTAACAATTGATTATTACAAGTTAACTACTAGAAACCGGTTTTATGTACCAGTATCAGACAATTTAGTTTTGGCCATGTACACGGCTTTTGGAATTCAAGAGAACAAGGCCACAAATCTAAACTCATCTGGTGAGAAGGAAGGATTCATTCCAGGAATTAAAGTTTTTAGGCTAATCGGTGCAGATATTATCCGCGGCTATGAGGATAATGAAATGAACCGTCTGGAGTCAGGCGAGGATATCAGTGCTGTTGCAGTTGATACGAGAGCTTATATGGTGAACTTAAAATTCGAACCAAGATACTATTTAACAGACTCAATGATCTTGGGAGTATTTTATGATGCGGGGCGCGTGTTTGTGGATGAATTTGATATGAATGAACTTAGATCCTCTGCTGGACTCTCATTTAAATATCTTACTCCTGTTGGAACTCTAGACTTCGATTATGGGATAAAACTCTTGAGGAAGCGAGACTCTGATGGTACTTTAGATAGCCCTGGAAGGCTACATGTGTCAATCGGCTTCTTTTAATCCCGTTCTAAAGAAGTTTTAAACATTTTGTCTTGGCAATAATTAAGTGGTGACTAATTATTGACATCAGGTTTCAACGGCCGTTATAAGGTCTGGAAATTTTTATTTTTAGAGGTTTATATGTATACGCAAAAATCGTTTACGCTTAAAAAAGAAGATATTGATAGAAAATGGTGGGTTATCGACGCTCAGGATATGGTAGTCGGTAGACTTGCAACAGAAGTTGCAACCCTATTGAAAGGTAAGCACAAGCCGACTTACACTCCTTCACAAGAGTGTGGAGACTTTGTCATCATTACTAATTGTGAGAAAGTTCGCTTCACAGGAAACAAGTGGGATAAAAAGAAGTACTACTGGCACACCAACCATATTGGTGGGTTGAAAGAAAGGTCAGCCAAAGAGCAACTTCAAAAACATCCTGAATTAATCATCATGGATGCTGTAAAAGGGATGCTTCCAAAAACATCTCAAGGAAAAAGACTTTTAACTAATCTAAAAGTTTATGCGGGTGCTGAGCATAATCATGAAGCTCAAAAACCTGAAGCAAGAGTTTTAAAGTAAGAGGAAAATACAATGGCTACAAAAGGTAAAACTTATTTAACTAATACTGTGGGAAGAAGAAAGTCTTCCGTTGCTAGAGTTTATATTGCTGAGGGGTCTGGAAAGATCACTATCAATAAACGTGAGTTATCTGAATATTTTCCAGTTGCAACTTCAAGATATGTTGTTGAGCAGCCGCTTAACCTACTTGGTGTTTCAGATAAATACGATGTTAATATCAACGTATTTGGTGGTGGTGTTACAGGACAGTCTGGGGCAATTAGACTTGGAATTGCAAGGGCTCTTGCTGAACTTAATGCTTCTGATAGAGGAGCTCTTAAAAAAGCAGGGTTCTTAACAAGAGATTCAAGAAAAGTAGAGAGAAAGAAATACGGTCTTGCTGGAGCTCGTAAATCTTACCAGTTCTCGAAACGTTAATCGTTCAAAAATTATCAAAATACAAAGCCCACCTTTTTGGTGGGCTTTTTTTATGTCAAAAACGACCCTTTACAAGCTCAACTGATATTGGTTTGATGATTCAAATTTAATTTGGGAGGTTTTTTATGAAATGCTTAGTGAGTTTATTTGTCCTTTTATCCCTGAGCGCATGCGATTTTACCGCAATTGAAAGTTCTATCTGCCAAAACAATCTATCTGATATGAGAGGGTTCGATGGTCGTTACAGTATGGATGTGGGCCAAGGACACACAATACCCGTATCAGTAAGTAGAGTCAGTCGAGGAAACTATTCATTACTGTCAGACGATGGTGTTGAGTTGATGTCTTTTCAAACCTGTAAGGTTTCAGGTCTAAATATTGCGGAGAGTTTAGTGGAGGAAGGTGTCTTGGCAGCCTTTAAAATTGAATTGTCGAGCAGAAGTACAGTCATTAAGACTCTACAGTTTGTAGAAACGATATTAGATAATAATGGTGTCAGTTATCAAGTTGAGGAAACTGAGATTGAAGGGATTCCTTTGTCTATGATCCAAATTGATAACTCTCGAATGAGTTCTCAAGAACTCGTTAATTTGAGCGTCTCAAGTAATGGAAAGGAGCCATTTTATATCGAGCTTACCAAATAAATTCATTAAAATAAGGGGAGCTCGAGTCAATAATCTTAAGGGAGTTGATGTCGACATACCCCTTAAAAAACTCACCTGCTTTACGGGGCCGAGTGGTTCAGGTAAGACCTCCCTTGCTTTTCAAACAATATATTCTGAGTCTAAAAGACGCTTTATTAATTCGTTTCCAACCTCGGTAAAGTTTTTTATCGAGAGACCCGCTCCTGTGGATGTAGACTCAATTGAGCCAGTTCTTCCCGTCTTTGGCTTACCACAAATCAACCCAGTGGTTGGAACAAGGTCTAATGTTGCAGATGTCATGCACCTGACAGGATTATTTCAAAACTTTTTTGGTAACTATTCAAAGGAACTTTGCCCAGATCACTTGGAGGAATTTAAGCCGCAACTTTTTCGAGATTATCTTTGTTCAGAAATTCCAGAAAAAAAACGAGACGGTGTATTTCACATATTTATAGAGAAAGAAGAGTTTATTGAGAAAATGGTAAACACTCCATTTCCCACTCGTTCCCTAAAGTCTAATCGCTCAAGAAAAATTACTGATTTTGATAAAGATCACCTCTATTGGGAAGTGTTTCGTTTTAAATTTGATAAATTAGACAGAGCACAGAAAAAATATGAGGAGTTAGAAAAACTTGGATTAAAATTCTTTGTCTTTTCTGAGTCGCTAAATAAGATTACTCCTTTACATTATCGATCTGGCTATGAGTATTACTGTCCCGAAAAAGGTTGTGAAAAAATACCCTCTGGATTCAAAAATAATATCATGTCCTTTTCTCCTTATAATGCTCTCGGTGCTTGTGATAAGTGTAATGGGTTCGGTGAAACCTTAGAGTATGACCCTAATAAACTTTGGGATGAAGAAAAATCGGTTGCTGAAGGAGGAGTTTCACTTCTTAATTATAAAAGGTTTTCAGGTCAGCTAGAAGAACTCATCTCTGAAATGAAAGCTAGTAAAATATCTATCAAAAAACCGATCAAAGAACTCCCTAAGAAGTTTTTTGAGCTCTTATATGAGGGATCCGGAGATTATTACGGATTTAATGCTTACTTTAGCTATCTTGAACGAAAAAAATACAAAATGAATGTACGAATTTTTGTAAGGAATTTACAAAAAGGAGAGAAGTGCCAAGATTGTCAGGGATCTAGGCTCGGTAGTCATGTACAACAATTTTTTGCTTTCAAAGATCTAAAACTTACACTTGCTGATCTAATGGATCATAGATTGGAAGAAGTTTATAACTTACTACAAGAGCATAATTCTGACCGGATTTATAAATCAACAGATGCAAATAAATCCTATAAAAGATTGCTAAAAACATTAGGTATAGCGATAGAGATGGGATTAGGGCATCTCTCACTTGCTAGAAAATCGAAATCTCTCTCTGCCGGAGAGTATCAACGTTTACTTCTTTTAAAATATTTGTCTTATGATGGAACAGGAGCCTTGTTTATTTTTGATGAGCCTAGTCTTGGGTTAAGTCAAAAAGAAATGAAAGCACTTCTTGATGGTTTCAGGGAGTTAATTGAAAAGGGAAATACAGTTATTTTAATTGATCATGATGATTATATGCTCAACAAAAGTGATTATGTAATTGAAATAGGGCCTCAAGGTGGACATAAAGGCGGAGAGCTTATCTACCAAGGAGAGGTTAAAAAATTTAAACCTCAAAAATCTCAGACCAAGTTAAAACCTTTAAAACTGGATCAGAAAAAAAAGCTCGCACTAAAAGGTGCTGAGATTTTTGGCAAGAGCTATCCTGATGTGGAAATTGCCATTGGTGGAATTAACTCCGTGGTAGGGCCGTCAGGGTCTGGAAAGACTAGTTGTTTGATAAATATTCTCGCTGATGGTTTGACTTATAAGTTAACGGGTGAGCATTTAAATCTTCCTAGAGGAAAATTCAAGCATATAGATTCACCAGTAAACTTCGAGGATGTCATTGTGGTGGATGCAAATCTAAACCGCTATACCTCAAGATCAACTGTGGGCAGTATGACCGGCTTTTTTCCTGTGTTTAGAAAGCATTTTGTTGCCACTCCAATGGCGCAAGCGATGGGTTTAGTTGAAGGGCATCTTTCATATAATTCTGACTTAGGTCAATGCCCAAAATGTGAAGGCAAGGGACATACAGTAGTTGAAATGCAATTTCTTGAAGATATTGTTCTCGAGTGTGAGGATTGCCAAGGTAGGAAATTAAAACCTCTCTTTGCGGACGTTTCAGACGGGACTCTTACTGTTCACGAGGCTTATTCCAGACCACTTGCTGAGACTATTCAAAATATTAGACTAACTCCAAAGTTTGAGCGAATTTTCGAGCATATGAAACTTTTAAATTTAGACTATCTCTCATTGGATCGAAAAATTACCTCCTTATCTGGAGGAGAAAAACAACGTATATATCTTCTAAATAGGCTTCAGAAAAAAATTAATAATAGTATTATCTTTTTTGAGAATATTTCATTTGGGTTGTCTATCGTAGAACTTGAAAAGCTCTGCCTATTTCTGCAAGATTTAACCAAAAGTGGGAATACGATTGTTGTCATAGATCAGAACCCTATTTTTGAGAAGATCGCCAATAATAAGATAAATTTCAACTAAAAAGCTCAAGTTTTTGCCACAAATCCCCGTTAAGACTTTATGAGAAGTTTGGTGGGATATTTAATTACTCTAATAATTTCAGGTGCTTATGCTACTACATTTGTACCTATCTCAATAAAAGAGCAGGTGGTGAAAAGCGACTCAATTGTCCATGGAACCGTTGTTTCTAAATCCTATGAGTCTCATGAGGTTTTTGGAGTGGTCACTCATGTAGAACTTCGTTCAGAGAGGTCCCAGGGATTAAACGACTCTCAGCAGGTGGTCGATGTTTATTATCCGGGTGGAGAGCTTCAGCAGCAAAAAATTGTAGTGCCTGGTTCTCCGGAGTTAGAAATTGGTGAGCAGGTTGTTTTAGTCCTCAATAATCATAAAAAAAATTTATGGGTAAGTAATTTGGGATTAGGAAAGTATTCGCTTAGAAAAGTGGGAAGAGAATGGATTATGGTCAATCAGATCTTTCCTGATCATCCAGAGATTGGTCACCTTTCTTTAAAACGATTTGTAAAATTGGTAGAAAAGATCAAAGGAAGAAAATTTGTTCATAGAGAAAAATCTAAGCATGAAGTAGAAAGTCAAAAAGAGTTCTCTAGAAGGAAGACCCCCTCTCGGTCTATTGCGAGTCTGCCTAGTGAGCCACAGGAAGACTCCAGGATTCCTATCTATTGGCTGGTTATTATTTTTGGGGCACTTGGTGTTTGCCTACAGGTTTTGCGAAAGAAAAAGAGATGAAAAAACTTGCGGGGCTGTTTATTATTCTTATTTTTTCTCAAGCAGCCAGTGCTTATGTGATATCTAGAGCTGACTCAGGTGCAGAAGTAAAATGGAGACGCTCTAATAAGAATCTCACTCTCTTTGTTAACCCTGCTCCTGCCTCAACGGATATTGAACTTGATATTTCAAACTCTAGCTTAAATAGCTTGGGTATGAGCGAAAGCGAATATATCACTTTTAGGATGATGGAAATTGTTGAGGAAGCTACCAGTGAGTGGAATTCCATCTCTAGTTATTCTTTGAATCCAGTCTATAATACCAGTGGAACAGCTAGCTTTAGTGATTCTGCAAACTCTATCATTTTTACGAATGATTTTTCTTTTTTTAGTTCAGGAGTTCTAGCAGTGACTGTGCTGTCTTTTAACTCAACCTCAGGAACAATAAACTCAGGTGATATACTTATTAATCAATCTGTTTCAAATTTTGTTGAGTTGACTGTGGATGAAACTGAGAGCTCTTTAGATAAGGCGTATTTAGGAGATATCATTACACACGAGTTGGGACATCTATTAGGACTTTCACATTCAGAAGTCGTAGGATCTTCTATGACTTTCTCTGTCTTTAAAAACCAACACACGCTTCATTCAGATGATCATGCCGCAATTAACCATAGTTATGGTCAGAATAATTATTCAGGACTTATTCAAGGTCAAGTTGTTGCAGACAATGGGGATGGTGTTTTTGGAGCTCATGTTCAATTAATTTCACTTATAAATAACGAAGTTGTGCAAGGGCAATTAACTGACGAGAATGGAGATTTCAGTTTCGAAGTTGAAGATTCTAATGAGAGTTATTCTCTACTTGTTTCTCCCGTAAAGTACTTAACAGCACTGCCTGATTATTATCAAAATGTAAAAACTGACTATTGTAACCAAGAGGTTTTTGTTCCTAGTTTCTTTCAAGGTTGTGGAGGTCGATCCAAAAGTAGACCACAGCAACTGAGTCCAGAGTCTCTGGGTGGAACTATCGATTTAGGTGTAGTGACAATCAGATGTGATGAGAATCTGTCCTCTCCCTATTTAGCAAATAAATATACTGATAATAATGCTCCTATTGATCTGCAATTATACAATGGTCAAACCAATGCAAGCTTTGTGGGAATGTTTCTTAGCTCTGAGATTTCGAAGGGAATATCTGGAGATGGCGATCAATTTGAATTTGATCTTTCTGATGTTAATGCAACGGGCGATGTACTTCGAGTGAGCGTTATGAGCACTGGCCTTGGTAGTAATTTTTCTCTTATTACGGATGTCACGCAAGGTAGTGCAAGTACTGTTCGTACAACTGCACTCACTGATGAAACCGGAAAATTAATCACGGATTATGAAATAGATTTTAATTTATCCAATGACACAAGTGAAAATACTTTCATGATAACTATCTACCCACAGCAGTTAACAACTTCGCAGTCCTATGAGATCCTCTCCTCTCCTAATGAGTTGGCCAATTCCAATAATCTTTATCATCTCGTCGTCTCTGTCGGAAGTTATGTCTCAGGTGAATTTGTGCCTACTCAAATCATCGACTCCTATCCGTATGAGGATAATAATAATTGTCTTGAAGGAACTCTTTCACACAATTCTCAACCTTACACACCATTAAGTACTGCAGCAGATGACGCGCTTGGTAGTGAAAGTGCTGCCTTTTCTTGCGCGACTATTGATATTGATCCTGGTGACGATGGTCCTACGGGTCCAATGAGCTTTGTCATAGGCTTGATGTTAGCTGTTATGCTAACCCGTTTTAAACATTATTTTTTGTCGAAAGCTTAATATTTTACTATCATTTAAAGAGTAAAATCACGGATGGTAGCTATGACAAGATTCTTTACCTTTTTCTTCACAGCATTATTTTTTATTTCCTCAGCTGTGGCTCAAGATCTCTTAAAAGAGCGTATTTGGAAAATCTCTGATCGGAAAAGATCTGTTTTTCTCGATCGAGGAGTCTTCCACTCGGAAGCTAATCCAGTTCAACAAGAGTTGAAGGATATTCGTAATTCTTATGTTCCCTCTCGAGGTTATGAAAGAGTTGTTTTTGATTTCAGCAGTGCTAAGCCTCCAAGAGTGTATGGTAAAATCTCAAGTGAAGAAAAAAAGGTTTACTTAGATTTTTTTAATACCTCAATAGGAACATCCATAAGTGAATTGAAGAATATAAAATACCTCAAGAACATCGACTTCTTCACGATCGATGAAGACAATATTTCCGTCGAACTTTTCTTTAAAGACAATGTGAGTTTTGATGTTTTCTACCTTGAAAATCCAGGTCGTTTAGTAGTTGATGTCAAAAAATAGGATAAATAATGAACGAGACAGAAAACGTGAAAATCAACTCTGAAGTTGAAAGTCTTCAGAAACTTCCAGAGCAAGTCGTTGTAATACCCATCGTTAATAGCCCTATTTTCCCAGGAATGATTGCTCCTATCATTCTATCTGAGGATAAGTATACTCAAGAGTTGGATGATTTGGTAAGCCGAATAGGTTATGTAGCTCTTAATCTTGTCAAATTCAAAGAAGGCCAGGAGTACTTGGTTGATGATGGTGAAGGTGATGAAGGTCCCTCTGCGGCAGATATTGAAGAGTATGAGATGGAAGCCTATAGCGGAGAGGTCAATGATCTTACCGCCAAAGATATTTACCGAGTGGGAGTTTATTGTAAGGTCGTTAAGAAGTTGAAACTTCCAGATGGGTCAGTAAATTTGTTGGTCCATGGACTTAAAAGATATCGTATCGATCGGTTTATTGAAGAAAGCCCCTTGATTGTCGTTAACGCCGATGTGTTTGAAGACGTCCATGAGTCAGACGAAGAGCTTGATGCCTATACAAGATCGGTCATCAACCAGGTAAAAAAGCTTAGTGAGATCAATCCTTATTTCAATGAGGAAATGAAACTTGCCATGCTTAATTCTCCCAGTCCTGGCTCTTTGGCGGACTTGGTTGCATTTGCTTTATCTTTAGACGTCCCGGAGGCACAGGATTTTCTTGAAACCTTAGTCGTTAAAAAGAGATTTGCAAAACTTCTTGTTTACTTAAAACGCGAAAAAGATGTTGCTGATATTCAAAAGAAAATTACCGATGAGGTAAATGATAAAGTAAATAAATACCAAAGAGAGTACTTTTTAAGAGAGCAGCTCAAAGTCATTCGTTCTGAGCTTGGAATGGATGAAGATGAGAAGTCTCGCGATATGAAAAAATTTAAAGAGCTTATCGAAGAATGCAAGATGCCAGAAGAGGCTGAAAAAGCTGCATTGGAAGAGCTAGAGAGGCTAGAGTCAATTCCAGATTCTTCACCAGAGTATAATGTCACAAGGACATTTCTTAATTGGATGACTCAACTTCCATGGAATAAATCTACTGATGATAGTAACGATATTGACTCGGCTAGAAAGGTTCTAGAAAAAGATCATTATGGACTGGAAAAAGCAAAAGAACGTATTTTAGAATTTTTGGCCGTGAGACAACTAAAGCCTGAGTATGATGGAACTATCTTATGTTTGGCTGGACCTCCTGGGGTTGGAAAGACTTCATTGGGACAATCGATAGCGAATGCTCTCGGGAGAAAATTTTATCGTTTCTCGTTAGGTGGAATGCGAGATGAAGCTGAGATAAAAGGGCATAGAAGGACTTATGTTGGCGCTATGCCTGGAAAGCTCATTCAAGCTTTAAAGCGAGTTGAAGTAAATAATCCAGTCATCATGCTTGATGAAATTGATAAATTAGGGCGTTCTTATCAGGGTGATCCCGGTTCAGCTCTCTTGGAAGTCTTAGACCCAGAACAGAATAGAACTTTTATTGATAACTATCTTGATGTGCCTTTTGATCTTTCAAAAGTTTTATTTGTGGCGACTGCCAATTATGTGGGAGAAATTCCTGAGGCATTATTAGATCGTATGGAATTGATAGAACTTAGTGGTTATACAATGGAAGAGAAGCTCGCCATTGCCGTTAAGTGGGTTATTCCAAAGCAATTGAAAGCCCATGGTTTAACAGTCAAAGATTTTTCATTATCTAAGACAACTCTCAAAGCTTTGATCCACGACTATGCTAGAGAGGCAGGAGTACGTCGAATGGAGCAATTAATTGCAAAACTTTGTCGTTCAGCCGCTCTTAAAAAGGTGAGCAGTAAAACGCCTAAAAAGTTTTCTCCTATGCCAAAAGACCTAGAGGAAATTCTTGGTCCTAAGAGATTTCAATCAGAGGTGGCTCAAAAACCACTACAGCCTGGTGTTGTAACTGGTCTTGCCTGGACCTCATTTGGTGGAGAAATTCTATTCGTGGAAACACTACCTGTGTTAGGGAAAGGGTTTAAGCTTACCGGACAAATGGGAGACGTCATGAATGAGTCAGCAAACCTGGCTTATTCATATGTAAAGAAACTTCTTCAAGTTGAAATGGCGGTAGCTAAGAGTAAAAAGAAAGTTAGTAGCAGAACAAAAAATAACGAAACAAATACTGCAGAAGACAGCCTAGACTTTTTGGCTAATCATGAAGTCCATCTCCATCTTCCAGCAGGTGCAACTCCTAAGGATGGGCCTAGTGCAGGTATCACTATGGCTTTGGCGCTCTATTCACTTGCTAAAAATAAAAAAGTGAGAGGGAATGTAGCTATGACGGGAGAGTTGAGTCTAACCGGAAAAGTTCTTCCAGTTGGTGGGATAAAAGAAAAAGTCCTAGCTGCAAAACGAGCAGGAATTAAAGATATCATTCTTCCTTTTGAAAACGAAAAAGATCTTAAAGAAGTTCCTGAACGACATAGGAAAGGACTTAAATTTTATCCAGTAAGACATTTTGATGAGGTTTTAAAAATAGCTCTAAGAAAGTAATTTCTGCATAATCGTGACATCAAGCCAGCGATCGAATTTATAGCCGACTCGTTTGAGTGTACCTACTTCTTCAAAACCCAGTTTTCGATGAAGCTCTAGACTTGCTACAGTTTCTGATTCTATTTTTGAGAGAATAACTTTTTGGTTGAAATCTTTAGCCGCCCCCAGAATTGATTTCATTAATGTCATTCCATATCCTTTTCGGTGAAAACCTGGTTTGATATAAATGGCTAATTCACATGTACGTGCATATGCTTTACGGTCTGAAAATGCCTTGACCAAAGCAAAACCAATAACTTTTTTATCTTGAGTGAGAACATGCATTGGATAGCCCAGTTCAAAATCTTTAAAAAAACTAAGGTGTATGGGGAGTGACTTGATTTCGGTATCGAATGTGGCAACTGTATCGGAGACCGCCCAATTATAAACATCTAATATGGCCTGATAATCTTCTTGAGTCGCGGGTCTTATTGACATAAAAAAAGCCTCCCATAAGAGAGGCTATTAGAAAATATAAATATAAAATATTCTAAAATTCGTCTGAATCGTATTCTTCTACAGGAGCGTGTTTAACCTTATCGGCTGCAATTTCTCTAAGAGCTGTAACGATTTCTTTATTCTTACTTTTTACAAGTGCATCAGCACCTTCTCTTAATTGCTTCACTCTTTTAGCAGTTAGATGAACCAACTCGTATCTGTTTTCTACTTTTTCGAGACAATCTTCAATTGTTACTCTTGCCATTCTAGTACCTCTTGAATTTAACTTTGAACCTCATTTTATAGGCTTGAGAAGCTCAATTGTCAAAAATTAAACACCCTGATACATTGCGTCTATTAAATTCTTAAAGTCTGCTTCGAGTGATTTTTTCTTCAACTTCAGGGAAGGTGTGAGGTAATTGTCTTGGCTGATTTCCAATGGGACGATGCGAAAATTCTTGATTGTTTCAAAAGACCCCACCTGTTTGTTTAAGTTTTTGATTTCGATTTGAACCAACTCATTGATTTTAGGATGAGATGCTAGGTCAACAAAGTCACAGTCCTCTGAAATTTCGAACTCATCGAAATGAGCGTGAAATGCTGATTTCGATATCCCGATCAGAGCCGTGAGAAACTTTCGTTTATCTCCTACCACCAGGCATTGTTCTATATAAGGACTTCGCTTTAAAATATTTTCAATTTTTTGAGGAGAAATATTTTTACCACCACTTGTGATGATAATATCTTTTTTCCGATCAGTAATTTTCAAAAAACCTTGAGCATCGAACCTTCCTATATCTCCAGTATAAAACCAGCCATCCTGATCGAGGACTCTCGTTGTCTCCTCCTCATCTTTAAAATATCCGGAGAAAAGAGCTTTAGATTTTATGAGTATTTCATTTTCATCGCTAAATTTTATCTCGACATCCCCTATTGGTTGACCTACAGAGCCTGGTACTTGCTTACTTAAGGGGTTGATCGTACATGGCGCAATTGTTTCAGTTAAACCATATCCTTCCAAAACTGTGAGACCAGCATTTCTTAAAAAGTGGATAATTGCTATATCTAGGGGAGCACCACCAGAGATAAAATATCTAATCTTTCCTCCAAACATTTGATAGATTTTTGAAAAAACGAGTTTTTTAGCAAGAGCGTACTGCAAGATAAGGCCACTAGATGGTATTCTGTCAGCATCGAGTGTTTCAAAAAACAAATTTGCAACTTTCATGGCCCAATCAAAAGTATGTTTCTTTATTTGATTTTGAGAGATTATTTTCAAGGCCCTTTCATAAATTTTTTCAAGGACTCTAGGAACAGCAACGAGGATTGTTGGTTTTACGAGTGTGATATTTTCAATAAGTTTTGCCATATTTTCTGCGTAGATAGTTTCGTTACCAAGAGCTATTGTTGTGAATGATTCAAATCTTCCTAGTACGTGAGAGAGTGGAAGGTAGGTGAGAAGACGGTCCGAACTATTAATGGCACCTAGGGCGTATTTATCTACATTTTTTAAGACTTGAAAGAGGGCACTGTGTTTAATCACGGCTCCCTTGGGTTGACCTGTAGTCCCTGAAGTGTAGACAATGGTTGCTATATGATTGACATCAATATTCTGAATATTGTTTTGAAATAGATCTGGGCTTTCAAGCCTATTTTGGTTTCCCTGCTCAATTAAGTCTGAATAGCGAAAAAATTTTATCTCTGATCTTAACTCTTTCACCGTCTGAGTAGAAATCTCGTCGATGGCAATGATCTTTTTGAGGTTAACGAGACTTTCTTGAACTTCAATAATTTTTTTAAGTTGCTCTTCATTCTCTAAAAAAATCAGATTACTATCCGAGTGATCAATAATAAAACTCACTTCTTCATTGGTATAAGATGGGTAGATTGGAACGGTAATACCACCAGCGCACATGATACCAAGATCGATGAGATTCCATTCATAACGAGTGTTACTGAGTAGACTTACCTTATCTTGGAGATCTAAACCAAGATTTAAAAGAGCGATAGATATTGCTTCGATAGATTCCTTATAGGCCTTAAAGGAGAGAAGCTTTATATTATCCTTTTCTATCCAACCAATGGCACCAGCCTCTGGCTTTTCTGTGTATCTTTGGATCAATAAGTCGCAAAGTGTTTTTTTCATGACAAATATTCTTTTAGCTTTAAATTATATTAGTATTTTCGGCAAACTAGGATCATTTATAAAGAAATACCTTGCATAAAGCAAGGGTATGAAGAAAGTACTCATTATTTCAAGATACCTCAGAGCAAAAGAAAATTTAAATTTATTTCATTTCAAGGGATATTTTCATGGCCAAAGAATAAATCAAATTGCCGTCAAGGGAGGAAAGTTTGAAAAAGGCCACGACTACGCTCTAGCGCTAGAATCCGTTGTTATTTTAGATAAAGTACTGGTAGGTGAGTTGGTAAAGTCAAAAAAGCTTAGTTGATAATTAGTTTACTTTGACCTCAACAGAGTCACCTATCATAAAATTATTGATTTCAAATAGGGGATCCTTAGCAGACTTATATAGCTTTTTAAGGTTACCTATCGCAGAGGTGTCTTCTGCATGAATAACTTCGAGTGTTCCGATTGGGACTTTATAGTTAACTCGTTTTTTATTATCGTAAGGGTTTCGTTTCGAAATCCTTCGAAAGACGGTGAGTGTGGTACCTTTTTTAATACCATGTTCACTTCCCATATTGACGTAATAATTTCTTCTATTAATGTCATCTTGCCATCCCATTGGAATGTCCTCCGCGACACTAAAGATAAGATGATCTCTGGCATATGTATTCAAACTCATGCCAATGAGGGTAAGGACTAAGAATTTTTTTATGCAGGATAATTTCATTATGTCTTCCTTATGAGGATTTCACACTAGTCTTATCGGCGAACTTATAAGGTGGGTTAATAGGGTGAGAACCCTAGGCAAGAGCTGCCTAGGGCTCAATTTTCAAGTACTTAAAATTATTGTTAATTAAATCTGACTGTCTGAAGTTCTTCAAATGCTTATGATGAAGAATATAGTTTCTTGAATAAAACTGCATAATCCAGGGTAGGTCCTTAGCAATAATTGACTCAACTTCTTTAGTGATTTCTAGAACCTGATCCTCGTCTTTTGTAAAAAAGAGTTTTTTATAAAGTTCGTCAACCTTTGGGTTTGAGTAAAAGGTTGAATTCGGCCCTGGGGGGTGATTTTTTGAAATTAAGAGTTGGACGACATTCTCTGGGTCGGGATAGTCCATGGCCCAGCCGCCTTGCCATAGCTGCAATTGTCCTGTTCTAGCTTTATTTAAAAATCCCGGAAATGAGTTGAGATTTACTTTTACTTGGATCCCAATCTTTTCTAACTCTTTTCGAACAAATTCTCCCATCTGTCGTGAAACAGTTGTGGAGCCCCTAACATCATAAGAAAACTCGGGAAGTCCCTTACCTTGAGGGTACCCAGCCTCAGCTAAAAGCTTTTTAGCTTTTTCAATATTGTATTCGTAGGGAAGAGTTGTTGTCGGGTTATATCCCTTAACCCCGGGAGGAAAAATAGAATTAGCTTTCAGTGCGATATTATTGGTAAAGGTTTTAATATAATCATCAATATTTACCGCGTGGGCGATAGCCTGCCTTAGCTTTAAATTTTTTCCAAGGATATTATCTTCCATATTGATAGCTAGCCACCAATAAGTAAGTGTTGGAGCTATTTGAAGCTCGATTCCATCTTTCTTAAAATCACTTTTTAAGTTTCCGGTGGGATCGAGGGCTAAGGGAAAATGGTCTTTGGTTAGGACAATAATATCAATCTTCTTTTTTAAGAAGTTTAGCCACCTTGTCTGAGACTCTTTCATGATTTTAAAATTAATTTCATCTATAAAAGGAAGTGCCTTTCCCGAGTCTGCAAATAGTTTTTTCTCATAGGAAAACCGATCACCTTCGGCTGGGAAAACAGCTGGATGATAATTTTTAAATTTATTAAGAGTAATTATGGAACTCTTCTTCCATTCTTTAAGATAAAAGGGTCCGGTTCCTATAGCCACTTCATTTAAACTATTGTTTGTGGCCAGGATGACTTCTTTTGGTATCGGAGAGGTAAACGCCATTGCAAGGGCATAGATTAGTTGTGGGTAGGGCTGCTTTAGTTTTATATTCAGTTTAAAATCACCCTTTGTCGTTAAGCCTTCAACCTTTTCTGCTAGCATAGCCTCAAGGTAAGCTTTCTCTGAGCTATAATCTTTTTTAGAGTTTATAAACTTTGATCTAAATTCATCTAAGCCTTTAATCTTTCCTTCAAAAAGCCACCAGCCATTACTTCCAGGCGTGATGGCGAGCCTTTTTATCCCGTTGATAAAATCCTGTGCCGTAACATAACGAGTTTTAGCTTCGAACCCCTCGAAGGAGTGATACTCAATATTACTCTTAATCTTGATCCTGTAAGTAAGACCTTCGTCATCTATGATGGGGAGACTTGCAGCTAAATTAGGAACTAATTGATAAGGTCTTTTTAGATAATCATATTCATAAAGAGCTTCATAAATTTGATAAACAACCTTTGCTGAAACTGTGTCGTAACTAATCGCTGGGTCTAAAGTAGAAACATTACTGGTGAGCGCGTAATTGAGAATATTCTTCTGAGATTTTTTCTCTTTCGAACAAGAGAATAGGACTATTAAACTTAAACAAATAAGTAGATGTTTCGCCACGATTATAAACTCCCCAAGGTATTTTGAATACCTTCAATAAATTTAGAAATTTCTTGGGCTTCACCTGAGCCTTGTGCCATATCCGGTCTTCCGCCACCTCGACCGTTGATAAGAGACTGATTTTCTTTAATAACTTCAGAGCAGTTAATGTTTTTATTTTTCTTATTAGTTCTAAGTAAGTAAGACAATTTGTCAGACTCAATATTATACAGAAACACAATATCTTCTGAATTCTCACTAACAAAACGATCTGAGATTCCTCGAAATTCTTTTGCTGGAATATCCTTTAATTCTACCTTGTATAAACTCAATCCATTTTTAAGCTCTTCTTTTTTACTGAAGAGATCCTGCTGATTGGCCTTTGCCATTCTAGACTGAACTTCCTTTATCTCTTTATTCTTCTTTTTGATAGTTGTTTGCAGGGCTTCAATCTTTTCTAAGACATTATCGGAATTGGAAGAAAGTTCTCTCTCAACTTTGCCCAAAACTCGAGATCTTTCCATAAGATAATTTAGAGCGTTGCTCGAGGTTGTGGCCTCAATTCTTCTCACTCCACTCGATAGTGATGACTCACCTAGAATAACGAAAATTTCAATTTCAGAAGTATTCTTAACATGAGTTCCTCCACATAGCTCAAGAGAAAAATCACCCATCTCAAGAACTCTGACTTCATCTCCGTATTTTTCTCCGAAAAGTGCCATCGCCCCCTTAGATGTCGCTTCATCTTTTGTCATAAGACTTGCTGATACAGCTAAAGCATTTCGAATTTTTTGATTAACAAGATCTTCGACTTTTTGGAGGTCTGATTTTGAGACAGCTTCTGGTTGGGTAAAGTCAAATCGCAAGCTATCTGTGCTTACCCTAGATCCCGCTTGTTTAATATGAGGACCTAGAACTTCAATTAAAGCTGCTTGGAGAAGGTGAGTGGCAGAATGATTTCTCTTTATCAATTCTCTTTTTGAGGAATCTACCACCAAGGTATAAGTCTCACCGGGTTTAATATCGCTATTCGCTTTGGAGAGGTGAGCGTGAATTCCATCAACCGGTTTTTGTGTATCCATGACTTCAGCTATAATTTTGCCTTCAAGTAATACTTTCCCGGTATCGCCAACCTGACCGCCACTTTCTCCATAAAAAGGAGTCTTATCAAAAACAAGTGAAACCTTGTCTTCGTTTGGAAATACGGCTAAACACTTCGCCTTTATCTCTAACGAATCATAGCCAGTAAATTCGTTTGCCCCATACTTTTCATAGATCTGATAATATTGTTCTTTATCGTCTTCTTTAATATTAAAATTTGAAGAGGATCTTGAAAGCTCTTTTTGTTTTTCCATTGCACTGTTGAATTCATCTTCACTGACTTCCAAACCTCGTTCGCGCAGGATAACTTCAGTAAGGTCGAAAGGGAATCCATAAGTATCATAGAGCTTAAAGGCAATATTCCCATCCATCTTTTTTGATTTTAGATTTGAAATTTCTTTTTTAAGTAAATCAAGACCAGTTTTAAGAGTCGTTCTGAACTTCTCCTCTTCAATCTTTAACATCTTCGTTGCTAGATCTTTATTAGCAGCATTTTGTGGATAAACCTCACCAAGATCTGCAAAAACAGTTTCGACTAATTTGTGAAGAGATAAAGATTCGATCCCTAGTTCTTGAAGATGCCTCGTAGCACGTCTTATAATTCTTCTTAAAACATATCCTCGCCCCTCATTACTTGGGATAACCCCATCGGTTATAAGCATAGTTGTGGCGCGAGCATGGTCACAAACGACGCGAAAGCTATTGACGAAATTTGGATCGCTATACTTTTTCCCACTGATTTTTTCTAATTCGCAGATGAGTTTAGTAAATCCATCAGTATCATAGTTCCAGTATACATTTTGAAGAACAGCTGAAACTCTCTCTAGTCCAGATCCTGTGTCGACACAGGGATTAGGAAGTTCCTTTCTTTCAATTTCACCAGCTTCGTTTTTGAATTTCTCAAATTGCATGAATACGAGGTTCCAAATTTCTACGTATCGTCCTTCATCATCCAAGATGCAATCGCTGGTATCAGCACCATCAGAATACTCTTCTCCATGATCAAAAAATATTTCACTCGAGGGACCACAAGGCCCAATCTCACCCATTTCCCAAAAATTATCTTTATCTCCACGGTAGAAAATTCTCTCTAAGGGAACACCCTGGCTTTTATGCCAAATCGTCCTTGCTTCTTCGTCAGTCTCATGAACAGTGATATAAAGTTTGTTTTCAGGAATTTTTAATTCTTTAGTTAAAAAACTCCAGGCAAAATCAATTGCTTCTTCTTTGAAATAATCGCCAAAGGAAAAATTTCCAAGCATTTCAAAAAAGGTGTGGTGCCTCGCGGTAAAACCTACGTTTTCTAAATCATTATGCTTACCACCTGCTCGAACGCATTTCTGAATAGTAACAGCTCTTTTAGAGCTGGGATTAGCTTTTCCAGTAAAGAAATCTTTAAACTGATTCATACCGGCATTTGCAAACATGAGGGTAGGGTCATCAAGAGGAATCAATGATGATGATTCTAATTGCTCATGACCTTTTTCCTGGAAAAATTTTACAAATTTTGTTCTTATTTCAGAGGTTTTCATAGTGCTTTTATACCCTTCAAATTCACTGTTATTTGCGTCTCAACTCTTATAACATATTTAACTGAAGTTTAAATAGTTTTGGAGGGTTAGATCATTTCGAGGGCAGTGAATTTCCAAATTCTTATGGCAAGTTTTCATCGCCCTAAGGTCCTTGAAAAAGCCTTACAAAAAATAGATGAAATTGCACCTGATAGTTTGGACCATATTCATCTCTTGTTGCATAGCAGTGATGTCCATTCAAAGTCATTGGTAGAGAGTTTAAATCTCTCTCATAAAATTAGTATTCATATTGCTGAAACGAAAACTTCACCCGGACGTTCTAGAAATATACTCCTGTCGCATGCAACGACTCAATGGGTCTGTTTTTTAGATGATGATGTCATAGTGAATCAGGATTATTTTTTAAAAGCTAACCAGATTCTAAGAGAGGAGAATTGCCAAGGGTTTGGTGGCCCGGATCAAGCTCTTCAAGGTGATACCCTACAGGAAACTATGGGAAAATTGTTAGAAAGCTCAATTATTATGGGAAATACTTATTGTCGCCATAGCTTAAAAGCGGATGTCTCAAGAGTAGCAGATGAGCTTATGCTGACGCTTTGTAATTTTTGGGTGGATAGATACTGGTTGGAAAAATTCCAGATAAAATTCTCAGAAGAACTTCTTCGCTGCGAGGAAAACTTATTGGTTGATCAGATGAAAAGAGGGGGAGCTGTATTATGTTTTTTCCCTCAGCTTTACGTTTTCCATTTAAGAAGAACCAGGCTTGAGGAGATTTTTAAAATTCAACTAAAATCGGGTTTTTTCAGAGGAGTTCATCTAAGCCATCCCGAGAGCTATTTTAAATCAATTTTTCTTATCCCCCTTTTAACTGGTTTTGGATTAGCTTTTCTGCCTCTACTGGCTCCAAGCCTATTTTTTCTTTTGGCTAAATTCCATTTTGTTTTAAACCTTTGGATTAATTTAAATATATTTTTAAAGTTAAAGTCCATAAAGGGACTGATTTTTGGAATGGCAACTGTCGTACTAATTCATACTGGCTTCTCTTTGGGGCTAATGCTAGGGATGATAAAAGGAAAACTCGGTGTCACTCGGTAAAAATCTTCTCTTTTTAGATTTCTTTGGATTTATTCTTGAGATTAGTTGCGATCATGATGAAACTTTAGCAAAAATAAGAGAAGATTTTCATTTCTTTATATGTGAAACCACTAAGTCAAACTTTATTGTAGAATGTAAAAAAGCTGATTCGCTAGATCTACCAGAGAATATAAGAGCTAAGTCTCAATCCCAAAATTCGATAACTTATATTAATCAAGACGTTAAGTTTCAAGACTACTATGGCAAGGCATGGACAGAAACCTATTCTTATAAGGTCTATATTCGATATATAGATTTTGAGATCCTTCACGAGATATTATATTTAGTCATCTTATCCTATAGTGGAAAAAATATGGATAAAAGAGGCTTTCATAAAATTCATGCCTGCGCTATCAGCAGAGATAGAAGGAATTTAGTTTTTATGATGCCTTCCAAGGGTGGGAAAACAACGCTTTTTATGGACCTATTATCTGATGAGCAAACTTCAATAATCTCAGACGATACACCTGTGGTAAATCGATTTGGAAATTTGCACGCATTTCCGTTGAGGATAGGAAGTGAATCAAGGAATACTTTATTCAATAGTTTTCCCTATATTTCAGAGAAAAGTATTTATGAATTTGACCGGCAGTATTTTTCAAAAAAATATTTACTTGGACTCAAACATTTAAAAAATAAAGTTTTTGTAAGTTCTGGGCCTACTTTGTTTTTGATCGGATACCGAAGCACAAGAAAGACACCAAAAATATTCAAACTCAATCGATGGCAATTCTTAAAAGAACTCTTTCACCATATGGTTGTGGGTGTCGGTTTACCGATGGTAATAGAGCACTTCTTTCGTTTGGGTTGGAAGGATAGTTTTGTTAATCTTAAAATTTTTATAAGTAGGTTGGTGGCTGCTGTCATTATTACCTTTAGGCATGATTCATACTTAATCGAGATGTCTCAGAGCAGAACAGAAAACCTGAAAGCAGTGAGAGAATTATTAGATGAGAAATAAGATTCTTCTTATATTATATAAAGCAAGAACAAATCTTTTTTTTCAAAATCTTTATATTCTTTATTATAAATTAGCCCTAGCTATCGTAAAGTTTGTTCTATCTCGGATATCTTTTGTTAAACATGCCTATTTGAAGGGAAGCTATAATCAAAGATATTTTGAACCTGTAATATCCGACCTAGATTTCTTCCTTGTGGGTGAGGTAACGCCAGATAATAGTAAAAGACTTGAAAAAGTTTTTTCTTTTTTTAACAATTTCTTTCCCATTGTTTCTGATTATGATTTTTACTCAGAAGAAGATGCTACGTATTTGTATAATTTCGGTGATTTCAAGTTTCTATCAGTATCAAGATGGATTCATTTAAAAGGGGAGCCTCCAAGATTTCAGTATCGTTATCACCCTCGAAAATTTTATTTGGATATTGTTAATGAGATTTATTTTCAACTTGAATGGCTTTTCAAGAACTTAAAGAACAGAGAAGAGGGAGACCTTTTTAAAACCTTAAAAATACAGCGTCAATACGATAAAATTAAAGATATATTGAATTATCTTCATGATCATCAGACCTATGAGTTGAGAAGACGAAAGCTCAAGCCTAATTTCCGTTGGGCGCAATTATCAAATGAAGAAATTATATGGAAATTCAATTCACTTATTTCTCGAAATATTAAACTTCAAGAGCTAAAAAATATCATATTAGGAGAATTTGCAGATTGGGACGTACAAAAGATTCTTAGGGAGCCCTACTATCAAAAGAACTTGGTTTTGATTGACGATCCATTCGTCTATGCCGGCAAATCCCATTATTTCACGAGAGAACTCTTTATGCTCTTTTATTATGCTGGGTGTATCGATTCGTATTTGGTTTATGACTGGGCGATAAATAAGACAGGTGACAGACTATCTTCTCTTTTCTTAAGAGGTCAATATTATTGTAAGTTGATAGAGGGAAGGGAAAATATGAATCATGGAGCCGACTACTTAAACTCCAAACGAGAAGAGTTTAAGAATTTGTTAGATGCTATCACCTCATCTTTTCCAGTTTATGAAACACCTCCTCCTAATGTTTTTGGGTCTAATGTCATTGTTATTCCTTATGAGGAAAAAAAAGATTCGACCTTTTCTCAGAAGGCTTGGCTTGATTCTCTCCCTAAAGACCTTGCTTGTAATCCTCGGCTAAAAATTCTATTTGTTTGTCATAACAATGGAAATGATAACTCAGAAATCTATTATCAATACTCGATAAATGACTCTACTATCGACTGCGCAACCTTACACATCTATGATCATTATCGAGATCCTCATTGTGATAAATATCCAGCATTGTACTCTATTGGAATGAGCTGGATATTTGGAGCCAATAAAGCTTTGTTATTCGATAGAGATCTTGTCTTGAACTCTGAAATTATCGAGCATTCACTGGAAGTTGATTATGAAAATTTTCAGTTTAGCTTATTGAAGGCTTTGCCCTCAAAATCACATCCATTTTTTATTGCTTCGAAAATTAAGAATCTCCAGCTTCTAGATTTTGATACCATGATAAGTTGGGATTTATACAACATAGAAAAGCTTCGTTGGCTTTTATCTCAAAAAACAGAGCTGAATGGATATGAGAGGACATTTATAACGGAGAATTTTGGCGTCATGAATTGGCGGGATAAAACGGAATTAATAGAGCTTGATATTGACTTTGAATTTCAAGGTCGGGATCAGTCTGTTCTTGTTTTGACTTTACTTCCCGTTTTTAAAGGATTGCTTGAGTTTGATATCCTTGGGTTTTTAAAGCCTGTCGAATTTAGAAAAGAGGTTTGGTACCAATTAGGATATCTCTGCAAGGAAAATAATTATTATTCCATGATCCAGTCTGCTAAAGATACTTTGGGCAAAGTTAATCTCCCGCAGTTTTCATATTTCAGTGACAGGCTACCAGGTGTGATTAAGTCTGGTCGAGAATCTTTTGCAGCAATTGTATGGGCTGACGAGACGTCTTTTAAATTTTCTGTGGTTAATCCAGGTCAAAGTAGAATAGAGAAAAGTCTAGAGTTGTATTTCCCCTTTGATGGCTTTTATCTACTAGATATTGAGGTTAACTTAAACCGCTTCTTGGAGAGATCATATTTTAGAATTCATGCGGCAGTTGAAGGCCATAAGACTTCTGGAACTGTATTGAACTTAGAAACAAGGTCTGACGGAAAAGCAAGCTCTAAAATTATTTTGTATGCACCTTCTGGTACCCAGAAGGTAAAATTAGAAATTGATGCTGAAATTTTTGACCATTGTGAACCTGAAATCAGAGTTTGCTTTGATCAACCCATAGAACCTAAAAATATGGAGAAACTTAATTTCGAATCTTATAGCCAACTTGAAGAGTATTTATATAGTATTTCTGGGAAACTTTTAGTGCTAGAAGTGAAGCTTCCTAAAATTACTTCAGGCTCAAAAGTATACCTTGAAAAAAAAGCTGCCAGCTATCCTTCTCACTATAATGAACAAGCCGGCTTGATTCGAAGTTATGGACTCGTGCTTCCAGGAGAGCTTGTTAAGTTAGTTAGTGAAATTTCTACCAATGACTTTGATAATATTGTTACCTATGAGTCAGAGGCTAGCTCAACAAGTTAATGAGAAGAATCCTGCTTTAGATATTCGATCACTGATTGGTATTCTTTTTCAGAGAGATAGTTTTTATTTGCTGCGGTTAAAGCTTTTGTCAGTACGGCATCTCTTTTAGATATAAAGTTTTTGCTATTCAATAAAAATTGATCGAGGAGTAGTTCATTACCATTTTTTATTCTCCTCACAGCGAAGCGACTGAAATAGGCTTTTGAGAGGTTTTTGTTTCCCAAGATTGCAGCGGAGTTGATCATATTGTAATAATCTTTTTGGCTGTTAAAATCGATTTGATCGAGGATGTACTGACTTTTTTTCATTATTTGAGATTGTTGTCCCCTTAATTTATCGTAAAAAAGACTTGTTTGGAGAGCGACTTTGTTTTGATTCTCTTTAAAATTATAAGAGAGTAAGCCCTCAAAACTTGAGTACTTTGCCACATTAAAAGAGAAGCTTGCCACGACAGCGAGAGTAGCTATATTCCAAAAAAGAGGGCTTTGGATTTTTCGTAAAAGTCCTAAAATCAAAAAGCCCGAAGCAGCATAAAACCAATGATCAGATGTGTATGAGTGTTTCATATAAGGGACATAGATGAGACCGGATATGGGGATATAGAGAAGAAAGCTAATCAAGAGGAGATCATCTCTTTTGATAATCATAAAACTGAGAAGAATAACTCCAATAAACGAATACAAAAAGATTAAATCTGATGATAAAAGTTTTGCGGGATCCTCATAAAAAGGAAGTGAGTTGTAAAAACCTAAGGAGTATAAGCCAAGCCTTCCTAAATTCTGAATGGCTATAATATACTTGTCCCTTAAATTTTTACTGCTTGAAAAGCTCTCTAAGTACTCGGTAGAACTTACGGATATTTCTTGCACCACTTTATTAACCGGTCTATTTGTTGATCTATCTACAACAAATCGATCTTCAGCTTCAAGTTCGCTCATTTTAAAGTCAATATCTCTTTGAGTTGAAAAATGATCAGCTTGAATCTGTTTTAACTCTGCTTTGAAGTATGTCACACCTTTTATATTTAGAAGTCCCTGAACCAAAGACATAGTGAGAAGAATAATTGAAAGAGAAGACACATATTTATTTTTTAAGTTTTTTCTGTGAAACCAAATGTAAAATAGCGGAAGTAGGACTCCGAGAATCTTTGCCGTCATACTGAGATAAAAACCTAGAATTAATAGTATACCTGATTTGAGACTTGGTGGTCTCGTTATAATTAAAAGTATACTTGTGAGAAAGAAAAATAGACCAAGAACTGTTTTTAATTGGAATGCCCAGGATATAGTTAAAGTTGCTAAAGGCGTAAATAAAAAAAGAAGACTACCAAGCCAAACTTTTTTCTTTGAAGGTATATAGTGATGAGCAATTTTTTTTAGTAAATAAAAGTTCGCAAAATGAATGATAAGGTTGAAAACGCGAAGAAGGACAACTGAATCACCAAAGATTTTTAGATAGACCCATAAAATAGTGTAAGTTAGCGGCCAACTTTTATAAGAATTACTCCAGGGTAGCCAAGACATGAGTGGGTTTTCAATCGTTGAGACATCAATGATCCAATATCGATAATCAATGCCAAAAGGCAAATTGTCCAAAATAGGAATATTGACTATAAAATAGATTAAGAAAATAATAGCGTAAGGATATTTTTTGAGAATTTTTAACATGAGCTTTTATTATAAATTTATAAAAACTAATGACAAGATATTAGCTCTTATGGCCATTCTTGTTTTGGTTCAGATATTTTTCATTCATTCGGCTAGAAGAGATTATGCTAGGCAAATTAATTTAGAAAATATAAAGCCTGAGCATTTTCGTATTCAAGCTTTGCTTTCTGAAAATCTTATGTCCGTGTGTTCGTATGAGTCACCGCAATTCATTAAAGGTCTAAATAAAAAAGCTAAAAATTTTGGGATTAATGTGACCATTTCCACAAATACTTTATTGGAGATTGATGGAATTAGCTTTAAGAAGATATATTTAGTCTCTAAAGATATCCTTAACCCGGATCTTCTTTACTCAACTGACGGTTTAATTATGAGCTTAAACGGTAAGTGCTATGGTCTTATCTAGAGCAAACTTCCCTTGTAAATTTAGGGGTTTAGTAGATTATGCCTCATAAATATTGCATCAAGATTTCAGAGTTATTCGGTGCGTTGTGTGATTTCAAGGTATTAGAAGGGCAATATGTTCCCTTGCAACATCAAACTTGTACATCCTTTATAATTTTAGAGTAAGCAGATTAACGAAGATTTTGGGGAAGTCCATGTTTAAGAAAATTCTGGGAAATAGTCACGGTGTGACGCTCATTGAAACTGTCGCGGCGATGGGGATCTCAGTTGTTTTAGCTGCCGGGGTTATGCGACTTAACCAAAACGCCAGTAAAGGTATGGCGAGAATTACGGCTAAATCAAATCTTCTAGACTTTAAAAATGATATGCGTAGAAAACTCGGCCAGCTTGATGGTGCAGGTTCTCCACTTTGTACAAGTGCCTTAAATACTGCTTTCGGTGTCGATGCTACAGGTAACGAAACAGCTGCTTCATTAACTATTGGTGGTACTGTAATTACAGCTGGGCAGCCTCTTCCAACAGCAGAAGCCATAAGAGTTGAATCTATTACGAGGTCTGCTTTTGTATCTAGTGCAGGGGCAACCCAAGGGCGTTGTGATATTGTTCTTGAATTAACTAATGAAAGAGACGGTCAAATAGGTTCTTATAATATGACAATCCCGATTAGCTGTACCGTTAATAATACAACAGATAATGAGGTAGTTCGTTGTAGTTCAGCGGACGGTATCGGAAACGAGGGACTCGGGGAACTAATGACAGATGGATCTGCAAGAGATCATATGATCTTTGATACGGCGGGAGCAGATTTCATGACGATTGGTCCTAACCCAGATATGAACAGTACGACTGGTGCACTAACAATAGTAACTTCGGGTTCAAATTCAAGTACAATTGTTGGAAGTAGAAATGCATTAGATCTTGAATATAATGATGCAATCTTATGGGGACCTAACCTTGATGGTACAGACTTTGTGGGTATTTATGGGGATTTAGATGCAGGTAAAGGTAGGTTAAATCTAGATGCGGAAATCGTTAGAATTGAAAATCCTGTAACTTCATCAGAAACAACCCTTGATGTTGAGGGGCAAATTAATGCTACCACTGTCTACTCAAGTGCATATTACTACTCTTCAGATAAGAATTTTAAAAAAGAAATCAATGATCTTGGAATAGATGGTTCTGTTTCTGATAAATTAGAAAATATTAGAGGTGTGACTTATTTCATGCGAAAAGACGAATTTCCGGAGATGGGATTTAGTGATAGAAAGCAAATTGGTCTGATAGCACAAGAAGTGGAAGAAGTTTTTCCTGAGCTAGTTCAGGCTAATCCTATAAGTGGTTATAAATCAGTAGCTTATGGAAACTTTGTGGCCATCCTCATCGAAGCTTTTAAAGAGCAGCGCGAGGAAATTCGAGAAAATAGAGAGATGCTAGCTTATCTGCAAGGGCAAGCAAATATGAAAGATTACGAGCAAGATGCAAGAATTGAAGCTTTAGAAAGAGAAAATGAAATGCTTCGAGATGAATTAGATGAGCTAAGACGTAAAGTCGATATGATTCTCTATAAAGAAGAGTAATATCTAATTAACGAAAATAAGTATCAAGTTTGGGAAGGGCATGGTCAAAGCTATGCCCTTTTGAGATGAGAAAACGCAAGACCTTATTTTTTAATTTTTGCTTTTCTTCAAAACCCTCGGGAATATCTTTTCCTCTAAGTTTTTTCTCAATTAACTTATCAATCATATCGTCAGTGGATAAAAATTGTTCTTCTCTAATGTTTTCGATGTCTTCTTCTTCGCAATCAAGATGTTCCACCCCAAGCTTTTGGATAATATAGCGATTTGAACAGCCCTTTAAGATGAATTGCTTTATTCTTTGCTTTTTGTACTCATCTTCACGTAGGTAACCTTGCTCAGTGAGTTGATCGACAACATCCTGAATTATCTTTGATGAATGCTTTCTAGATTTTAACTTGTTCGAAATTTTAAACTCTGAATAGTCTCTTTTGGATAAAAGAAAAATACAGTAATTATAGGCTTTTTTATATTCTTCTTTTTCTTGATCTTCTTCTAATTGATTTGAATTTTGAATGAATTCGTCCATCTTTTAATTAGCAGGGCTAAATAGCAGGGGAGTCAAAAGCCTCCCCCGACTGAGAGAAAATTATGTTCTACTTATTGTAGCTTTTTTGATTTGCGAGTTTTCTTGGCCGGAGCTGGTTCTTCTTCCATTATCTCTCCTGTTTCCATATCAACCGCAGGCTCTTCACCTTCAATAAGTCCTCTTTTTGCAAGGACTTTGTTTTTAATCTCTTCCATCATGCTTGAATTCTCTTCCAGAAAGCGTTTTGAGTTCTCTCTTCCTTGTCCGATTTTTTCGTTGCTATAAGAGTACCAAGCACCAGCCTTTTCAACGATGTTTTCTGCCACAGCAAGATCAAGTAGATCACCTACTTTTGAAATCCCTGTACCGTACATAATATCAAATTCAACTTGTTTGAATGGAGGAGCAACTTTATTTTTTACAACCTTGATTCTTGTTCTATTTCCGATGACATTATCACCTTCTTTAATCGCACCGATTCTTCTGATATCCATTCTTACTGAAGAGTAGAATTTAAGAGCATTACCGCCAGTTGTTGTTTCAGGATTTCCGAACATAACACCAATTTTCATTCTAAGTTGGTTGATGAAGATAACTGTCGTATTAGATCTTGAGATTGATCCTGTTAACTTTCTTAGTGCCTGTGACATGAGTCTCGCTTGAAGACCCATATGAGAGTCACCCATATCTCCTTCAAGTTCTGCTCTTGGAGTTAAGGCCGCAACTGAATCAACAATAAGAAGATCAACGGCACCAGATCGAACGAGCATATCTGTGATTTCTAACGCCTGTTCACCTGAGTCTGGTTGAGAGATTAGTGTATTGGGGATATCAACGCCAAGCTTAGATGCGTATGCTGTATCCAGTGCATGTTCTGCATCTACGAAAGCTACTGTTCCTCCAGCTCTTTGGCACTCAGCGGCTATATGAAGTGTGAGAGTTGTTTTACCTGATGATTCTGGTCCATAAATTTCTACGATACGACCTTTTGGAATACCACCAATTCCAAGAGCTAAGTCAATTCCAAGTGTACCTGTGGAGATTGCTGGAAATCTTGCTCTTTCGTTGTTTCCTAGTTTCATGATAGCACCCTTACCGAATTGCTTTTCAATTCCTGCTAGGGCTAGGTCTAGAGCTTTTTTCTTGTTGTCATTGGACATTTGCGTCGTGGCCATCTTTTTCTCTCCTAAAATGATTGATTGTTTAAAAGTTATCATTAACTTCCTTTTTAGCCAAGCAAATTACGGAAAAATTACGGATTTTATAACTGATGGTTTTTGTTGGTTTATTAAATTAGCAAATTGAAATAGTTTAGGCATAAAAGGAGTAAACCGGCATAAATGCCACTCACCACATCATCAAGAATGGTACCTGCTCCATTTTTAATCTTCTTATCTACCCAATTGGCGGGAAAGATTTTGATAATATCAAAGACTCTGAAACTCACAAAAATAACAGTAAGATGAATCCAGTCTGTTTTGGGAAATACAAATAACCAAGTTATCAACATTCCAATCACCTCATCGATTACAATCCAGCCTGGATCTTGAACTCGATTTTTTTCTTGAATTCTATGGGCTTCCAAGCAGCTAATAGCGGTAAGAAAAACGATAAATAAAACGAGCGTATAAAAAGAGGTGTGAAAATAGGCAAAAAGCAGTATGAGGGGAATAGTAGCGAGACTTCCTATAGTGCCTGGCATGATAGGAAAATAACCAGATCCAAAAAAAGTAAGGAGTACTAAACTGGCTTTGTCACGCAAGGGAACTCTTTGATCTTTCATTGGTTATAGGTTAACTTTCCTAATCTTAATTGAGAACTTTTTTATGGAACACTCGGACTTTTTAAAGAAATATTATTTTAATTGGGAAACTCTCGATGTGATGGCGAGTGGAACTTCTGCTATTGATGCAAAAAATTATCTGGCAAATTTCGAGTCGGATACGGAAGTACAAGCTTTTCTTAAGGGATACGGATATGACTTAAGCGATCCGATTGAAAGTGCAGAAATGTTCGGTAATTTTCAAGAGGCTCTTCAGTTTATTAAGAAATATTTTTTGAAAGAGGGAAATGAGGAAAACGGAATTGAAATCACTATTCCCAATGTTTTTTATACTATAACAGATATCTCTGAGTTGCTTTTAATAGCAACTGGAAATTCTAAAATCACAAATAAAGAAGAGGATATTGTCTGGGCCAGTATTGTTATGAAAGTCATGCATACCATACTGCACTTAGATAAAGATCTAAGGTCTAGATATTTTAGCACTATTCAAACGCAGATTTTTGATCGATTCTATAAGTATCTTTTTCGAGAGGACGAAAAACTTTTTATTACCAATGAGTCCAAATCAGAAATAATCCCCTTGGTTGATTTCGAGACGAAGTCTACTAAAACTAGAGATAGTATTATTATTAAGCTTCTTCACAAAAAAGAAAACGTAGCAGAAGAGCTTTTTGATAGAATCGGAATCCGCTTTATAACTTATACGAAACTTGATTCAATTAGGCTTTTAAGACTTCTCTATCAGAATCATATTGTCGTTGTTAATAATATAAAGCCATCGCGTTCGCAGAACTCTCTTCTTGACCTGACCAAGTTTAAACAGTTGCATGGTGAACTTATTCAAGAATCAATTAAGAATAATTTTTCAGAAGATGAATTTTTGGCAGGCCTCAATAATTGTGCAGAAGAATGTGGGTTAGTGAGACTTGAACATAAAAATAATGAACACTCTTCTTCAAATTATAGAGCAATCCACTTTACCTGTAGGCAGCTTATTAAGTATAAAAATCCCTTTTATTTGCAATTTAATAAACTTAAAAGATCTGCGAAAAAAGAGTATGGTTCTCACCCACTTGTTGAATCACTTTTGGGATTAGATACTTCTGCTATCGCTAAAGATATTCGATTTTTTTATCCTTTCGAAGTTCAAATTACGGATAAGAGCTCACATAAAATGAACACAGATGGCGAAGCTTCTCATGTGGAATATAAAAGATCACAATTAAAATCTGCTCAATTGAGACTCTTTAAAGATCTTATCTTATTAAAAGGCCTGGATCTACTTCAGGAATAACTCGATTCTTTCGTTGATAAACTTAGGAAAATCGGCTTGTGGCACATGACTTCCCTCATGCATGACGTAGAGTTCAGAGTTTTCTAATTTTTCATGCAGCATTTTTTGGAGGAAGTTTGGAATGACTTTGTCTTGATTTCCTCCGACCACAAGAGTCTGAGTTTTGATCTGTTCGACAAAAGCTAAAATATCGTGCTCTTGCATTTGATCAATAAGTTGGAAAAAAAGATCATGGCCTAGTTGTGATATTTTCATCAAATAGGTTTCGATAAACTCCTCACTAACCATTTCAGGATGAAAACCTCCTTTGTGGATGGCCCGTTGAATCAGTTTTGTCCAGCCACCGTATTTCCAAAAAATCGAAAACTCGCTGGGAAATCTGTTTCTAATCTTATTTAAAATAGGTTTAAGAGGTCCGGTGAGGTGGGTATCCATCATGATATTGTGTACTGGGAGCATTGTTCCTGAAATAAGAATTTGTTTTTTGATATCTTTTTCAAAATATTTACAATACTCCAAACAAACATTGACTCCCATGGAATGGCCTAGAAAAACACAGTCTTCTAATTTTAAATGATCAATAAGCTCTTTTAAATCGTAGGCGAGTTGTTTGAAGGTAACTTTTTCAATTTCATGACTGCCAGAGGATTGATAATGAGCTCGGTAATCATGAATGAGAATAGCATAGCCTTTTTGATCAAAATACTCTATCTGATACTTCCAATGGTGATTACTACATACCAGGCCATAGTTAAAGATCAGTACGTCTTTTAAAACCTCTCCTGGTTTAAAATTAGTCGTATAGAAAACTTGTTCCCCGTCACTCAGTTTTAAAAAATTATGGAATTGCGTATTCATTTAATTTTTGAGTTCCTTAAGGACTTTGAGAAAAGGAGATTTTTGTTCTTTGAGTTCGCCTAGCCTTTTATTTAATAGCGACTTTTTATCAGGAGGATTCATATAATTAAAACTTAGGACTTTAAGCTGTGTCCCACAAATTTCGATTATATCTCCGACTTTAATGACCTTTTTAGAGTTAATCTTATTTTTATTAACATGATATTCAATATCTGATTTAGGCGAGAAGTAAAATTGGTTTTTATTTGTGAGATCGAGAGTTGCACTAAATTCCAGATTGGTCTGTTCAAGAATGACATCATTTGAAATATGCGCTCCCACTTTTAGTTCGTTCTTAAAAAACTTTATTATACCAAGTCGGTTGGGATCGGAAGATTTAAGAATCTCTAATTCAATCATAGATTTATTATAGCTGAATTTAAATTGTTGTGGAAACGTGCAGTTTTGAAGCTTCTTTAAGAAGAAGGTTGTTGAGTTTTTCTGTCTGGTCTTTTTGCATGAATTTAATATCTTTACTGACTTGTTCAAATATTTCCCGATCAAGAAAAATATTGGCCACCCGAAATCCTGACTGATGTCCTGACTGATTGACCCCAAAAACATCTCCCTGACCTCTGAACTCTAGATCTGCTTCAGATATCTTAAATCCGTCTGTTGTCTCTTCAATAATTTTTAGACGGTTCCTAGATTCATCAGAAAGCTCCTTTTCTACAACAAGAAAGCAAAACCCTGGTTTTTCTCCCCTTCCCACTCTTCCGCGCAGTTGGTGTAATGTACTCAATCCAAATCTCTCCGGATTATAAATGGCCATGACTGTAGAATCCAGAACATTGATCCCAACCTCGATGACAGTTGTGGAAATGAGAATGTCGATTCTCCCTTCTTGAAAATCTCTCATTATATTTTGTTTTTCTTCTGAGTTGAGTTTGCCATGAAGAGCAATAATATTTTCTTGAGGAAAAAAGTTTCGATATGTTTTTTCTAACTCATTAACGCTGTTTATATCTAATACTTCAGAGTCTTCAATAGCTGGAACGACCACGTATATCTGCTCTTTAAGAGTGAGTCTTGTTTTTAAAAAGCTTAAAAACTGAGTCATCTTAGATGGGTCGACAATTCTTGTTTTGACTCCTTTTCTCCCTTTAGGCATTGTTTTAATTGTCGAGATATTTAAATCTCCGTATTGAGCTAGCTGAAGGCTTCTAGGGATTGGAGTTGCAGACATGATAAGAGAATGAACACCATTACCTTTTGAGTAGAGTTTAAGCCTTTGATTGACTCCAAACTTGTGTTGCTCATCAATAATGGCAAGGGCCAATCTATCGAACTCTACTGCGTCTTGAATAAGGCTATGGGTTCCAATGATTAAATTTACTTCACCATTTTTTAGTTTTTTATAAATTTGTTTTTTATCTTTGGCTGAGGTACTTCCTAGTAATAATTCTAAGGAAACTTCGCTTCCTAATAACTCTTTAATCGTTTGAAAGTGTTGGGTGGCAAGTGCTTCAGTAGGACACATGAAGGCAACTTGCATTTGACTTTCAATGACCGCTAGAGCAGATAATAATGCCACTGATGTTTTTCCGCATCCAACATCACCTTGAATCATCCTCATCATAGGGTAGCCCCGAGTCATATCTTGTGATATTTCATCGAGAACAATTTCTTGATCTTCAGTTAGTTTGTAGGGAAAAATATTTTTCCATTCATTCATTCTTTGGCTTACAATTTTTGGAGCTTTTAAAGTTTGATTTTTTTGCTTCCTTGCCATTGCTTTTATCTGATTTGAGAAAAACTCTTGATACTTTAATCGCTCGATCGCCTGCTCAAAACTGAGATCCGTTTTTTTCCCATGAATAACTTTAAGTGCATCGATAAGACTAATTGGGTGGGGGAGAGGAAGGCTCTCTTGTTCATCCCAAACTTCTGAAGGAACTTTTTCTAAGAGACTTTTTAAATGCCTGCCTGCAAGACCATTTATAGTGGGGTATTCTATAAGAACATCATTTTCGTTAAGTTTAATGGGATTGATCTGGGGATTAGTAAGGGAGAGTTCGCCTTTATTCTCTGTTACGACTCCCATAAAGACAAAATCATCTAGTTGATCGAGTTGTTTCCTAATATTTGGGTAGGAGTTAAACCATCTAAGACTCAAGAGTTCATCGCTTAAACTGTCTTGAACTAGTAAAGTGATATTAAAAAGTTGGACTCGTCCTTTCCCCTTTCTTCCAAAGGCAGGGTAAGCTTTAAGATGTCTCTTCGTCCCCCTTCCAAGAAAGAGCTTTCCTACTTGCATCGAATTGAAACTAGAAATGGCGGGAACCTTTTGAACCCTTAAAGGGAGAATCCAAAGAAGATCCTCAAGAGTTTCGACTCCAGCTTCCATTAATTTTTCAATGGTTTTGGTTGGCTTTCCCGACTTTGAAAGTGAAGTTATAGGTTTGGATAAAAGTGAATTATTTGTACTCAAAGCCTTCAACAGTATACTCGATATCACCCTTGGGTGCTTTAACTATAACTTCGTCACCTTCTTCTTTTCCTATCAGAGCCTTTCCAAGTGGACTGTTAAAAGAGATTTTATCATCCATGGCCTGAGCCTCATCTTCTCCTACTATTTGAAAGGTTTTCGACTCATCTTTTTCCACGCTATAGAGCGTAACCCATGCTCCAAAAACAATTTTTTCATGATCAATCTTGGAGGTATCTACGACTTGTGCTGTATTGAGCTTTCCTTGGATTTCTGCAATTCGACCTTCGTTATGAGCTTGTCTCTCTTTTGCTGCATGATACTCAGCATTTTCCTTCAAGTCCCCATGGGCCCTGGCTTCCGAGATAGCAGTTTTAATTTCTTCTCGTTCAACCTTTATCAGTCTTTCAAGTTCACTATCTAACATTTTTTTACCCGCAAGAGTCATAGGATTTTGTGCCATAATTTTAGCCTTTTTATTTTTTGAAAAGTGCATTTGCAGCATCTAAAGCTGACTTTTCAGTATTATCACCAGTTTGGTCTGCGCCTAACTTGAAATAGTCGCAAAAATTCGGTTTTTCTTTTTCAACAACCCTGTCTGCAGAGGGTTCTCTGCACTCATTGTAGGAATTTTTATCATAGAATCCACACATCCTACAACAACGTAAACTTGCATAGCAGCTTGGACATTCTTCAGAGCGTCCAATATCGTTTTGAGCTGTTAGCTCAAGTGTTTTTTCGCACTTGTAACAGTTCACACTCATTAAAAATTTCTCCTTAAGCCGAATCCAACACCAGACTGCCCATTATCATCTCTGTAGGGAGAGAAGTAAATACGGGGACTGTTACGCTTGTTGTATTGATCAACAGCTTGTTTAAGATATTTTTCATTATTATATTTCATCGTTTTTGCAGCCAAATAGCTCACTGCAATAAGTAGTGAGCCTCCATAGATGAGGGTGTTTTGGGTAGAAACTGCACCAGCCTCACTGGTTTGTAAGATCCCTGAGAGAATCATAATTGAGCCTAAAGTACTGGCGGAAGCGTTAAGAACTGTTGGCTTATTCTTTTTTTGATAGGTATCCAAAAGCTCCTTACTGACTGGGTCTTTTTCAAGATAAAATCTAAGTCCTTCTCCTCGTTTGCCCGAACCAGCATCAACAAGAATTTCTTGGTAATTGATGATCGCAACTCTTGAGCAAGTCTCATTTGCAAATAGAGAAGTCGGGATTAAAAGAAATAGAAACAAATAAAATTTCATCGTTTCTATTTTAACTTTTGAGCGGGAAAAAGAAACTAGGAAAGCCATACTCCTCTGACTATAATAAAGAAATGGCAGTAAATACATATATTCAATTAGTTCATATAAAAGTAAATGAGATTGCTGAGGCAGAGAAATTCTTTGATATCGTCTTTGATATTTTAGGCTTAGAAAATAAGGAAAAAACAGAAGAACGAATCACTTATTGGGGAGCTATTGGTATTATGCTGCATCAGCAAAACGAGGTTCTTGCAGATATCGATCATTTTTTTCGGCTAGGCATGGTGCAACTTGGTATAAGAGTAGGTAACAAGGCCTTGGTGGATCAATTATATCAAGTTTTAAATACGGCACATTACACTTTTGATTGGGAGCCACGCTCTTTTGACTATTCAAAGAATTATTATTCATTTCTTGTATTTGATCCTGACGATAATAAATTTGAATTTATCTTTGATGGTTAAATCTCAGGCCGGGGTGTAAATGATGCCTCAAGTTGTTTAAATTTCGACTTCGCTTATAGTGATATTATGGACTTAATTCGAACGGGTATCGGTCTGACAAAGACGATCAAGAATGTTCAAAGATTTCGAGAGATACTTACAGTATTTGCCCGTCATGGTTTCGATGAATTCATTATCGGCACTAAGCTCAATGCTGTGATTCCAAATTTTGTCATTCCTAAGTCTCGCTTTAAAAAAGAAGAAGGCGTGGATGACTATACGTTTTGGAAATCTGTTGGATATAGGCTTAGAAAATCTTTTGAAGAATTAGGGCCAAGTTTTATTAAGGTAGGACAACTTTTAGCTTCGCGAGAGGATATTCTCGACCCAGCCTTAATCTCTCAGTTGAAATTACTTCAGAACAAAGCTTCTACAATTGACTTTGAAGCCGCAAAACTAGTTCTCAGGCATAGCCTAGAAGAGGACAATATTGAAGATGTTTTTGAAACTCTCGAGCCAGTTCCTATTGGAGTAGCTTCCATTGGAGTTGTTTATAAAGCTAAATTAAAGTCTACAGGTGAGCCAGTGGTGGTAAAAATTCAAAGACCTGGGATACGCTCAACGATTCAAACTGATTTTGAAATTATTGCTTTTATCGTTCAAAGATTAGAGAAGTTTTCCAGTGAAATAAGATTTCTAGGACTTTCTCGGGCTATTGATGATTTCTTTAAGAGCATTCAATATGAGCTAAATTTTTTAATTGAAGCGAATAATAATCAGAAGCTAAAAAAGATCATTGAAAACTATGATGAAAAAAAGACTTTTGTCATTCCTAAAGTTTATCGAAATCTTTCCTCTGATAAAGTTCTTGTCATGGAGTACTTAGATGGAACTCCTTTTAATGATATTCAAGATATAAATGAGTTTCCAGAGCTTCAAAAGAATCTCACCGAAGGAGTGAGAGTCTTTATGCATACAATGCTCTCAGATGGATTCTTTCATGCAGATTTGCATGGAGGAAATTTCTTTAAACTTTCTGATGATAAAATAGGTTTAATTGATTTTGGTTTAGTCGGAAATCTGAGTAAAAAGAATAGAGCCAATTTAGTAGCTATTCTTTATGCACTATTGACTAATAATTATGAAAATCTAGTGTATGAATTCTTGGATGTAGCGGATTACGAGGTGATACCGAATCATGATCTTCTCGTTCATGATATTCGAGATGCCCTTCAACCTTATGTTGGGATGAGTGTTCAAGAAATGGATGCGACTGCTTTAACTTATGCTATCGTTTCAACCTTAAGTAAGCATCAAATATATCTCCCACGTGATTGGTTTATCATTTTTCGATCTTTGATGACTCTGGATGGAGCTGGTAAAACTCTCAATGTTGATCTCAATATTTTTGAGATTATAGAGGATGAAATCAAAGACGTTCTCGAAGAGCTGGTTTCCAAAGATACTTTGATGGAGGAAGCTGCCTGGCTTGGCAGAGACCTTCTGAGTTCTTTTCGAATTATACCTCGCCATTTAAGATGGCTTCTGAAGGAATTTGCCAAAAGAAAGTATCAACTTGAACTGAACCTTATCGGTACCAATCAGGAAATTAACTATCTTGCTAAAAGTTTTCAATTTGTAGGGTTTATGATTCTCTGTTCGGTATTTTGCTTGTGTGGAGTGATGATTCTTGGCGACACCGTGGTTAAAAAGCCTCAAGATCTCCCCCTCCTTTCTTATATTTTCTGGGGGCTTGCTTTAATGATTTTTTTTAGAGCTTCTTTATTCAATCGAGCTAAATAAATTAAATACTATCTAAGCCAGAGATAAATAAATCCTGTGTTTCAAACTCTTTAAATTTTCCTGGACCTAGTATTCCTGGAAGGAAATCTTTTTGAGAGAGAGTGAATTCTTCGGAGTCGAGTTTAACCGTTATTTCATCCTCTGTTGAGGAGATAAATTCAGCCCCTGCATATTCATTGAGAAAATAATTGAATAATTTTGAGTCTCCTAGTCTTGCAACACTTCCAAAGAGAATTTGGTGGGAGAGTTCAGCATCTCCTTTATAAGGACTCCAAAGATGCCCAAAGCTTATAAGCTCTGAGAGTTCATGCTCATTTATAATTCCGTATTCATGAATAATTCCTTTTAAATCTTGACCCTTATTCATGAAGAAGTAGTTTAAAATCTTTTCACCTTCTCTTTTTAAGTATAGGTCGGAGGAGCTGATTTTTGAGAGCTCAGTCCAATGTTTATCGTCTCTTAAAAGCCTAATTTCCTCATTTAAAGTATAGAGATCTTTAATTTGATTGAGATCTTTTTGATTAATATCTTTTAGCTTTGTTTGATCCCATTGATGAGAGGAGGGGGAATCAATTTTATTATAATGAATAAGCTCAACACAGGGATAGAAATTAAATTTTTCATACAGTTCTAATTGTTCGCTCCATAAGAAATGTAGGGCGGCTTTAGAGGAAGAGTTGAGAACTTTATGAAAAAAGTCTGTGAACAAACCTTTTCCTCGAAAATCCTTATGTATGGCTATACCTCCATACATATTAATAGGGTGCTCTGTTAAAAGATCGAATTTTCTATTAAGACAGCCAATATGTCCTATAACTTTTTTGTCCTCAAGTAAGATAAAGCAGTTTTTTAAATTATCTTTATTAAAGAGAGGATAGAAGTCTATAGAGAACTGGTTATTTTTGTCATAGCCAAGAGAGCTTTCGATAAGTTCGAGTGTTTCTTTTTCGTATTCAGGAGATTCTTCTAGATTTGTAACCTTTCTCATACCCATTATAGTAAGGGATCGGAGCATTTCCGGCAATTATTTCCCCCCATCAATTTATTTTTTATTTGAAGCTGCAGAAGGTCGATAGGCTTTGTAGATGATCTTGTGTCATCCCACAGTCCAAGGATGGAAACTGTGGAACCCTTATCAAGGAGGATAAAATGGGTTTACGGATTAACACTAACGTGTCCAGTTTAAACGCTCAAAGAAATTTGGGTAAAACCAGACTCGATCAACAGAAAGTTCTAGAGCAACTTTCTTCAGGACAGAGAATCAATCGTGCCGGTGATGATGCCGCGGGATTGGCCATCTCAGAAAACCTAAAAGCACAAATTAGAGGGATGCAACAAGCTGAGAGAAACGCTGCTGATGGTATTTCCCTAGTTCAGATTGCTGAAGGTGGACTTTCAGAAGTTTCAAACATTCTTATTAGACTTAGAGAGCTTTCCGTGCAAGCGGCCTCGGATACTATCGGGCCAACTGAAAGAAAGTTTCTTAACGTAGAATTTGAGCAGTTAGTAGCGGAAGTAGACCGTATCGCTAACTCGACAGAGTTTAACAGAGTGCCACTTCTAAACGGAACTGGTGCTGTCTTTGATATTCAAATCGGTACAAGAAATGACCCTTTGAGTGACAGATTAACCTTTGATGCTTCAAGTGCAGACGTAAACGTTGCGGCCCTAGGATTAAATCTTGCTTCAGTAGCAGATAAGATCTCAGCTCAAAACTCACTAGCTGCAATCGACTCATCAATTGTATCTGTTTCAGGAATTAGAGCTGACTTTGGTGCGCTTCAAAACCGCCTTCAGTCAACCATAAACAACTTACAAGTAAGTGTAGAAAACCTTAGTGCTGCAAACTCCAGAGTTCGTGACGCTGATATCGCTTCTGCAACTGCTGAGTTAACGAAGAGTAATATCTTGATGCAAGCTGGTACATCTGTGCTCGCGCAAGCTAATAACTCAACAACAAGTGCATTATCACTAATACAATCGGCCGCGAGCTAACGTTCGCCCCGGTGACAGCTGAATAACGCTGCCGATGTAAAAACAAACCTGCAACGAGATGTAAAAGTCTCAAACCGTAGAAAGTAAGACGTATAAGGTGTGCGTCGCTGGTTGCCTGAACCTAAATTTAGACAACCATTAATAAAAAAGAGCAGAAGGCTCGTCAATTACAACAGGAGGTTTAACATGTATAACGACGGAGCATAGATATGGGTTTACGAATTAACACTAATATTCAGAGTTTAACGGCTCAAAGAATGTTAGGAAAAACGAACTTAAAATTAAAAAATAACTTAGCAAAGCTTTCCAGTGGGGAAAGAATAACAAAAGCTGCGGATGATGCAGCAGGATTGGCGATTAGTGAAAACTTAAAAGCTCAAATCCGAAGTATTAGACAAGCAAAGAGGAACGCAGATGATGGTATTTCAATGGTTCAAACAGCGGAAGGAGGTCTCTCAGAGATTTCTAACATCATCATCCGACTTCGAGAGCTTGCAGTACAAGCAGCATCGGACACAGTGGGAGATACCGAGCGTAGCTTCTCAGATATTGAGTTCCAGCAACTCAAAGAAGAGATTCAACGTATCTCAACTGCAGCAGAGTTCAATGGTAGAAAACTTCTGGACGGAACGTCAGGACTTGTTGAAATCCAAGTTGGAGCGAGAAACAATCCTAACCAAGACAGAATCCGCTACGATGGAACAAATGTGGTTGCGACACTTGAAGCCCTCGGGATTACAGCTGAATCAGTCGCTACGAAAGAGTCATCACAATTGGCACTTTCAAGTCTTGATGATGCCCTGGTTAACGTCAACGGCGTTAGAGCAAACCTGGGTGCGCTTCAAAACCGGCTACAATCAGTTGTTAACACACTGGGAATTACCGAAGAGAATTTTAGTGAAGCAAATTCTCGAATTCGGGACGTTGATGTCGCCCAAGAGACAGCAGATCTGACTAAAAACCAGATCCTAACTCAAGCGGGAACATCAGTATTGGCTCAGGCCAATCAGGCGCCGACGTACGCATTAGCTTTACTTAACCAATAGTCTTACTTTCTACAAGGGATGGGTCGAATGACTCATCCCTTTATTATTTATTTCCTCAGATTTCAAACTATACCCGCCCATGCTAAAATACCCTATGACTAAAAAAACCGTGATGATATTTGGAGTTTCATCTTTTATGGGCTCGAATTTAGCCGACCAGCTAAAAGATAAATATCGAGTGATTGGAACTTACTTTACTAATCCTGTCGAGATTCCCGGAGTCTTGAGTTTAAAATGTGATGTACACAGTAAAGAGTTGGTACAAAAACTTGTGCTGCTATTTAAGCCTGATGTCTGCATCTATGCCGTAGGATTGACCGATTTGAGGGCTTGCCAAGAATTTCCCAAAGTCGCTGATGCTTTAAATACAGCGGGAGTTTTTAACGTGGCTATGGCTTCAGAAAGGTATCACGCTAAATTTATCTACTTCAGTACCTGTTATATTTTTTCCGGTGAAGATATTATTTTTAGAGAAAATGAAACACCAACCCCCTCCAGCGTGTATGGAAATACTGTTGCTGCGGCCGAGTTTTTTATTCAAAGATCTTGTCTAAATTATATTATCTATCGCTGCTGTCCTATCTTTGGGAGAAGCTATAATTGTCGTGATCTAAAGTGGACAGAGATTATTGAGAAACATGAATTTCAAGGAAAAAAGATCATTTGTGACACAAAAGTTTATACAGGATTTATAGATGTTTGTTCTCTTGCTGAGTATGTTGATAAGGGAATTGAATTAGATGTCACCAATAAGCTCATCCAAGTATCTTCATCTGATTTAATGAATCGCTATGAGTTTGCTAAAACCTATTTAGAAATCTTTGGTGGAAACACAGGGATTCTTTCTAAAGGTGATTGGGAGTTCCCACGCACTGAAAATCAAATCGCACTTCAAGGTGTGGGAGATGAACTTAAATTTTCGATGGATGTATTTAATATTCAAAAAGAGTTTAACGTCACGATGCCCACTATTGAGCAGTCAGTAGAGCGCTATAAAAAGAGCTTGGAAGGTTCAATAAAAACGAATAAAAGATCCTCTGGGGGCGTTCAATTCATCTGATCAGGAAGCTTGATCTATTATCTCGCCGTATGCTTAATAAACTCAGTTAAGTAATGACGAACGAGTGAATCTACATCAACATCTTCACCATTAAACTTCCAATGAATATTATTAAAGGCACCTACGTGGGCACGTATTTCGTGGATTTTTTTGGTAGAGTCTGGCTCGTAGTTTAATCTTGCAGCAAAGAGTCCACCAGCATTGGAAAGAAAACCGAGAGAGATAACATCAGCTGATCTTCTCGCTACAACCAGCTTCAAACTATTTCTAAATAACATGAAGTCATTCACTGTATTTGAAATTTTAAACATTTTAATGGCTTTAGTATTATCACCTTGGTTTGATCTCAGTTCGTTGAATTTCCCAACATAGATTTCAAAGCGTTCTTTGAGATTTTCCATAAACTCGATTGATGAAGCTTCCAACATATGCAGGGGATCTAAATGTTCACTGAAGTTGATAACTCCAGACTCCTCCATTGTGATTTCTTCTAAGGCTAAACTTTCGATCCAATTTGTTGAAATAACTTCTTTTTGTGTATCCATACTAAAATTTTGGGGGTAGTGCTACGGGATGTCAAGAAAGTGGGTTCGAGGACGATTTTTGGTTTCGCGCCCCTGTTAAACAGGTGGGCGCAATTAGTAATCACTTTAGGCTTCCCATTTAGCAAGTCACATTTATGACTTGTTGGGCATGCTCACCGTGATCAGGGACAGCTCCCGAATAAATCTTTGTAGGGCGAAACTCGTGTTACGCCCTCAAACCCAATTTCATTATAACACCTATAAAACGAAATTTTTAGTTAGATATTTTGGTGGCTAATATTTTCCACCTACCGTGATTTCAGTGCTTTATACCAGTAAACAGCTATTTTATAGCTTTTGATGCTGCATAGTGTTATAATGAAATAAAGGAGTAAAGTTTATGGGGAATCCAACCGATAGGGTAGTACCTATAACAGGAGAATTTCATGGTTAAGGAATTTTTCAATTATTTGAGAGATGAAGATGGTCAGACATCCACCGAGTATATTTTGCTCGTAGCGGTTGTTGCGGCCATAATTTTTAAGTTTAAAGACACTTTATCAGGAAGACTTGAATCGCTAATCCAAGGGGTTTTCGACAGAGCAAATCCTGATGAGATCTTTAGGTAATTCCCTGAAGCTTTGATAAAAGCCAAAGGGAATTAATTTTCCTCTCTCAGCTAAACAAAAAGAATCCATATATTATGGATATATGGATTCATACGTTAAAAGTTCCGGTCAAGCTTTAATAGAATATGTTTTAGTCATGGCCTTCGTTTTATTTCTTGCCACCAGACTGGTGGGTAATTTCACAGACTTCATGCGAGACTCAGCTGGAAACTTAGGACATGTTCTAAGTGTCAATCTTACCGTTGGTGTCTGTCCGCAACAGTGTTTTTTCGATACCTATAAAAATGGATTTCAACCTTGATCCCCTGGGGAATATATCTCTTTATTTTGATCGAACTTTTTATCGTTTCTTACCTTGATATAAAGTTTCGAAAAATTAAAAACTATTGGTCTATTCTCAATATTATATTGGCGCTTATATTCTTCATACTTTTCCCAGAGCTTTATCAATTTAAAGTGGAGGCTTTCGGGTTTTCATTTGTCTTTTTTCTGGTGGGTTTTTTTCTTTTTACTTTGAAAATTATGGGAGGAGGAGACTCAAAATTTCTTGCCACATTTTTTCTGATTATACCGACTCGAGCCCATGATGAAGTCTTTATTCATCTTCTGAGCGCTACAGTTATTATTGGGATTATTTTCTTCGTAGCCAATATTATTCAAAACTTTGAGGGTATTGTGGAAAGTTTTAAAAATTCAGATCTTAAAGGGGTAAAAAATTACTTTGGGAAAAAATTTGCCTATGCTCCTGTTATACTTTTCTCATGGATAAGTTTTGGAGTTTTCAACCTCATCTAGGTACGGAGCGTGGTCAATCCACCGTTGAGTATATACTCGTTCTCGCTGTGGTGGTTTCTTTATCGTTACTTGTTTTCAGGTCCAATCAGTTTAGAGGTTTCCTAGGAGAAAATGGGACACTTACAGATATAGTAAAAAGGCAACTTGAATATTCGTTTCGCCACGGAAGACCTGGTGAAACCCGATTTCAAAGACCAAATTATGGCTCTGGAAGCCATGATAGCTACACAGGGAGGTTTTTCATTGGAAAAGATCCGTACCCTCAATAATGAATCAGGCCAATCAGCTATTGAATTTATTCTCACCTTTGCTGTTGGACTTGGGATTGTTTTTTTAGTTTCTATTCAAGGTCTAAATGTTACTAAAGGCTATTTTGCCCAATATGTGAACTTCATGGTTTCAAGAACTTATCTCGTTGATGATCGAGGCGTAAATGTTGAGCAGACAATGCTTCGTCAAGCTGAGCAGAGGGCGCTTCAAGTGGGTGAACGTTATGATTTAAGAGCTGTTGGAATTGATGCTCAAATAAATATCATCTCGCCAACTGACGGAAGGGGACTTTATGCTGGAAGTGTTATTGAGTTTTCTGAACCTATCTCTGCATTGCCTATCATAGGTGGAAGTAGCGAAGTTAATCTGTATGGAGAGTCATTTTTAGGCCGAGAGCCTTTTAGGATTACTTGCTATCAACAAACTTGTCTTGCCATGACTGGCTCGGGAGCGATCTGCCAAAATAGTGGAGATAATTTAGATATGGTGGTTTATGATAACGGTTGCTAAATTGGTTAGGAAAAATCAAAAAGGTCAAGCTCTTGTAGAGTTTTTAGTTTTTCTACCATTTATGTTGATGATTTATTCTGTAACCCACTCAATGTCCAATGCTATCTTTGCCAGTATTAATCAGCAAAAATCTCTGCGTGGGTATTTTTACTTTAAAACCGCAGGGAATTCACTTATTCCTGCTCCCACTGCTGGGGCCGGTGGTGATTTTTTTAGTGATAAAAGGCAGTTTGGTTTTCAGGCATTCGGGTGGATGGAAAGACTTGAAGGGGAAGAACCCGTTGCACCTTGTTTTAAGTTCAACCTTCTTTTAGGACAAGATGAAGGGGATGAGTGTGAAGAAAGTTATTCCGAGCCAACAACTCAATTTATTCGAGTGATGACTGCCTATGGTGTTTGTGGAGCTTCATATGTACGCAGTGGTGATAATATTGAGGCCTACCCAAAGGCTCAAGTAAGCGGAAGCCCTATAGCCCGTTGTTCAATAATCCAATAGATAGGTCAATTCTGCCTCCTGCAGCAAGATCGCACTTAAATATATAATAATAGGTAGTTTTTAATAAAAAGGATCTGGTAATGAACAACAGAGCTTTTACCTTGAGTTTGCTCATAGCAGGGATTGCGATCTTTATGGTGTCTTCTTACATCGATGGTCGTGAAGCAGATTTTAAAAAGCGCTACGGTGACATGAGACAAGTTGTAATTGCCTCGGAAGAGATTCAAGAATTAGAAACAATTGATAGTAAAAAACTAAAAGTTGTCACGGTTCCTGGCAAATATGTCATGCCTGATGCGTTTACAAAAATTGAAGATCTAAACTTTGCTATCGCTTCTACGCCCATTAAGCCAAACGAACAAATTACTCCACCAAGAGTTTCCTTTCCAAATCAAAAAACTGGTCTTGCAAGGCAAGTGAGTCAGGGGAAAAGAGCTTTTTCTGTAGCTGTTTCTGAGGATCAAGCGGTAGGAAAACTCATAAAACCAGGAGATAGAGTTGATATCCTTGCACCTATTAACTATGGGGGGGGACGAATTGAGCGCTCCAAAGTTAAGACCGTTATTCAAGATGTCTATGTCCTTGCAACAGGAAAGAGGATCACAAGGGAAGTACCTTTAGTAGGACTTCAAGTCGATGACAAAATCAAAGGTCTAAAACTTAACAACTACACAGATTTCAATAATGTCACTTTAGAACTTAGTCCTTACGATGTTCAAAAGATCATATTTCTTACTCAATATTCATCTGGAATCTATCTCTCTCTTCGTTCGAATAATGACAAAAACCAAGAACGTATTGGAGCCACAAGTCTTTTTGATGTTTTAGGCGAAGATGCGGAAGAAGCGAGACAGTATTTTGAAGAGAGACGCCAACAATTAGAGAGGCGAAAATAATGAAAAACTTCTTCCTAATTCTATTTTTGATGACTTCAGCTTTTGCTCAAGAAAATGAGATAAAAAAGACACCGTTAGATATTGCCATTGGTATCGATGAAGTCAAAAGATTTGATTATAAATTCAATCAGAAAATTCAAGTTGGTAATGAAGGACTTTTAAAGCTTATTGTTGTTCCTGCAAGGCAGGAAATCACCTTTAGAGGTTTGCAACCTGGAAGAACTTCAGTCACAATACGCGATACTTTCGGAGACATAAAAGATGTTTTCTTAGTTAATGTTACCTCGGATGGAAACTCTAATATCGTTCGTGAAATTCGAGAACTTCTAGGCGATATTGAAGGTATAGAAATTAGTATTAAAGGCGGAAAAGTTGTTGTTGGTGGCGAGATCGTAGTGCCAGAACAATATGGACGAATCACAACTGTACTATCTCGTTACCCAGATGTCTTAGTTCTTATCGATTACTCAAGGCAAACTCAATTGATCGTTGCTCGGGAGATGCAAGATGCGATTAATAGAAATAATATGAAAGATGTTACGGTTAGGGTTGTGAATGGAGACTATTGGTTGGAAGGCGTTGTGAACAGCCAAGGAAAAAAAGATTTAGCTGTCAGTATCGCTGACGCTTATAGGCCAGATAATTTGGTATCTCTTGGTGCTGCAACCGGAGGAAGTCGAGTGCAGGTAAAGCAGAGAGGAAATATTGTGAACTTCGTTTCTGTCAATGAAAAGAAAGACCCAGAACCTCCTAAGAAACTCGTAAAAGTATCGACTCAATTTGTTGAACTGACAAAAGACTATAATAAAGTTTTCGCCTTTAAATGGGCTCCTTTTTTAAGTAATGATAGCGCTATTAGCTTTGGAAGAAGAAACTTAGGTGATGGTGAAGGTGGAGGAATTACCACTGATGAATCTGGAACTTTAGCTGGAACCATTACTCGTCTCTTTCCTCAATTAAATTCAGCTAAAAGTGCAGGGTATGCAAGAGTTATACAGCAAGGAATGGGTGTAACCAACGATGGTCAACAGCTTCGAATTAATAAAAGTACAGCTGTAAACTTCGCGGTTGGTACTGGACAGGGACAGGAAGCACGATCTGTAAATATCGCCTTTACTATGACGACAACCCCCCAGATTGGAACCGAAGAAAATATTAATTTATCTCCTCTAAGAGTTACGGTTTCTATTCCTACTACAGCATCTGGGGGAACGACTCCACAAGTTGCAAGTAACGATGTCGAAACAAATATAACGGTAAAATCAAAAGAATCTGCCGTTATCGGTGGTGTTATGCAAAGTACTTCTCGAACGGATTATGACAAAGATGATCCCGAGGGAAGTGCAGCTCAGGTGCCTACATCGGACGGAAGTGATACCGCCCAGCAGGCTTCTCAGTTATTTAGACTGATTCGCTCTAAAAATTATTCAACGGCAAAAAACCAGTTTGTTGTTTTTGTTACACCTGAAATTCTAGAATCAGCTTCAAAAGGAACTGAAGAAATAAGAAGAAAATTTAGAAAAAGAGAGCGATAGAATATGCCAGGACATATTATTACAGTCGTAGGTGGAAAAGGAGGGGTCGGTAAATCTCAATTTGCTGCTAATCTCGCTTTTGCCTTTGCGCTGGAGAATCGGCAGAAGTCTCTTTTAATTGACCTGGATCAAAAGGCTTGTGGTGATCAAAATATTATTACCGGTCTGAGATCAAAAAAGAATATAAAAGATATTTCAGATTTTAACGGATCATTTGATGCTAAAACCATTAATATGTTTGTGACTCCACATAAAGCAGGTGTTCATTATATTGGAATGCCAAGTGAGCCTAGTCTAGCACTAGAAGTCGCACCTGACGGAGTTGCTAAGCTTCTCAAGGCTGTTCCCAACCTCTACCCAGTAACTATCATTGATGTGGGGTCAGAACTTAATGAATTAGCGGTTAAAGCCATGGAGTTTTCTACCATGATAGCTATGGTTGTGACTCCAGATTTATTAGCCGTTAATCAAACCAAAAGAATATTCTCTGAGCTGACAACCATGTTGTTTCCAAAAGAGATGATGTTTTTATTTTTAAATCAATTTCAAAAAGGCCATCCTGTTACTCCTGAAACTATTGGCCGTCAGGTAGGAAAGCCGGTCTTTAACGTACTTCCTAAGGATGATCAGGGATGTACCAGAGCACTTTCTTCTGGCGCACCTCTTATGGTACTCTCAAAAAATTCCCCATTTTCTCAAGGGGTTGCTGATTCAGTTAGAAAAATTAAGCAAAAAAATATTTTGGCTTCCCTAGAAAGACTTAAAAAGCCAGAGGGAGCTAAAGTAAAAGCAACGAGTGCCACTAAGTCAGCTGGTTCAAGATCAGGTAGAGACCCATGGACAGATCTTAAATCCCGTATCCATCGCGGGTTAGTTGAAGAAATGGACATGAAAAAAACAGATGCCAACGATGAACAAGGAATGATTGTTCTAAGAGAGCGAACTAAAAAAATAGTCGTAGAACTTTTGGGTAAGGAAGACACTAAAGGTATTCTCAATTCAAGAGAAGATATGAATAAAATTGTTAAAGAGATTCTTGATGAAGCTCTTGCTCTCGGGCCACTTGAAGATCTTCTTGCGGATAAAACAATTTCAGAAGTAATGGTTGTTGGTCCCAAAAAAATCTATTATGAGCAATCAGGAAAGGTTAAAGTTTCAGATATTACTTTTACCAATGACCGGCAGGTTTTAAATGTCATCGAAAGAATTGTTTCGAAGGTTGGAAGAAGAATTGATGAAAAAACTCCTTATGTTGATGCTAGACTTCAGGATGGATCGCGGGTTCATGCGATAATAAGACCAGTTGCACTTGATGGCGGTACGATTACCATACGAAAATTCCCTGAAGAAAGGCTGACTTATAAGTCTTTAGTTGATTATGGCTCACTCACTCAGAATATGGCCGATTTTCTCAAGATCAGTGTGACGAACCATAGAAATATAGTTATCTCGGGTGGTACAGGTTCAGGGAAGACAACTCTTATTAATATTCTTGGAAGTTTTATTCCAGCTAATGAAAGAATTATTACCTGTGAAGACTCTGCTGAATTGAATCTTCCTCAAGAACACGTTGTTAGACTTGAAACAAAACCTCCATCTCTTGAAGGGGAGGGAGCAGTTGATATTCGCTGTCTCGTTAAGCAAACACTTAGAATGCGACCTGATAGGATTATTGTTGGAGAGTGTAGAGGGGGGGAAACTCTTGATATGCTTCAAGCAATGAACACAGGCCACGATGGATCCCTTACTACTGTTCACTCAAACACTCCTAGAGATTGTATTTCAAGATTAGAAACACTGGTTCAATACGCGGGAGCTGGAATTTCACCAAAAGCCATTAAAGAGATGATTGCCTCTGCCGTACATATGATTGTTCAGCAAACAAGATTAGAAGACGGTTCCAGAAAAGTTATGAATATAACTGAAGTCGGTGGGATGCAAGGTGATGTTATTACTTTGCAAGATATATTTGTTTTCCAACAAGAAGGAGTGGGCAGCAAAGGAAAAATTAAAGGAAAGTTTCTCGCCACAGGTTTTATTCCTAAATTTGTTGAAAAGATTGAAAAGAAAGGGGTTAAAATCCCTAGGGGACTGTTTAAAAATGAATAAATTATTCAGTTTTTTCATAGCACTTTTCACGAGTGCCTCCGCGAGTGCACAGATAGTCGAGCAGACTGACTCTTCCAAGGTCTTTCTTATCGCCTTTGTGGGAGTCATAATCTTTTTTACGGCCTATCTAAATTCAGTAAAACTTTTTTCCTGGATTGAAGATCAAACTTTTGGAACTCGTGATTATGTTCTTCAAAAATGTGAGCTTCTCTTTTTTGATATAGATCCCATGCGAGTGACTTATATTCTTCTTTTTCTTGCTTTTGGTCTTGGCTCAGTTGTTATGGGAATCTTTTTTATTTTTAGCAAATACGCTATGGGTATCGTGATGGGGACAGTGGTTTCATTTGCTGGATGGCGACTACCAAGACCTTTTATGGATTATCTCGTAGCGAAAAGAATTGTGAAATACGAAAATCAAATGGTCGACGCATTGGGATTATTGTCCAACGGTCTTAAAGCTGGTTTGAGTCTCCCACAAGCAATGGGAATGGTAGTAGATGAGCTTCCTCCCCCCGTAAGTCAAGAGTTCAACCTTATCATCCAGCAAACAAAAATTGGCGTGCCATTGAATGAAGCCTTTGATGGGCTAGCAACAAGAATGCCTACGGAAGACAATGATATGTTCGTGACCTCTGTCAATATTTTACGCGAAACGGGTGGTAATCTTGCCGAAGTTTTTGACACGATTGCTGATGTAATTCGAGAACGTGTAAGACTTAAGCAGAAGGTGGCTACTTATTTGGCACAAGGAAAAACCCAGGCGAGTTTAATTAGTTCTATGCCACTTGTGATGCTTGGATATTTTAGTGGAACTGATCCAGATACCAAGCGTATAATGTTCGATACTGTTCCCGGACTAATTGTGTTGGTTATTGCCCTTGCACTTACGGCATTTGGGGGATTTGTGATGTATAAAGTTGTACAAATAAAGGTATAAAAAAAGTGTTAAGTCATAGGGAAATATGACCGATAATATCTATGAAGAATAATTTAGGACCCAAAGGGATCAAAAATGGGAAATTTAAAACGTAATGCTGCTTTGATTTTAATCGCCTTAATGGCCATTCCGGCCTTTGCTGGAGTGAATCTTAAAAACGGGAATTTCTATATTTCTTATACTTATATAGATGTTCCAGGTTCTGGGAAAAATCTGAGTATCACCAGTACTTATAACTCTAAATCAACTGAGGTGGGAAGCTTCGGTTTTGGTAGAGGTTATTATTACGATACCAAAATCGTAACTAACCCAGATGGTTGTGCTATTGTTCACGAGCACGGAGCAGGGGGAACGACTAGGTTTTGTCCACAGAATAAAGTCGATCCAGTTAAAGCTTCAAAGAAAATCGTAGATACGATGAGAAAGTCTTCCAGTCTTACTGCTAAAGCAGAAAAAGATCTTATGGAGAGACTAACTAATAATGCTGAACTAAGACACGTGTACGCAAGACGCTATAAAGTCTCGACAGACATCTCTGCGGGTTCAACTCTCTACTCAAACCAAAGAGGGATTCAAGAGCTTCAAGTGACTAAAGATGGCTTTGTAAGAAAGTCTAATGACGGGAAAGTGGAGTACTTCGATAATCAAGGTCAACTTTCTAAAATTAAAGAAAAGAATGGATATAGCATCAGCTTCACTTACAAAGATGGAAAAGTATTCTCTATTAAGGATTCAGCGGCTAAACAAATTTACTTCTCTTGGTATGCCAATGGTCTTGTTAAAGAACTTTGGTCTGTTGGAGATAAGAAAGCTAAGTTTAAGTATGATGAAAATAAAAACTTAATTTACTCAATAGATGTTGATGGAAATGAGTATGGTTACTCATACGATGCCAACCACAACCTTACTAAAGTTGTTTATAATCCAGATCCAGATACTGGAAAAGTTAAGAAAGGTGAAAAAGAGGATTCTATTCAAATGGAATATGATCCTAAAACATTTTTCATCACGAAAAAAACAGAGAGAAATGGTGACGTTACAGAGTATAAATATGGCAATGATCCTAAAAGACCTAAAGACCATTATTGGACACTTGTAACAAAGAAGGGATTTAATAATAGAAAAGTTACGAATCGATATGAGTATGAAATCAAGACTCGTCCTGATGGATCTAGATACACTTATAGAATTCTAACTCAGATCAATGGGATCAAAACTGAGACTATTTACTCTGAATGTTGTGGATTGCCTCTAAAAATTGCCAGAGGAAAAAACGTTACAAACTTTGAATACAACGACAAAGGACTTTTGACGAAGAAAACTTCTAGCAAAGGTGACTCTGTAAGTATCAAATATGACGATAAACACAACAAGATTTCAGAGGTTAAGAATGCCTCAGGTATCACTAAGTTTAAGTATGATGCTAAAGGAAACCTAACACTTGCGGAAAATTCTCGCGGTAAGAAGGTGTTATTGGTTTACAATAGTAAAGGAAAGATAAGTAAAATGGTTGATAAGGACAGCAAGTCTAAAAAACAACGTGTTCTGGCCTTTACTTATAACGCTTTAGGAAAGCCGGTTCGAATCGAAATGGAGAAAATAGGAACAATTAATGTTTCTTATAACAATTTCGGTGAGATCAAGAAGGTAGAGTCTAAGCAAGGTCATAAGATGGCACTTCAAGTGACTCAAGCCTTCCAAAACCTCCTGGCAATTGTTAAGCCAGCTGGTGTTAACTTAAATATGTAAAGATGAGAGAGGGAGAGACTATGAAAATACTAATCTTATTAAGCATGCTAATATTAAGTTTTGGAGTTCTGGCACAGGAATCTACTAGCCCACCACCAGATGAGCTAGCATCTGTAGATTGCGGTGGTCGAAGTGCTGAAGGACCTGAGATTGAAGGCGATCCAGAAAATCCAGGGAGTCGCGTCGTACCTGAATAAAAAACTTGATAAATTAAATGAAAAGAAAACCCGGACCCAGGTGCCGGGTTTTTTTATGTCTAAACTTTAAACACCAGTTATATTTAATACACCTCACACTGCCTTCTTTTCGTGATTCTAAGTGCTTGGCCAAATAGAAAAATGGCATGCTCTATGCATATATATAAGCAATTCATTTAACCCAGGAGAGAGAAAAATGAAAAAGCTTTTACTACTATTATTGGTCTTAGGATCTCTATCTGTATTTGCTGCAAATGGTGAAGATAGGGTGTCCGTAACTGAGGGTGTTATTTGCCAAGCTGAGGAAGGAAAACCTACAACCAACGCCGTTCAAGGTGAAGAGGCAGATGGAAGCGTAGTTCCTCAATAGGCCCAAAAAATTATTCTTTTAAACATATACTTGGAGGGACAACGAGCCCTCCTCGTATAATTTCTAGACAGTTTCACATTTCTATACACTTCACATAAACCAAATCTTCAATATTTCAATTGCTTAGCTCTTATAATTTTGGCACAGGTCCTGCACCTATATAAGTAACTAACTAAATCGAGGAGAGAGCTATGAAAAAACTATTATGTACTTTAATTCTATTGTCTTCATTTTCAGCATTTGCAGTAGGCGAGGAACGTGACCTGCAAACGGAAGGAGTCATGTGCCAGAGTGAGCTAGGTAAACCAGATGTTAGTGGTACTGAAGTTAGACCAAGGGATGCTGGAAATGTGGTTCCACAATAATTAGTGACAGGAAGAATCTATACTGGTCTGGTAGCGAAAATAAATTGTTGCCAGGCCAATAATCATAAAAGTCGCTGAACTCAACTTGGGAGAATGTAGTCGTAGAATAGGAGCTAATTTCTTTAGCCCTTGGGGAGCGACCACCAATCCAGGAAGAGTGCCGAGCCAAAAAGTAAAAATACTAATAAGAGCTAGAAATTGATTGTTCGCCACTAAAACCACCGCAATCAGTCCATAGAGAAGGCCACAGGGGAGAAAAATACTTAAAGCTCCCACCAAGAATTGTGATTCATCTATATACGGTTTTAAAAAGCTATAAATACTAGAACTTAACCTGCCCATTTTATTCTCTTTTAAAAAATCAAATTTCCCTTTGAGTAAGATATTTATCCCATATAGAAAAATGAAGATTGCCAAAGAATATATAGCGAAATCGAGGAAGAAACTTGATTTGAGAGCTGATTTTATTCCCAGACCAAAAGTTGAAAATAGCAGCGCTAAAAACATATATCCGGTTAGCCTTCCGCCTTGATAGTGAAAATTCTGTTTTTTTGTTCGGGTAAAAGCAAGTACCAGTGGTCCACACATACCCATGCAATGAAGACTCCCTAATAAACCTATAATAAGTGTTCCAAGGGGAAGCAGGTAGAGAGGCAGATCTGAAAGCTTAGTTAAAAGGTCCGACAAGCCGTACCTCCTTTTCATGAAGAATCTCGTTATTTTCAATATCCCTTAATACGAGAGTGACCATGCGTTCACCTTGAAAAAGGATATCTTTTGAGAACTCTATAAAGACCGGAACTTCAAAGTTCTTGGATCTCATTTTGAAATGAGGCTCGGGAATAGTAAGTTTGATTTTAGAATTCTTATCTTTTAACTCTATCGAATAAATAGTTTCACTAATTTGAGTGCTGAACATCTTTACTCTAAAGTGATTTAGATATTTTGTTTCACTCTTTGAGCTTTTAATCACCTGATAGGCAGACTCTTTTGAACTTTTAAAAATTTGAACCTGGAGATTTTGTCTCAGTGATAAAGAGTAATAAAGAGCAATTGAAAGAATTAAAAGGAGACCCAGGTAAATAAAACTTCTTGGCTGGAGTTTAGATATTTTTTTGCCTGCAAGCTCATTCTCTGAAGTGTAGCGAATGAGACCTTTGGGTTGTTTTAGTTTTTCCATGATTTCATCACAAGCATCAATACACATAGTACATGCGATACATTCCAGCTGTGTTCCATTACGAATATCAATACCAGTAGGGCATGCTTTCACGCATCGATTACAATCAATACAGCTTCCTTCTTGATCTTTAGGCGTTTGTTTGGAGCGTCTAGGTTCTCCGCGATTCTTGTCATAAGCGACAATCATGCTATTGTCGTCCATCGCTACACTTTGAAACCTGCCGTAAGGACAAGCGATGATACAAAATTGCTCTCTAAACCAGCCAAAATCAAATAAGATGATTGCGGTCATTATAAGCATGGTCATAAAAAGCCCCCAATTTTCAGATGGGGTTTCTAATGTAATCCAGAAGAGCTTGTGAGTTCCTACAAAGTAACCAAGAAAAGAATGAACGATGTGAAGTGAGGCAACTAAATATAAAAACCATTTTAAGGAACGCTTCCAAGCTTTTTCGAAGCTCCAGGGGGCTTTATCAAGAGCTTTTCTGGCCCTTGCTTTTCCTTCTATTAGCCGTTCTATTCTTCGGTAGATAGCATCAATAAAAACAGTCTGTGGACAAGCCCAACCACACCAAACTCTTCCCCAGATACTAGTAATGAAAGCCATTAGCAAAACAAAACCAGCCGCTAGAAAAAAGAGTAGAGGTCCATCATGGCCATAAAATTCAACACCGAAGATGCGGAAAACTCGCCTTGGAATATCTAATAATACCCATTGCCTGCCATCGATATATATCCATGGCAGGACTAGGTATATAAAGATTAAAAAATGATAAAAATAAGTACGTCTTGTTTTCCAAAACCCTTTAATGTCTTCGGGAAAGAGGTAAACTCGATTTCCTCTTTCATCTGTAGTTTGAAGACGTGACTCTGGAAGCTCTGACATAATCTATTCTACTAATTCACCCTGAGGCTCTTTAGGTTCACTTGGAGTCGTTCCTCTAAGATTAACGACATGAGCAGTCACAGCTAGAATTTCTTCTTCAGAAAGAACACCTTTCCAAGCCTGCATTCCTTTGTCTACGACTCCCTGATTGATGATATTATAAACCATCTCTGCATCACCAGAACCGTGAATCCAATAATCGTCTGTAAGGTTGGGGCCAACTCCCCCTCCACCATCTTTTGCATGGCAAGCTTTACATTTTCTTTTGTATCTCTTTGCACCTAGTTTTTTGGCTTCCGGGGTAGCGATATAGGCATTATATTTATCCCAATTAAAGCCACCATGCTTTTTCTGCCATTCAGCCTGTGCAGCTTCTATTTGAGCTACATGTTCTTGGTATTCTTGATCAAGAGATTTTGCGCCCAAAAAAGTATGATGGACATAGTAATAGGCTGCAAAAATGATCGTAATATAGAAAGTTACGAGCCACCACTTTGGAAGAGGATGGTTTAATTCTCTAATTCCATCATAATCATGATCGAGAAGGATCTTTTTTTCATCATCTAATATGATTAGTTTTTCATCTTCATTACTCATTTTATTTTCCTTTTTCATCATCAAGCGGGATTTGACTTAATTCATTAAAATGCTCTTTCGATCCGCCTCTAAAGACTAAATAAAGCATCATCATGAAGACAAAAACGAAAAGTAGAAGAGCAATATTTGATAGCCAGGGAAGTTCCCAACCACCAGATAGGACAGCCGATTTAAGTGATTTCATTTAGAACTCCCCATTTTTTGATGACTAGAATTTGCTAAATCTGATCCGAGTCTTTGAAGGTAAGCTATAAGAGCAATCAATTGCTTATCCGCATTTTTTAATTTTACCCCTTCAGACTCCATTCCCTTTGTAATTTGCTCAGCCTGCTTTTTGGCCATCGGGATAGCGTATTTGATTTCCTCTTCAGTGTAAGGAACTCCAAGCGCCGCCATCACTTTAAGTTTTTTCGGTAAAATTTTGTAATCAGTTTTCTTTCTTTCTAGCCAAGAGTATTCAGGCATGATTGATCCGGGTGTCATAGCCCTTGGATCTATCATATGTCTGTAATGCCAAAAATCTGGACGCTTTCCTCCTTCACGAGCTAGATCAGGTCCAATTCTTCTTGAGCCCCACTGAAAAGGACGGTCATAGATAAACTCTGTGGCCTGGCTAGGTTCACCATAACGTTGAAGCTCATTGGCCATCGGTCTGATCATTTGCGAGTGACAGGTATAACAGCCTTCTCGGATATAAATATCACGACCTGCAAGCTCTAGCGGAGTATAAGGCTTTATATCTGGATTGATTTCGATAAACTTATTAGACATTAAAGCAGGAACAAATTCGATTGCAGTTCCTACAAAAACAGCTAGAAAAGCTAGTACAGTAAAAATCGCAGTCATCCCTTCAAGCTTTCTATGTCCTTGATCTGAATTAGATTGCTTTTTCCAAGTTGGTACTGGAGCCTCGTAAGTTTTTTCCTCTTGATCAGCTGGAGCATTTACGATGGTTTTCCAGATATTATAAATCATGATTAGGATACTAGCGAAAACAAGAAGCCCACCCACCAGTCTTACATAATATAGGGGGATAATTCTAGTTACAGTTTCAACGAAGTCTGGGTAGAGAAGATCCCCTTTTTCATCTAAGGCCTTCCACATTAAACCTTGTGTAATTCCGGCAGTTAGCATCGAGAGGTAATACATTCCAAGCCCAATTGTCCCCGTCCAAAATTGGATATTACCAAGTTTGTCAGAGTAAATTTTTGTATTGTAGAGTTTTGGAATCATATAATAGAGCATTCCGGCTGATAGAAAATAGTTCCATCCAATTCCTCCTCCATGAACGTGACCAATGATCCAGTCTGTATAATGTCCAAGAGCGCTTACTGACTTAATAGAGAGAAGCGGTCCTTCAAATGTAGACATCCCATAAAATGTTAAAGAGGTGGCAAAGAATTTTAAAATAGGTTCTCGTCTGACTCTATCCCAAGCTCCCCTGAGAGTAAGAAGTCCATTGATCATCCCACCCCAGGAAGGTGCCCAAAGCATAACGGAAAATACCATGCCTAAAGTCTGTGCCCACTCTGGAAGAGCTGTATAGAGGAGGTGGTGAGGACCGGCCCAAATATAAATAAAAATAAGTGACCAGAAGTGAACAATAGAAAGTCTATATGAATATACCGGTCGATTTATGGCCTTTGGAACAAAATAATACATAAGCCCTAGCACTGGAGTGGTAAGAAAAAATGCAACTGCATTATGTCCATACCACCATTGAATAAGAGCATCCTGTACACCGGCAAAAACGGGATAACTTTTCATGAAACTCACCGGAATTTCAAGTGAATTTACGATGTGAAGCATCGCAACAGTTATGATTGTGGAAATATAAAACCAAATTGAGACGTAGATATGCTTTTCACGGCGTTTAAAAAGTGTTCCGAAAAAATTGACTGCGAAAACGACCCAGATAAGCGTGATGGCAATATCAATCGGCCATTCTAGTTCCGCATATTCTTTACTTTGGGTATAACCAAGTGGAAGAGTAATAGCAGCAGAGACAATAATTAGTTGCCAGCCCCAGAAGTGAATTCGGCTTAAAACATCAGAAAATAATCTAGCTTTACAAAGTCTTTGGAGAGAATAGTAGATTCCAGCAAATATTCCATTTCCGACAAAAGCAAAAATGACGGCATTGGTGTGAAGTGGTCTTAGTCTTCCGAAGGTTAACCATTCTAGCCCTAAATTCATCCGCCAATCAGCTAGCTGACTTGCAATAAGGACTCCCACCAGCATACCTACCGCTCCCCACAAAAGGGTCACGACAGAGAACATTTTTACGATCTTATCGTCGTACTTAAATGTTTCAGTTTTAGGGTTGTTCTGATTCATTTGTTTTTCCTTTTATTGATTTTTCTTCTAGTAAGATTCGGTGTGCAGGCGTGTCGAGGTCTTCAAACTGGCCCTTTAAAACTGATGAGATAAAAACTCCTAAAAAAATAAGAGCAAGTACGAGAGCAATAGGAATGGTCAAAAACAGAATATCCATAAAAACCTTAACTCCCCTTAATTTAGGTGAAAAAGGTGTTTAAAAACATGATCTAAATCATATCTAGAGTTAAGTATTATTACGCATTCGCTTTGTTGTAAAAAGGCTTGAAGCCAGTACGGTAAAAGAGCTAAGTGGCATAAGTATAGCCGCCAGTAGAGGAGTAATAACTCCGATGATAGCTAAGTAAACTCCTGCGAGATTATAGATGAGGGAAAAAGATACGTTTCTTTTAATGATTCGCTCTGTCTCATTTGCTACAATGATTAGCTTCTTTAAGCTTTGGAGACTATTATTTTGATTGAAATACACATGACTGGCCCTTAAAGAGAGATCCATACTATTGGAGACAGCTACTCCAACTAAAGCGGAATTGATGGCAACTGCATCATTGGCTCCATCTCCGACCATAATACTCAACGGATGAGACTTAATGATTTCCATTTTTTGTTGAGGCGTTTTTGAAAAAAAACTTTTGTCTGGTTCAAAGTTTAATTGCGTCCCGACTTTTTTTACTACGGATTCATTATCACCTGAAAGTAAATAGGTATTAAATCTTGATCTCAGCTCCTCCAAAATAGCCTTCGCATCTGGATATATCTCATCTTCGAGGTAAATATTTGCCAAAACTTGATCATTTTTTGAAAGAGAGAAAGAAGTCTGAGCGCTTTGTGATCCGAAAGGCTTTATTTCAAAAATGTCTCCATTTTCATTAATAGCTGAAATACCCTTGCCAGGAATCTCCTCAATTTTTTTAAATTGTATCGGAATCAGTTTTTTGTTCTGGTCGTTCCACTGCTTTATAACAAACTGTCTCAGGGATTTGGCTATGGGATGTTTAGAATTTTCCTCCAGTGAATAGAGAAGGCGTTCCTCCTCTTCTCGGCTTGAAAGTGACTCCCACTTTATAATTTGAAAATTTCCTTTAGTTAGAGTTCCCGTTTTATCGAAAAATATATCCTGACATTGATTAATATTTTCTAGAACTCTTTCGTCTTTTACTAAGATTCCATTTTTAGCTAGTTTACTTAGGGCAATAGTGAGAGTCAGTGGAGGAGTAAAGCCTAAAGCACATGGACAAGTAATAATAATTAAAGTGAGAGCTCTAAGATAGGCTGTTTCAAAGTCCACGACATAGAAAAAGTAGATGAATGTAATCACAGCAATCAAAAGTTGTAAGATAACGAAATATTTAGTTATCTTATCACTCAAGCGCATTAGGCTAGTCTTTCCCTGCCACCCTTTTTCTATTTGTTTTAGAGCTTTTCCCAGTTCACTTTTTTCCAGAGTGGATGTCGCCTTGACGACTAATGTAGCACTGTTATTTATGCATCCAGAAAAGACTTGGTCTCCTGACTTGACTTCTATGGGGTTGATTTCGCCAGTTATAAGTGCATTATTTGTACTAGAAGTTCCTTGTGTAATAACTCCGTCGATAGGAATGGTTTCGCCAGCATGAATTTCGACATAATCATTAATCTTGATAAAGCGAGCGTATGTCTCTTTTGCATTGCCTTCTTCTAGCTTTCTAGCTGGAATTTGTGAGGCAAAGCTATAAATATTTTCGTGAGTAAGGCTACTTTGTTGAGACGCTTTTAAGAGAAATCTTGATAAAAGTATGAGAAAAACCAAAGTTGCTAGAGTATCGAAATAAATATGATGTTGACCAATTAATAGGCTATAATAACTCAGCACAGACCCCATAATGAGGGCGAGAGCAATAGGAAGGTCTATAGAGAGCTGTTTCGATCTTATTGAGCCAAGCGCACTTAGAAAAAATGGAGTTGAGCTATAAAAAAGGATGGGGAGAAATAGAATACCAGAAAAAATATCAAAAAATATTTTTAGATTAGGCTCAGCACCTAAATAATTTGAGACAGCAAATAGCATTATATTACCCATGCAGAAAAACGCGATGGCTATCCTAATAACATCTCTTTTCGTTTCTTGTTTTTTTAATTGAACGGAATCGATTTCAGCTAACAAAGGATGAGGGTAGTAGCCTAACTGGGTGATTAAAACAGCAATTTCTGATAGGTTTGCAGACTCATTAAATTCGATAGAGAGAGTAGAAGTAGACATATTAAGTCTTGCGGAAATAATATTTGGATTTAGTTCAGGTAGTTTTTCTAGCACCCAGAGACAGGCTGCGCAGTGCACGCCTTCAATATAAAAAGAAAATTGAAGAACTTTTTCGCTGGACCTTAGAAACTTTTTTTTGAACTCTTCGTCATCTAGGTATTTAAATCTAGCTTCTTTCTGATTCGCTTGAGAGATAGATTCGCTTCTGCCTTCTCTAATCTTATAATAGTCCTTGAGATCATTTTCACTTAGGATTTTATAAACAGTTCTGCAGCCATTGCAGCAAAATCTTTTGACTTCACCTGCAATCTTTTCTTCAAAGCTGACAACAATTTTTTCTTGGCAGTGGTCACAAAGTTCTTTCGGCATGACCTGTAATTAATTGCTGTTAATCAATTCGTCCAGTTTTCTTTTTTCTTCTTTTCGAATTTCTTCGAGCACAGTTTCTTTTGAATGACCAAGTTTTCCACTGCTTCGTTTACTTTCGACATAGTCTTGATACTCTGGCTTATTATTTTGAATAAAGTCTTGTCCGATTTCGGAAGACTTCTTCATTCCTCTTTTAACGCTTTTACCAATACTTTTTTGAATATCAGTCCCCAGGGGACCCATGATTTCAGTTAAGTGATAAAAGATGGGCTTTTTCTGAATATGAAAAGAAAGTACAACAAAGCTGATAGTAAACGCGATAAGAGACTTTAAAAATAATGAAAGCATATTAATCCTTATTTTAACATGAGGTTGATTCGACAATCATATTCTTTTAATTTGCTGACTAATTTATAACTACAGCAATATTTTTCAAATGAACTTGCATTAGCTTCTATATTCTCAATTTTTTGGGGCTGAATATCTGGAAAACTAATTGTACTCATAAAGTCCGTTTCCCTTTCAAAGTTAGTAAGGAATTTTCCTAATACGATATTCATACTTTCAATATAAAGAGACTGGAAAAAATGAAAATTACCACCAGTCATTTCATCAGGTTCCATATCTAGGTAGCAGACAAAATATCCTTCTAGATCACCATTGAGCTCAAATGAAATCGCAAGTTCATTCTTTGTTTTAGGGTGAAACACATGAGTCCTTATAAGAGGCGTATGAGCTATCAAATAAGCCTGATTGTAAATACTGACTTCTCCCGGCACCGCTTGAGCAAGTTGACTTTGAAGATGTTTAAAATCGATAGAATTTCTTTCTAACATTTATTCCTCCTGAATATCAGCCAAGATTTTATCAATAGAAGTGAGAAGGTCTTCTTTTTTAAAAGGTTTTTGTAGAAAATCAGATGCTCCTGATGAGATAGAGTCGATAACTACACTTTCCTGGGCCAAAGATGAGACCATAATAATGGCAGTATTTTGAAAATTTTCTGTAATATATTCTGCAAGCTCAATTCCACTTACTTCTGGCATGACTATATCTATGATTGCAAGATGGGCTTTACGATCTCGTAAAATACTTATTGCCTCCTTAGCACTGGCTGCTTCACCGATCACATGATATTTTTCATCTGTAAGCATATTAGATATGGTTGTTCGGGAAAAGTCTGAATCGTCGACAATGAGTATTCTATATTGCACACCAGCTTCCTTGCTTAGTTCATTGTTTATCTTATTGAATATAATAGGAATTAAAAAGTAAAAAGGGAAGCGATGCTTCCCTTTTGTTTTATGCTGCTAGTGAGCTTTCTTTGCGAGTTGGTTTGTTGGACTTCTTCTTGAAACCTTTTATATGAGGTTCCCAGTCAAGTATTGCCACTTCTAGTACCTCTTGAAAGTTTTTCACCGGTACGAAGTTAAGCTTACGTCTAAATTCGTCAGGTATGTCCACTAAGTCTTTTTGGTTTTTCCATGGAATGATAATTGTTTCAATCCCCATTCTCATGGCTGCTAGAGCCTTCTCTTTGATGCCTCCTACTGGCAGAACCTTTCCTGTTAGTGTGATCTCGCCTGTCATCGCAATATCTTTTGAAACAAGTGTTCCCGTCAATAAGGATACAATCGTTGTAGCCAGCGTGATCCCCGCACTAGGCCCATCTTTAGGTATGGCACCTGCTGGAAGATGGATATGAATCTCTCTTTCATCAAAAATATCTTCTTCTATGCCTAAGGCTTCAGCATGGCTTCTGATATATCCAAAAGCTGCCTGAGCAGACTCTTTCATGACGTCACCCAACTGACCAGTTAAAGTGACACCTTTACCTTTCATCTGAGTGGCTTCGATGAAGAGAATTTCTCCACCGGCTGCAGTCCAGGCTAGTCCGGTCGCGACTCCAACCTCATCATATTCCTTCCCATCTTCTTTTGAGTAAAGAGCTGGTCCTAAGAGGTTTTCTACCGTATCTGAAATGATATGTGTTTTTGCATTTTCACCCGTCGCAATTTTCTTAGCAACTTTTCTACAAAGAGCACCGATTTGTCTTTCTAAGTTTCTAAGACCAGCCTCTCTTGTAAAGCCATCGATTACACTCATGACTCCTTCGTCATGAAATTCAATATGCTCTTCATTTATACCATTCTCATCCATTTGTTTTGGAATGAGATATTGACGAGAAATTTCTAATTTTTCTTCCTGTGTATAGCCAGAAAGATTAATAACTTCCATTCTATCTCTTAAAGGTCCTGGGATATTTTCTAAGACGTTAGCCGTTGCAATGAACATAACATTAGAAAGATCATAAGGTACATTTAAGTAATGATCTCTAAATGATTGATTTTGTTCAGGGTCCAGAACTTCTAGTAATGCACTTGATGGATCTCCCTTATAGTCTGATCCAAGTTTATCAATTTCATCCAGCATAATGACTGGGTTTGTTGTCTTTGCTTGTTTCATCGCTTGAATGAATCTTCCAGGCATTGAACCTACGTAAGTTCTTCTGTGTCCTCTGATTTCAGACTCATCTTTGACACCACCGAGACTGATTCTTACAAACTCCCTTCCGGTAGCTTTTGCAATAGATTTTCCAAGTGAAGTTTTCCCAACTCCCGGAGGACCTGAAAAACAAAGAATGGGGCCTTTAATCTTTCCACCTTTAAGGCTTCTTACTGCTAAGAACTCTAAAATTCTTTCTTTGATTTTTGAAAGATCGAAATGATCTTCGTTTAATGTATCCATAGCGAAGCTAAGGTCAGTGATTTCTTGAGTTCTTTCTTTCCATGGTAGATCGATCATCCACTCAAGGTAGTTTCTCATAATGCTCGATTCACTCGAATCAGGATGCATACGCTCAAGTCTTGCAAGTTGCTTTAAGCACTCTTTTTCTACTTCGGCCGGCATCTTCTTGTTTGTTACTTTTTCTTTGAGTTCAGCAAACTCATCTTTTTCTTCACCATCACCTAATTCATTTTTCATTTGCTTGATCTGCTCTCTAAGAAAATATTCTTTTTGTGTTTTAGAAATTTCAGTTGTAGTCGTTGATTTAATTTTTTCTTGATAATCAAGAATTTGAAGTTCAGAAGTAAGGATCTCATTTATTTTATTGAGTCTTTCTACTGGATTGAGAGTTTCTAAAATTTCCTGAGCTTGGTTGACTCTTAGGTTCATATTAGAAGAAATTAAATCCGCCAAACGACTTGGGTTATGAATATCCTCTAGTACGATTAAAATATCTGGTGAAAGGATTTTTCCTTTGTTTATGACTTGCTCTAAATTCGTTCTGACACTTCTCATTAAAGCTTCAATAACTTCTTGAGTCTCTTCAGCTTGAACGGGATCTACTTTCTCGACTTTAACTTTAAAGAAAGGCTCACTTCCTTCATAGCTTTTAATACGAGCTTTAGTTAATCCTTGAATAAGAATTTTTAATCTTCCATCAGGAAGCTTTCTCATTCTCATGATCATCGCAATAGTTCCAAGATCAAAAATCTCACTTGGAGTTGGCGCTTCAGCTTGAATGTCTTTTTGTGATGATAATAGAATCAGCCTGTCAGTATTATTGATAGCCTCTTCAACCGCTTGGATGGAAGACTCCCTTCCAACGTAAAGGGGGTGAATCATAAAAGGGTAGACAACGAGATCTCTAATAGGCAGGAGAGGGAGCGTTTCTTTAAATTCAATATTTTCACCCTCGTAATTAGTAACCATAACTTGTTCCTCCAGCAGTTTTTTGAACGATACACATATCCATATGCCCTTAACTCATCGGGCATTTTTTTCCGAACTTTATATTTTTGCGGAAAAAAAAACCGGTTTCTTTTAACTTTTGCCTGCGATAAGGAGTATTTTTTGATATGATTTTGGGCAGTTAAATAAATCTTGTAGAAAAGAGTGCGTTATGGCCGACAAAATAAATATAGTATTATTGGCTGCAGGAAAGGGAACTAGGTTAAACTTAAATATGCCTAAACCGCTATGTCCTTTCATGGGGCGGACCTTAGTAGACTTTGTCATTAATGAGGTCTTAGATTTTTGTGCAAGTGAAAAACTAGAGGCTGAAATTGACCTCGTCGTAGGTCATCAAAAAGAACTCATTATTGATCATGTGAAACAAAATTATCCCGGTAAAAATATTGGTTTTATTCATCAAAAAGAGCAACTAGGGACAGGGCACGCTGTGCAGGTTTATTTGGAGCAAAAGGCAAATGCTGAAAAACAAAATTTAACCTTTATCATGTGTGCCGACACTCCTCTTTTAAAGAAGTCTATATTTAAAGAGATGTACCAGATGTTCCATTCAAAAAATTTAAAAGGGATTGCAGCCAGTTTTCAAGCGCTCAACCCCACTGGCTACGGCAGAATCGTAAGATCAAACCAAGGATTTAGTATTGTTGAAGAAAAAGATGCAACGGCCGAAATTAAGAAAATTCAAGAGGTTAACTCAGCATTATATCTTCTTTCTACCTCTCATATAAAAGAAAATATTTTTAATCTATCCTCAAATAATAAAGCAAATGAATTTTATCTCACCGATTTATTTAAGCCGGAGTTTGCAGTCGAGCCTATCCTTTTTGAAGACGCAGGGTCATTCGAAGGTATAAACAATCTTGCAGACCTTGAGATGGTGGAGGGACACGCTCGAAGTCGGAAAATAGAGTCGTTGAGAGCTGAAGGCGTGCGATTCGTTGATGCAAGTTCTGTATATATTGAACAAAGTGTAAAGATTGGTAAAGGAAGTCTTATTTATCCAGGTGTCCACCTTATGGGAGAAACAATTCTGGGAAGCAATTGTATAATCGAGCCAAACTGTATTTTGAAGAATTCTAAGTTGGCAACTGAAGTCAAGGTGTTGGCCGGATGTTATTTTGAAGATGTCGAAGTCGACTCTCATTGTCAGATAGGCCCTTACGCAAGACTTAGACCTGGAACCTTAGTCGCAGAAGAGTGTAAAATCGGAAATTTCGTTGAGACTAAAAAGGCAAAATTAGACAAAGGTGTGAAAGTCTCTCATCTCTCTTATGTCGGAGATGCGGAAATTGGCGCTAACACAAATATCGGATGTGGTTTTATTACTTGTAATTATGATGGGGCGAATAAGCACCTCACAAAAATAGGAGAAGATTCCTTCATAGGATCAGACTGTCAGATGATAGCTCCTGTGCAGCTTGGAGATAGAGTTTATATTGGCTCTGGATCAACAATCAATAAAGATGTTCCGGATGATGGATTTGCCATTGCCAGAGAAAGACAGGTGACAAAGCCTGGAATGGCATCAAGATTTTTAAAGAAAAAATAAGGCTTAGGAGAATTGAATGTGTGGAATTGTTGGATATATAGGTCCTTCAGATGCGGCTGATCCGATCATGGAGGGACTGGCCAGGCTGGAATATCGGGGCTACGACTCTGCGGGTATCTGTTTAAACATAGATGAAAAATTAGTGCTCTTTAAGAAAGAGGGGAAACTCGTAAATCTGGGTAGTATTCTCAATGAAGTAAAACCAAAGAGTTCATTTGGAATAGGGCATACACGTTGGGCAACTCACGGACAAGTCAATGATACTAATGCCCACCCTCATATGAATGAGGAATTCTCTATCGTTCATAATGGAATCATTGAAAATGCTTCAGAGTTAAAAGCAGGCCTAGACTATAATTTCCTCTCTGAAACTGATACGGAAGTCTTTCTTGCTTTGGTGACTCAGGCTTACAAGAGGGAGGCAGATGTTGAAAAAGCCATATTTAGTGCATTTCATGCTGTCGAGGGAAATTCTGCATTCGTTGTCATGCATGTTAAAACTCGTAAACTCTACGCTATAAAGCATTCCGCACCTTTGGTTTGTGGAGTTAATGAAACGGCGGGAGAGTTCTTTGTATCCTCTGACCCTTATGCGTTGATAGGCTATACGTCAAAATTATATTTTCCTGAAGATGGAATTCTTTGTGTTGGTAACCCTGGGGCAAACTTGGAATTTAAGTTTTTCGACTCAGAAATGAATCCCTCGAGTAAATATAAAACTCAAATTGAAACTCGTTCTAAAGATGTTGCTGATAAAGGTAATTTTGAACACTTCATGCTTAAAGAAATATTTGAACAACCTCAATTGATTTCAAAGATAGAAAAAAGACTGCAAGATGAAGATTTCAAGTTGCCCTTCTCGCAAATAGCCACGAATGCCCACGGAGTGTTTAATATAATTGGATGTGGGACGGCTTTGCATGCAGGAATGCTAATGAGAAACTTTTTTGAGACATACAATCAAAAAAGGGCCATCACCGACTTTGCGAGTGAATTTCGATATAAGACTCCTCTATTACAAAAAGGGGATGTAGGTTTGTTTATTACCCAGTCGGGAGAAACAGCAGACACACTTGCTTGTCAGCAACACTGTAAAGAAAACGGTTTAAAAACATATAGTATAGTGAATGTTGAAGGCTCTACTATTTATAGATCTTGTGACAAGAATATCCTTTTGGAGGCTGGAGCTGAGATTGGTGTGGCTAGCACAAAAGCTTTTACTCAAATGGTGGTTATGGGCTACTTGCTTTCTCAAAGTTTTGCAGGCAAGTTTGGAGAAACAGAAACTAAAAATGAACTTCAAAATGCCTCAAAAGCTATCTCTGACATTTTAAGTAGAGAAGAAGAGATTAAAAAGATTGCTAGCGAGATTTATAACTATAAAGGATTTATATTCACGGGAAGAGGTAATCAATTTCCGATTGCGTTGGAAGGAGCGCTTAAGCTTAAAGAAATAGCTTATGTTCATGCAGAAGGTTATGCTTCGGGAGAGTTGAAGCACGGACCTATTGCTCTGTTTGATGAAAAAATGGTTAATATTGCTATCATAAACTCGGATCTCTACAAAAAAACCCTATCTAACGCTCAAGAAGTTAAAGCGAGAAAGGGAGTGATGGTTATCATTGGAGAAAATCATCTCGAAGAGATGAAAGAAATTTCGGACTTTTATTTTGATGTTAATTATTTTGGCGTAGAAAAATTAAAACCAATTGTCTCAAACGTTGTTTTACAACTACTTAGTTACCATATAGCAAAACTTAAAGGGACTGATATAGATAAGCCAAGAAACTTGGCCAAGTCTGTTACTGTAGAATAAATGGCTTTTAAATCATGAATCTTGAACACTTGAATTCCGAGCAGCAAAGGGCTGTCACTCAAACAGAGGGACCCGTGATGATTCTTGCTGGAGCAGGCTCAGGCAAAACGAGAACACTCGTATCAAGGATTCAGTATTTAATGGATGATCATAAGGTGAGTCCTTATAGAATTTTAGCCGTAACTTTTTCTAATAAAGCCGCAAGAGAAATGAGGGAGAGAGTTGCAGCTCAATCTAAAGTTGACTTGGGTGCACTTCAAGTAACAACATTTCATTCTTTTTGTGCCAGACTCTTACGTATTGAAGCCCAATACTTAGGTTTGAGCAGAAATTTTTCAATCTACGACGCCTCCGAGTCAAAAAGCATTGTAAAGTCTATTCTTGGAAAGTACGGGATTAATCAAAAAGAGCTTCATCCCTCATCGCTACAATATTATATAGAAGGTCTAAAAAATCTCGGTTATTACATGGGATGTAGTGATGAAGAAACTTTAGAGGACATAGATCTAGATGATGAGTATTTTAAGTTTTTTCGAGAATATGAAACGGAACTTCATAAATCTAATGCCGTAGATTTTGGAAGTCTTATTACGGCAGTACTAAATCTTTTCGAGAATTTTTCTGAAGTTTTAGAGAGATATCAAAGAAAGTATCAATACATCTTAGTAGACGAGTATCAAGATACTAATAGAGCGCAATTTCGTCTCATAAAGCTACTCTCTCAAGGAACAAAAAATGTCTGTGTCGTCGGTGATGAAGACCAGTCAATTTATTCTTGGCGTGGTGCTGATATTCGAAATATTCTCGATTTTGAGTCTGTGTTCCCAAAGTATGACCTTATAAAACTGGAGCAAAACTACCGTTCAAGTAAAAATATTATTGAAGCCGCCTCTCACGTGATCGGAAATAATGTGAACCGTAAGGGTAAAGAGATGTGGACCGATAACGAGCAGGGAGAATCCATTCGTGTACTTGAGTGCCGTGATGATAAATTAGAAGCCCAGTTTGTCGGACATGAAATTACCCAGCTCATTAAGGGAGGGTCAGACCCAAATGAGATCGCAATTTTTTATAGAACGAATGCCCAATCTAGATTAATTGAAGATGCATTGAGGAAGATTAAACTTCCCTATAGAGTTGTTGCAGGGATTAAATTCTATGAGCGCAAAGAAATAAAAGACCTTCTTTGTTATTTAAGAATCCTTGTTAATGAAAAAGATGCACTAGCTATTACCCGAACTATTAATACGCCTGTGAGAGGAATCGGAGCTAGGACAATACGAAAGATTGAAGATGAAGCTATCAAACTCAATACAAGCTTATGGGATATGTTTCATCGTATAAATGATCATTATGACGATTATAAACATTTAAGGTTATCAACTAAAGTCAAAAGCGGAATAAGAAGTTTTCTACATATATTAACCGAGTGTCAGGTCGCCCTAACAGATGGAACACTTCCAAGTCAAGTTTATGAAAAGCTATTAGCTGAGTCAGGCTATCTTGAGATGCTAAATTCTGAAGGAACTCATGAAGCCATGGCAAGAGTTGAAAACTTAGATGAACTCTCAAATGCCATTAAACAATATGAAGAAGATGAGGAAGAACCGTCACTTGTTGGATTTCTTGAAACGATCACACTCGATAGCGAGACTGAAACTGGCGAGCCCGGTCAAGGTCAGATTTCGATGATGACAATACATGGCTCAAAAGGGCTAGAGTATGAATATGTTTTTCTCGTAGGTGCGGAGGAGACAGTTTTTCCTTCTTATAGAAGCTTGGAGGATGGTGAAGATGCTATCGAAGAAGAAAGACGACTTTTCTATGTCGCAATGACTCGTGCGATGAGAAAACTATATATTTGTTTTGCTCAAGGAAGGATGCTTTGGGGGAGTGTTAGATTTAATGGTCCATCGAGATTTATAGATGAAATTCCCGAGGACTATTTTGAATGGGATAAATACGAGGGCGCTGGAGTCTTGTCTGGTCATAAAAAAACTAGACCCTCTTCTTCAGACTATGATGATTTCTCTCAAGAAACTCATTTTGCAAGTGACGAAGTTACTTATGTCATTCCTGAAACCAAGGCAACTTATAAGTTTCCAGAAGGTACGAATGTTGCTCATCAACTTTATGGGCCTGGAAAGATTCTGTCTGCTGAAGGAAGTGGTGGGGATGAGAAAGTTGTTGTGAAGTTTAAGGATGGGACAAAAAAGAAATTTCTAGTCAAGTTTGCTCCTATAGAACGTCTATGAATAAATTTTTAAAAATATTTTCTCTTATCATTGTGTCAATCTTAGTTGCAACCGGTTTGATATACTTAGGTATTCTTATTCGAGTTGATGAATCGGAGCTTCAGAAAACATTTGTTCAAAATATAGAGAAAAATTTTCCCGGGAGTAAACTTACGATCGGCTCTTTTGAGAATAAACTTGGTTTAACAGTGGACTTCGTTCTAAAAGATGTCATATTAAAAGACAAAATAGACACAGAACTTCTTTCGGCGAAGATTCTTACTTTGAAAGTTCCTTTACTCTCGATGCTTAGTGCAAAGGGAGTCAATAAAATAATTATTAACAAACTTAAAATTGAAACACAGACTGAAAAATGGGAAAAGGTTCTACCTGCTTCGGAAACAGCAGAAAAAATAATTTCTAAAATTAACTTGCCGAATTTTTTGATAGGAAACTCCGTCTCTCTTGATATAAGAAGTATTATGACTTCCGATCTTGATCCAAAAATAAAAATAAAAAAAATAAATATTAAAAGAATGAGTTTAAACAGAAATTCGGCTTTAGAATTAGTTTCTACTGTTCGGCTTCCACTTTTTGATAAAGATACTCTTGCTGGAGAGTTTCGTTATATAGGGGAGTTCTCCCTGAAAAATATGATAGAGAAGCACCAAATTGGTCTTGATGGAACCGTATTTGGTCAAAACTTAAGCTTCGAAGGTAGTAAAATTAAATTACCAAATTTAAAAGGTAATATGGATCTTCTTTGGCAAGAAGGTGCTCGGTTTGTAGTTGATTTCACTGTGGATCTTGAAGGGATTCTAATAGGGCCAGTAAATTTCACGTCGTCTCACGGTGATCGAATCTTAAAGATGAAGTTAAATATGTTCCCTGAAAGGATTTTGAATTTTTATCGTATAAGTTCTCGCTTAAATCAATTTGATTTTTCTGGCATCAAAATACCTATTTTATTTAACCTAATGAAGGAAGAGAATAATCCATGGAGCGGAGTGATTGAAACTTATTCTTCAGAGAGCATTCCTTGGAAATTTGAAGGAGAGGATGTTCTCTTTGATTTTAAATCTTTCTGGAAGGATCGGGCCTTAAGCATTGAAACAACTCATCAAGGTTTCGGAGGTAATATTAGAAATTCGATAGAGACAGCTGGAGTTTCTTTGATGGAAAAGTCGAACCCTGAAATTTCAGGAGAGATCCTTTTGGAAAATATTTCAGTGACTAAAAAACAGATTCGGAAATTTTTAGGAATGTCGTCAATTTTAACAAAGCTGGATCAATTAATCGGTAAAACCCCAGACTTTAAGGTTCAATTAAAATCTAAAGATTTAAAAGTTGATGAAAAGAATTCTGCCATTGAGGGGATTTTCACCTCTAAGTATAATCAAATGATAGCAAAAATAAATGCAGAGTTTTTTACTGAAGAGCCTGGTAAAAAAGAAACTTTAAACTTTCTATCAAGTAAGAAACCAACAGAACTGCCACCTGTAACGAAGTATGCTTATAATTTTTCTAATTTGGAAGCCAAAACTATATCTTCATTATTCCCCTTTTTTCTTACCGATTTGGAAGGGAGACTTCAAGGGCAAATTCAATACTCAGAGATGTATACGGACAAAAGGATTATTACGGACGGAATTGTGCAAATCTCTTCAGTTAAAAAATTAAGTGTGCAATCAAATCTCCTTTCACGAGTGCAAGAGCAATGTGAGTTATTGGATAAAGATGCCTCTGATCTGGTGACGAAGTCAGTGCAAATAAAAGGAACTATTGACGCAAATATTCTGTTCTTGAATTCTTTTTTGGGAGAAGTATCAAATGGTTGTCAGTATAAGTTTAGTGGTACTGCAAATTTAATCAGTCCATCTTTAACTCTTCAAGGAGTAGTCAAAAGTAAAGAGAATAACTACTCCCTTAGAGTCAAAGGTACTAGTCTCAGTGATTTTAGTTTTGTTGTTGAATAATAATATATAGAGAAGGTATTTATGAATCAATTTACACCCATTCAATTCTCAAACGGGAAACTGATACTTTTAGATCAACGTCAGCTTCCATCTAAAGAGGTCTTTATTGAGTATGATAGTATCGAAGGGGTTTATAGCGGTATAAAAGATATGGTGGTAAGGGGGGCTCCTTGTATAGGGTTTACTGCAATCTTTGGAATGGCTATTTGGATTAAGAATCATCCTGATTTCAAGTTGGAACAGCTTATTAAAGCAGGAAGCTATCTGAATGAAGCCAGGCCTACCGCAGTTAATCTTGGATTTGAAATTCAAAATGTCATTGAGGAGATCAAAAGGGACCAGCTATCCTCTGATAAGGCTTACGAGAGAATTGTAGATTTAGGGTTTCAAAAGATAGCTAAGTCAGAAGAAGACAATAGAAATATGGCAAAGACCGCAGAAGCGGAACTTGACTCAAGATTAGGACAAAGTCGTTATAAAATATTGACCCATTGTAACACTGGTTTTCTGGCTTGTGGAAGTGTGGGAACAGCTCTTGGAGTTGTGCAAAACCTACACGAAAAAGGAAAACTGGAAAATTGTTGGGTTGATGAAACCAGACCTTACTTACAAGGATCAAGGTTAACCGCTTACGAGTTGAATAAACTAAATGCACCTCATAAAATCGTTGTTGAAGGAGCAGCCTCTTTTTTGATGAAGAATAAGATGGTTGATGCGATCTTTACCGGGGCTGATCGAATCGCTGCAAATGGCGATACCGCAAATAAAGTAGGGACTTCAAACTTGGCTGTCTTGGCTCACTACTATAATATCCCTTTCTGTATTGTCGCACCCTCAAGCTCATTTGATACTCAAATTGAAAGTGGAGAAGAAATTCAAATCGAACTCCGTTCAGCTGAGGAGATAACTAAGTACAATGGGCAATTGATTGCGCCTTCCACTTCCGAGGCTTATAATCCAAGTTTTGATATTACTGATGGAAAATTAATTACAGGAATTATAAGTGAAAAAGGCATAGCCTCTGGAAACTACCTGGAGACGCTCAAGGCGATCCTATGAACCAAGACAATACCGTAAGAGCTTCCATTGATATTGGATCGAATTCAATTCTTCTTCTTGCATTAGATGGCGATTTAAAACCGATTTTGAACGAGGCTAGAGTAACCGGTTTAGGTCGAGGTTTGGATTCGACTGGGAAATTCAGCGAAGAAGCAATGAAAGACTCTCGAGCTGTTTTCAAATATTATCATTCGTTATGCGTAGAAAAAAATATTGATCCAAGCAGTGTTATCGTTACAGCGACTGAGGCATCCAGAGTCGCATCAAACTCAAAAGACTTTTTTGCGGAAATCAAAAGCCACTTTGGCTTTGATGTTCAGATTATTACAGGCAAAGCGGAGGCGTATTATTCTACTTTGGGTGTACTTGCGGATGAAAAAATTAAAGATGAGTTTATTACGATTATGGATATTGGTGGGGCTTCCACAGAGCTTATCAGGGTTAATACAATAACTCGTGAAATCATAAACAGCTTCTCAATGCCAATTGGTGTTGTTCGTCTTAATAGCTGGCTAAAAGACGGTGTAAGAGAGGAAAAACGCGATCAAGTTTTTGAACTATACTCAGACCAAATACGAGAGGTATCTTGCTCTCGAGTTTATTGTGTGGCTGGTACAATGACCTCAGTAGGTAATATGCATTTAGGCCATAAAGAATTTATTGAATCCGACGTTCATGGACTTATGATTAAATATAAAGAGATAGACTCTTTATTTTCTCGTTATAAGGCAGTAGAAGCTGCAAGTATCTTAGAAGAGTTTCCCTTTTTGGGTAAGCGAGCGTCTACTATTCAATCAGGATTGTATCTTGCCACATCATTATTATCGTTGATCGGATGCACAGAGGCATACATATCGACATTTGGATTGAGATATGGAACGATTTTGGCAGGAGGAATAGAAGATGGATTTATCTTTAAAAACTAAAGTATTTAGAGAGTCGAGTTTTTCAAAGGGAGATGTCATCTTCTCTAAGGGTGATATGGCTAAGAATATTTATATTCTTAACCGGGGAAAAGTTGCTTGCTTTATTGTGTCGAAAGATAAAAGAATTATTCCAATTCATGGCCTTGAAAATTCAGGTATTTTTGGTGAGGACGGTGTTCTATCTCAAGACCAAGTGCATAGATATTTTGCAGTGGCGACTATGGACTCCCTAGTGACAAAGATCCCTCGAAAGGACGTAAACTCATTTCTTGAAGGTTCCTCAGATTGGCTAAAAAATATTCTTAATACTATTTCAGAACGTGTTCACAATACCGTTGAATTGATATCGGAACATAAAATTATAGATGAACGACTAAATGGCGGAAGTGAATTTTCTCAAGAAGATGAAAAGCTTATTCTTAAAAGTATTCAAGGGTAAAAAACTTATAGATTGACCATTTTCGCTCTACTGATTTGAATAGCAATTTGAACGATTTTCTCTTGAGCTCTTTTGCACTCGAGGGACTTAGCACCTAAATCTTGGCTTAGAATTTCAAATGCTTGCTCTGCAAGTGGTCTTTTTATCACAGATAGAATTCTTCTTTGAAATGAAGTGGGAGCCTGGTAGAGAGCAAGACCAATAATCGCAGGGTTCACTTTTTCAAATATAGCTTTAATCATATTATCAGAAAGGCTACCAAGATTAGTAAAGGAAAAGCTTTTCTCTCTTAGCTCTCTTGCCATAACAGCATTTTTAGATCCAATATTGCTCAGTAGCTTCTCTTTTTCTTTTTCACTCATAAACTGAAGCATTTCTATAATTTGCTGCTTACCATTGATGAATATACCTTTACTTTCTTCTGCTGACATTTAGGACTCCTTCGATTTATCCCATTCGAATTTTTTCGGACTCAAACTTTTTTTCGACCGTGTTTAGATATTCTTCGTGCTCAAGTTTTTGATTTTCAATCTCTTTTTGCTGAGAGTTTTCAAGTTCAGCAATCTGTTCAGCATGAGCTAATTTTGACTCATCTAGCATTTTTTTATATCGCTCATCTTCTTCTTTGAGCATGATTTCGTTTTTCTTTCGTAGGTCTGTTAGTTTTTTCTCGAGATCCAGTTTTTCATCCATTACTTTACGGTCATATCCAGATTTGACTTTTGAGACGGCTGCTTCAGAATTTTCACGTAGTCGATCTAGCTCAGCTCTCATATCTCGTTTGATCTTTTTTACTTTGTAAATATGCTTATTTTCGAGCGATTCAAGTTGTCTCGCGTGAATTTGCTGCTTTACTCCGTCCATTATTGATCCTTTATAGAGGTTGAAGCCTCTTATATAATGATAAACTAAACAAAGAGCTGCATGAATGAGGAAAATTTGTCTGGTGAAAAATTGACACCTTTTGACAGGTAAATCCATCTAGGTGGTCACAAATTGGTGTTTTTAGGTCTATAATCAGGTTATGAGTATTCCCTTTAATTACGATGACCAATCCCATTTTAAATCTTGGTTGGGTCTTAACCTCCACTCAATAAGCTGGGAGGGACGGTATCAAAAAGAATTCGAGGAGTTTTGGAATCTTCTTTTTCCAGCAAATATCGAATTAGAGGATCAATTTAGAAAAATTGATCATATACGCTCGTTTTTAGTTAAAGGTCCTCTTATAGCTTGGATGAATTGGCTAAAAACTAAATTAATTTGCTATTTGTTTATTCATAAGAATTATTCTTTGCGCGAGTTAACCACGTTGACAAAAATTTCGGTAAGAGAAATCTCCCTGGAGTTGAGAAATTTTATGATTGAGAGATACCCTTACCTTGAAGAGGGACTAAATGATCGCTTTCAGATAGGTAATGAGCTTTCAAGAAATATTGATCTTCGCTTTCTAGACTTACAAAAACTCTTTGATTTTGACGATATTCCTGCGGGAAGTGAAGAGGGGGAGGTTCTTACTAGTCTTGAGGTGACTCTGTATCAGGATTGGCAAAGAGCTTACTCTATTTTAAAAGGTGGAGATAAAAAGTATATGCCTGAACAGAACCATTTTCTGGTAGGGGTTCGAAAAAACAAAAGAAGAGTTTTACTAGAGGTATTAGCACTTTTTGTGTTAGCGGTGTTAGTTATTTTTTCAATCAAGTCGGTTAATAAGTTTTATGAGGACTATTTGGTTGAGAAAATCTCACTTTATTCGCCAGATTTTTTTTGGTTAGATAAAAACATTTCTTTCATGCCAGATTTCGAACTTGGAAGTAGCGAGTTCGAAATTAAATATAATGAGTTAGAAGAATTAGAAAAAATTGAATCAAGACAAGTCTTTAGGGATGTTTCATCTTCTCAAAGATACGAGGTAGAGTCCGATGTTGTCTTAACTTCTGTTGATACCCTCCCCAAGGATTTTACTTCGGCTAATCTAGAGCAGTCAGACTATGAGGAAGTCAAAAAAGGTGGATATCGAAACGTAAGATATGGGAGAAGAAAAGCTTATCGAGTTATGATGACTTCTGTAGATCCCACTAAAACGAAAGAGGAGTTAGCAGTTCTCTTAAAAAAATACTCCGTCACTCAAGTTGATAATGTAAAGCCCGGAACCAGTATACCTGGAGGGATCTACTTCAATCTTTTTGTCCCAACGACGCACTTAAAAGAATTTCTTTCTAAGGTTACTGCCAGAGAGCAGAATGCCACAATATTGGAAAGTAAGACAATCTATGGTGGGCCATCCGGAAGGAATAGAGTGTTTATTTGGGTAAAATCAATTTAAATTATTCCACACTCATTGTGATAATCTTATCACCTTTTGAAATCTGTTTTGCCACCTCTAGTCCCGAAGTAACTTTTCCGAAAACAACGTATATTCCATTAAGTTTTGAGTTATCTCTTAGGCAGATAAAAAACTGTGAATCGCCACTGTTTTTATCCAGCTCTTTTCTTGCCATGGCTACGCTTCCCTCTAAATGGGGAAGATCATTCTCTTCAAAAGGAATATTCTTTCCTGAACCACCTTCTCCAGTACCTGTGGGATCTCCTGTTTGAATAAGGTGACCTGGAATAACTCTATGGAAAGGTAAGCCATTATAAAAACCCTCTTGAGTCAAAGCCTTAATTCTTTCTGAGGTTAGAGGAGCATTTCTTTGATCAAGTTCAATGATTATATCTCCGTAAACAGTTTTGACTCTGAGTTTAGCGGGACTTTTGATACTATTCGACAGTTCGATTTCTTGGTCCGTTTTGGTGATGGGATCCTCACCTCCAATACAACCTATAAAACTAAATAAAATGAGGGATAGCGCTAAGGTATTTTTCATTTAAATTATTAAAAAACATTTCTCGCTTTTTTTAAATAACTATATTGACAGCCAAAGTTAATTTATCTAAATTAGGCTTCCGCAATCAACGATCAGATAGCAATGGGGGTGTAGCTCAGTTGGGAGAGCACTTGATTTGCATTCAAGGGGTCGCAGGTTCGACTCCTGTCATCTCCACCATTTCTGATCTTTTTTTATGTCTTTTTTTTATAAAAAATGATTGCCACAAAAATTCGAAGATGATAAAAAGCACCTTCGCAATTTTTAGCTCTTATGAGCACGCTCTTTGACAATTGAATAATGAGAAAAGAAATTTAGTCAGACCTTCGGGTTTGATTATAATTTAAGATGAGAAGGAACCCGTCAGTAAGATGATTCTT
>PAMZ01000013.1 GCA_002707495.1 Halobacteriovoraceae bacterium | reverse complement strand
GGCGGAACGAGCGGCGGTGGTGCAGGCGGAACGAGCGGCGGTGGTGCAGGCGGAACGAGCGGCGGTGGTGCAGGCGGAACGAGCGGCGGTGGTGCTGGCGGAACGAGCGGCGGTGGTGCAGGCGGAACTAGTGGCGGTGGTGCCGATATTCAAAACTGTGGAAATGGAAATAATTATGCACCAGGTATGATTTATAAAGGACAGCAAACAGAGGCTTTTATTATTAATCGAAATGGAGAGCAGATCGTATTATCTGCTGATTGGAGATCTGCCACTTTTGTGAGTGAGCTCCAGGCCTTGGATGATAGTGAAATTGAAGTCACTCCAGTTCCTTCGGGAGAGGGAATTGCAAGTCTTATCGAACAGAAACTCTCTTTAGTTGCTGGGGATAGGGCAGAGTTAGATGATCTTCTCGGGATGAATGGCTCAAGACAATGTACAATTCGAATCATAAAGGATGGTGATTCAACAAGCTTTGAAGTCGCCATTACGGGACTTGAAAGGTTTGTTTTTGATCCAGCTTCGGATGACTACTTTGTGATTCAAAGAAATATTCAAACTGGTTTTGAAGGTGAAATTTTTCATGCAGATTTAAGAGGTCTATATAGTGTTAATCCAAACGAAACATCAAATAGTTTTCTTGATGTGAATGCTTATGATCTTTCAAGTATGGATAATCTTCCTTTAACCGAGCTGAACTTTCGCTCAATGACTCCTTCAATAAAGCTGGGGCGTTCTGGAGATCGTGGAGTAGAGGACACAACAGTAAATTGTTATCCAGCACAAACACAAAGTGAAGAGGCTATTTTTAATGGTGAAGAATCAAAAGAGGTTGAAGTTGAGAGAGTGACCTCGGAAGAGAAATCATCTGCTAGTCAAATTTAAGAAAATGGAGCTCCCTGAATCATCAGGTGGGCTCCTCGTTTTCTTTATATTCGGTTCCACCTTATTAAATATTCTAACAATATTTTGAATTTCATTCTAGTAACTTAGAGTAACATCTATTCTTATGCGATTTCAAAGGCTCGTTTTTCTGTCACCACCACATGTTTGACTTCTTCACTAGCACATTCTGAACCTTTAAAATCTTCAGTTCCAAACTTTTCTCCATTGCTGATAAATAGTGCTTCTTCATCCCACTCTTGGAGAATACCAATCCACGTTTTTTCATTAACGAGAGTCACTTCTACCCATTTCCCAACTAGATTTTGATCCATAATGTCCTCTATTTTTTACTTTGATTGTTTTAGGATAACATCAACAAGACGAGTCAATCAAATCTACGAAGGAAAAATCTTCTAAACAGGCGATTAATGGATTTTCATTTCTATAGTGACTCTTATATTTCCAACATCATTCTTAAGATCGTAAGCATTAAAGGGATCATTTTGCATATCCTCTCTGTTGAGTTCTTTTATCCAAATATGATAGTCCTCATCTAAGTCCCATTGTACAAATTTTTGATTTCGGTATTCACTGCTAGCGATAATGGGATAATTTTCTTTGACCATTGAACTGACTTCCTCGAAGGCATTATCACCTTTTTTATATTCAAGACTTAGATGTTGGATAAATTCTTTGTTGTTTTCACCAAAAAACTGCGCGTGAATATATCTTGTGCCAGGCAAATTATTTTCAGTCCTTATGACAGTCATTCTTCCTTTGCCAGACCGACTTCGGACCATTTGAGGAACAAGCTTCAACTCTTCAAGAAGACTTGTGAATTTCTTTGTCTTCATCTGGCGGAGTTTAACTTGAGAAAATTTTTTTATAATTTGATGAAAAGATTTTTCTTTGGGAAGTTTCTGCTTCGGTTTGACGGAATCATCTTTTCCATCACTCTTTTTTTTCTTATTTATCGAAGAAGTGCGAGTAATATTTTTATCATCTTTTATAATGCTAGGAGATTTTTGTGTTTCTTGACTTAGGAGTTTTAAAGCTACTAATGCGATGATCGAAAGAAATATGAGACCTATGCCTAGTTTAAGTCTTTTATCCATTTAAAATTTCATTTCTTGCCAACGAAGAAGAAAATTTGTTGGATCCAAAAGATCTTCACGTCTTTGAAAAATACTTTCGCTTGAGTCTGTAAGATCACCTTCCATCGTTCCAGCGTAGAGTTCAAAATGAAGCATAGGTCTGCAGCAGCCGGAGTTCACTCTCCCAATAAATCCTACTCGTTGACCTTTTGTTACTTCCAAGCCAGGTCTAATGCCTGTGGCCCTGCGGCCGGTAATTTCTCCATAACGAGCAATATATCCACCTGGATGCTCGATTTCAACTGCATAGGTGCCTTGATAAAAATAATAAAGATTACTAATAACAGTTCCACTAGCTATCGCAACGGCAGGTTCATTGATAAAGCGATAGAGGTCACAAGCCGCATGTTTTCTTCTGCCACCACTTCTATTGGCTTCGAATCTTCTCATTCCAGAGGTGTAGGGGTGAGTGGGGCGATTATTGAGAGGAAACTCACAGCAGTCACTGTCAGTAATACTCGTTATTCGATCTGGGTCATTATCTTCTGTAACAATATTGCCTCGATGATATCTATTATAGGCAAGACAATCAGAACCTCTTTTGACAAAACTCTGTGCCACCCAACCTTCAGTTTGATCGGACTCCTCTCTTTCGATAAAACTCACTCGGATGAAGGTGTATGTTCTTCCTCCTATTTCTCGAGTTCTAGAGTTTTCTTCTTCAAAGTCCTGAAAAACAGTTACCACTTCGCCTAAGTTTGCTCTAAACTTGATATCGGTTAAATTCTCTTCACGTATATTCACTGTTCCGTTTCTTTGCTGAGTACAAATCATTAAACGTGTATCGAGAAGCTCTTTTTCTGGGTCTGAGAAAGTTTCAGTCATGCTTCCAAGGGCGTCAGCATCCGGATCATTAAAGGTATCTTGGACTTCATTTTCTACTTCTACTCGTGAGTTTCTCAGGGCTTCAATAAGTGGTCTATTTTGCATGAGATTTCTAAATATGTATTGAGAACGATCTAAGTTTAACGTGGCAATATGTTCTAGTATTTCTGTTTCATGAAGACTTACACCTACATAGGCTCTTGGAGTGTGTTTGTTGTCGGCCACCAGGATTCTGAAGAGAAGATAATGTCTAGTCGAAGACATATTGCGACACTTAAGACGATAATAACTTGTATCCGAAACTAGTTGCCAAACTGTAGCTCGAGTAGAGAGTAGGCCACTACCTATTTCTACATCAATGGCATCCTTGGTAAGTACAAAAGTATAATCATCCATGGGTCTCAGATTAAGAGCCGAGATAAATCCCACGTCGCCTCTTTGAGTCCTTGCGCTTTCTGAAACAGAACTTTCACTATTAAGACCCACAACTTCAATATTAAGAGAGTTTTCTGGTTTTAAACCATCTTGCTCAGTAAGTTTCACCAAAGAGTTATGAGGTAGAGTGGAGAGAGTATTTCCCTCTTCGCCGAGAAGACTAACTCCAGCTTCATTATGTGCTACTCGAAAAGGATTTTGTTCCTCTGGGATGACGGTACAATTTTCACCTGCTACGAAATGCTCCTGATTATCCCAGAAATAAATACCAGGCTCATTTGCATGAGCTAAATTCGAAATCAATAATAAAAGGATTAACCAGATTTTGTGCATCGCATTATCTTAACAATAATTTAGTTTTCGTTCTATAAAACATGTAAAAATAACAACCTAGAAGTGTTTGTACTTACAAGTAGTTACAAAAAATCAAATATAGATCGATAAACTTATCTGAAACTGTTTAAGATTTATACAGTTTTTTTATACCTGTGTGAATTTGTTAGAATTTGCTACATTTGACTAGGGGGCCTAGGATAAAGCCCCTCAGGTGTGTTTTGGATCCAAGATTCTAGTGTATCCAATATATTTTGTTTTTCTAAGGGAAGTCTCCCTCCAATTGGTCTTGAATTAGAAACGTGATTGGCCCTAAAGAGAACGGGATTTAGTTCATAGCTCGCTTTTTTTAGGATTTCATACATCTCAATTAAAAGTTTCTTAGAGGACAAAGGCTTGATTGTGCCCCGCTCTACCATTCTATGATAGGGTGTTCCGGGGATAGCAAAAGTTGTCAGGAATGAAAAAAAATGTGGCCCGGTTAGGCTGATAATACTTGCTGTTTCATCAATATGTTCCTGACTGAATTTTTCACCCCCAATCCCTAACATGGCGATTGTAGATAGACTCCATCCGTTAGATTTAATTTTTAAGGAAGCGTCTACCATCTCTTGTCTCGTATTTCCTTTGACTACCAAGTGAAGAATCCTATCTGAACCTGATTCAAGTCCCAGGTAAGCCATATTTAGCTTTTTAGAAGCCAATTTTTTAAGTTCCTCATTCGACTTTGATAATATATTTTCAGCAGTGGCATAGACTCCAATTCTACGCAAATCAGGAAAATATCTATTAATCTCATCAATGACAGATTCTAAGATTTCCATGGGGGCACCCAGTGCATCTCCATCACATAAAAAAATCTTTTCAGGTTTTAAACCTTGATCAAAACATTTTTTTAGTTCAAGTTTTATCTCCTCCAGAGGTCTGACCCTGTATGTTTTAGACCGATACATATCACAATAAGTACACTTATTATTAGAACAACCAATAGTCAGTTGAATCAAGAGTGAATTCCATTCAGAGGGAGGTCGATAGACAGGTGGTTCATACTGAATAGGCTGGTTAAAATACATTATTTTTCCTTTAATATATTAATAAGCTCTGGCGCTGCCTCTACCGGAGAACGCTCATAAATTGGCTTGGATGGATCATAAAGGCAATCACCTGCATTGGGAAATTTTTTAAAAACCTCTGAAATTCTTTTTTGGGTGCTAGGATGAGTTGAGAAAAAATCAGAACCATTTTGAGAGCTTTGATTCAATCCTTTGCCTGCCAATAATTGCATTCCCGTTGCAAAGCAAACAGGAGAAAAACCTGCTTTAAAAAGCAAATGAAATGAATATTCATCTGCTTCACTTTCATGTGCTCTTGAGTTTTTTAAGAAAATAAGGCCCATCCCAGCTTGTGCTAAAGACTCGGTAAATCCAGTTAGGTCGTTTAAAGCAAAAACGAAAAGAAAATTATAGAGGATTGCACTAACTGTTCTCTCAAAAAAGTGCCTATGTTTAAGATGACCTAACTCGTGAAAGGCGATGCTTAAAACAAGCTTTTCATTATTGAGTTTTTGGATAAGCTCATCAGTAATGATGATCGTTCTTCCACCCAGAGCAAAGGCATTTGCCCCAATTTGGGATCCCTCTCGAAAAAGGACTCTTATATCTTCTCTATGAGCATATTCTAAAATTTTTTCTCGTAACTGAAATTGAACCTCTGTGGGAAGTTTGGATTTTTTAACGTACTGAGAATCGATAATGCTTAAAATCCTGTCATCAAACCTATTGAGGACTTTTTGATCAACTGCCTGAGCGATTGAATGTGCAAGTTGAGGTTCAATTTTTTGAACAAAAAATACAGCAAAAATGATAGTGCAGATAAAGGTGAAAGTAATGGCAAGTTTATTTCGCTCCAACCAAAAAAGGAGATGACTTTCACGCTTTAAGATATGATTCAAGAGCTCCTGATCATATTTGTGGCATTCTATGCGACTTCCATTGGGAAGATCTATGATTAAAGGAGACTTTGAAAAGGGAGCCTCGCAAAGAAGATCTTTTACCTTAAAACATAAATTAATTTCTTTGTTCTCTATAAAAAGAGTCGACCCTTGAGTTGAGAGAGTAACCTCTTGCTCAAGGGCCGATTTACCATCATATAAACTTGCGTCGTATTTAATCAAAAACCGATACTCAAATCAAAGTCGAAAGCGTCAGAAATTTCATCTGTAACAGCGTGAGGAGCTTGTTGGTCTTGCGCTATCAATTCTTCAACTGAAAATAATTGAAGATTTTTCGATTCTATTTTGTATTTTAACATTCTTATTTTAGCCATGGGGTAGAGGAGTCCAAAGCCTAGTCCAACCAAAAAGACATTTCCTATTCCGATTCCTGAAAACTTTTTCCATTCAAGCTTACTTTCTGACTTACTTCCATAGAACTCCAAGTTATTCCACACAAAGTCTGTCGTGAGAAATGGGATCTTTAGCGACATATAAATGATACCCGTATACAAAGTTACGGTAAAAGCCAGAACCCCGATGACAGGAATAAATATAGTGAGAGCAAGCAAGAAAATGGCAAGTACCCATTTAGCTCCATACTTAAGATAGGGTTTTGTAATATTATTCCATACAACCTCTTTGTCAGCTTTAAGCTTAACTTTTTGCCCTCCATAATAGAGGTTGTTGTAGACATAATTTAGAACGGCTGTGGTCAGACGATTAAACACAAAGAGATATACTAAACCGGACAATGCCGATAAAGCTACTGTAGCCGCTGCTAAGGTTCCTACCTGGTCATTGCTACCAGTTTGTATAAATTGGTAGAGTAGAATAAAGGCAGAAGCAATATTTGCAATGATAGGGAGAAATAGATATCTAAAATATATTTGATAGGCTTCTTTAAGAGTTCCCCTGAAGTGAAATCGAATATTTTTATAACTCGACATTCCAGCATTAAATTTTAATCCTTTATTGATAAAAAATGGTATGGCTGCTGCTAGGAGGACTGCACCGATCACATGAAAGACAGGGTGAAACTGAGGTCCGAAAGCATAAGTTGCAAAGAGAACTGCTGCAATAATTCTCCCTTTTAATATCGGTATGGGTTTAGCGTGATAATCGAAGTTACTTCCATTGAACTTTGTATTGGCATAAAAATATTTTTTATTTCGTATCTTTGCCCATGCACTATAGATACCTAAGGTAAAAATCGAAAGAAATATATTTACGATCCAAATTCTAAAGTACTCGCCAGTCTCTCCGGTAAATTGAAAGCTTTCCATTTTTCGTGGATGCTGAACCACTTCTGCCAAATCAGTGTTTTCCATTTAATTCCCTTGATAAAATGAGTAGACAAAACTATTCGGAAAAACCAATTAACTTAGTAAGGTATTTCTGTGAAATGCTTTTTATTACAGATGCTTAGCTTACTTTAGTCTTGAATGAATAGAGTACAAAAGCCCCCATGACTAAATTCGCTCCTGAGATAGCAAGGATGACTGGGCTGTTGATGGAGAATGCGTCTAGAATAAAATAAATCGTTAAAAAGAGTCCTAGGCTTCTCGATAATATGATCACAAAAGCTTTATTTGCCTCACCAAGTGCGTTGAGAATTGCACTATAAATTATGACGAGTGAATAACCAACTAAGGTAACACTGACCCAATTTAAATATAATGAACTATATTCAATAGATTCAGTACTTTCTGTAAAAAGATTGGATAATGGATAGGCAAAAGCTGTGAGACAAATGGCTTGAACCAATCCCCATAAAAAACAGATTTTAAATGCGAGCCTCATCGCTGAGTGGGCGCGCTGTTTTTGAGAGCTACCATGATTTTGTCCAACGATGGGACCAATAGCAGCTGACATGGCCAGTATAGGGATCATTGAGAAAAACTGGATTTTTGTGGCGACTCCAAAACCTGCCACCCCGAGAGTCGAAACTTCGATGGCAATAAGGTAATTGGCGATATTTAAAGCAATTGGGTTGAGAGAATTTGCTATAGAGGCGGGCACAGCAATTCGCAATACCTCTTTTAATTTTTCTGATCGAAAAGAAATATCACGAAAACTAAAGAACTTATATTTCACTGCTGCCATATAAAATTCAAAACATAGGGCAAGTAAATTCCCCAATAATGTCGCAATCCCTGCCCCTGTTATTCCCAAAGGGGTAACGAGTTCAGGAATCCCAAAAATGAGTATGGGGTCTAAGACGAGGTTAAATAGTGTCGCCACTAGCATGGATGCACTTGGAATGAGAGTAATGCCATTGGCGCGGTAGACTCCTGAGATACTAACAGCTATAAGTCTGAGCCCCATCGCTGGATAAGCCCACAACATATATTCTCTTGCAAAGTCAAGTTGAGCAGGTGTCGCACCTAATGCTCTGAAAAGGGGAGATATAGTGGAGACACCTATTAGTGTCATAGAAACGCTGAGTGCAAATCCAATCAGTAGTATAATGGTTGATAGCGATTGAACTTCCTTCTCTTTTTTCTCACCAAGCATTCGAGATAAAACCGAACTCGTGCCAATTGCAAGGCCAATAGAGAGATTAAGTATCGTGAGTACAACTGGAAAGGAAAAGGAGAGAGCAGCTAGCTGATCAACACCTAACTTTCCAACGAAATAGGTATCAACTAAGTTAAAGGACATACTTGCCGTAATACTGACAACCATAGGTAGGCTTAGTTTAAACAGATGATCGGCAATCCGACCTTGAGTTAAATCTCTTTTCAATTGGCTTTGTCCTCTCAAGTCTTCTTAACACCAGCTTTATTCAATTAAAAGTCTTTGAGCTTTGACAAATGAACCTGTAAGCTTGGGCAAAAAAGGATATTCTATGAAAGTTATTTTATTATTGATGGTTTTAATAGCTCAATTAAGTCTTGTCTTTGCAGCCGACACAGTTTCTGGAACAGTAAGGTTTGAAGGTAAGCCCCCTGCCGGTGTTCTTTTTATTATGGCCAAAAAATATAACTCAAAGATGGCCATGCCTTTAGCTGTAAAAAAGATTGAAGCACCTAAGTTTCCAGTTAAATTTGAACTGAGTCAGAAAGACGCCATGATGAAGAGCATTCCTTTTAAAGGACCCTTTAAAATTATGGCAAAAATCAGCCCTTCCGGTGGGGCCATGGATAAGTCTGGTCCTAATGTCATGCTCGATATTCCCGTAAATATTGGACATAAGGACCTGGAATTAGTGCTTAAAAATCAAAAATAAGGCCGTAAATTTTTCATAGTTAAGACGCTGCTTGTAAATGAAGATTTTCTAAAGTAATGTGCGTCAAAACTCAGGGTTGTCGATAGCTTATTTCCAACGAGGTCGGTCTATTTCTAACTTCTTTTAAACTGAGAACCCTTTAAGGAAATTATAATGGATTTTTCATTTAATCAGCTCTCTGCACCACTTGCCAAGGCAATTGCAGCGCAAAATTTTACTAAACCAACTGAAATACAAGCGGCTTCAGTACCGTTACTTCTCAATTCTAACTGTGATTTTGTAGGACAAGCGCAAACAGGTACGGGAAAAACAGCAGCTTTTTGTATTCCTTTAATTGAGAAAATAAATCCAAATCAAAAAGGAATTCAAGCTTTAATTGTCAGTCCAACTAGGGAGCTTGCAGGCCAAATTGCAGATGAGATGAAAAGACTCACTCAGTTTATGGATATTAAAACGACGACAGTTTATGGGGGAGTTGGATATAAAGATCAGATAGCTAAGCTTCGAACAGCGCAGGTGGTTATTGCGACTCCAGGAAGGGCGATTGATTTAATAAACAAGAAAGCGCTTAAACTTTCCGGAGTTAATTATCTTGTCCTAGACGAGGCAGATGAAATGCTAAAGATGGGCTTTATTGAAGATATAGAATTTATTTTAGAAATCATCTCTGATAAGGCTCAAAAGTGGATGTTCTCAGCCACCATGCCAAAGCAAATTCTAAATCTAATGGAAAAGAAATTGGATAATCCAAAAGTCGTTAGATTGAAGAAACAGACACTTTCCAATGATAATATTGAGCAACGCTATTGTACTCTTCCAAGGCGTGACTTTTTTACTGCACTTAAAGTTGTGCTACAAAGTGAACAGGATATTCATGCCATCGTTTTTTGTGAAACAAAAGACGAGACAAAGAGACTTGCTGAAAGACTTCTTACTTGGAATAAAAAAGTAGCTTGTCTTCATGGAGACTTAAGTCAATCTCAACGTGAATCGGCCCTGGATCTCTTTAAAAACCGAAAAGTGCAAATTTTAGTTTGCACCGACGTTGCAGCGCGAGGAATAGATATTTCTCTAGTGACTCACGTAATTAATATGGGTCTCCCCAGAAAAGCCGAATCTTATGTGCATAGAATCGGGAGAACCGGACGAGCGGGTCATATGGGGAAAGCGATAAGTTTCGTCTCTCCCCAGGATGCTAGAGGGATGAAGACCATCGAAAAAATGATCAATATGCGCCTTGAAAGATTAGAGCTTCCAACTGCGGAAAGCTCTAAAAAAGGTAATATGCTACGTGAAATCAGTAAGATGGATGGTCTTAAAGAGGCAATTCTTACAAAAGGTGATGATTTTGATGTAGATGAGATCTTCACTGACTTTGAGGACTATTTTGAAGGTCTATCGAGAAATCAGGTTCTTAAGCTGGTTTTCTCCCATCTCTTCAATATCGAATTCCGTTCTATAGATGAAACGAGTCGAAATTTAAAGAAAGCATTGGCGGCTGGTAAAACGTCGCCTATAATGAAGTCATCTCGAAAGAGAAGAAGTAAATTTATAAAGGAAAAAAGAAATGGCAACAGGAAAAGTAAAGTTCTTCAATGATGAAAAGGGCTTTGGATTCATCACTCCAGATGAAGGTGGAAATGATCTTTTTGTTCACGTAACAGGTATTGAGCAAGGGACACTAAAAGAAAATGACAAAGTAGAGTACGAATTAGGTGAAGGGCGTAAAGGTCCTTGTGCTGTAAGCGTTAAAGTAGTTTCTTAGTTAAGATCATAAAAAAGCCACGAGTTCTCGTGGCTTTTCTTTCAAAACATTTTAATTAGTGACTTATTTCGAAGCCGAGCATTGCTCTAAACTTGAATAAGTGGCTCCATTGCTTACGTTTCCAGTAGATAGCTCGTAGCCTATTCTCATAAAAGGTGAGCGTCCATCGTTATCTCTGCTCACGCAAAGGCTTACCGCAAAGCGATTAGATATACTCAGGTCGATGGCATTTATACAGTCGCTAAGGCTACCTAGAGATGGAAGTCTTTTAATTAGTACACCATTCTTAATGATGGCCGGTGACCAGGGATCTCTACCGTCATTATCTTTCGATATACATGTAAGTATAGTTACTCGATCAAGATCGATTGAATTATTAACAATAGATTGGCATTGATTGAGTGAACCTACATTTGTTCCCTCGATTCGATTTGTACCTAGAGTTCTTTGGTTGAGAAATCCTAAAACATAAGGATCTCTTCCATCTCTATCTCTATCGATACAGGTAAGCGATCCTCTACCTGGTCTTGGGATAGGACTTCCTCCTCTAAGTGTATTTAGCGCTTGCTCAAGGTTTCTTCTCACCTGGATAAGTGTTCTACGATCGTGATTTTCGAATCTGATTTCATCTTTGATCTCATCGACTAAGTTTAAAACTTCAGCCTCTTGAGCGAAAGCACCCATAGAGAGCATAAAAATTACCAAATATTTCATGTTATTCCCCTTTGCTAAAAGCAAAATAGAATAAAGCGAATGTGCAAGTCAACGAGTGCTTTTTGGCACTATAAAAATGTAAGAAAGCGAGATAATGAAGCCACCAATAATATTTCCAAGAGTGACGGGTATGATATTTTTTACAAATGAGCTAAAGGCAACAGCACTTTCAACTTCTCCTACAATAAGACCCGCCGGAATAAAAAACATATTAGCGATACTATGCTCAAAACCCAAAAAAACAAACAATGTAATGGGCGCGATAATTCCTATTAGCTTTCTCTTAAGATCTTGAAAAGAAATACCAAGAACTACTGCCAGGCAGACAAGCATATTACAAAATACCGCTTTATAGAGAGCGACGTAAAAGGTGTAATTTGTTTTTTTAAGGGCAATCGACTCAAGGTTTGCTCTGATTGGTTCTATCTTCGAGAATATAAGCGCTAATAAAGCAGCGGTAAGTATGGCCCCTAAGAAATTACCTAGATAAACCAAAAGCCAATTTCTTGCGATTTGCTTGGGGCTTGTTTGCCGATTGAGCCAGTTCAAAAACATGAGATTATTTCCTGTAAAAAGCTGTGCTTTTTTGAAGATTACTAACATAAGTCCTATTGTAAAAAGGAGAGCGCCTAAAAATCGAAGTAAGGCTTCATTACCGGGCAGACTTGTCAGTACACTATATAAAGTAGCACCAATCGAAATATATATTCCTGCCATGATACCTAAAGCGACTGTTTTAACAGTTGGATCTTTGACTTTATTCTCAAGTGTAATGGGCAGACTATCTTTAATGAAACTCATACGTAGTAATATACATAACTGAAACTAATTATTGAAACTAGTACCCATAAAAAAATTGCGTGGGATAAGGTATTGATATTCACTTCTTTGAAATCTTTTAATTTAAGACTCAACCCAATTAGAAAGAGAGAGGCTGCAATGCAGAAATTTGCTAGTTGTTTAATATGCCCAGAAAACTGAGACAAGCTAGGTGCTAAACTACCCAGAATTGAGAATGCGATGAAAAATAGAATAAATTTAGGAATACTCGCTTTATCATTCGATTTTTTCTCACCTAAAAGTCGCAAGAAGAAAAAACTAAAAGGGACAATCCACATAGCTCGAACCAGCTTAAACGTTGTAGCGGTGGTTAAGGCTGGCTCTGACCAAAGGGATGCGGCAGCTACAACTGAAGAAGTATCATGGATACTGAGGGCGGCCCAAATTCCAAACTGTGTATCAGAGAGCTGAAAAAATTTACCAATAGTAGGGAAGATGAATAAGGCAATAGCATTAAGGACAAACACAATAATCAGTGAGAGTGCGATATATTTTTCTTTGGGCTTAGTTATACTACTTAATGCTGCTATGGCTGAACCGCCACAAATGGCAGTTCCAAAATTGATGAGTTGAGCTAGACTTTTATCAATTTTAAATATCTTCGCAAGAACAGTCCCAAAAAGCATGATTAAAGTGATACTCGAAAAAGTGAGAAGCATACCATGGACACCTAGGTCTAATAATTTGTTGAGAGGTAAGGTTAAACCTAAAATGGCCACTCCGAATTGTAGAAAGTTTTTTGAAGCCTTTTTTTCGCGAGAGCTAATATTGGGAAGGGCCTGATTTAGAGGTTTCAGGGTTATTAATATCGCAATGCATATTCCTAGAACTAATGTAAACTGAACTTTAAGCCCGACAAGAGGAAGAATAATGGCCAAACCTACCCAGAAATGTGTCATCTTTTGCACTGCTGCCCTTGATATATCTTAGTCAACTTTACTTTCTCAGCTAATTCCGAGACTGTAAACACAGGAGGGTTTTTATGAGTTTCGATTTTTTCTGTGTCGCAGACAATCCAACTGATTATCATGACTGTTTTATGCGTGAATTGATCCAAAAAAATCCCGCTGAGAAAGAGTTTCACCAAGCTGTATCAGAGATGGCAAAATCAGTTCTCCCTTTTATTTTTGAACATCCAAAATATCTCGAAGCGAAAATTTTAGAGCGTATTACTGAGCCCGATCGAGTGGTTAGTTTTCGAGTGACTTGGGAAGACGACAATGGAGATGTGAGAGTGAATAGAGGTTATCGAGTTCAATTTAATAACTCTATTGGCCCCTACAAAGGAGGACTTCGGTTTCACCCCAGTGTGAATCAAAGTATCTTAAAATTTTTAGGCTTTGAGCAAATTTTTAAAAATAGTCTTACCACACTTCCTATTGGTGGAGGTAAAGGGGGATCTGACTTTGATCCCAAAGGTAAATCGGATCGAGAGATTATGAGATTTTGCCAAGCCTTTATGACGGAGCTTAGCCATCATATTGGAGAGGATATTGATGTCCCCGCTGGAGATATTGGTGTTGGTGCAAGAGAGATTTCTTATATGTTTGGACAATATAAAAAATTATCTAATCGTTTTACAGGAGTTTTGACGGGTAAGGGAATTGAATTCGGTGGAAGCTTGATTCGAACTGAAGCGACTGGGTATGGATTGATTTATTTCACCGATCTTATTTTAAAACACCATGGAGAGAGTCTTGAGAATAAAAGATGTATTCTTTCTGGCTCTGGAAATGTGGCCCAATACGCTGTGGAAAAATTGATTGAAAAAGGCGCTAAAGTTATTTCAATGAGTGATAGTAAAGGGATGATTTCAATTAAAAACGGTGTGACCAGAGAGATCTTGGCTGAAGTTAAAAAACTCAAGGACAATAGAGGAAATCTTTCAGAGTTGAAGATGGATGGAGTCAATTATCATGCTGATAAAACACCCTGGGGAATGGATGCAGACTATGCCTTTCCTTGTGCGACTCAAAATGAAGTTCAGGAGGAAGACGCTAAAGAGCTTATTAAAAATGGAATTAAAGGTGTTTTTGAAGGGGCTAATATGCCTTGCACGAATGAGGCTGTGGATCTTATCAATGAACACAAACTTTATTTTGGTCCAGCGAAAGCTGCCAATGCAGGAGGGGTGGCCATTTCTGGAATTGAGATGACACAGAACCATATGGGACTTAGTTGGAAGCGTGAGCGAGTGGATGAAAAGCTGCAAGAGATTATGAAAGAAATTCATGATAAATGCGTGAAATATGGTGAGCGCGATGGACGAGTTTGCTATCAGACAGGCGCTAATATCGGAGGGTTTATTAAAGTCGCCGACGCTATGCTTGCGTATGGAATTAATTAAAGGACAGATAATGAAAAGTATAATTCTTTTTCTCATATTATTTACGGGTCAGACATTTGCTTCCGTGGGAGTGACAACTTACAAAAGCTCTAAAAGTTTTGTTGAGACAGTTTCAGCTATTGAAAACTTTATCAAGAAAAAAGGTTTGACTCTTTTTAGTATCGTCGATCATGCAAAGAATGCAAAAGAGGCTAAGTTAACTCTTCCACCTACAACTCTTTTTATTTTTGGAAACCCACAAGTGGGAACACCATTAATGCAGCAAAATAGAGAAATAGCACTCGATCTTCCAGTAAAAATTCTTGTTTATGAAGACAAAGGGGCAATTTATGTTTCTTATAATGACCCCACTGCGCTGTCGATTAAACACGAAATCAAGGCAGATCACTTAAGCTTTACGAAAATGTCAGCCGCTCTTGGTGCTATTAGGATGATGTTGGAATAGTTTTTTTAGAACGAGGAGTTAGGTTCTTTTAAAAACTCAATTTCTTCTGGTGTAGAATCTCTTCCAAGGATTTTATTTCGGTGAGGGTAGCGATCAAAACGATCTATAATAGCTTTGTGTTTATATTCAAATTCAAGATTATTCTCTAAGCCTGGACGTGAAAATTCTTTGATTGCAAGTTCGTGAATAAAAGACGACTCACTGTGCATAAGTGGCATGAGAATAAAACTTTGCTCAGCCGATGATAGGCTTGAGAAATTTTTATCTTGGCTCGCTTCCTGAGATAGAATGACTGCTAAGGAATCGAATCTAAAGGCTTGAGAGTCATTGCGAAACATATTTCGCGAAAATTGGTCAAGAACGAGAATCTCGGCAAGTCGCCCCCTTAAAGTTAGCCTCCAAGGGTAGAGTTCTCCTCTGGTAGCCTGCCAATATGTTGGTTCAAATTTTTGGCGAATTTTTTTATCAAGATTTGAATCTTTTCTATACCAATCCTGAGGCTTTAATTCTTCAAACCAAAATTTAAGAACATCATTTTCGCTAATCATAAAAGTGCTGCTTGAAAATAGATATAGAGAACACAAGTGATTCCTAGAAACCAAACAAGAGATCTCAATTGATGATGATTGGAAAGATAAAAGATGCCGTGGAGAAGACGGGTAAAAATAAAAAGTCCAGATGCAATATCTAGTTTTAATTGATCAACACCAACGATAGAAGCGATAATGACTGCAGCAGCAAAAGGTGTTAAGGCCTCCCAAGAATTAGCTTGGGCCCAATTCGCTCTTTGTGCCACACCAGTTGCATTTCCCAAGAGTTCTCTTGGGTTCGCATTGTCTCTCAATTTAAAGCCCGCATAATACTTTGCAAATACCACCCATAAAAGGGGCATAAAGCTTGCAAATAGAACGCAATAAAATGCAATTGTCATAGAGTCATGCTAGCGAATTTTTCGCTGTCTGATAAGATCTTTTGTGAAGTTTAGAAAGCTATGAGGATCTTTGGTTTGTTTTTCAACATTATTTTTTATATGGTTCGAGTCTATGGGAAGCCACATGGCTTTATCTTTATCATTCCAAGCTATGGGAGTTCTACAGCCATCTCTGCCTTTAAACTTAGGGTAAAATGCAAGACCATACGGATCAACTAAATCCTCATAGGCAAGATCACTTTCAGTAAATCCAAGTTCTTCACCTTGGTAAAGAATGACTACTCCCTTAAGGCTTAAAAGTTTTTGCATAAATTTTCTAGCGAGTTCCAAATCATTATTAGCAAAGCGAGTTGCTGTTCGGACCACGTCATGATTTGAGAGTGACCAACTTGGAATTCGGTGCTCATTATCAGAAAAAATCTCGGAGACTTTTTCATCAATCATTCCTGGATAATAGTTATCAACCAAAAGTTCAAAACTATAAGCTGAATGAAGGTGCCCGGGGCTTGTATATTGCTTTACTACTTCTGGCTGATTGTCTGAGGCAATCTCGGCCATAAGAAAAATATCTTGGTATTGATCTGCTAGGTTTCGCATTCTTTTTAAAAATTCTAAATTTTCAGGCCTGTCTTTATCGAAAATATGCAATTGATGTTGGTAAGGACTATCCAGGATGCTCCCTCCCGTTGGTTTAGAATTCTTAGGCCTAGGTGGGTTGTCTTCCAATCCTTGCGAATGGAAATAGAAATTGCAAACATCAAGTCTGAAGCCATCAACCCCAAGATCGAGCCAGTATTTCATAATATCTAGAATTTCTGTTTGGACTTTAATATTGTGAAAATTTAAGTCGGGCTGTTCTTTGAGAAAGTTATGCATATAGTATTGCCCTCTGAGTTCATCGAACTCCCAAGCATTACCTCCAAAAATACTTTGCCAATTATTGGGGACTTCATCACACCAGATATAATAATCTTCATATCCTGGCTCACGTCTTCTGCTTTTTTGAAACCACTCATGTTGGTCACTAGTATGGCTAAAGGCTTGGTCAATAATTAACTTTAAACCAAATTGATGAGTGGCAGAAACGAGATCTTTAAAATCTTTCAAATCACCAAAAATGGGATCTACTGCTCTATAATCGGAGATATCGTAACCAAAATCCTTCCCGGGAGATGAAAAAAAAGGAGTTATCCAAATACCATCGACTCCTAAGTCTTTAATGTAGGGGAGCTTTTCTTTGATTCCATTTAAATCGCCAATACCATCTCCATTAGAATCATGGAAACTTCGGATATAAACTTGATAGAGTGTTGCTTGATCCCACCACATATTAAAACAAAAAGAGGATGAGGACCGAAAGTCCGGCCAAAAGACCAGCATAGAAACGATCATCACCGATAAAGGTTAAACCTTCTCTTGGGTATTGCTTGATATGAGAAGCGAATGCATAAAAAATCCCTATCGTTGCAATACCGCCTAGTACCCAGCGAGGAAGAAGATTAAAATAAGCGCCTAGGGCAAGAACACATAGTCCGATTATTATTCCCCATAATTTCTTGAAGGCGAGATTTAAACTCTCAGGATTGGCCACCATATTGTGCCAGGTATATTGAGAGTTATTTTTATCTTTTCCTGAAGCAAGGAAAGCAGAAGTAAAAGAAACGATAAAGGCCACAAAAGCTCTATGCATGAAATTGATCTTTTCACCAAATAACTCACTAAAAATAGAGAGTTGGCCTAAGTTTGTATCGTAGAGGTATTCAAAAAGATAAGAAAAGATAGGACAAATGAGAATTGCTATAACAGCACCTCGATGAGTGATACTCTTATTAAAGATGCCTAGAAGAAAAGCGGCGACGATACCTGGAGTAAAATAAGAACTTTGGCTTGATACAACTAAAAAGAAATTTGTTTTTCCCGTGGGATCATAGGTTAACACTGCTAAAGTCGCAGAGATTATCACTATTGTAATAATACAAACCCTTCCAATCCAAACCATTTTTTTCTCTGAAACTTCTGGATCAATATATTTTTTGTAGATATCAATGGTGGCAATAGTTGCAGCTGAGTTCATCATTGAGTCAATGGATGAAATGATGGCCCCTAAAAGACCGGCAGCAATAATACCTATGATTCCATAGCCGAATGGCACTACCAATTTAACGAGCTCGGGAAATGCATCATCCGGAGCAATATCAGGCTTACCTATAGCACTAAATAACTGGGCAGCTGCAATACCGCCTGCAATTGAGAAAAAGGGAACGAGTAGCTTTAAAAGACCTCCTGCAAACATACCATAGCGGGCATGAGTGAGGCTTTTTGCAGCTAAAGCTCTCTGAACGAGGTATTGATTATTACCCCAATAAAAAATATGCATAATAAAAAGACCAGTGAAGACTCCCGTCCAGGGAAGTTGCGGATGATCTGAAGCGAGATAGAGATTCATTTTTGGTACAGCTTGGGCAGCATCTCTTGCCATGAATCCTGTCCATCCACCAACTTCGGGATGGTTAAAGGTTAAGATAGCAACTAAAATACCGGCAATTAAAAGAACTGAAGATTGAAAAACGTCTGTCCAAACGACAGCTTTTAGTCCACCAAAAATAGTATAGGTACAAGAAATACCAATCAAAAGTAGAATACCACCAATATAGCCTAGATCAGAACTTAAAAGAGTATTCAAGGTTCTTGAGCCTATATAATAGGCTGCAGTCATCTGTACTAAGATGAGAACGAAAGACAATAAGGCATATATCAATCCGGCAGTATCTCCAAACCTCTTTTCTAAATAGCCTGAGAGCGTAAAAATCTTTAACTCGAGAAATATGGGAAGAAAGACGTAGCCTAAAAGAAGAAGAGCTATAACAGCTCCGATTTCAAAATGAGTTTGGGCAAATCCGACCGAGAATCCAATACCCATCATTCCCACTAAATGATTGGCAGAGATATTTGTTCCAAAAATTGACCCAGCGACTCCCCACCAAGGAATAGAGCGTCCAGCTAAAAAATAATCTTCAGAGCTTGTCTCTTTGCCCTTCCCTGCAAGAAGACCGATGAGCATTACTGCAGCCATTGAGAAAAAAAAGATAAAAAAATCTAAACCAGATAACATTAAGGAACCTCCTGTCCAATAGAAGCAGTCCAGACTGCAAACCAATCTTGAATATCCCAGCTTATTTTTAGGGCCAAAGAAGAGCTTTTTATCCTCTCGATTTTATTGGTACCTAAAATAATATGAGGTTTTGAAGGATGGCTAAGAAGCCAGCTATAAATCAAGACATCTAAAGGGCAATCATACTTTTTAGAAAGATCAGTAAGGCAACCAACTAATCTGCTTTCTTGTTCTGTTTGAGGCTTAAAAAACCTTCCTCTTGCAAGAGGGGACCAAAGCATGGGTGAGAATTGATTTTCTAAGGCTAGATCGAATTCTCCATTTAAAAAGTGATCTAAATATAATGGGGAAGCTTGAATTTGGTTAGTATGCAAATCGACAAATTTTGAAAGCATATTAAACTGGCTCGATGTGAAGTTTGAAACTCCAAAAAAATTCACCTTCCCTTCAGCTTTCAATTCTTCACAGGCTTGAGAAAGGATTAAGGGATCAAGCATAGGGCTTGGCCTATGGAAAAGAAGAAGGTCTATATTTTCAGTAGCAAGATTTGTTAATGATTTTTCAACCGAAGCTTTAATATGGGTTTTGTCGTAGCGATAATGTTTTATGGTGTGAGAGGGTCTCTCGTCACTTAAAAGACAAATTCCGCATTTCGTGACAATTTCTATTTGATCTCGGTATGAAGGATTTGCTTTAAGAAATTTTCCAAAGGCTTCTTCAGCCAGGTAGTTCCCATAAATATCTGCATGGTCCATCGTTGTGATACCAGTTTCAAGGCAAGTATCGACTTTTTCTTTTATCCGATCGGCGGAGGCTCCCATTTCATCTTCAAAAACGGTCATATGACCCAAGGCAAATCGTGAAAGGGTAGGTCCATTTGAGGAAATTTTCTGTCGCATCATATTTATTCCTTAATGCCTGGGTCCAAAGGTGAGAGGAGTTTCGGGTGTCTCCTTTGGGGTTCTTCCAAGCTCAATTGAAAGTTTCGTTTGTTCAATTTCAGGCAGGACATACTTTGCAAATAGATCGCATTCATCAATCAGCGGATAACCGGAAAAGATAAAAGATTTTATCCCGAGTTTTTGATAAGTTTTGATTTTAGCGAGAACCTGATCTGGGTCTCCTACTATAGCACTTCCACATCCGCTTCTCCCTTGACCGATCCCACTCCATAAATTTTCTTCTATATATCCTTCTGAGTCTGCTTTTTCTCTTTGGGCATCTTGACGTAAAACTCCTGCACTTTTTGAATCCTGCGAGCGATGTTTGAGCTCTTTTGCTTTATCACCGTCAAGATTTGAGACAAGGTTTCTTGCTGCTTCTCGTGCCTTAGACTCTGTCTCTCTCACAATAACGTGCACTCGATATCCAAAATCAAGAGTACGGCCAAACTTATCTGCCTTATCACTCATCTCTTGCATGGTTTTCTCAACTTGGTCTATAGTCTCTGGCCACATGAGAAATACATCACAAAACTCTGCGCACAGTTCCTGAGCGGCAGGAGATATCCCTCCAAAGTATAATAACGGACCTCCGTTTTGTTGATAAGGCTTGATGGGAGCCGTTGGAAGGTTGAGTTTATAAAATTCTCCCTGAAATTTTATTTCTTCCTTAGTCCAAGCTTGTTGTAATATTTGAATAACTTCTTTAGACCTTCTGTAGCGTAGTTCAGACTCTAGTTTCTCCCCCGGTAAATCAGACGAGATAATATTGATACAGAGTCTTCCTTTTAGCATATGATCTAGACTCGAAATAAAGCGTGCTAACATGGGAGGATGATATTCACCCATACGTATGGCAGCTAATAAATTCATATGGCTAGTTTGAGTTGCCATAGCGCTCGCGAAACTTAATACATTTTGACCGACTTGGTAGGAGGAAGGAAGTAGAATATTATCGAACCCATTTTTTTCAGCTGTTGTAACTATATCCCGGCAATGTTCAAATGAACTTCTAAGTTCGCTGTCCATTTGACCTAATCTACGATAATCTCCTCCGCATAAGTCAGAAAACCAAGCAACTTCAAGCGCTGCATTATCAGACCTTGTTTTAATCATAATGACCCTTCAGTAATAGAGGTTTTTAGGTTAGCGCATAGCAAATGAATTGAGAATATTTTTATTAGACAAGAGTACTTGATTATCGAACCAGTATATAATGATAAAATGTTCCAGATTAGTCACGAATTCAAAACCCCAGATAGCTTTAAACCCCCTTTTAAAGCCCACGTTGAAGAAACTTATTGGGGAAGTGGTGAGTTCTTAAGTGTCCGTGAAGGTTTGCTGAAAATTAAAAACACACTTCCTTGGGCGATTAAGTCTTTATTACACATAAGAAATAATATTGTTGAAAAGTTTGGTTTTAAAACTGAGTTTGATTTAGAAAAAGAGTTTGGACCCTTTGAAGTTGATTTTGCTTCAAATGATCATGCGATTATACGGTATGAGGAAGAGAATTTTGTTTTTTACGGAGAAATATTCACTCAGACCCAAAAACTAGTAGGCTATTTTGCTGTAAGGTTTAAATCACTCAAAGGTCGGATATATTTTTATACAATATTCCCAGGACATTATCTGATTTTTAAATACCTCATCTCAAACATGCGAAAAAATTAATGTATTGAATTATACTTCTGAAGGTCACTAAGGTCGTGTTATAATCAGAGTCGATGATATACAGTGCGACTTTTTATCATTTTGATTCTCCGATGAAACTTCAATTGAGTTTAAAAGAAGGTCGCGGCTTATTCAGTCCTTTGAAGGGGCAATGTAGAAAGAATTTAATCCAAGATTATGTAGAGATCTTGAATTCAGGTGAAGTACCTATTGTCGTGAATTCCAAACTACCAAAATTAGTCAAAGAAGAAATGATCCTAAAAATTAAGAGTCATTTTGACGCTAATGAACTGGGCCATATTTTATGTACTAGTGGTACAACATCTGATCCAAAGTCATACTTTTTTAAAATTGAAAATGCACTAGCCAATGCTAAGGCTCATAATAAGAGCTTAGGGCTAAGGGGAGGAGAGAAAGTACTCTTTCCCCTTCCTATTACTCATAGTTTTGGAATTGTCGTAGGTATCCTGGCAAGTTTAGATTTGAAGAGTGATACATATTTTTTAGAAGAAACGGATAGTGTTTTAGAAGTATTAAATATTCTGAAAAAGCAAAAATTCGATATTTTATACTTAACCCCGAGCCTGCTACGACAATTAAATAGATTTATAAAGCGAAATTCACAAGAACTTATAGCTCCTAGAAAAATAAGTATTGGCTCCTCCTCACTGCTCTACGAAGATCTTGAAACGATTAAACAAGCTTTTCCAGAATCTGAAATATTTTATACATATGGATTGACCGAAATGGGACCAAGAGTGAGTACATTTAAAGTTGATAGCTTGAGAGTGGGGAGGATTCCGATAGGATTAGCTTTGGATGGAATAGAGTGGAAGGTAACAGACAGATTGCTTATAAAGTCCCCTTATTCTGCAATTGAATATCAAAATCAATTTTTTGACTCCAGTGACAAGGTAGAGAAAGTTGAGGAAAATCTCTATATAACGGGAAGGCTAGATGATATTATTATTTACCAAGGAATAAATATTAATCCCCTAGAGATAGAGCAATTGTTGAAATCTATAAATGTAGATGCGGTAGTTATAGGAGCTACTTCTGAAATGTATGGTGAAGTTCCTATTATGGTTCTTGAAGAAAGTAGTATACCCTCTGTAGATCAAGAAAAAATTTTTGAATTCTTAAAAATAAAGCTGCCGGAAAGCCATATCCCTAAAAAAATTGTTACGATTCAAAAATTTGATCGCACCGAGATGGGCAAAATTCAAAGATCTAAAATCAAATCCAGTCTTGAGTTTTGACTAGAATTCTATCAAGAAGTTTCTCCCAGTATCCCTCACCAAAGCCAGCGATATGATTTGTGATAGTACAGTTTTTTAAACTTCTCAATATTCCTTGTGAGGGATAAGGTTCCGGGTCAGTAACATCGGTATGATAAAAGGCTTTCTCATGGGTGCTGAAAAACTTATAGATGAGTTCCTCTTCAATAAGTTTGCCTCGAGTGGTATTAATGATTCTCACGTCTGCTTTGAGATGTGAAAAAAAGTCTTCTTGACTGAAGAGCTTTGAGGTTTCACGACTTAAGCTCAGAGTGGGGATTATAATATCTGCTTGGGAGATCTCTCGAGAGAAATGAGAATAATTAGATTCGTTTGGTTTTTTAGGACTTCGAGTGAGGACTCTTACCTTTTTTGACTGTAGGTTTGAATCAAGTAAGCTTCCTATATGTCCTTTGCCCAAAATAAGGATATTTTTGTTAGACCAATTCGAAGGGAGGGCCTCTTTTATATAGTTTACGACAAACTGAGAATTAACACCTTTTGAATCTATAACTGTGGTGTTTAATTTAAGGTAACTCTCGGGAACCTGAGACGAAAATAAGAATATTTCTTTGAGATTTAAGTTTCTTTTGAGGAAGACAATAGGTAGTGCCCAACCAAGAATATAGTCTGCATCTGTTAAAAGATCTTTGTTCTCCAAAGATGTCATAATGTTAAAATCGTGAATTGAAAAATGATTTTCTAAAGTCTTTACAAATTTTTCAGGCGGAGCGTGCTCAGGGTTACTATTGGTGAGGTTGAGAGTTATCTTTTTCAATGTGATTTCTCAATTACTTTTAAAATATCTTTAACTGTTTTCCACTGAGAGGCTTCGGATTCTTCTATATTGAGATTAAGCTCCTCTTGTAATTCAAACACTATACTGACTCGAGCTAGTGAGTCTAATCCAAGGTCATTGATTAGGTGATCAGAATTTGAAACTTTCTGAATGTCTTTTCTTAAAAAGAGTTCGTCTAAACTACTGAGAATATTTTTAAATTTGTCTAGTGAATCCATTTATGACTCCATCGATTTATTTTTTAGTCGAAATGAAAAAAGAAGATAGAATGCCATTAAAAAGAAAATGATGGCATTAATTTCTATGAGTTCCTCTATAAACTGATGATCAATACTTGCTTGTAACTCTGATGGTGATAATTCAGAGTCATTTCTGATAACAGGAGAAGTGACGTCCATGAGTACACTGCCCAGACCGGAGAGCAAGGCTCCTATAAAAAAATACTGGGAGAGTCTTATGCCTTTGAATTTTTGATAAATAAAGTAGCTTATCGAAAGTCCTAAAATAGCAATAAAAAGATGCAAAAAATCACCAGCTCCTATACCGGGAATATCTGTTCCTACTTGGTTAGGAATAAAAATCCTTTCTCTTAGCTTCTCATGGATTTGAAATTTCTCATCTAAAGCAAGGAGGAGAAAACCTGCAGACAGAAAACCTAATAAGTTTTGCTGAAACCAGCCTAAGAGCTTTGTCTTTTTGACTGGGGTAGCTTCAAGGATATAGGCGAGAAAGCAAAAAAGCGAGATGAGAATTAGATTGAGGCTAGAAAGCCAAGTAAGGTGTGAGTATTCGTAATTGATGTGCTCCCAATATTTAGGCCATTTACTAAAAATAAAGACCAAAATCATCAGGTAATTGAAAGCCAATAAGAAAAATCCTAAAATGTCCAAGCCAATTCTTACTCTTTTCATGATTCTATTCCTTGATATTTAATTATATACTTAAGAAACGTTCATGTTAATGCTATTTGAAGGATAATTTTGCGAGCAAACCCACAACAAAGACTTATTCTTATAAAAGAGCTTTCAAAAAAGTCGAAAAGCTATTTTTCTATCCCCCTTTCTTGTGTCTTTCGCTCAAACTTGGATCTGGACTTACTTGAAAAATCATTGAAATTTATTTTTGAGCGGCATGATATTTTTAAAGTTAAAATTGACACTAACCAATATGATTTTAAACTTGGCTCAGTCGATTCTAATGCGGTAGTCACTCTGTCTTTTCAAAATAAGGATCAATATCAAAGCTTTATCGAAGAAGATATGGAAAAAGGTTTTGATTTAAGGTCTGATGGACTTTATCGGTTTTTTCTTATTGATCTTCCTGAGCAGACTATAGTCTATTTTAATATTCATCATGTTATTTGGGATGGTACTTCATCAACTCAGTTTTTAATAGAACTTAAGAAAGTTTATGAGGCTCTGAAACAGGATCTTGAGCCTAAGCTTCCCATTCTTAGTCCCTCTCGTTATGAAAATTATCAAAAAAAGCTGGAAAGCTTTAAGTCTTTCAAAGAAAGTGAAGTCGACCATTTTTATGAAGGACAAACGAAACTAAATCTTTCTTCCGATTTTCCAGCAAATTCTGATTTTTCGAACCTATCGAATATGTCCCACTTTAAGATGAGTTCAGATAAATTCGAAGATCTCCAACAATTCTGCGAAGGCTCAAAATTTAGTTTATTTGATTTTCTACACGCTTGTTTTTCAGTCTTATTATACCGCTATTCTGGCAATAGAGAGTTTAATATCGCAAGTCCTGTTTTGGGGAGATACTCTCGGGAGGATTTACTATCATTAGGATTCTATGTAAGAACTTCAATATATCCTTGTCGTTTAAATACGGGAGAGAGCTTTCTCAGGCTTCTAGAGAGCTATCAAGAAAATTCAATGAAGGCCAGGGAGCTTGCTAAACTTCCCCTCGATGGAGTCGGCTTTCAAGCCTTTTTTATGTATCAAGATTTTAGAAGTAGAGTCTTCGAGATTGATAAGGTCTCTATGAAGCGTATTCACCATAATAATGGAATCTCACAAAGCCAATTAGACCTATGGATCTCTGTAGATGGAGATGGCATTGAAGGTGGTTTCCAATATCCAAAGACTTTCTTTAAGCCATCAACCATCGAGTTAATGCAAAAAGAGTATCTATCAATTATTGATCACCTTATTTCGCAACCAGAAAGTGAGTATTGCGATTTAGGAACTAATTCCTATCAAGATGAATTGAATAATGTATTTTTTCAAAGAGATGAGAATTTTTTACAAAAAGATTTTCTGGATCAATTGAGAGAAAATTGTGAAAAGTTTCCTGATAAGATTGCTGTTTATGATCAAGCTTCCAAAGGTCTCAGCTACCGAGAACTGGAGCAGCGCTCTGATCAATTTGCCCAATTTCTGCAGGGAAAAGGGTTAAATAGAGGAGATATCGTAGGTGTTGCACTTGAAAGAAAAAAAGAGCTTCTCATTGTGCTTCTGGGAATTTGGAAAAGTGGGTGCGCCTATCTGCCTTTGGACACTTCGTTTCCTCAACAAAGGCTAGATTTTATTATTCAAGATTCCGGTTTGAATTTTATTATAGAGGACTTAGATGAATTTGAAGTCTATTCAAAGGAAAGTGATTTCTCTAAGGTAGGTGATTTCAAATTAATCAACCCAAATCCAGAAGACCTTGCCTATATTATTTATACTTCCGGGACCACAGGAAATCCAAAAGGAGTAAAAATTGGATTTTCTCAATTAAATAATTTTTTGGAGTCAATGCATTTAACTCCTGGAATGGATCAAAAAGATAGACTACTAGCTGTAACGACAATCTCTTTTGATATCTCAATACTCGAACTATTTCTCCCCCTAAAAGTAGGAGCAAGTCTTTACATATGCTCTACCGAAGAGGCTAAGAATCCTCAAAAGCTAAGTTCACTTATAGATGAGAATAATATAACCCTCATGCAGGCAACCCCTGTTACATGGAGGTTGCTATTAAATTTTGGTTGGAAAGGAAAAGAGAACCTAAAAATCTTGTGTGGGGGCGAAAAATTACCTCGTGAGATAATCGAATCTCTACTCACTAAATCTGAAAGTCTTTGGAATATGTATGGGCCGACAGAAACCACAGTTTGGTCGACTTGCAAGAGGATCTCGGATCCAAAGGAGTTGATAACCGTGGGAAAACCTATTTTGGGGACAAAAATTAGGATTGCAGATTATAATTTAAATGAAAAGGTATTGGGAGCAGTGGGTGAAATTTTAATCTCGGGAGCAGGTCTGTCCGAGGGCTATCTCAACCGGGAAAAATTGACGACTGAAAAATTTATTCAATTTGATGGCGAAAGATTCTACAGAACGGGGGATCAGGGAAGAGTTAGCTCTTGGGGAGATTTAATTTGTCTTGGTCGTCTAGATCATCAAGTTAAGGTCCGTGGCTTTCGGATCGAGTTGGGAGATATTGAGTTTCAACTTTCAAGTTTAGATGGAGTTAATCAGGCCGTTGTTACAGTCAGGGAAGATATACAGGGAGATAAAAAATTAGTTGCTTATATTCAAAGTGAAAATCCTCAATTAAATGAACAGTGGATTCGTGATTCCATTGGATTGAAGCTCCCTAAGTATATGATCCCCGATATTCTGATGTTGATCGAAAAAATTCCAATGACTCTTAATGGTAAAGTAGATACTAAATCTCTACCGAATCCTATGGATGAGAGAGTAAAACTTGAAGAAATTTCGACGAAACCTACGACTAAGTTCGAGAAGACTATCGCCCGTATCTGGCAAGAAGAATTGAAACTACCTCAAGTTTATTTAGAGGATAACTTTTTCATGATAGGTGGAAATTCTTTGGCTGCAGCTAGCGTTTTTCAAAAGATAGCTAAAGAGTTTGAACTCAATTTAGAATTATCAATGCTTTATGAATATCCTAATTTAACTTTACTTGCAGCCGAAATTGAAGCTCTTAAAAAAGGCAAACAAAGAGACTTTAAAAATATTATTGCAATGAATAGTGTCAAAGATAAAAAGAAAATTTTCTTTTTTCACGCTATCGGAGGCAATACTCTAAACTATAGAATTTTTGCAGAAGAGCTAACTGATTTCGAAGTCTATGGTGTCAACTCAACTGGAGTCGATGGCTATAATCTCAGGTCGTACTCAATTGAGGCTATGGCCGAAAATTATTTAAGACAAATCTTAGAGATATCTAAGAGAGGCCCATACTTTTTGGTGGGAGGAAGTTTAGGGGGACTTATCGCATTTGAAGTTGCCAGGCTTATGAGAATGCGCGGGTTAGAAGTTGCCTCTTTAATCATGTTTGATACATCTGTACCCCAACGTAAAAGAAGTAAGGTTGATGCCGAAAGCAGACAAGAAGAAAAAAGCTTTCGAACGTTTGGTTGGGATCAATTGAGGAGAAGATTTTTGGCATTAGTAAATATTATTTACAGATTTTTTGATAAGCCAATGCCCATGCATCTAAGAGTCGCCTTACTTGAGTTTTATAATTTTCTTGCTCTTAAACGATATCGACCTGGTTCTTATCTGGGCGAGATGTATTTAATTCGTATCCCCAAAAAAGAAGCTGGAATATACTCAAAGGAATTTTTGGGTTGGGAGGATTATATTAAAGGTGAAATACAAGTGGACTATGTAGACGCACCTCATGATCATTTTATAGAATCCAGAGATGTGGCAAAGATATTTAAAGACTACTTAAATCGCTTTTAGCTTACTGAAATTAGGTTGCAAGCTTAAATTGTTCTTAGACCTCACTTTTTTATTAGTTTATTAGAATCTTTATGGTTAGGGTGGGGGCTAGGAGAAACTAATGGAACAATCACCCAAAAATGTTTACGGAGAAGACTTAAAAATATGTGGGTGCGATCCTATGACTGGCTGGTTTAGAGACGGCTACTGCAAAACTGATCATAATGACACTGGTATTCATACAGTATGCTGTGTTGTCACCGCGGACTTTTTAAAGTTTTCTAAGGAGCAAGGAAATGATCTATTAACTCCAAATCCTAGATTTCATTTTAATGGATTAAACCCAGGGGATCATTGGTGCTTATGTGCCAGTCGATGGCTAGATGCTTATAAAGCGGGGCACGCATGCCCAGTTAAGTTAGAGTCCACCCATGAAGAAACCCTTGCCATGATTCCACTAGAAGCACTTAAGCAGCATGTCTTTTTAGAGTAATCACCTCATTGTTTATTTAGATCTTGGTACCCATTTCAAATACTGATTTTTCTTTAATCTCTCCATTGGAGTCAAAAATAATTGATGGGCCGTGATTAATGATTTTGCCGGCCTTAGAAAGAACACATTGTTGTTTTTTAGTTCCATCAGGGAGGTCATACTTCAAAAGAAATGCACTTTCAGGGCAATCTTTTTCTGACAGTCCCACTTGGATAGATGCTTCGACTGGCTGATTCTGCTGGGGCGTTTCTCCGTAGTCAAAAATTGACAAAGGATAGACTTGGATTGAACTCGTGTAGGGGCTATTAGTTCTTCCAAAGGGAGTTCGCACAATGCCTACAGGTTCAGCATAAATATATTTTCTGCCAAGATAGCTGACATACTTTTCATATGGCCTAGGAATACCCTGTATCCCTAGAAGAGCGTGACCTGGGACTCCTATCATGGCCAATCTTTTTTGAAAATCAGGATCGTAGGATAAAATTGTAGCCATCAGAAGAGACTTAGAGTCACAATCCGCCCAACCAGTTTTGAATATTTCTGATACAGGTAAAAGTCCGTTAACAAAGCGACCATTAAAATTTGGAGGTATCAGTCCATACGGATAGTCTTGTAAAAAGCGAAGGAGAAATTCTATTTTTTGTCTTCCTCGAAGATTGTTCTCGGTAGTATGTTTTTTATAGAGTTGATAGAGAGGATAAGATATGGGTCTATATAAATTGAGGAGCCCCGAGTAATCAGGTCTAAGCACGCCGGCATCTTCGACAAAATATCTCATATCATGTTCGACTATTTTTATCTGATCTCCTTGAATTCTTTCAAGAGGAATACCAAATTGGTCAGAGGTATAATCGTTAGTATTCGTAGGAATGGACCATTGCCATTTTTTTATCTGATTTTTTTCATCTTTAAATTGATAGCTGAAAAAATATTGGCTTCCCATAAGTTTTTTTTGAAGCTCAACATAATTTTTCTTTGCATATTGCTCAGGAAATTCAGCCCAGCAATTAAGTGTGAATAAAAAAACGAAACTAGTGATTATTCTCAAGATCTGCCCTAACTAATTCATAGTTAACTAAGCTTCCCACGAAGTTCTTTGTTGCGGGTCTAACAAAATAACAAAATCCTATAATATAAAAAGCAAGTGCTATCGTTATGGCCGCATTTCCGGAAGTAATTTCTTCTATCTCATTGATTCGTTTTGTAAGTGAAAATCCTACCTTTAAAGTGGCAAATAAGAGAAAGAAAGTGATTAAAAAAGAAATAATATAAAAAACAAAGAATTGTAGAAGTGATCCAATAAAAACGGAAAAGCTAAATCCTCCTTGTCCCATCATCTTCGTTTGAAGTAGATTAACAGCAGGCTCAATAGAACCATTAACATTGGCAAGCACTCCAAAAACTACCGAGCCCAGAAAAATTCCAATAGAGATGTTTTTACTCAAAAGCATCTCTTCTAGGCTTTTTTTTATGACGACTTTTTGAATCAGAATCAAAGTAATCATAATAGTGAATAGACCCATCACCAAAGATAGAATAATCTCATAACTTGCTAGGATAATTAATAACCGATCCATTCTGCCTCTCCTCAATAAAAAGTATTAATGGGTTTAGTTTAAAGAGAAAAACTTTGTTTTGAAAGATCAAGATTCCTTGGAAAAATCACGATAAGTTTTGTATGATTAAGGATATGTCTTTGAAAATATTAGCGATTTTAGTTGTCTTCTTGTGTTCCTCTGCCTTTAGCTCCACTGGGAGCTATATTCAAATTCCCTTCTTAAATACTCAAGTAAATAAAGAGAGGGTTTTTGAAATTTCAGGCCAAGTAAAATCAGGACAAGGTCTTTACCAAGCTTTAAAAGATGTTTCTATTGAAAACGCTTTAGCATTGGAGATTATCAATACTCTCAGAGATGATGTGGAATTTTCCAAGCTTAAAGTCGGTGATCAACTGAAAGCAGAATATAATTTTCAAGGTGAACTCGTTCGTTTTACATTTTCTCAGAATCCAGCTGAGAAACACTTGGTAAAAAAGTCGCAAGGTCATTGGGTTTACGAGTTTATTGAAGAGCCTACATTTTGGGAAAGCCGAATTGTTAATGGAGAATTAACCGAGGGTTCTACCTTACAGGGTGTTTTGTTGGAGGAAGGATTTTCACCCGAGACCACAAATAATATTGTTAGTGCCCTTATGTGCAAAGTTAATTTCAGGATGCATGCTAGAGTTGGTGATGCCTTTCAAGCTCTCATTCAAGAGCGTAAATACAAGGAAGAAGTCATCGAAACTAGAGTCTTGTATACAGCCTATCAAGGTGATAGAGCCGGAAACCATGAAACCTTTCTCTACCAAGATGAAGAAAAAGGTTCTACTTACAATGCTCATTATACTCAAGATGGGCAGGCCCTTATCCGCTCTGGACTCAGGTATCCTTTGTCTCGACTACATGTAAGATCTGGTTTTGGATGGAGGAGACATCCCGTAACAGGAAGACGAACGATGCATAGGGGAGTTGATCTTAGAGGTGGTGTTGGAAAGCCGGTTCACGCTGTTGCCGAGGGGAGAGTCATTCAATCAACCTATAATAAGTACGCGGGAAATAAAATAGCCATTCGACATAGGGATGGATCTATTTCTTATTATATGCACTTAAATAAAAGAAGAGTAAATAAAGGTGCCTGGGTTAAGACCTATCAAGTGATTGGAACTGTTGGAAAGACGGGAAGAGTAACGGGACCACATTTGCATTTTGGTTTTAAAAGACCAAATGGACGGTGGATGAATCCATTGAGTAAACGAATGATCGCGACTCCCAAACTATCAGGAAAGCGCTTTGAAAAACTCAAAGTTCAAATTGCACAAATCAAAGGCTTGATTCAAGATTTAAGAATCAGCAAAGAGAGTCCTTATCTGCTTGCCAAAATTCCTAATATTGAATTCAAAGAAGCCCGTTTTAGCTGGCCCGATTTAAGCCAGGTTATGGGTGACGAACTACAAAGGTCACCGGCTAGCGTTACTCTCTAATTTGTCCTTTACCTACGACAATATATCTTGAAGTCGTCATTTGCTCGGCTCCCATTGGACCATAGGCATGAAGTTTGGTTGTTGAAATTCCAAGTTCTGCTCCCAAACCTAACTGACCACCATCATTGAATCTTGTAGAGGCGTTAATGGTAATGCAACTAGCATCCACATTGGCCATGAATTTATTTTGCGCCTCTACACTTTCGGAGACGATACATTCCGTGTGAAAGCTTCCATATTCATTGATATGCTCTATCGCTTCTTCTAGGCTTGCGACAGTTTTAATAGATAAGATATTTTCAAGATATTCCGTGGCCCAGTCCTCTGATGTGGCTTCTTTAATTGAAGCTCCACTGGCCTGGATGAAGTTTTTATCTGCACGGAGCTCGGTTCCTTTTTCTTGAAGTGCTGACGCAACTTGAGAAGCAAATGAATCAACCACATCTTGATGGACGAGAAGAGTTTCAATAGCATTGCAAACTCCTGTTCTTTGAGTCTTTGCGTTAACAACGAGGTTTATAGCTTTTTCAAGGTTTGCATCTTTATCGATATACATGTGACAGAGACCTTTGAAGTGAGCAATAACCGGCATCTTAGCATTATTATAAACATGCTCGATCAATCTTTCGCCACCTCTTGGGATTACCACATCAATATAATGTTCTAAGTCTAGCAAGGCTTGAACTTCTTCTCTCTTATCAGAGGCCAGTGTTTGAACACACTCAACAGGAAGATCCGGCTTGAGTGAATTTTGTACAATCTCTCCCAAGATTTTATTAGAAAATTTAGCTTCTTTTCCGCCTTTGAGTATGATGGCATTAGAAGATTTGATCGCAAGTGCTGCGCAGTCGATCACAACATTTGGTCTTGATTCAAAAATCATTAGAATGACTCCAAGAGGAACTCTTTGACGTTTAATTGTAAGCCCTTGTTCATTTTTAAATTCTTGGTATGTAGAACCTACCACTTCTGGTTGAGAAGCAATTTCACGTACTCCCTGTGCCATGGCCTTGACTCTATCTTCTGTGAGAAGAAGCCTATCTTTTAGAGCTGCATTAAGATTATTTTCCTCTGCGGCTTGCATATCTTTTTTGTTTTCATCTATGACTTCTTCCCACCTTTTTTCCAGCTCATCGGCTAATCTGAAGAGGATGCTTTTTCTCGTATCATGATCTATTGATCGAAGTCTAAGACTTGCCTTTTTTGTTTTCTTTGCCAATTCAATCATTTGAATCCTCCTCAGTTATGGCCAGATTTTCGGTATGGATAACGACATTAGAATTTTTAAAACCTAAGATCTTTTCTATATCATCACTATGAATTTGTTTAATTTTGAGAATATCTTTTTGGTCATATTCGGTTACACCGACGGCAAACACTTCTCCCTTATGAAGTATGTCGACACAATCTCCTCGAGTAAAATTTCCGGAGGCTTGAGTGATTCCTTTAGGAAGGAGTGAATGACCTGCTATTAAAGCATTATAGGCTCCTGAGTCAACTTCTATCGCACAGTCAAGCTTCTTGGTTGAAACGAGCCATGCTTTTTTCATCTCAGGATCAAAATTTGCCTGGGGAGAGAAGAATGTCCCTATCTCTTTAGTAAGTGGGTCCACCACAATTCGTAAACTGTCTCTTGAGCTGATGATAGCCTTGATACCTAATGAAGTGGCTTTTTGGACCGCTTGAATTTTAGAGTGCATTCCGCCTCTTCCCACACTAGATTTATTTTTCATATTGATATGGTTGAGATCATCGCCGTATTTAACTTCTTTAATAAGCTTAGCATCCTTAATGCTTGGATCTTTGTCGAAAAGTCCCTTCGCGCCTGTGATGATTAATAATGCATCTGCTTTGATCATTTGAGCCGCAGAAGCGGCTAGGTGATCATTATCACCGACAGTTATAAGGTTATAAGAAACAGAGTCATTTTCATTTAAAATAGGAATAATTTTATTTTCTAATAAGATCTCCACCGCTTGTTTTGCATTTAGAAATCTCGTTCGATTTTTAAAATCGTCGTGAGTCAAAAGAATTTGAGCGCAAATATGTTCTTGCTCTTCAAATAACTGTGAGTACTGACTGATAAGTTTAGGTTGTCCGATTGAGCTCGCTGATTGTTGCAGGTCGGTGGTCCCACTTCTTGGAAGTTTTTCTTTGAGAAAGGCTTTTCCAACACTGACCGCTCCAGAACTGACTAATACCACCTCAAAACCATGATCGACTAAATCACTAATATCTTCAGCTATGATCCTCATTTTTCGAGTATCACACTTTCCATTGTCCTTGGTGACAACGTTACTTCCGACTTTAATGACTATTCTTTTACAACCTTTTAACTCTTTTCTTAACTGCATACTGATCCTATTGCTACAGGTCGATTTCAATCCAAGGGTTATTGATTTTTATTTTTTCGCTGGCCAGTTCTTCGAGCTCTCTAAAAAGCAAGCCTCTAACATTGAAGATGCCATACTTGGCTTTGGTAATTTTAATACGCACTGTATTGCCATCGAAATAAGTTTCACCTTCACCTCGTACGGTTTTTCCAGCAGCTGTAACTTTGAAATCCATCATACCGTTTTCAGTACTCATCGTAAAATTTGCTAGTTGCTGCTTACTTCCTTCAAAGAAACGACTCAATGAAACTTCACCAGCATTGTTTAAGCATTGATCGAGTATTTGATCCATGGGGTCTTGTGTCGAAGTTAAACTTGTACAGGATATTTTTAACTCTTCGATGCTGATACTTTCAGAGTTTGTTGAAGAACTCATATATTCGAGATCTAATTCTATTCCACTTTGATGAGAAATAATATTCAGGTTATTAACAGTTAATGTATCAACATCGGCGATAAATGCTGGGAGATTATCTAGTTGAATAGTACTGATAGGTGTTATCAGAAATAAACTTCCCGCTTGGAGCTCCACCTCATATGAAGTTGAAGTTTGATAATTTATATCTCGGAAGATGAGAAGTTCACTTTGAGCATTACCACTTGGTTGATAATAATTGAGATTAAAGTTTTTTAGTTCACCATAATAGGGAGAGGCGTAAACTATCCCTCCTAACGTGAGGGCCACAAGCCATACTAGCATTTTCATACAAAATCCTTTTCGTCATAAGTTGTTATTCAACTCGTCGGCGAAATTTAGTCTGTATGAAAAAGACTGAAGTTAGACGGAATTTTCTTCTAAGTGGATTGATCCTGTAGGGTACTTGCGAGTACGCTTTAAGGCGGATAATAGCTCCATTGTAGAGGCAAATGTTTGATCAAGTTCCTCTTTTCCACCTAAAAGGGGGTTAATTTCTACCAGATCAAATGATATTAAGTTTGTCTCGGAATTTAAAAACTCTATTATGCGCCGACCATCTTTTAGGCTTAATCCTTCTGGTACAGGAGTACCAGTAGCTGGAAAATAAAGTGGATCAATAGCATCCACATCAAAACTAAGGTGAATATTATTTGTCGAGTCTGGGTCAAGGTATTGCTTACATTCCGTCAGGACTTGTTCGATCCCAAGTCTATGAACATCTTGGGCGTCATATGATTTTATATTGAAGCGATCTAGAAAAGCGCGCTCGCCTGGATCGACATCTCTCAGACCAATATAGGCAATATTTTGAGGCTTAAGTTTGGGAAGAAAACTAAATAAATTATTCTCAGAAACTTCGTTCACTAAGTCCATGGCAATGGCGACAGGCATCCCATGCGTATTATGAGATGGGCTGGTTCTTGGTGTATTTAAATCGGCATGAGCATCAACCCATAATACCTTAATATTCTCATCAAACTGTAAACTGGCGGCAAGGGTTCCAGCAGCTATACTATGATCTCCGCCAATAGTAAGGACAAATCGATCTTGTGAAAGTTCGCGAAATATAACTTCAGAAAGACGCTCGCTATAGTGAGATAATTTTTTTAATTTCTTTGTAATTGAGAGCTCATCACTTAGCTCATACTCTTTTTCATGTTTAATAGACTCAAAAACATTTCCAATGTCTCTAAAGTCAGAAAAAAACTCAGAGATTTTCTCTGACAGACCACGAACTTTAAGCCAGTCACCTGCTAGTTCAGTTCCGGGCTTTTTTTGACCCATATGAGTAGCAGCTGTAATGAGAGAGCATTGATCTTTTTGCTTTATATTAATTTTCATGTTCACTGGTATATACGGCTAAAATGATTCTGCCAAGATGGTATGTAGTCAATAATAAATATTTACCAAAGGCTTTAAGATATTGAAATTATAATAAGTGTCGAATTTATTAACAGGGCCGTATATTTTTCAAAAATGTGTGAATGGGTAGAGCACTCGAGCTATGATTCCTCTATGAAGACAATTTTTTTACTACTTATGTTTGTAGCCGCTGGGCAGGCGTTTTCGATGGCGGGTAAGTCCGCGAGGCATCCTCACCAAGAGGAATTTCAAAGAGTGATTCTCTCTCTTAAATTAGAGTTAGAAGAAAGGGTCTATAAAGAGGAGATCCCTAGAGATAGAGCTGACGTTATCTTCAACCTTGTTATGGCAAAAATACAACAAAATTTGGGTAATTCAATAACAGCTAATACTCTAAGATTCGGAGAAGCAGACTTCGAAACGTTTAAACTTCAATTGGAGTCTCTCTATCAACAAGCACTGACAGAGGTCTCAGGTTTTGAAGAGGACGAAAGAGCGCTTTTAAGTACAGAGATGACTTACGAATTGATTGCAAGTTTAGAAAAACTCAGAATGTATTGTTTTATAAAGGATCATCAAGTCTCTCATAATAGAGAAGACCTATTGTTTTCTCATTATATCTCGAGCGACTTAAGTCCCGATGAACAGCCAATAAGAGGTCTGACAAGATTACCCACTGAGTCTAGGCTTAGAGAAAGCTTTTATTCGTCATGCAATAGTTTTATGTCCCAAGCGGATACACGACCTTCAAATTCGGATTGGATATGCGTTAATATTCAAAATAAAACCGCGACTTGTATTGACCCAAGGCAAGAGAATATCCAGCGTGTTAAAAGCCATCTTGGGATCGAGATTCCAAGAATATAGCCGGCTTTTACCTTGACAGTTTTTTGACGAAAAACTCTAATTAACCCTCATTCAAAAGAAGGGGTTTTCGTGAAGAAGCTAATTATGGCGGGCATCATTTTGGTGCTAAGTGTGGGCTTTGCATGGGTTGAGAGTCAGTCAACTTCAATTCATTTTCCTGGTTGGATTCTATTTTTAAAATCATGGCTGCATCCCTTCTTTTTCCTCGGGCTTTTATTAATCGGTTATTCTGACCTTAAAAATTGGAAAGAAAACTCAAACGCTAAATTAGCCTTTCCCATTATTATCTCTCTTTTCTCTTTCTTGTTAATAGTCATAAAAATACGTAATGAAGTTGCCTATTTAATGAGTTGGGAGAGTGAGCTTTTAGAGTACTCTAACCGAATCCTCTTTCTTTTGATTTTGGCTCATCTTAAAGTCACAGCATTAAGTCTTCTCGGTCTTTGGGGACTCGTAACGAAAATTCTTGTTCAGCTATTTGGAAAATATCAAAAACCTCTTTGGATGAAAAAGGTGAGTGAGGGAATTCAGTACGCTATCGGTCACAAGAAGCAAACTTCAATCGCTTTGGTAGTCTATCTCTGTCTTTTTGGAGCTGCTAAATTTTTGGTGGAGTTTAAACCAAGAACTAAGGTCCTTACTGACGCTTCTCAAAAATCATCTCAAACGGTCCAAGACCAGGTAAAGAAAATTAATGTGCACTTTACAGCTCCTTCCACTCCCAAATTTGAAATGATAAATGGTGAACTAAGAACAACTATATATCCAGTAAGTCTTTATTTTTCAGAAAATCCTTATCTATTAAACTCGAAGGCTAAACCAGAGGAGCTTTTCGAGGTCTTCCCAGTGACGAAAGGAGACTGGGAAAAAGTAAATGAGAGTTTGTATCGTTTTATGCCTTCTGATCATTGGCTCACAGACCAAGAATATACCGTTAAAATTAAGAATCAGGATCTAAGAAAGAATATTGAACTTAGTGAACTCGTATACACCTTTAAAACTAAACCAGTTAAAGTCTGGATTGACTCGAAAAGATTTTATGTAAACCCAAAAAATAGCGATGAGAAAAAGGCTGTTATTGCTCTTCGATCAAATTATCCTTTAGAAAAGGCATCTGTCGAACATTTTAGCGAGTTTCAGCTAAAAGATCGCCAAGGAACAATTATAAAACTTTTGAAGTCAGAAGTCTTCGAAGGCGATGCCAAAAAGAAGTTTTACTTACACTCTGAGAGCTTAAAACTTGGAACGCAGCCCCAGCAAATTAAATATGTTTTAAAAGAAGGTGTTGTTTCACCATTTTCCAAAAAGTCTTCTCCCAAAAGAGAGACGGCAAAAATTAGTATCCCTTCCAAGTTTTCATTTTTAAATATTGACCTTGAAAAAATCAAAGTCAGAAATGATGAGAACGATGAGCCTTATCACTCGATAAAAATCACATCAAACACTCGTATTCGAGAGGACGTGATTCGGGATTTTTTCTCAATAACTCGAATTAAAATGCATTATACAAAGGAGGAGTATCAAACATTGATCTCTCATTTTGGAGAGAGTGCTTCCAGTTGTTTTGATGCTGTTTATAATAAGAATTATCTCAAACTCCGACTCAATTGCCCTATGAAAGAAAGCGGGAATTGGAGTTATCACCCTATGATGATTTTGGAAGTCGATGTTCCCTATAAGTTCAAATCAGAAAAGATTATTGACGAAACAAAGCATGAAATTGTAGTGGAACCTATCGTTGGTGAGACTTATAAATTGGAACTAAGGGCAGGGCTGAAAACGATAGATGGATTTGAACTAGAGTTTAATAAAATTGAATACTCTAAAGCTCAGGCCTTCCCTAAGATCTTAAAGTTTGCCAATGATGGGTCGATTCTAAGTTTAAACGGTCAGAGAAAAATTAGTGTTTACGGTCGTGGAGTTTCCAAAGCTAAAATTCGTGTTAGGCAACTTAAAGCTCACCAAATTCAACACTTTCTATCACTTTCATCTCCTGACAAAAAGAGACCTTACTTTAGGCATTATAGTTTTAAAGAGGATAGGATTACTGACGAGTACAATGATGAAGTCTACTTTGGATCCCGTCAAAAAAAGGGAACTTATGCTGACTTTGATTTTAGCCGGTATTTAAATAATCGCTCTGGTGGCAAACTCGATTTTGGGATTTTCTTTGTCACGCTCTACGATTCAAAAGGTCAAGAAAAGGACTCGCAATTATTTATCCTATCCGATATGGCCTATATTATTAAAAAGGCTTCAGACGGGAATCAGACAGTTTATGTAGCCTCTCAAACCTCTAGATCACCTTTAAGAGGCGTTGCCATTCAAGAAATAAGAATCAATGGAGAAACAAGAACTCTGGGTGTCACTGGCACACTTGGAGAGTTTGACCTTCCTAAAAGATTTGGGAAGGACGTGACTGGCTATCTTCTGACTCGAGGGCAAGATGTACTATATGTTGCCAAAAATAATAGAGATCAGTCAGTTGATTTTTCAAGATTTGAAGTTGCAGGGGAGTATTCCTTTGAGAAAAAATTAAGAGTCTCGATATTTTCTGATAGGCAGCTCTATCGACCTGGTGAATCTGGACACTTAGCCTTCATCTTTAAGGACTCTGAGTGGTCAAAGCGACATGAAGGGGAGCTGGTTAATATTGAGATCAGAGATGCTCGAGGTAAAATCTTTTTGACTCAAGATCAGAAAATCCAGCATTTCGGAGTCAATACTGTCGACTTTGATCTCTCTTACGCGGCACCGACAGGTACCTACACAGTAAATGTTTCTGCATACGAGACTCGCTCAAGTTTAAAAGGCAATCGAACTTATAAAAAGAATCTCGGATCTCTTACACTTAAGATTCAAGAGTTTTTGCCAGATAAGATGAAGATTTCATCAAGCTTTAATAAGGGACAACAGAGGCTATGGGTTTCGCCACAAAATTTGAAATCTAATATCAGCCTAAGAAACCTTTTCGGCACACCAGCTGTAGGAAATGAAATTCGGTCTACGATGATCCTCTCACCCCGAAGTATTTCTCTCTATAAGTTCCCGAGCTTTTCTTTTTACGATGAAACTATTTTAGAAAAGTCTATTTCTGAGAGTCTCAAGTCAATTAAAACTGATGAACAAGGGAGAGCTGAATATCAAATCGATTTGAATAAATACGCCGAAAATACCTTTAACTTAACTATTAGGTCAGAGGGGTTTATGAAGGCTGGAGGGCGTAGTGTTGTGACGGAAAAAAGTATCATGATTTCACCTCATGAATTTTTAGTAGGTATGAAGCCGCTTGGGAACTTAAGGTATGTGTCTACGAGTTCTAAAGTAGCGGTTAGCCTGGTTGCCGTTGGAAATGATCATCAAAGTAGAGAGGCCAAAATTGATTTAGTTATCTATGAAAAGAAATATCAAAATGCGTTGGTGAAGCAAGCAGATCATACTTATGCTTATCAAGATATTAAAGAGCCAAAATTATTTAAAAAAGAATCCCTAACGATTCCTTCTACAATGCTCAAGTACGATTTAGATAATTCTAAAGTTGGAGATTATATTGTAGAAATCAGAAATGAAAAAGGTCACAAACTAAACTCATTTGAGTACAGTGTTGTTGGTGAGGCAGACCTTGCTCGCTCGCTCTATCGAAATAATGAATTGAAAATGACATTGAATAAGAGCGATTTTGTGTCAGGTGAAAATATTCAAATTTCACTCAAAGCTCCCTACACCGGAGTCGGATTAGTGACGATTGAAAAAGAAAAGGTTTATGCTGCAAAATGGTTTAAACTAGATCGAGAAACCAGCATTATCAATATTCGAGTACCAAAAGAGCTTGAGGGGAATGGCTACGTAAACGTATCACTTCTCAGAGATTTAAATTCTAAGAAAGTTTTTACCTCGCCATTCAGTTACGCTGTGGTGCCTTTTACGTTAGATAAGTCTAAGCTCATTCACAATATTGAAATCGAAACTGAGAGTCTTATAAAACCTGGGGATCAAGTCTCAGTTCGCTATAGAGCACAAAATCCTGGTAAAATAATCATTTATGCTGTTGATAAAGGAATACATCAACTCGCAAACTACAAAACTCCAAGCCCTCTAAGAGAGTTTTATAAAAAACAGGCCTTAAGAGTAAGTACCTATCAAATTTTTTCACTCATTTTGCCAGATATAGATGCCGTAAGACAGGCTTTTGCAGCTGGAGGTGGAGAGGGTGATTTGATGAGTAAAAACTTAAACCCCTTTAAAAGAAAATTCACAAAGGCAGTTGCTTTTTGGTCGGATGTGATTGATGCAGATTCTTCTTGGAGAGAATATAATTTTAATGTGCCTTTTCATTTTAATGGAGAGCTTTCTTGGCATGCCGTTTTTGTTGATCAAAAATCTGTCGGGGTAAAAAAGGGGAGTATTATTTCTAGAGATGATTTAATTATCACTCCAACACTTCCCACCTTTAGCTCTCCCGGAGATGAGTTCGTGCTTTCTGCCGCAATAGCCAATAATATTGACTCAAAGGATGGGGGAAGTTCTTCAACAGATCAAGTAACAGTCCACCTTAAAACAGATGAGGGTTATAAGGTTTTAGGAGAAAGTTCAAAGAAAGTTAAAATTAAGAGGTCTCAAGATGAGGTTGTGACTTTTAAGTTAAAAGCAAATGATGCCCTAGGAAATACAAATATTGTAATTGAAGCCAATTCAGGTGAGTATTCTTCTCAATACAAAGAGGGAGTAAGTATTAGACCACTCATTCCTAGGGTCAATCGTAATTGGCAATACGTATTAACTGACGGTGAATATAAGATTAAAATGGATGACGTCGATTTTCATTCGGAATTTTTTGACTTCGAAATTGATCTTCATGAGGGACTTTTTGCACTTCTAAAAGGAAATCTTAGATACCTAGCAAGTTATCCCTACGGCTGCTCTGAACAAATTACTTCCAAGGCCATTCCTTATGCGGTATTGCCAGAAAATATAATAGAAAAAAGCCCACTGCAAAGAGAGGAATTCTTAAGAAGAACCAATAACCTTCTTTTGCAGCGACAAAATGATAAAGGGGGAATATCTCTCTACGTCGGAAACCCCGTGGGTAGTGATTACTTGAATCTCTATATCGCCCATTTTCTCACCGTTTCTAAGGCTAATGGTTACTTCTATAACAAGAGGCTTTTCGAGAGACTTATGATGTATATAGGTGAAGTTGCACAAGGAACAAATAATAGAAGTCGCGCTTATGCGCTCTATATTCAAAGTTTAAATGAAATTCAGGTAGGGGCCAATGCAAAACTTTTAGAACAGACAGACTCCGATGATATTTTCGTTAATTTATATCTAGCCGCAATCTATAAAATTCTAAAAAACGAAAGAAAAGCTATGGAATTTATAGAGAGAGTAGAGAAGTCTCGTGGTCGGTACAACTTCCAGTACTCCTATGGCTATTTTTCGTCCTCATTTGAGAGGGCCTATTTAGGAATTCTTTATCAGTACTTTCCTAATCGGGCAAATAAGGTCATGCCAGAACTTGTTGAAACGATGGTGGAGTCTACGAAAAAATATGGAGCAAGTGCCCTTTGGAGTGGACAAGCTCTTTTAAGCCTTGCTTCTTTGGCTAAAGGAAATAAGATAGATGCCACAGTCGATGTTGATTTTGGCAAAGAAGAGCGAAAATTAAAGATTTCACAGCTTCAAAAACTTCCGCAATCGAGACGAAAACAGATTAAAAATTTGGCGATAGATCTTCCCCAAAAAACTTTTGCTCTTTTAAATGTCAATATTGCTGGTTTTCCCTTGCAGATGAAGAACTATCAAAATGGCATACAAATTAATAAGAGAATGCTAGATCTCGATGGAAATGAGCTAAAAAGTTTAAAAGTCGGAGAGGAAGTCATGGTCGAACTGTCAGTGCAAGGAGACCGAGAAATTAGAAATGCAGTTATAGTAGATCTTCTTCCAGGAGGCTTTGATTTACAATGGCAGTCCGATGATAAGGATAAATCTTCTTTGCAAACTGAATTCACAGATCAAAGAGAAGATAGAATTATTGTATATTCAAGTATTAGTACATCTGTGAGGAAGTTTTATTATCGTATCAAAGCAGTGGCACCTGGAAAATTTAAGATCCCACCAACCTACGCTGAGAATATGTATAAAACGATTGAGAGTGCTTTGACTCGAGTGGATGAAATTACAGTTGAGCCATAAATTTTTTATAAAGATAACCCTCCTTATTGTTTTGACTTTGGGAGGAGGGTTTTTCTTTTTAGATTTTCATTTAGATCTAGATACCTCTAGGGTCGTGTTAGATAGAAAAGGCAGACTCCTAAGTATGGAGCTAACTGGTGACGATAAGTTTCGCTATTGGCAAAAACTTGGTGAGGTAGAGCCTTCGTATCGTGATTTCATTTTGAAGAAAGAAGATAGATATTTTTTTTACCACCCTGGTGTAAATCCAGTCTCACTTGCCTCTGCCACTTTTGATTATTTAATAACAGGAAGAAATAAAAGAGGGGCATCGACGATAAGTATGCAGCTTGCGCGTCTTTACTATGGACTTAATACAAGAAGTCCGTTGGGAAAACTTAAGCAAATTTTTGCTGCTTTTTGGCTAGAGTTTATTATGCAAAAAAGCTCAATCTTGGAGTCTTATCTCAATCTGATTCCCATGGGAAAAAATATAGAGGGGTTTGAAACAGCCTCTCTTTATTATTTTAGAAAGTCGGGGAGTGAGTTAACCAGAGACGAGTTTAATTTTTTAACTTTACTTCCCCAAAGACCTTATCTCATTCGAAGTTTTCATCTAAATCGTTGGAAAGATTTTAAAGTGGGATGGGGACTTCTCTATCCTCAATTGAGTTTTGATGAATCAAGCCAGTTATTGAAGAAATTGAGAATTTATAACGAAAGACCATTTTTTGCTCCTCATGCGACACGGCAAATTTTAATTGATAGTGAAAGAAAAAAAATCATCACAACTTTAGATCTCGACTGGCAGAATCATTTAGAGCAAATACTTGCACGTTATATAAAGAATCAAAATTCTGTGGGTATATATAATGCAGCCTCAATGGTCATTGATAACGAGTCTGGTGAAATTTTAAGCTATATTGGTTCGGCAAACTTCTTTAATGATAAAATCCACGGTCAAGTTGATGGTCTTACTTCCAAACGATCTCCAGGATCAACGCTCAAACCATTTATATATGGCCTTTCCTTTCAAAAGGGACTTTATCATCCAAAATCAATTCTTTTTGACAGTCCTTTGCCTTATAGAACTCCGGAAAATTATGATCGTAGGTATAGGGGACCTCTTACACTAGAGGATGCACTTATAACTTCGAGAAATATTCCCGCTGTTTTTGTTAATAATGAACTGCAAAGAAGCCAAGACGGTGTTTATTCATTTCTAGACTTAGTTTATCCTCTTAACAAAGGGAGAGGTCATTATGGAAGTTCAATTGCGCTTGGAGCTCTAGAGGTCAATGCATGGCAATTGGGAGAATTATATACGGCTTTGGCCAATAATGGTGAATTTAAAAATCTGATATTGGAACAGGGGGTTCAAAGAGATACTATCTCAATCCTCTCGGAAGAGGCGAGCGTGATGGTGAAGGGGATTTTGATGAAAAATCCAAGACCGCGGTATCAAAACTCGCAAGCTTTTAGTCAACAAAATGGAGAAGTCTATTGGAAAACGGGTACTTCTTTCGGATTCAGAGATGCATGGTCGGTGGGAATTTGGCAAAAATATACGATAGTGACTTGGGTGGGAGATTTTACTTCCAAATCAAACCCCTACCTTGTTGGATCAATTTCTGCAGCCCCTTTATTTTTTCAATTCGTAGATTTTCTGCGTTCAGAGAGTAAGTCTTTAAAGGACTTTGATCTCAAACATCTTTATCATAAAAATTTGACAGAAGTAGAAGTCTGCTCAATTTCAGGCCACCTGCCAAATCAAGATTGTGATGTAACTACGAAATCAACTTTTTGGCCGGGTAAATCACCTATCAAAAAATGCGATATTCACAAAAGAATTTTTGTTGCAAGGGATAGTGGTCTACGAGTTTGTCCAAAATATTCTGGACCAACGATTTCTAAGGTCTTTGAGTTTTTCTCATCTGAGACGAGAGATTTATATCAAGATTACGGGATAGTATTAAAACTTCCACCAGACTATCATCCAGTTTGTAAAAATCAGCTTGTAAGTCAAAACTTAGGCGATGCTCCAGAAATCATATCTCCCAAAAGAGGGTTCACTTATATAAGAGAAGAGGGAAAATTGGCTTTGATACCACTTCAAGCAAGAGCAAGTGTGAGTTCGAAAGAGTTAAGCTGGTATTTGGAAGATAGACTCTTGGGAAAGAGTCGACCTGGGGCACTCTTTACAGTTAATTTGGCCCGAGGAAATTATTTACTTCGAGTTATTGATGAATCTGGTAGAATGAGTCGAAGAGTTATTAGAGTTAAGTAGCAGGGTTTTATAATGTGGCGTAAATTAAATATTAAAACTATTTTGAAGGCTATGAGATTCTGGCCTCCTTATTTGGGAGCAGGAATTAAAGTCAGTTCGATTTCTGAAGACCTCTCTGAAATAGAAGTCCAAATGAAGTTAACTCCTCTCAATAGTAATTATGTTGGCGTTCATTTTGGAGGTTCTCTATATAGCATGTGTGATCCTTTTTTTATGTTCATGCTTTTACATCATTTAAAACAAGACCATATTGTATGGGATCAAGCCGCTGAAATTGAATTTGTAAAACCAGGTAGGGGTACAGTAACTGCACATTTCAAAATGCCACTGGATAGAGTCGAAGAAATAAAAGAAGAAGCGCTAGAGCAATTTAGTGTGAAACCAGTTTTTCAATGTGAAGTTACTGATGAAAATGGGGAAACTGTTGCCAGGATGAAAAAGTATCTTTATGTCAGAAGAAAAGATGCCAAAGAGAGGTTTAAATCAAAGCCTCTCGAATAGCCTTAAGAATCTCTTGGCTGATGCTATTACTGTGTTTTTCTCTTCTGTAGACGAGACATATCTTATCATTAAATTTGGGAGCATTAGCGACAGACTTAAGTTTAGGGTAGCTAGCGGCTACTCTACTCGGAAGTAAGGCATACCCAAGCCCCTGAGAGGCGAGTTTGGCAATCACTTCAAGACTCCCTGAATGAATATGTCCGCGAAGTTCTATTTTTGCCTTGGTTAAGTTTTTAAGAATAAAGACAGACTGAGCTAAGGCGGGATCATATATCAATTTGGGCTTTGGTTCTTCTGTCGAAAACAGAGTGACTGTATCTTTACCAAGCTCTTTAATGACTAAATCAGGATGCTGAATGGGATTTATGACAATAGCAAAATCGACTTCCCAATTGATAACTCTATTTGCCATTTCCCTAGATAAACCGTGGACCAATTTAAAGCTTAATCCTGGGTAGATATCAAAAATTTGAGGGAGGAACTTATCTAGGCTGTATAGTCCAACTGAAGGATGAATGCCAATAGAAAACTCAGCCTCGGAATCGGTATCATCTTTAAAAATTTTTTTAGAGTCTTCCCAGAGAAGTATGAGTTTTTTTGCTCTCGCATAAAACTCCTCACCAGTTTTGGTCAATTGGACGCCATTTTTTAGCCGTATAAAAAGCTCAGTACCAAACTCTCTTTCTAGACGCTTTAGTGAGTAACTTAACGCCGGTTGAGTCATTCCTAGAATTTCAGACGCTCGAGTCACGTTCAAAGTTTCAGTAACCGTTATAAAGTTTTTTAAATCATCAAGGGCCAAAGACATAAAAATAACTTATTTCAAAATTCTTATAGCGTCACTGTAATTATAGGAATCTTTGGTGACGCGAAGCGTTTTTAGAATTGACAAAAATCTGACTTGAACTTGATCTTAGGGGGGATTCACTTTGCTAATTTAGTTCTATCGAAAGGAGGAAATTCGATGAGCCATTGGAGTTTAAATAAATCTTTTTTCTTTTTTCAGATGATGTCCCCCAAGATTTTCATGTCTCTCTTAAAGTGTGTTCTTCCCACTCCAAGGCTTTGATTGATGATAGGCTAGGCGAACAATGAAGTTTGCCTAGCTTATTTTTCTATTATCCAATTCACCCGTTTTCGAATCAAACTCTTGAGACAGCTCTTCAAAACCTCCAATATTGAAAGCATTGAGCCCTTGGCTTTTAAAAAATTCACATGCCTGACCAGAGCGTCCTCCCGACCTACAATAGAGATATAAATTCTTTGAGTTGAAATTCTTTTTAATCACCTCAAGAAATTTTTCAGGTGCTTGGGAGAGTTCACTTAAGGCTAGCCAATATGTTTTTGCTAAGTGGCCTTCTTCAACTTCCTCTTGCTCCCGTACATCTATAAGAACGCCATCTCCTTTATCAATATCTTGCTTTATCTCTTGGGAAGTTAAGCCTAGTTGATCAATAAAACTCATTCGCTACTCCTTTTATTTCTCACTTACTTATGGATTCAACATCCTCTAAAACCTCAGGTCCCCACATAACTGTATTACCTGAAGTGATTATATTCAGGACGAATTGGCGTAAGTCACTGGCACCCTCATTTTGCCAATACATAATACAATCTGAATTTGAGGTATGGGCCGTTTTATCTGGGTCTTGATGATTAGAAACTATGGGAATTCCGTTATTAACAAGTCCAAGGGCATGGCCCATTTCATGTACGAGGGTACTTTGTTCTGTATATTTTTGAACAGCTGGAGATCCAGAGGCGGTGATGACATCCTTGAAAATAGCTATGACTGCAGTACCATTAATACTAAAACCTATAGTGTTATTGCTTGTCTCAGCATTTCCCTTTAGAAAGTAGATATAGAAATGATCTTCTCCAGCCTGCTTTGAAGGTGATTGAGTTCTCTCATGTAGTTGATAAACAGACTCAGCATTCCAGTTCGTTTGGTTTTGAGCATCAATAGGGTTCATTTCAGATAGCTCTTTTGGGACTTGTAAGGTTGGTGTTGTGGAGCGGTATTGAAAAATAGCCTCTAGATTGTCTTCTAATATTCTCCAATAAGGAAAACCTCTAGAGGTGTTTCCTTCAAATGGCTCAGCACCAGGCTCGTAGTAAACATTCACCACAAATTTTTCAGTGGAAGAAAAATAGCGATCAGATGCCTCGGCTTGAGCCTCAGCGGTTGAGATGACCTCAGTGGTTTCTTCTGTTTTTCCACAAGAAAATAGAATAATTATTGCAATAAGACTCCAAAATCTCATGTGATCTTATCGGGATTATAGAAATTTATTTTAAACTTTTTGTCTGAGTAGTTTTGTCAGAGAAATATTTGAAGTATTACTTTTTATTGTAAGGTTTAGTCACTTCAATAGCTCTATTTATTGAATAATAATAAAGGGATGGAAGTCAGGCTCTATCAGTACGAAAACTATAAGGATTATGTTAACGATTGGATTAGCTCTCATCCGAAATCAGGTAGAGGGAAATACCTTGAGTTATCAAAAGTCTTAAGTGTTCATACAACTTTAATTTCTCAAATTTTCAAAGGAGATAGGGAACTCAGTTTAGAGCAAGCATATACTCTTTGTGATTATCTTGGTCTTAACTCCCTTGAAATCGAATATTTTTTAAATCTGGTGCAGAAAAAAAGAGCAGGAAATCATAAACTAAAACGCTATTTTGAAGATAAAACTTTAAAACTTCAAAATGAGCTGCAAGATATGAAGTCTCGAATAAAAGAACGAAAAGAATTAGAGGATAACGACAAAGCTATTTTTTATTCCAATTGGTTTTATAGTGCGATTAGGATTGCTTGTTCGTTAGACTCAATTAAAACCCGAGAAGATGTAGTTGAGCATACTGGGCTTCCTTTAAGTCTTGTCACTCGAGTGGTGGAGTTTTTAATTTCCGTGCAACTCGTAACTGAGGAGGAGGGTATTCTAGCTGGGGGTCCTGCAATTACTCATTTGGATAGAAAATCACCTCTAGTTGCTAGACATCATGCTAATTGGCGTATTAAAGCAATGGATCGTCATCCCATACTCTCGGAGGATGAGTTTTGTTTTTCCGCTCCCTTAAGTATAAGTCAAAATGATGTCTCTCAAGTGCGGGAGATATTAACTGGTGCGATTGAACAGATCAGTGAAATTGTCAAAAACTCACAAGACGTAGATGATATTTACTGCGTTAATATAGATTGGTTTAACCCTTTAAAAGGATAAAAAATATGCAGAAATTATTTTCTCTAGGCATGGCCGTTATTTGTACCTTTCAAGTTGCTCGGGCTGATGAAAATATTTTTAAAAAAGTGAAAACACAGTCAAAGTGTATCATAAATAAGTCTTCCAAATGCATGGGCGGTGGCTCCATGGATGGTGGGGGAACAGGTGGAATGCGAGTCGAAGAAGGAGCTGCTTGGTTTTATGCAAATAAGCCAAGTGGTGTGATCAGCGTTTGCTATAAGATTGCTTCTAGCTTTAAAGCCTCTGAAGCTTCAGTAAAAACAGCTATTGAACAAAGTTATAAAACTTGGGAAGCTTATATATCTCAATCTAATATCTATCAGCGAACAGATGATAACGATCAGCCAATTCCCTATCCAGAAGATTTAAAGATTGCTACTAAAATTGCTTTTGAGCCATGTTCAGATTCAACTGAGCTTACTTTTTATTTCGGTGCTAGAGAACCTCGGATCAATAATATTCTTAAGTCAATGGCCCCTGCGATTAAAGGTTTTGCCTTTAGAGAGTATAAAGATATAGACGCTATAAAGGGAACAAGTAAAGGGGTGGTATGGATTTTTGATCCGACTCAAACCCAGAGCACAGATGATGATTATTATGATTGGAGTAAACCAGATCTTTTGCAGGCCATAGTAAATCATGAAGTAGGTCATACCATGGGTGTACACCACCAAGACGGCACTATCATGCAAGAGAACTTAGACTCCCTTTTTTATCTAAGTCAGGCAACGATTGACCAAAATACGCCTGAGGAAACGAGGCAAATAATTTCTCAATACAGAACTTTTTTAAATAAAGTTGACCATGATTCAAGCCTAGTTTTTAACTTTGATGATATAGATGTGGAAGGAACAATGGGGCTACCAGGATCTGTAGAGGAAAGAGAAGCTTTTAGATTTTTTATGCAAAGAGACCCGGTAGGAAAAGTGGCCACTCGGATAAGGATGAATGAGAAGAAGAAAAAAATCGAATACATTATTAAAGATGAGCGGGGAGATAAAACCTTTACAGCAAAGCCGGAGAATCTTGTTCCAGATATAGCAAACTTTACTTTCGGTACAGTTAATAATCAGTTTAAAAGAGTTAGAAAGATCTATGACTCTCAATGGCGGGGGTATCGCTTCGAAACAGATGTTTCAGCATCTGTGACCTTAAGTATGCTAGGAACCCTAAAGTTTGATCAATTTTCCAAGTTGGATATTAAGTTTGATTTTGGGCCAAGTGCGATAGGATATTTTAAGGCAGGAAACAATACAAGCACCGTAACCTCTTTATCAAATATTTCACTTCTATACTTTGATCAAAATAGAGAGCCGAGGATAATGTTTGTAGAAAATATTTATGATTTTGGTGATGTGCAAGATGAATTAGGCTCCCAGAGTTTTCCAGGAGCCAAATAAAATTTTAATATTTTGTATAGCCAATAACTTCGTAACTTGGTGGAAGCTTCTGACCATTGATTTCTAGTAGTAAACCAGCTTGCGCTACCTGCCCCATAAAGGGAAGATCTTTGGCAATAACTATAAACATAGGAATTCCAAACTGGTTTCCGTTGTCATCAGAAAAGATAATGGCCATTTCTAGTCTTAAAGCTTCAGAACCTAATATTGAAGTTGGAGTTAGTGAAGTTAAATGATACTCAAAGTTTTCAGTTAAATTTTCTCCAGCCATTTTAGCGATAAGATGCGCTTTTTCTCGAAGAAAATATCTTACAGCACTTCTATTGTAGCGATCATAAAGCTCTTTTACATAGGCCATCCCGTCGTCCATTACGGCATAGTTTGCTCCAACTTCAATCACTTCCTTAGACCCTTCAAAGCCAGAGCAGTATTGAGATGATTGTCCATTTTCATCTACTTCGATTTCACATTCAGTTTCCTCTGTTTGGATCATATCACCCACTTGGAATTCTTGATGAAAGCCTCGAGCAGGAATAAATTGATCAATTTGTTTTAAAAAACCTTGGGGATCGATCACAGTTTGAGCAAAAGAAACCTGAGTAAAAAGAACTGTCATAATTAATAATGTTTTCATGCTTATTCCTCCATGAATTTGTTTAACGTGAAGACAGTTTCGCCTGGTTTAAGGCTTGAAAACAGAGTTTTGATATAAACAATAAAGGAGTTTGTTTACAAAACTGTAAAGTTAGTAATTGTTATTAACCTTTTAAAGCTTGGAAGCCTATAATTGAGATCATGATAGATAAGAAAGTCCTGTTGGCTATTGTACTTCTGCTTTTTTTTAGCCTTGGGATAATTGATATGGTTAAGGCTGACTGTGATCCCACATGGACCAAAATAGAGTGGAAGAACTATATTAGGAACCAATTGGACTCTAAAGTATCCAACAGTGGATTGAAAAATAATGAAGCTGTACTCAATGCTTTGATCACCGAGAGCTATGCTAATCTCATTTCTGAGGAGAATGAATTAAATGAGTTAAATCTGATCGGTTATTTCTATTCCCATGCCTCATTTCATTTAGGCAGAATTGCTAGGTATCGTTTTTGGCCGAAAGGCGATCAAAGGGGAGTAGAAGACAAGAATCAAATTACAGGTAGAGCGCTTCGGCGAATTTTAAGCATAAACTCAAGCTTTGCTTCAAAAAAGCTCATGCACTACAGTGAAAAATTATATTATCACCTTACTTGGTCTTTGGTTGCGTATAAAGAGTGTGGGCTTGAATATACTCTTGCCAGAGTACGAGACGAGAATCTCTATGAATTTTATCAATCCAGCTTTTGGCCAATTAAACTAGAAGCATTCGTAACCTATGAACAGAGCTTTTTACAGGAAAATCTCTATCAAGATAATTGGGTCGCTCCTCTGGTTAAACTGGGAGTTATAGATGAGATGCGCTGGATACCTTTTCCAGGAGAGAGAGGTCAAAATTTTAAACAATGGTGTGAGCTTTCAAAATGTAGAAAGTCATCCTTTGATCTTGCTTTAAGAATTAAATTTGACACAGAGACCTTATTGAAGGAAGTAGAGAGAATCGAAGACCAAGGCTTTTTCTATCGCTATAACTCGTCATCGGTATTAGAGAATAACCGGTACTTCATCAGTCTTATAAAAGACGATAAAAAGGATTAAATACAATTATTAACAATAGCGATGCACTCACGTCTATTGTCATATTGTGTTGGTCTTAAAGTTTGAATAACTGCAGAGATACAGCTTCTTGTTTGGAACGTTGCTCTCTCGCAGGCATTAACCACTTCTATTATTTCTCTTCTATCATCAAATTCAAAATCTCTTATACCAATCGTCGCAGATTGTACGCATTCACCTGAATAAGTAGAGCTCATATTAAAACTCCCCACAAGTTCTAAGACTTCTCTTCGATTATCAATCTCACTGCTTCTAAGACGTTGACGGGCGATTTGCATCAAACGCCCAGTGGAACGGTTAGAATCAGCACAAGCCTTGATAACCTCTAAGCTCTCTGAGCGCTCATCGACTTCAAAGTCACGGATAAGGTCGATAGAGACATTAATACAATCGACACTGGTGCGATTGGTAAGTTTACAAGCATCCAGAATTTCGAAGACTTCATCTTGATCATCATATTGAGTTTGCCTTAGTTTTTTCGTTGCAGCTTGAAAGCAGCCATTTCTTGGGTTGCTAGGGCCCTTACAAAGTCTTTGATTTAAAATATCACGCGTGCTCACAGTCTGCTGCCTTCCATCAAGGCATTGAACATCCCAACGATTGGTTGAAGTTTGAAAAAGCTCTCGAGTATTGTCTAAGCCAGCATAAGTTGAATAACTAAATATCATACAAAAGACGGAGAAAAATTTCATTTTGATTCCTTTTTTCAAGGGATTACCTATTAATTGCTTATTAAAATTTAACACTCTCTTTCTAGATTGAAAAATGGTGTCATTATTATCTTTTAAAGCCTGAAAAATAGTTAAAATCACAAGATTTTTCTCTTTTTTTCGCCGTTTTTGTCATAAAATCCCCGCCGATTTCACTTATTTATGAAAGATCTGAGAGCGCGATCAGAAGGGAGTTGTGTGAGTAATTTTTATAAATCCATTTTAGACCAGAGTTTCGAACATTATGTAGGTTCTGAAGAGCGGGAATTCACAAAACTACTTGAGCCAACTGAATTAAAAAATATGCTTGGTTTGAAATTAGAACGTGGTCCCCGCACTGAAGAAGAAATCCAAGAATTTGTCGACCAATATCTCAAGCACAGCATGAACACTAATCATAAAAAATATATGAATCAGCTGTGGTCAAAAGTTGAACTCCCAAGTATTACGGGAGAATTTCTCGCGACTGTAACAAATACTTCGATGTACACATATGAAGTTGCACCTGTATTGACTTTAATGGAACATGAGATGATTCAGTATTTGTCTCATCTTGTTTGGGGGACAAGTCAAACTGAAGGAATTATGACAAGTGGGGGGACAGCTTCCAATTTACAAGCGATGATGGTGGCAAGAAATACGAAATTTCCTGAGGTTAAAGAGAAAGGTCATCAGGGGTATGGAAATTTAATGCCCGTTGTTCTCTGTGAGAGTAATGCTCATTATTCCCTCAAGCGAGCTATGAATATTTTAGGCCTTGGACACGAAAGCTTAATCGAGATTCAATCGCCAACTAATGGTATCGTCAGCCAAGAAAGGATCTCTGACGAAATTCTAAATCAAAAAAACTTAGGGCGTAGACCATTTCTCTATATTGCAACTGCGGGTACAACTGTTGAGGGATCCTACGGTGATTTGAGTGCTATAGGGAAGTTGTGTAGAGAGCACGATATGTGGTTTCACGTAGATGGAGCTTATGGTGGAAGTGTCTTATTAAGCTCTCAATATCGAAATCTCATGAACGGAGTTGAATTTTGTGACTCCCTTTCTTGGGATTTTCATAAAATTTTAGGCATGAATCTAACCTGTGCCTTTTTATTAGTGAAGAAAAAAGGTGTGATGAAGTCATCTTTGACTTCTGGAAATGATGGGTACTTATTTCATGATGATGACTCTTTGGATCTTGGTCCAAAGTCTCTTCAATGTGGTAGGCGAGCAGATATAGTGAAATTGTGGATGAATTGGCTTGCAGTAGGGCATGACGGCTTGGAGAAGAGAGTTGATGCTATGATTGAAAGTGCAAAGGTCTTTGCTGAACTAGTTAAGAAGGATGCTGATTTGGAGCTTATGTTTGAACCTCAATTTGTAAATGTATGCTTTCGAGTGCCTGGAAATATTGTTGAGCCAATCCGAGTAAAACTGAAAGAACGTGGACTCGGTATGATTAATTATTCACAAAATGAAGAAGGTCCTTTTTTTAGGATGGTTGTAAGTCGACCTGATCTTGAGGCTAGAGACCATCAGGAAATTTTATCTGCTATCTTAAAAACCTATCATGAGGTAAAAGATGATCATTGATCATCTTTCAAAACAATCTACAAAAGATGAAATCGTTGAAACGATAAAATCCTATCTTAATTCTTATACAAAAACCTTTCAACTTTCCATGGTTGATCTGGCGCACCCATCAGTCGAATTTGAGAGTCATTGTAAATATATCTTAGAGTGTTTTAATACTGAGCTTGGAGAGCTTGTCTTAGAGCTTATCATCTTTAAGGCAGGAAAGTCGACAGGAGCACATACTCACCCCGCGTTTATGGCCGATAAAATACTAAAAGGAGAGTTAGAAGAAACACTCTATATCTGTGATTCTAACGGTTATAAAAAAAATGATACGATTTTAAGAAAAGAAGGTGAGGGACGCACTATCTTTTGCCCAAACTGTTTTCCTCATGATGTAAAAGCTATCAATGGGAATTGTGTGAGTTTGAGTTTGACTTTAGGAGAAGAAAAAGTTGAGAAAATAAATGTTAATTGAATCACTTTTGCACAATATTAGCTTTAGTCTTTCAACCTTAGTCAGTGAGGACTTGGCCTATTTTTATGGAATTTTTGCTGTTCAGTCTGCAAAAATGTCTCCTACAAGCTTTATCTTTTTTTATACTATTGGGATTATTTTAGGTGACTATATGCTCTATAGTATTGGCTTTGGAGCTCGATATATTCCATGGCTAAAACGTTTTATTAAACCAGAAGTAGCCAAACCATTTGGAGCCTTCGAGGAGTTTTTATTAGTCACAAGATTTATCCCTGGAACAAGGTTACCTACTTATTTATATTGTGGTTTTACAGGATATAACCCCTTTAAGTTTGGAGTTATTCTTAGTTTTTCAACTCTCTTTTATGCTTGTTTTGGAGTTTTTCTTCTTCAATTATTTGACGTGAGTCTTGATCCCTCGGACTCAATTTTCATTAGATTTAGTACCTCATTAATGATCGCTCTCGCTACCATAATGATGTTTAAATTAGTCGTAAAAGGTTTTCGATTTAAACGAACTTTTGGAGAGGTTTTTCGTCCAATCTGGGTATCATTTACAAAGTATAGGCGCTTAGAGTTTTGGAACTCATGGCTTTTTTATCTTCCCTTTGTTCCAACATATATCTATTTTTTGATCCGCCATCGCGGCTTTACAGGATGTTTAAATGCTAATCCTTGTTTGTTTATGGGTGGCTTTATTGGAGAGAAGAAATCCGAAATAGACCTTTTGCTAAGGCAGCATATCCCAAACGATAGCCTGAGGACTCGTCTTTTTCACCCAAGAAGAGAAGTCAAATTTCCCATAGTTTTGAAGCCTGATAGTGGACTAAGAGGGGTCGATGTGGCCTTTATTAAAAATCAAGAGGAGCTAGAACTCTACCTAAACTCCTCTCAAAAAGTCTTAGTAGAACAAGAGTATTGTGATTCTCCTTATGAGATAGGAGTTTTCTATATTCGATATCCTGGTGAAAAAAATGGAAAGGTTTTTTCAGTGACTAAAAAGGAATTTCCTTTTGTGATCGGTGACGGCGAGTCTCGTTTGTTTGACTTAATGCTTAGAGACTCAGAGATAAAACTTCGCTTCGAGTGGTTGTTTGATCAGACTCATTTAGACCCAAATTATGTTCCTGCCAAGGGAGAAAAATACATTTTGACTCGAAAAGGGAGTCACTCAAAGGGATGTTTATTTAAAAACGGAGCTGAACTTGAAGTCGCAGCTCAAGCCGTGGCAAAGACTTTAGATAAGATACCTGATTTCTACGTGGGCAGGGCAGATGTAAAGTATTCGAGTCAAGAAGGTCTCGCGTCGGGAAATTTTAAAATACTTGAACTTAATGGGGCTGGAGCAGAGTCAACAAATATATATGATCCGAGCCTAACTTGTTTAGAGGTATACTCTATTCTTTATAAGCAATGGAAAGCTATTTTTGAAATTGGTACGACTAATAGTCGAAGATTCAATCGATTGTACTTGTGGAGATTTTTTCTTGAAATTTTTAGATATAAAACAAACTACAAAAGACCTACTTAGAGTGACTCTCCTTGGTTGCTTAATTTCTTGTTCTCGCTTTCCTTACCAGGGTGTAGTAGAGGAGTCTGAAAAATATTTAAAAATCTCACACTCAGAAGCCTTCAAGAAAATTTCGATGGGAGAGGATAGTTTTCAATATGTGAGTTTAGGTAATGAGAAGGGACCCTTGGTGGTTTTAGTGCATGGTTCACCGGGAGGTTGGGGAGCCTTTGCTCATCTCTACAAGGATCCAGAACTTTTAGATAAAGTTCAACTGGTTACCTTTGATCGCCTTGGTTACGGAGAAAATAACCCTGGAACTCCAGCCCTAAAACTTGAAGACCAGGCTACTATAGCTAAGAGTCTTATAAGAAAATATCTTACAAAAGATCGCAAACTTATCGTACTTGGTCATTCTTATGGGGGACCGGTTGCAACAAAGATTGTAAGCCAATTTAGAGATAAGACCCATCGGCTAATTCTAGTCGCTGCTTCGATGTCGCCGAAACTTGAAGAGGAGCTGTGGTATCAAAGTTTAGGAAAGCAAAGGCTCATTCGATGGATGATTCCAAGTTTTCTTGATGTTTGTAATAGAGAGATTATTGCCTTAAAGGTAGAGTTAAAAAAACTTGAAAAGCAGTATCCTATGACAGTACCCACAACGATTATTCATGGGAAAAAAGATCAGTTAGTACCTTTTGGAAATGTTGATTATATTAAAAAGCATTTTACTTCTTCAAAGTTGATAGTGAATGATCATATGGGACATTTTGTTCCCTGGGCATTCCCTCAGCTTTTAATCAACGAAATAAAAGAAGCTAGTGATTAAGAAACTATTTTAGATATCCAATGAGAAGCTACATCAGGGTGTTCTTCAAAAATCCGATGTCCGACGTTTTCTTCTAGTGAAAAAGTTTTTTCGATACTATCTGGAATTTGATGATAAAGATTTTTGTGAGCGGTAATTGGTATGACTTTATCATCGAAGCCACAGAGGAGATGGATACCCTTAGGAATCGAATCTATTTTCTTAATCTCTTCATTTGTATCGAACTCCAAAACACCCATTGTTAGTTTGGACAAAGCAGATAATTTCATATCATCCCATAGGATATTTTGGTTGAGACGATTTTCATATTTTGCTAGAGAAAAATAAAAGGGAAGGCCCATCATCGCTATAGCCCTCTTTGCAGGATGTTTTGATAGCATATGATAGTAGAGTCCCTGTAGGCCCTTTTTAAACGCTTTAAAATTACTCACGTAGGGCGCTATCAGTCCTAGACCTTTTACTCGCTCTCTACACTCTATACTGACTTTTAATGAAACAGCGCCTGCGTAACTTAAGCCAATGACAAAACAATTTTCAATTTGTTGCTCTTCAAGAACTTTTTTTACCAATGATGCTTGATAGGTAATGGGAACTTTTAAATCTTTTATTTTCGTATTTTGTTTTAGTGTTTCCCCCTGACCTTTTAAATCAAGCGCCAGTATATTCCAGTTTGGAAGATCTTTTCTTAGGTTTTCAAAGAGACGATTGTAAAAAAGAATGCTGTCGTCGAGTCCTGGCAAAATGATGATCCAGGGTTTTTCTTTATCGTGTTTAAGTTGAAGCCCAAAAAGATCAATTGTTTCATCTTTGAGTCTAATTGGAAAAGTGACACGTTCCATTATCTACCTCTATTTATTTCATTTTCTAATATTTTGTACAAAAGTACAAAATAAAATGTACAAAAGTATAAAAAATGTTATGGTGGTGATGATGGAAAATTGATTCCGCTTAAAATATGGAGATTTTATGACTAACTACACAAACTTCAATGAGCTATGGGAAAAAAATTTAGAAAACATGAATGCCTTTACAGGTGTTATGAAGAATGAGGCAACTAAGGCGATTCACCGACAAACGCAAGTTGTAACTGAAGGAATCAACATGGGTGTTAATCTAACCAATAATATGGTCGAAGAGTTTAACAAGAATGTTGTTGCCGCAGGTGAAGTATGGGGTGATGTTCTGACTAAAACTTTTAAATCAGAAACAACGCAAACTTCTACGAGAGCTAAGGCCTCTAAAGAATAATTTAAAGTTCAGGTGTGGAGTTGAGTCCCTTAGAGAGCATCAAGCTTTTTAGTCAAAAGATAAGTTTCTTAGGAAAGCTTGATAAGCAAGATTTTCTGGAAGATTTGGCTTCTACACCTCATCATGTTCTTGGTTATCGCAAAAGAGCGCGGCTTATTCAATATCAGACTTCCAAGTCTGTTAAACATAATATCTATATTGTTCCTAGTCTCATTAACCAGTACTACGTTCTTGATCTCTTCCCAGGATGCTCGCTAATTGAAGAGCTTTTGGAATTAGGATTTAATGTGACCTTACTCGATTGGCAAAATCCTAGACCACAAGATCGATTTGCCTCTCTAGAAGAGCATATATTTGAGCTTATAGATTGGGGTTTTGATCTATCTAAAGAAAACAGTCTCAATGAAAAAAAGTGGTCTATCTTAGGTCACTGTATTGGAGGGACATTTAGCATTGTGAATCAATGTTATCACCAGCGAGAAGATATTTCATTTATCAATCTCGTCACACCTATCGACTTTGACAATAATAGCATTTTAAGTTTTTGGTCAAAGAAGGTGCCTTTAAATTTAAATTTGATGGTTAAGCAATGGGGACAAATTCATCATGAATTTCTCCAGCTCTCTTTTAGATTGATGGAGCCTATGGACAATATTCAAAAATATAAAAGCCTTTGGAAAAAAGCTAATGATAGAGCCTTTCTTAAGAAGTACTATGCGATTGATCATTGGATAAAGGATCGTATGGATTTCCCGGGGAGAACGTATCAGGAATTTATTGAGAGGTTCTTTAGAGAAAACAATTTTATCCGAGGAATTCTTGAACTAAAAGGGAAAGAGATTCAACTGCATAGACTAAAACAACCCGTTTTAGTTGTGACGGCAAGTGGAGACCATATCGTGGAAGAAAATAGTGCTAAGGCCTTATGCGGAAGAGTTGAAGGTTTTGTAGATGAGATAGAACTTCCCGGGGGGCATATTGGTTGTCTATTAAGCCAAAAATCCAGAAATCTTTTAACGAAAAAAATTGAAGAGTTTATAGAGGTTCAATATGCTCACTAAAAAAAAATCTTTTGGAATCTTTAAATTAGCGGAATATGCTCTCAATCGAGCGGTTAGAAGTCAGACCCTTCTAAATATTGCTGCCCTTCAAATCAATAATTATTTTTGGCTTCAAAGAAATATAGGTCCGACAAAAGAGTGGGTTTTTAAACAATTTCAAATCCCAACCGAGGATACTTTGAAGCCTCTCTATCAAACAATAAATAGACTAGAAGAAGAGAATTTGGAACAAAAACGAAATTTAAAGAGAATGGCAGAAGAGCTTACTCGTTTGCACTCCTATGCTGGTGAAGTTTACGATAACTCTCAATCAGTCGTTGATGTTTAGGATTGTGGAGAAAATTTTCGTCAGTAGGGTAGAGTCCATAGAAACGGCTTCGGCCACTAACAAGTTCATCAACATCTTTAGATAGTTCTTCCCCGTAGAGATTGTAAAAAGATTCTTTGAAGTCATCCCAATGACAGCCTTCTCTAAGCGCTAGTGAAATTCTTTGATCAACCACTTGGTAAAATAATTTTCTTTCAATCGTTCCATCGCTAAAGGTGTTCAGTTCTGAAAAGTAAGTGGAAGCCTCTTCTAGATTACCAATCGCCAAGTAGAGAAAACCTTTTATTTCTCCTATTACCGATTGTCCCCAAGGATCTGATTCGTCAAATAAGACTCCAATCAGTTCAGAGGTGGGCATAAAATTATCAATTCCACTTTCTTCAAGATCTACTACCAAGCTTTTCATGTCTTTTTTATCTAGTTTGTGTAGATTTAAAATTTGAGACCTAAATTGAAGTGCGCGATTATTATTGTCCCAAATGAGGTCGTCTGCTTGGTAGATTTCTGAAAAATCCGGCACGAGTACTCTGCAAGCTGCAACTCCAAGGTCGATGTACTCAGCGATATAAACTTCTTTTTCCTCTCGCTTTAAGATATCAATTAAATACTGAAACTCATCATCGGTTGAACCTTCGAAATTCCACTCATTAAAGTCGTAGTCTGATTTATTAGAAAAGAATAACCAAGACAGCATTCCGTTGGAGTCAATAAAATGCTCAACAATATTATTATGTTCTTTAACAGCATGAGGACTAAAGCTTGGAGGCGGAAAATCATTTAGGCCTTCAAAGCTTCTACCCTGCATAAGTTCGGTGAGGCAACGCTCAAGGGCAACTTCAAATTTGGGATGAGAGCCAAATGAAGAAAAAACACCGCCCGTTTTTGGATTCATCAAGGTTATATTTAAAACAGGATACCTCCCACCTAAGGAGGCATCTTTGATGAGGATAGGGTATCCCTTGTCTTTAAGTGATTGGATACCTTCATTAATCGAAGGATATTTCTTTAGAATTTCTGAGGGGACACAAGGGAGGGCCAATTCGCCAGTTATAACTCGCTCTTTGACTGCTCTTTCGAAAATTTCTGATAAAGCCTGAACTTTTGCTTCAGTTAAATTATTTCCAGCACTCATTCCGTTACTAACAAAGAGGTTTCCAATTAAGTTTGTAGGAATGTAGACAGTTTTACCGGTTGAAACTTTTGTATAGGGAAGGGCACAAATTTTATCCGTTTGATTTGCTTGTGAGTCAAGGAGATGATGAGCGGATAATTCTCCATCTAAATCGTATATTTTTTTTAAGTGTTCATCGAGTAGACCTTGAGGAAAACGTTCATTTGAAGAGAGATCAAACCATTTTTCATTTGGATAATGAAGAAAACCATTTTGAAGAAACTCAATACCTAGAAAATAATCAGCATAAAAATAATTTGTACTGAGCCGCTCTAAAAATTCACCTAGTGCAGAGCATAGAGCCGCTTCTTTAGTGCTACCTTTACCGTTGGTGTAACACATCGGAGAGTCCGCATCTCTTATATGCACGGACCAAACATGGGGGAGAGGGTTTCTCCAAGATGAAATTTCTAAATTGATTCCCAGGTCTGAAATTTTCTGACTTAGTTTTCTTATTGAGTCCTCTAAAGAAGAGTCTTTTCCTTTAATAAGAGTTTTTGTTTTGAGTCCTAAAAATTCGTCAAAAGCAGCGCTTTGAGATTTTTTTAATGTCGTCTGAGCTTTTAGAATGAATTCTGGAGAGTTTTGTACCACTCGTTTCACAGTGCAGCGGTCTATAGAAGCGATCATGCCCTCACGGTCTTTTTGTGAGATAGAGTCGGGAATTTGCAAGGTGATTTCTATTTTTTGTTGGTAGCGATTTTCTGGATCTTGAATATTGTTTTGAGAAATAGAAATATCAGTTGTTTCAATACCTCTCGCTTTACAGTAAACGAGTACAAAGTAGGCGGCACACATCGCACTTGAAGCTAGGAAATAGTCAAATGGACCCGGAGCTGTGGCATCTCCCTTATAACGAATAGGCTGGTCCGAGATAACCCGATAGTCATCGAATAATGCTTCCAGTTTTAAATTTTCTAAATAGTTAACCTTTATCTGCATAGATCGAATTAGCTTTTAAAGCTTTGAGTGTCTAGAATTTCTCGTTCCCTTTCTAAGTCCCTACTTTCAGCCTTCTCTTCCGAGAACTTTTCCCCATAGCGAGCCTTAAGTTTTGCGATATTTTTATCCATAACTGATTCAAAATTAAATCCGAGCTCGTCTGCAACAATCGCCATATACCAAAAAAGATCCCCAAGTTCTTCGGCTAAATTGACTCTATCAAGGTCTTTACCATAAAAAATATGCTTTTTTAGGGCATCAAGGAATTCCCCCGCTTCGGTAGAGAGCCCAATTCCAGCATGCAGGAGCCTTTTAGTTCCATTTGAGGAGAGCCTTTCATCCATCGATGTGAAATCAATAGCTTCAGTTTTGATAGCGTTGTTAATATATGACTTCGAGTCCATTCTTTCTCCTAATGATAGGTATTTATTAAATATTTAGGTGGTTGATACCGTAAAATCTATGTATTGGCAGCCTTAAAGGTTTCCGAAACTTTTTTATGTTCAAAAAAAACTTAGTGCATAGAAGATGATATTAAGGTATTCTTAATAAGTATGCGAGGTGTTATTGGAGCAATTGATAATGGGTGAAGAGAATTCAGAAAGTCTTTCTATTTTAGTTGTTGAAGACGATCCCATATTACGAGACCTTTTAATTGAAGAGTTGAATGAGGCAGGTTTTAGTTGTACGCCTGCAGGCTCAGGAGATGAGGCATGGGCCATAATGGAAAAGTCTTCTGTGGACTGCCTGATCTCTGATCTTGCGATGCAAGATAGCTCAGGTGCAGACCTCATTGAGAAAACTCGTAAGGATAGTCGCTTTAAAAGTCTTCCCATCATAATATCTAGTGGCGTTCTTGATATTACAGAGGAAAAAGCGCTAAAAATGGGTGCAAATAAGCTTTTTATAAAACCTTTTCTTGTAGAGGATTTAGTCAGGTCTATTCAAGAGATTTCTTAGATTTTTCTTTCACTAAACTCAATTCTTTTCTTTTATAGAGTAAATACTTATGATCTGGGTGTGAAAACGAATTATATAGAAGGATTTATTTATGAAGGGTTTTATACTGTTGATAGGCTTTTTATTTTTGAGCTGCTCATCTCATAAACACAACCATAAAATTCATCAAAATCATAAATTTGAAGGGCATCTTCATCGTTTCAATGATGCCGAAAAGTGGGCCAAAGTCTTTGAAGATCGCTCGAGAGATAGCTGGCAAAAACCACAGGAAGTCTTTAAAAGACTTGAGATCAAAGCTGACAGTATGATCGCAGATATTGGTTCTGCCACAGGCTACTTCCCTGTGAGATTAGCTAGAATAGCAGAGCAGGGAAGAGTTTGGGGGGTTGATATAGAGCCAGATATGATTAGCTTTTTGAACCGTAGGGCAAAAAAAGAACAATTAGATAATTTATTTAGTATTTTAGGTACTCCCGCAGATCCATTAATCCCTGAACCAGTTGATTTCATTTTTATGGTCGATACCTATCATCATATACCCGAGAGAGTAAAATATTTCAGACAGCTCAAGCAATACCTTACTCCAAGCGGTCAGATCATTATTATAGATTTTAAGAAAAAGAAACTTCCTATCGGCCCTCCAGTAGAGATGAAAATGTCAAAGGCTCAGATAGTGGAAGAACTCTCCCAGGCGGGATTCGAAATCGTTATGCAGGATGATTATCTTATTTATCAAAATGTTTTAGTGTTCGAAGTTAAATGAGATTAACACTGCTCATTTTCTTCTTTTCGAGTTGCAGTTTAATACTAACGACTCCGGACGAGCTTAGTTTCGAACAACGAATTAAAGTTCTCAATGAAATAAAAAAACCAAAACTAAATGCACCAGTTAATATCTACTGGCACCACAAAAGTATCCCGTTTATTGAAGCACAAGACGATGATGACTTAGCTTTCAGTCTGGGATTAGTCCATGCCCATTTAAGAATTGATCAACTTGAGGTGTTGAGGCGAATAGCTTACGGAAGGCTTAGCGAAGTAGCCGGTCCGATTCCACAGGTTGAAGATATAGATCACGCATTGAGGATCATTAATTTTCCTAAAGGAGCAAGGAATAGTCTTAAAGTTATGCAACCAGAAAGTCTTTCTTGGATGAAGAATTTTACGGCTGGTTTGAATTGGTATATCGAACACGCTCAAATGAAACCAATTACAAGTAAACTCATCGATAAAAAAGTTGAAAAATATACGATAGAAGAAGTCATGAGTATTGGTCGAATCGTAGGTGCCGATCTAAGTTGGATTACCTACGCAAAATATTTAAGGGAAGCAAAGAGTCCACAATGGGAAAATAAATTTAATAAAAGCAAAGAAAAATTAAAAATTGACACTCCTTCGATTCGTAATAATCTGATTAGTTTTTTTGAACTTCTTGAAAATAATTCGAAGTCCGGTAGTAATTCAGTTGCTATAAGTGCAGATAAGACCAACACGAATAGTAGTATGATCGCAAGTGATCCGCATGTTGGCTTAACTCTTCCAAACTTCTGGCTTATGGTTGGCATAAAATCTCCTCATTTTCATGCTATGGGCTATATGATTCCAGGAGTTCCAATAATTGGTGTCGGGAGAAATAACAATATAGCTTGGGGAGGGACAAATATGAGGGCGATTAGCTCTCACTTATACGATGTTACTGATCTGCCTTCAGAAAAGATTACTTCAAGAGAAGAAATACTCAAAAGACGATGGTGGTTTGATAAAAAAATTCAAATTCGTGAAACACCTTTTGGCCCGATTTTTAGTGATGTGGACTTCTTTGACCCGGAAAGTCTTGGATTTAAGGCGGCTTTGAACTGGCAAGGACATCAGGGCAGTGATGAAATTTATACTTTTTTAAAAATAGCTCAGGCAAAAAATTGGAAAGAGTTTAAGGAAGCATTTAGGACCTATCGAGTCTCCGCCATGAATATTACCTATGCTGACAAAGCAGGGCATATTGGAATGGTAGCTGCTTACGGCCAGCCTGTTTTAAAGAATCCCGAAAAAACACTAGATTTTTTAAAAAAGATGGATAACCCTGTGCTGGGAGTCAATACACCTTTGACTTTGCCTAGATCATTTGATCCTAAAGACGGTTTTATTGCATCTGCAAATAATAAACCTTTTGATCAGACCGATGTCCCTTTTGCATTTTCATTTTCTAACAATCATAGAGTTGAGAGATTACAAGAGCTGATAAGGGAAAAAGAAATTCTTACGATTAATGATTTAAAAAATATACAGCTTGATGTTTTCTCCAGACCAAGCTTTGAGTTGAGAAATACTGTCCTAGAAAAAGTTGGTCCTGATTTTCTCAAAGAGATTTGGTTTGAAAAATTCTCTACCTGGGATGGAAAATTTCTTGATAAGAGTCAAGGGGCACTTGCTTTCCATGGGGTAATGTATTTTTTAGCTCAAGAAAAATATTTGGAGGATTCAAACTGGAAGGAAAACCTATTAAAAGAACTTAGAGCTACTAAGGGAGAAAAAATTAAAAATAAGTTAATAAAGCATTCTCCTGAAATTAAGAAGTTTATGAGGAAGTTCAAATCTTGGGGAGACTTTACCCGACAATCTCAAAAAACGATATTTGGAATGATTCCCTTAATAGGGGAGAGGTATAGTTATGATAGTATTCCCCTTAGTGGCAATTCAGATACTATAAATAAATACGGACGTTCTTTAAATTTGGAAGTTTCCGAGGTCAGCTACGGAGCCAGTGCGAGACATATAAGCGATCTATCTAGTCCAGATGAGAATTATTTCATCCAAAACGGCGGACAAGATTCTTGGCTTATGAATGAAAACTTGGCTGACCAAGCGGCAATGTTTAAAAGAGGAGAGTACCTGAAACTTCCCCTCACTATGGATAAAGTAAAAAAATCATTCAATAGAAGTGTCACTAGTTTTTAGTTTATTAATAAGGCCTGCCTGCAGGATAGACAGGCCTTCTCATTACTTGACTCTCGTAATTGAGATCTTTGCTGCTTGAGATGCAAAAGAATCCCTCGATAAATCAAGGTCTCCTATACCAAGTATTCCTTCATGTGGTCGAATAAAGCCTTCTCCAGGCATCCCTAGATTTGGGCTATTACAAGGGGGAGCTGGTATCTCACCACAAGATTCAGTATTCGCCTCAGCACCAGCATCATAGACGTTGGCCAGTGTTTCAAAAAAATAACCTCGCTTAAGTTTTGTGCCTAATCCTTTAACGGCCACAATAGCGTCATTTGTTCTTCCTAACATAGCAACGACACTGACTTTAAATTCGGGATGGTTAACAGCTATCAGGACTTCTTGTGAAGCTCCAGGAGCAATGACTCCAGTCCCAGTTTTAGCTCTCACGACATTTCGTTCATAAGCTAGCTCTTGCTCTAAGATATTCGTCACACCATCCTTAGCAAGCGCTGCAAGGCCAGGACTGGAAGCCTCACCGAGTTTAAAAATGTGATAATTGGCATTATGCACGGCAATTACTGGGGGAGTTATTGGCTGCCCTTTAGTCAGATTAGTAATTTTAATTTTAAAAACTCTCTTTGAAGGTTTGTCATCCGCTATGACAGATTGGTTTAAAACCATAGAAATAGTGAAAAACATTAAAATAGATTTTATCATTTTAAGCTCCTTAATAAACTCAGGGGGGGAAGTCCACCTCAGGTAATACTAATAAAAATTATGGCTTAGATATAATGAAACTATATTATATATTGTATAGCCTGCGTGAATAGATGTGGTCTAAGAGAATTTTTACTGAATGCAGATGATCTCTTTTCGAAATTGAGCTATTATACTTGCTAAAAATAATGGTGCTTTATGATTCGTTATATCAATAATCTCAATCTAAACTTTTTAAACCTGATGCCTTATGTGCTCGAATATAATGCTCTTAATTTTTACAGTACAGTAAAGGGACATCCTCTTAGAGATCAGAAGAAACATAGGCGTCTAAAAAAGAGGATGCTGTCCTATATAGAAGATGAGTTAAAAGAGGATGCTGAGATGGCGGATTCTCTTGGGGTCAGTTATAGACTACCAAAGCTTAAGGAGGTTATAAGTCACTTTCAAAGCCTCTTCAAAATCTTTCAAAATTACGGACAAGTGTTGGATCTAAGAGATCAAAATAATTTAAAGACGGGAAGTCGAAGAGAAGATTATCCTAAATACTTTAATCGAAATTTTCATTTTCAAGTGAATGGCTATACCAGTGAAAGCTCGGCTGAAATATATGATCATCAGGTAGAGATACTTTTTGCGGGTATGGCAGCTCCTATGCGAAGACTTTTGTTAAATGAAATCGCTCCTTTTAAAAAAGGAAAAATATTAGAACTTGCCTGTGGGACAGGCAGCGCAACAGAGATCGTCGCAAAATTTCTTCCAGATGCATTCATAACTGCAACTGATATGAGTTACGAGTATATTGATTATGCAAAAAAAAATAGACCATTTCATAATGTGACTTATAAACAATTGGATGCAACATCTCAGACTGAAAGAGCCGACTGCGTTTACCATGTTTTTCTCACTCACGAAGTTCCAAGTCAACAAAGGCGAGAAATTCTTAGACATCAATTAGCATCACTAAAGCCAGGGGGAAGAGGGGTTATTATTGATAGTTTGCAGGTGGGAGATGTAGATTTTTTATCAGAGGTTCTCTATGATTTTCCTAAGTATTTTCATGAACCTTTTTATAAACATTATATAGAAAACCCGATTGAAGACATATTAGACGAACTAGGGGCCAAAAGAATAAAAACAACCTATAGACTATTTAGTAAATGCGTTAGCTTTGGTCGTTAAGAAAAACAGAAACACTCGGTTATATATAAGGTAAGTTTCCGTCATTGTACTCCGATAAAGAAGAGAATTTATTCTAGGAGTCTCATGAAGTTCATTTTATTGTTGTCGTTATTTCTCACTTTATTTGGTTGTAAGCTTGGAGAGGAGGAAGAGGAAGAAAATAATCTAACTTCTTCAAGAAGTAACTCAGATGACGAGCAGGAAAGTGGTGAAGGCGATGAAGAAGATGAAGAATCTGAGCCAGAGCCAAAGTCTTTGGTTATGTTTGTTTCTTCGACTAAGTTAAATGGAGGCGGAACAAATTCATTTGGTGTAACACCTGGATTGGAAGCCTTCGACTATGCTTGTAATTTAGATGCAGTTGATATTTTTGGAAATGATGAAAAAGCCTTTAAGGCCCTTCTCTTTAGCTCTAGCGAGCGAGTGGCCTGCACCAGTGCAGATTGTACCTCAGTTGAAGGGACGCAAGAGAATGTAGATTGGGTACTTTATCCTAACTCTACTTATTATAGAACCGATGGTACGACTGAAATTACGACAACTAATGAACATGCTGTTTTTAATTTTCCGTTAACTAATAATATAGCGACCTCATTTGGTGATGCTTGGACTGGGTTTCAGTCGGATTGGACGGGAATCGCAGGTAATGGAGATAGTTGTGATGGATTCTCTACATCTACAGGGACTCCTTCGCCTTATGCTCCTGTTGGCGATATTTATGCCTCAAATATGGGGGCGATATTTGATCAATACGCCCATTGTAGTCTCTCAAAGAGTTTCTATTGTGTAGAAGTAGAGAGGGAAGAGCCCACAGGAAGTTATAAAAAAATATTTGTAACGACAAATACCTATAAAGGAGGATCAGGTCTTCTCTTTGCGGATGGTGTTTCTGATTTTGATGGCCATTGTAGTTCAGAGGCCTCAACTAAAGGCTTAAGTGGTACTTATAAAGCAATGGTTTCGGCTGTATCTGGTAATAATGGAATTACTATACGTAAGGCTTGTAGCACTGCAAATTGTAGTGGATCAGGAGCCGCAGAAAATGTTAATTGGGTATTGAGTCCGAATACTCAATATCGAAGAGAGGATGGGAGTGCCGTTATTGGAACGACTAATAGTTCGGGAATATTTGATTTCCCTCTCGATAGGAGCTTTACAGGTACTGATGTAAGTTATTGGACAGGAACTCCAAGCTCATATGCTGTTCCTACTATTGGTAATGCCGCTTACACTTGTACTGATTGGAGTATAAACTCTGGAGGATTAGGTTATTATGGTAATGGACTGGCGAGAGATTATAAGTCCATTTATGATGGCTCTCACGGGTGCAGTACCGAAAAACATATTCTCTGTGTTGAGCAATAATGTGATTAAGCAGCTTTGGTTACTTTTTGTTTAACTACTTCTTGAGCTAAAAATACTTTTCCACTTCCTTTAATGCTAATTGGAGTCGTAGGTTTTATTTTATTGCGTTCAAGAAAACTTTGAATTTTCTCTTTGGTATAGGGCCCATACTTCTTGGTTTTTCCATGAATAATAAATTTGGGCAAACTCTCACTAATCCTTTCTTCTTTTGAAGCCCTTTCTTCTTTTCGAGGCTTAGCTATTGATTGTGATTTTTTCCTATGAATCTGACTCTTTTTAGATGCTCGCTTCTTTCTTAGATAGATAAAAGCTAGGAGAGATATAATCGCTACTCCAAGAGTACTTCCCCCAATGAGGGGGCGATGACTTAACCATGCGACTCCCATCACAGTCAATGTCAATGGAATGGCCAAGGCAGCGGCAATAAAACTGGTTCCTGCGTCTACAATTGTTCCTAGTAAGGGAAAGAGATTTGCTAATGCAGTGATAGGTCCCATCAATAATTTAAAGCCGACCCAAGCTAAAAATAGGCACAGCAATCTAATTGCCCAACCTATCATTGTATTTTTAGTTTGTTCTTTTTCAAACATAGACTTGGAGTTGTGGATACCTATATTGAGTATTTGGATATTTTCTCCAACCGACGTTTCAAATGGATGTATCGTGTTCTGGTGTTGTTTTCCAATGATACTAACATCTGTTTGCTTTGTTTGAGTGAACTTCACTCTTATGTCTCCTATTTGAGGATTTTGGGAATCACCATAGTAGACGTGACCTGCCACTTTATTTCCTGATTTTTGGTTTATTAGGGGAGTCTTTGTGACATCATCAAGTGGTATCGCTTGATCAGCTTTAATTTCTTTAATAAGTGAAGGTGTTAAGCGAAAACTGTTTACTTTGACGTCTTTTGCTGAAAAAGCTTTATTTTGAAGTGGCATTATATTGGGATTTTGATATTCAGAAGCTTTCTTAAAACGAGACGATGAGATTTGAGATCTGGACCAAACTTTTTCGTAGGTATAAGTCGTGGTTGATTTTGAGCCTCCACCAAGCTTCTTTTTTCTTCTTGTTCTTTTGTTTTCTTTCCATTGGTACATTTCTACAATTCGATTAAGATGAATGGCGTTTGTTCGAACGCCAAACTGTCCGTCTTCTAGAAACTCTGAGGTTTGAGCTTTCCCTAAAAAATGAACTAAGCGACCTTCATGGTTGGAATCTATCTTTTGAGAGTCAATTTCAATAACTTGGTTAGCGCCTTCTTTTAAACCTAGGTAAGTTTCAAGGGTACGTCCTTCATTCCACCAAACTAAATGGAGCGCCCCATAGATTATCAGGGGCCCAAGCAGTACACCCATGAGTGTATTCTTTAGATTTCCAAGAAAACTCGTTTCGGTGACTTCACTGAATGAATCAGACATATATTACCTCCTGAATATGTCTATTCGGAGTGTAATACTCAGATATCAAGCCAAATGACCGTATTTAAGTCTATATTAAGTGATTGTATCTATCTAAGTGTCTAGAATTATTAACGATAATGAACCTTATCCGCTTTTAGTTTTTGCTCAGCTTTTTGAATCAAAGAACGCTTACTTTGAATACTTTGAATATTCTCGGCCATTGGCTGATGAACTGCCTTCACTAAAATGGAATGGGAATCTTGGTTCTTTTGTAAGACTCCACTAATACAATGAATTTTGACTCCTTCTAGAAGCTTATGATTTTTCTCATAAACTTGGGGGGTGAAGACAAGATTAAGAAAACCTGTCTCATCCTCAAGCGTGTAGAAAACCATACCTTTCGCTGTAGGAGGAGCTTGCTTAGAGATGAGAAGTCCAAAAACAGAAACCATAAACCCATCGGGAGTTTTTTGTAGGGCTTGAGAAGTACGTATGGATGCAAGCTTAATATTATAGCTCCAGTCTTCTTTTAAAATCACAATCGGATGTTCTCCCGTCGTGGTGCCAAAAGATTGAAAATCCTGCCTAGCCTCTTCCATTTTCGTTTTCTTTTTCCAACGAATTTCTTTATCTTCAAAATCAATAAGCTCTTTATAAGGAATAGCAGAACATTTCCAAATGGCTTCATTACGAGAGAGTTTGAAAGAGTGAAAAGCGTTAGTAGAAGCCATTTTTATATAATCATCTTTAAAAAGTTGATTACGATTAATAAACTCATCGAAGTCTCTAAATGGACCTTTATTCTCTCGTTCTTGTGACATGGATTCAATTCCTAACTGTCTTAGGCCTGAAACTAGACGAAATCCAAGCCGGATAGCGAAGAGCTTAGGGCGTCCAGACTTTTGAAGTAATTCTTCCATCTTATGATCCCAGTCTGAGTGGTTGACACATAAAGGAAGAATTTTAACTTGATTGCGTTTTGCTGCTTCTAGAAGGGCGTGGGGAGAGTAAAATCCCATGGGTTGGGAATTTAAGATCGAAGTATAAAAAGCCGCCGGAAAGTGACATTTAAGATAAGAGGAAGCATAAGCGATAAATGCAAAAGAGATGGCATGAGACTCGGGAAAACCGTAATGAGCAAAGCCTTTCATTTGGTGCATAAGTTGCAGGGCAAATTCTTTTTTTATCCCCCGCTTTTTGAGTCCATCAAAAAGCTTTTTCATAAAAGGGTGGAGGTTTCGATTAAAAGCTTTAGAGTTCCAGGCGCCAATATTTTTTCGAAGCTCATTAGCTTCACCTGCTGTGAAATCTCCCAAAGCTACTGCAATTCGCATGAGTTGTTCTTGGAAAACTAAAACTCCCATGGTGCGAGAGAGGATATCTTCCACTTCTTTACAGGGGTAGGCGACAGGCTCTAGTCCATTACGTCTACGGATAAGAGGATTTTTGGCATCTCCTTCTAAAGGCCCTGGTCTAATGGTGGCGATTTGAATGACGAGATCATAAAGATCTTTTGGCTTGAATCTTGGAGCCATTTCTTGTTGAGCACGAGATTCAATTTGAAAAACTCCCACCGTATCAGCTTTTTGGATCATTTGATAAGTAGACTTATCATCTTGAGGAATATCGTAGAGGTTAAAGCGCTTACCGTAATGAGTTTCAATTAAATCAAAGCATTTTCGAACTGCTGTGAGCATACCAAGAGAGAGACAATCAATTTTAAAAAAACCAAGCTCTTCAATATCGTCTTTACACCATTGAATGACAGTTCGCCCTTCCATCGTGGCAGGCTCTTGAGGGACGAGGTTATCTAGTTCTAACTGAGAGATAATAAAACCTCCAGAGTGAATCCCCATATGGCGTGGAAAATCTACGAGTTTTTCAGAGAAGCTTTTCCAAAACTTCCAAGGGAGTTTTTCAGCCTCTATGCTTTGAGAATCTTTTTGTACGACATCAATCACTGAGCTTAAGTCCTCTCGTCTATAAATAACGGTACTTAAAGTTTTAGAAGTCCGATCAAGATATTCTTCCGGTACGCCTAGAGCTTTTCCCACAGCTCTCGTCGCACCCTTGGAACGAAAGGTGATGACATTTGCGACCATGGCAGCTCTTTTTCTTCCATAGCGCTGATAGATATATTGTAAGACCTCTTCTCGTCTTTCGTGTTCAAAATCAATATCGATATCAGGAGGATCTCCACGCTCTTTACTGATAAAACGCTCAAAAAGAAGATCAAAGACAGCTGGATCACAGGAAGTGACACCCAAGACAAAACAGACTGCTGAGTTTGCAGCAGAACCTCTGCCTTGACATAAGATTCCTTGAGATCTCGCCCAGTCCACAATATCCCAAACAGTAAGAAAATAATCCGCAAAATTAAGCTCTTCAATCAAATCAAGCTCATGGCTTAAGGCTTGGGTGACTTTAGCGGGAATGATTCCGTTGTAGCGCTCATGAGCTGCCTTAAAACTAATATGCTCTAAATAGGACTGAGCCGTATACCCTTCGGGAATCATCTCCTTAGGGTAGTGATATTTAAGACTGGAAAGACAAAAATCAGCTTGTTCATTAAGCTCGTGCATTAAATAAAAGCTCGCCTGAGCTTCAGGGAATTTATGATAGATATGCCAAAACTGCTCTCTGGTATGAAGACTTCTTTCTCCATTAGAAAAAAGATGAGTGAGATTTTCTGAAAGGGTATTATTATTCTTGATCGTTAGAAGGATGTCGTGAAAACTTTTTTGCGATCTATGTAGCATAAAAGAATCTTGGGAAAAAATAATAGGGAGATTCATTTTTTTTGCGAGTTCATAAACTTTAGGAATAAATGCATCGCTGGTTTGATGAAAAGTTTTTGTCACTGTGAGATAAGTCGGAAGTTTTTCTTTGAGTGTGGATAAGGCTTCGGGCTTAGAGAGCATAAAATCTAGGCCGCCTCGCATGGGAATAAGACAAAAAAGTCCTGCTAAATCAAAGTCTATAAGCTCATCAAAGCTTATAGAAGCCTCTCGTTTGGAATCGCGATGGGAGTAGGAGAGAAGACGACATAGATTTCGATAGCCCTGAGAATTAAGTACGTTAAAAGCCAGAGTTTGTTGTCTTATAAGGGGCTTTGCATGATCAAGCTTGAGGTGAATTTCCGCTCCGTAATTGAGTTTCAAGTCAATCTCTTCTTTTGATTTGATATGATTGAGATCATTAAAACAGCGGGCAATACCATAAAGCCCATCAAAATCGTTGATACACAGAGAATTGTATCCAAGACGACAGGCTGTTTGCATGAGCTCATAGGGAACTGTGGTTGAGCTTAAAAAACTAAAATTAGTTTTAACTAACCAATCGTGAATAGGAAGATTTTTAGGAGAAAAGGCCATGCTTAAACCATTTTCCTTTGTAGTCTTTAAAAGCGTAAATAATTTGTCCCTCCACTTGGCACATATAATAATCTCTAAAATGGGATTGCTCATCATCTTCATCCCACCAATTAGAACTGGTGCGCTCTATAAAACGTTTACATTCTATCTGGGCTTCTAAAAACTCTTCTGGTCTCGGTAATAAGTGAAAAGGCTGGACGCGATAATTTTGAGGAAGACTTGATTCTTCTTTTTTATAGAGCTGGAAATTAAGACTTGGAATAGGAATATCAAGAACGGTATAGCGATTAAGTGGGTGCTTAACTTTATTTTGAAAGTCTTCAAATTTAAGCTGTCCCGACTTCCATTGATCAAAGAGTTCGTTATTGGAGAGAGTAGGGAAAATAGTATGAGTCACTTCTAATTGCCAACCTATTATATAGGCTGCATTCACATGATCCGTATCTTCATATTTATGCTTAAGCTTGGTATTCAACTCTTCAAAGGCAAATTGAAATTGCACCATAAGACTTTCAAAGTCTTCTTCTTTTTCTTGTTCCATATCGATGGGAAATTTAAAATGAATAGGAAGCCTACAGCATTCAAGATCATAGAGAGTAAGACTCCAGACAAACTCCACAATACGATAGGGAGGTTGTAATTCCCGAATTCTTGATAGCTTAATAAAAGAATTCTCAAGCTCAGGCTTTAAATGATCCCACTCGGTAAGAGGAAACTCGAGATGCACTTGAACACTAGGATTCTCTTTAAGTTTAAATTGAATCCAAGGAAAATCAAGAATGGCCACATCTAATGCAAAATTAAAAAGCGGCATATCATTTTCTTTTTCAAATTTACCTGGATAAGTCCATTGCCATAAAAGCCCAATGAATTTAGAAAAACGCCTTTGTAAATCCTCAAAGTCGACTTCTTCCATTTCCCCGAGATTTCTCACTCCAAGACTTGTGGTGAGTTTCTCAAGACGTTTTAATTCACTTAAGGCTTTCTTTCTCTCGTTTGTGAGAACTTTATGTCCTTCAAAAATCTGATGAAAATCTCTCGCACTCTCACTCCAATGCTCCCAGCTTAGCGCTCGATAAATATTAAGAGAAATCCTCGCATCGGTGTAAAAAATACCTGAACTTTCTTTGTGCTCTAAGTATTGATGTAGGAGATAGCCTTGAAAGGGATGTTCACAAACCACAATGACTTGCTCTTTTCCATATGTATCAAGGAGAGTTTCTTCAATTAAATCACCTAGCTTTTGGGCGCGATAGCGTGCGATTTTCTCCCAATAAGAATAAGAAGATTTTAGATCGAGAAGATAGAGGTCATCTTTTAAGTGCATCACTTTTGGAGTTAGTCTATATAACTCAGCCGTAGGTTTAAAGCGTATGAGGACAAAATGAGGAGTTTTTCTTTTGTCATACTGAAAAAAAGAAAGAAGCTTAGCCATAAACCACCTCTTTCATATTAAGCCATAGAGGCTTATGTTGCCCCTTGATGGCGGTAATTTGGATTTGATCTCTTTGTAAAGAGTAGGAGCAATTGAATCGATGCCGACAAAAAGGATTCCCATTTTTAGGACTTAGAAAATATTTTCGAAGTAAAAAACAAGTTACCTTTTGGCGACGACAATAATGTGCCAAGTAGTTCATATTCGCCGGAGTGATAAAGCGATTAAGATCTAAGACGATGATTTCAAACTCAGAGCTTTTAAGAGGAGTGCGTAGATTTTTAAGAGGGTCTTCATCATAGAGAAAAAAAACCTCTCTAAGGTTGATTCCAAGATCTCGCCAAAAGCTAGGGTAAACTTCAAAATCCTGTGAATCTCTTACCCATAAGCAAGGCTTAGCGAGATTTTTAATAATTACCGCGGGGATGAGGCGGCCCAATTGTCCTAGTGGTGCTCCCCATTCGGTTAAGCCTCCCACCACGGGATTGATCTTAAAAAATTCTTGCAGTCTTTTATTGCTAAAGGTAAGTGTCTCTAAGCTCATAGAAGAAGATTATAGCATTTCCGTATCTTTTCCGTAAGCAGGAAAATAAGTTTTTTAGTGGATTATGAGCTATTTCAAAGAATTACTGCGAGGCAAAGGCCATGGGAAAATATCAAAACATATGTGTTTTAACTGGAGCAGGTATCTCGGCTGAGTCAGGTATTAAGACTTTTAGAGACGCCAATGGACTTTGGGAGAATCATGACATTATGGAAGTGGCATCTCCTGAGGGGTATGCAGATAAGCCGGCATTAGTTCAAAGATTTTATAATGCCAGAAGAATGCAACTTAAAGAAGTGGAACCAAACCCTGCTCATTATGCTTTGGCCAAATTAGAAAGCATGGTCTCTGAGTTTGCACTTGTGACTCAAAACGTAGACGATCTTCATGAGAGAGCAGGCTGCAAAAATATTTTCCACATGCACGGGGAACTTCGAAAGATTCGTCACACTAAAACTGGAGAAGTGAAATACTTTGAGGGTGAGGTAAGCAAAGAAGATTATCTTCTTTGGCGTCCCGATATTGTTTGGTTCGGTGAGAATGTAAAATATATGGAAGAGATTCAAATAGCTGCAAGTAAGTGTGATCTATTTCTTTGTATAGGTACCAGTAATCAAGTTTATCCAGCTGCAGGTTTCGTTCAAATTGCAAAAGAGTCAGGGGCGAGATGCATTGAGCTTAATATGGAATCTACTGCACTGAGTGCATATTATGACGAAAGTCATTTGGGGCCGGCTTCGGCAGTTGTTCCTGACTTTATAAAGAGTTTACTCTAAGCAGGAATGGATTTTTACTAATTAACTGACGAATTTATAAATCATGCCTATTAAGGTACAAACTCCTAGAATTGAAAATAGACCTGACTTCATCTTAAATTGCATCACGTTTGCAACGAGACAAATCCCGGCAGCAACCCAGTCAATAGAACTTATTACGGGATAGGAAAAATCAAATAACGAAGATTTCATCTTTATAGTCTCTGTAAATAAAGCGTTGAGTACGAACCAAAGTGAAAGATTAAATATAACTCCGACAACAGCTGCTGTTATGGCCTTAAGAGCTGCTTTTAATTGCTGTTGACCTCGAATAAATTCCACATAGGGAGCAAAGGTAAAAATAAAAAGAAAGCAAGGAGCAAAAGTCATCCATGTGGTGAGAACTGATCCAATAAAGGCACCAAAAAGTGGGGAGTAGGGAGCAGGAAAGCGATAGGCTCCCATAAAACCTACGAATTGAACCACTTGAATGAGAGGGCCAGGGGTAGTTTCCGCCAAGGCAAGACCATCTAACATTTCTCCACTGGCAAGCCATCCATAAACGTCAACCGCTTGTTGAGCAACATAGCTTAAAGCTGCATAAGCACCCCCAAAAGTGACAAGCGACATTTTACTAAAAAATAAATTGAGAGTATGAAAGTTGTTTGTAGAGCCGAGAATATAACTCGTGATCAAAATAGGAAATGACCAAACCAAAAGCCAGGTACTTAAAGTTTTTAGAGTCATACTTAGTTGAGGAAAATTTATATTTTCCTCATGTGATACTTCTTTGTGAAAGAAGCTTCTCAGAGCTCCAAGTATACCAGAGCCTATGACAACAATCGGGAAAGCAAGGTTAAAAAAGAAAAGCCCTATAAAAGCCGCAACGGCAATGAACCAAAAAAAGGAGCTTGTAAGAGATTTTTTTGAAATACGATAAAGAGCAGCGATAACGATGGCGATGATGGCCGGTTTTAATCCATAGAATAGACCTTGCACCAAAGAGAGATCATTATAAAGTACATAGAGGTATGAGAGAGCGAGAATTGAGATAAAACCAGGTAGGATAAATAAACCACCTGCGATCAAACCTCCAAACCAGCCTCGCATAAGCCAGCCCATATAGGTTGCGAGTTGTTGAGCTTCAGGTCCTGGAAGCAGCATACAAAAGTTCAGAGCATGAAGAAATTTTTCTTCATTTATGATCTTTTTATCTTCTACCACCAATTTGTGGATGACAGCTATTTGCCCTGCCGGACCTCCAAAAGAGTGAGCTGCTACATGTCCCCAGACTTTAAATAGCTCTTTAGTTGAAATATCCGGACTTGTTTCTTCACCCATGAAAGAAATTAAAAATTGAGCATGATATAAGCATAGAGAAACTCTTCATCGTCTCCACTATTTAGCTCATCTTCGTTTTCTGTCAGACGATAGGCAACTCCGTAACGTTCACCTTCAAGGTCTTGGTAATAATTGATTCCCACCGTGGTGTTGGTGAGTTGAGCATCGTCTGAGTCTAGGTTTTTATCAAATACTTCATAGCTTACAAAAGGAGCTAATTTATTAAAAACATATTCTGATTGAATATAATAACCATTAGAGTCACCAAGGATGTCTTCTTTATCTGTGGCTGTGAGATCGATAATATCACCGCTAAAAGCAAAGTATTCACCAAGAATTCTCAAACCACCTTTGGCAAAGGAAAGTTCAATATTTGTGAGATTTCTTGCCATGTTAAATTCGCTCAGAGCATTTCCGGTGTTATCTACAATGATTTTGTCGTTTGCAAAGAAGGCAGCACCAATTGAGAAGGTGTCATGTTTACCATAGAAAGTATCCTGAGCTGGGTTTTTGACTGGGTCTCCAAAAAAATAATAACGAAGCTTACCACCATAAGTAAACTTTTGCCCATCAACAGCAGTGACTTCGTTTTCTGCCACATCTTCAAGATCATTTGAATTTACACCATCTGAAACAACCACATGGTAAGAGAGATTTCCAAGGTTTCCGTTTATTTGAACGTTATTGGCCCGACGATTTTCAACCACAAAGTCTGAAGCGTGTTCACTGACAAATGTTCGTTCGGGTGTGAAGAGGTTTTTAGAGCTTGAAGTTTGTGAATAGGAGACATCGACTTTTCCTCTAAAAGCTTTTAATTTGAATTTCTTAAAGTCAATCTGCCAATAAGCATCCCCTATATTAAAAGTCTGCTCGCCCTTATCGCCTTTGTTGGCATTATCGTTTCTCACGTCATAGACAATCTTATGATTCGGTTTGGGATTATAGGAAAAATTCACTCGCATACGACGAAAATAGAAATCTTGTGTTTCTGTTTCTGAGTCAACAGCTGCAATGGCCTGCAATCGGCCTCCAATCTTAACACCAGATTTTCCTGTTTTTTGGTCTATAACGCTTGTGCCCCAACCTTTTTGGTAGGGAGCTGCAATTGCCGTAGAGGTTAGAGTAATAAGAAGGCCAAAGAGTAGTATGTGTGTGATTTTCATGGATTTTATCTAACATGCTAAACCTGAGTTTTCTAGGTCGGATAGGTCTAAACTATGTTCAGATTAGGTTAAGTTTTTTTAGGCTACAGAATTTGTCTAAAATAGCTGACTTTTATCAACTCTATATTTGCGGTATTTTAAAGTATGGCAAATGATTGGAAAAAACTTCCTGCTAATATCGTAAAGCAAGTCACTGAGCTTGCCATGCAAGATAGGGTTAGCTTTGATTCAATTACCGAAAAGTTTGGGCTCACTCATGGTGAAATTGTAAAAGTCATGCGAAGAAATTTGAAGCCAGCTAGTTTTAGACGTTGGAGAGAAAGATCAAAAAGACCTAGTCTTTCTAAATTGAAGCATCGAGGAAAAAGAGATTTTTTTGAAGATCGCATATGTCCCACTAGTTTTATGAAAAAAGATAATAAGCCAGATTGAGAGGGAAAAATGGTATTTCACGAAGCAAGTTCTAGAGGAGTGGCAGATCATGGTTGGCTTAATAGTCATCATACCTTTAGTTTTGCTAATTATTATAACCCTGAGCGAATGGGCTTTGGAGTTTTGAGGGTTATTAATGATGATATCGTAGCACCCTCCATGGGATTTGGAACACACCCACATAATAATATGGAAATCATTTCTATTCCTTTAAGAGGTTGTCTTAAGCATAAAGACACAATGGGAAATGAGACCATTATCTCCGTAGGTGAGGTTCAAGCGATGAGTGCGGGTACGGGTATTATGCATAGTGAGTACAATCACTCTGATAGCGAAGAGGTTAATTTTCTTCAAATTTGGATTATTCCAAAATCACAGAATATTAAGCCTAGCTATTCTCAAAAGAAATTTTCCAAAGAACAAAGGCAGAACCGTTTGCAATTGGTAGTCTCTCCAGATGGCAGAGGCGATTCAGTTCAAATCCATCAAGAGGCTTTCTTTCATCTTTTAGATTTAGAAAGTGGAAAATCAATTCAATATGAAAGAATAAACCCTGATAATGGTCTTTATATTCTTAATTTAGAGGGGGAAGTAAATATTGGAGATAAGTTACTTTTAAAGCATGATGGCCTGGGTATAGAAGATTTTAGCAAACTCAGCATTTCCGCCAATAAAAGCGCAAGGCTTTTATTGATGGAAGTACCTATGGCCTCATAACTTAAAACCATAATCCGTCTTGAGAATCTTCTTCTAGATTCCAAATATTCTGTGGTTTGGTTTTAGAGGCAAGCTTTCTTTTTTTGGTCAAAATTCCAGACTTTTCTTTTAGTGTCGGTTTTTTTAACTCATTCTTTTTGACCATTTTAATTCCATTCAAATTTCCAAAACCTAGATTACCAATTCCTCCTAGGGCAAAACTTTGATAAGAAAAGAGTAGGGTAATTAACAAAATCATTTTTTTCATGGCATCCTCCTTGGAAGCTCATCCCTCGCATGGAGTATATTTGCATTAATGATGCCAAGCGCATATGCAGTAATTTTAGTAGGTTAGCGTTAAGGAATAGACTCCAGAGACATTTTGACTGGTGCCAATGGCCATAAAAAAGCTTAGTTTAAGCTTTGTTTGATCTCAGATTCAAGCAGTTGAATAAGTGAGGAGTGTTCGCCTGTGCGATGGTAGGCAAAGCCTATTTCATGGGGGGCGACTCCATTTGAGGAGAGTTTCTTCGTTTTAACTTTTTTAAACCTCTTTTTGGCCAATAGAGGGGCTGCCACATTACTAGGAAGAAGCCCCTGGCCAATTCCACCTAAAGCAAGTTCTTTTACCGTCTCGAGTGAGGAAGTTTTATAGAGTTTTCTCTCTGAAAGAAGCTGAGCCAGCCCTTGGTCCTCTTGTAGAAGCTTTCCCGTAAAAGCACTGGGCATATAAATAATAGGAGCGCCTTCTTCAGGTTCTTTAAACTTGCTTGCCTCATAGAGAAAAAAACTATCTTGCATAATTGGTTTTAAAATTAAATCTTTACTTGCCCTAGGAGCGACAATTAATATTGCGTCCAGCTCGCCTTGCTCAAGCTTTTTTTGAATATCTTCTGAGCGGCCAGTGGTAAGTTCTAAATTGATACGAGGATACTTCTTTAAAAAAACTTTCAGAAAACCAGGCCAAAAATAAGCCGCAATTGAGTCATAGGTCCCCACTCTAATTTCTCCTGCATGGGGATCAAGGGGATGAAGAAGCCTTCTTTCAATATTTGAAACCGAATGGAAAAGCTCATGGCAAAACTCGAATAATAATTCACCTTCCTTGGTGAGTGCTACACCTCTTGGAAGTCTGATGAAAAGCTCCTTTCCAATTGATTCTTCGAGAGACTTTATACTCTTAGTGAGAGAGGGCTGGGTGATGAAAATGGCTTCAGAGGCTTTTTTCATGGATCCAAGTTTGGCAACTTCATAAAAATAAGGCAGTTTTTCTAGGTGATCTTTTAAATTCATATAACCTTAGGTTATAACAAATATAATATTATTTCAATTTAGTACTATCGATATTTATGCTACAAGTTATATATGTTGGAACGATATATACAACCTCAATTTAACTCTGAACAAGCCTTAGAAATAAGCCGCGCTCTATTATACGTCCACCGCAAGAGACGAACTATTCGTCATTTCTCGCAAGAGATACCAGAAAGAGAGATTTTAGAAAATGCCATATCCATAGCAGCGACTGCCCCAAGTGGAGCAAATAAACAGCCTTGGTCATTTGCTTTAATTCAAAATCCAATAGCAAAAACTGAGATTCGAAGAAAAGCTGAAAAAGAAGAACTCGACTTCTATAAACTAAAGCCAAATAAACAATGGTTAAAAGACTTAGAGCATTTACATACAAACGAAGAAAAAGCTTTTATCGAGCAGGCCCCTTATTTAATTGTGATCTTCTATAGTCATTTTAATCGGGCCGAAGTGGGGTTGGAAAAGCATTATTATGCGAAAGAATCCGCGGGGATTGCTACTGGGATGTTGATCTCAGCCCTTCATCTAGCAGGTCTTGCGACATTAACCTATACACCTAAACGTATGCAATTTTTGAGTGATTTTTGTAACCGTTCAAGGGATGAAAAACCTTTTCTTCTCTTGGCGGTGGGGCACCCTCATCCTGAAGCGGAAGTTCCAAAAATAACCAAGAAAAATTTAAGTGATATCCTTCAAACTTGGGACTAATTTATTTAGCAAAATACCAGCAGCGAGGCCTTTTAAGGTCATCCTTTTCAGTACAATAACCAAGTTTAGGGTCATCAAAGCTTACATTCCCTTCATTTTTATGGCAGAAGGTTCCTCTTTTAAATGTATCAAGTCTGCACTGTGCTTTAGGGTGAGTGGTCAAGGTTTGATTCACTTGCCTTTGACTCTCTTGAGAGAGTGTTGGGAATGAGTTGCGTGCAATTGAAGCGAAATAATTGGAAAGAGATTGAGAGCCAGAAAGGATTCGATAGCATAAATCCCTATCATTTTCTCTGGCGCAAAGATTTTGCATATCTTGAGTGGGTGTTGTTTTCTTATAAGGTTCAATTTGGGGCAGGACTCGTTTCGCACAATGGGTGGTAGCAAAATAATCAGCCTGACCTTCGAGGCTGATCGCCCTATTGCGGGCGGGAGCTCCTCCAAGAAGATGCCCTAATTCATGACAAACAGTGAGAATAAAGGCTTCCTCATTAATGAGGTGATAGCGACTCATTCCGCCTGGAACTTCTAGATGATATTCTTGACCGATGCGCCAAGCCCAAGCGTTGACGGAGCCATCTCTCCAATCTCGCAAAATATGTAATGTCCCACCTTTAGATTGAATAATAGGTTCATAGATTTCAATAATTTTATCGAGCACTTGATGATATTTTTTTTCAGGGTAGCCATTATTCCAGTCATCTCCGAGTACAAACTCATGTTGAGGAACAATAGTTGCAAAGGTGAGGTGAGAGACAAACAAAGATAAAAAGAGAATTGTTTTCATCTTTTGATGCTAGCAAGTCAGCAATTAAACGTCTAGAAATCAACCTTCCAATATGGACTTAGAAAGGGCGTATCCCATCCTTTCTTCTATCGAGACTTTTAAAAAAGTCGATAAAAAAACCACGGTATGTATCTCGATCTTCTAAATCTTTTGTATTCTCAACATAATATTCTAGTTCAGTGTGAGGTGTCGCAAATAGATCAACTGAGGAGTAGATGAAATTACTTTGAAAACTAAATCGCTCTGAATCTGAGACAAAGTACATAAGAGGTCTAGCATTACGTTTTTTATCTCGCTCCATTCTCCTTATCCATCTCTCAACACTCATGAAGCCAGTGTAGGTATCAATGACATACCATCCTCGATCAGTTTTTAAGATAGTTGCCACATGAAATTGCCATTTCTCCATATCGCCTAAGACCCAAATCTTTTTTATGGCAGATTCATCGACCCCACGAACGAGGGCATGGATATGAGCGATAATAGCACGACCAAAACAAAGACCTAGCACTTCTTCTGGGTCATATCTATCTTGGCGTTCAACGACTCGTTCTCTTTCAGTAGCTCTAAAGACTCGTCTTGCTTCACCTCTAGATAATTGGCGCGTATTCGGTCCGGTGAGATCTTGGCTCAATTCATACTCTAAGATTTGATTTATATTGGCATTATTTTGAGCGATATATTCATCTGATACATTGTGATAAATATAATAAAAATTGTCTCCACCGTAGTTATCTGTTAGCTCTGCAAAGTCTCTGGAAAAAGGAATTTGCTCATGGTTAGCTTCATTATCCCAAACGTAATAGTCCCACATAGGGTTAGTCACTTCGCGATAGGTTTCTACCCAGTTAGCTTGAACTTGGGTCGCGAAAAGGACCGAAAGAAGTATCAAAATTTTCATAATAATAGCCTTTGGCGCCTTATAACAGATATTTGGATCTGAAGAGCAGAGCTTGTATTATTTATAGGTCTGATTCTGGTAGGTTTTTATCTATCCACTCAATCATAGTTTGAACTTCTTCGACATTTAATTGTTCAAGTCCAGAGTACTCTGGGGGCATTGGGTTTTGGGGATCTTGAATGACCTCCATTAAGTATGAATCTGCACCAGATTCATCTCCTATGAGATAGTCTTTTTGTTCAAGAATAGCTTCATAGGTACTAAGGTCTAAAAATGCAGCTTGACCTTGGGGGTTGTGGCATTGAGCACATTTAGGAAAGATAATTTTTTTAGAAATTGAATCCCAATTTGGAGCTAAAACGGTTCTCTGAATAGGGGACTCGCTAGGAGCTCCTAGCTTGATCCATTCTTCTATAAGAAGCTGCAAATCAGGTGCAAGATTAGGCCTATCTTTAGGCATCCTGCCTGACTTAATGGAGTCCTCTATTGCCGTAAGATTATCTCTTACTGTTTCGTAATCTGAATACCCTGGGTGACATTGGGTACAATTTGGGCCTAGGATTTCAGATTGAATGGTGGCAAAATTGATGGACTCAGCATTTTGAGTCAGGCGGATGGTTTCAAACTCCAGACCACCCTCCTGAGGAGGGAGTCTGCAAGCTGTGAATAGTAAAATTAAAACTAAACTTTTCATTTTTTGTTTCTATAACCTTGGCTCTTCACCTGATTGTTGTTCCCAAGCTTGGTCTGCTTCACCTTCGTATCGAGTGACATCTCTGTCAAAAAATCTTTTGGCACGAGAATTTACGAAATAATGAGCTCTGCGTCCGCTAATGGTGTAGTACTTCGGATCAATTCCTATTCGTTGTCCTACAATCATCGCTCTGGCGCACCAACCACCATAAGTTGGTTCGTACTTCTTAGGGTCCGCTTTAAATAACTCTCTGTTATTTTCAGAAGCAAAATGATAAGTTACCCCTTCATGAGTTAAAGAAATCTCAGATTTACCTTTGGCAATCGAACTTCCCCCTTCAGGGAAAATAGAAACAGGATCATAGGCATCACCTGTTACATGATGTACTAAGCCTGTCTGTCCTGCGCCTAAATTATATTCGGCGATATTTCTTGCAGCAAAGGCTTGAAAACTAAATAATATTGTAAATAAGCTAATCCATTTCATAATAGCTCCTCCTTATGGTTTAGTTATAGATGAGGCTTAGGTATAATTAAAATGAAAATAATTAATAATGGGTATTCCTCATAGCTATGGCAAAATTATGTATTGAAAGTATTCTTAGTAAAACGTCGAGTATTGAGGGGTGGCTATCTGATGAAGTGGCAGAACTTCTTATCAAATTTGCTCGAAACTCGTCTGTGATAGTAGAAGTCGGTTCATGGAAGGGAAAATCAACTATAAATATGGCCTTGGCAAACTCCAAGGCTAAAATATATGCTATTGATCCTTTTACAGGATCGCAGGAACATCAGCATTTAGCTGACCACGATATCGATACCTTTAAGGCTTTTCTCAAAAATTGTAGAGACTTTAATGTCGATGGTCAGATCACCCCACTGCGTATGAATAGTGATGAAGCTGTATCACAAATTGAAGAAGAGATTGATTTATTATTTATTGATGGAAGCCACGAGTATCCAGATGTTAAAGCAGACTTTGAAAATCTTTTTCCTAAACTAAAGTCTGGTGGGGTGATTGCATTTCATGACTCAAAATGGAGTGGTGTTAAAAAAGTATTATGGGAGGATTTTTTCCCTAATAAAAATATAAGTGGAATTCAAAGAATTGAGGACACTAGTTTTGCAAGGAAATTAAAGATAGGGAAGGCGAAACATCGGGAAACTAATAGGGCCTATTTGGAACTTGAAAAAAGTAAGCAAAAAATGAAGAACTTAAAACGTCGGTTGAAAAGGCTCGGTACTAGACTTGGACACAAGGGGAGTTTAGAATAGAACTATGAGATCTTTTATAGTGAGTTTAATTCTATTATCTTGTGCTAGTTATAAATCTAGTGGAGAGTTCATCCTCAAAGAAAATATTTCTTACGGCAATCATGAAAGGCACAAGGGTGATTTTTATGAGTCAAAAAATTCTAATGCTCCTTTAGTCGTTATTGTTCATGGAGGAGGCTGGAAAGCTAGGGATAAAAGTGATATGCGACTGATTGCCGAGTCGCTTGCCACAAATGGTTTTCATGTTTTTAATATAAATTATCGCCTTGCTCCTGAGTATAAACATCCTGCTCCCATAAAAGATTTAGCTCAGGCCATTCAATTTGCATTTGAAAATTTTAAGTTTAAAGGTAAAAAAATTGGGCTATGGGGCTATTCTGCCGGTGCTCATATTTCACTTCTTCATGCGCTTCAAAATGACAATATTGCTGCAGTTGTAAGTGGAGGAGCGCCTTATGATCTTTCATGGTATGAACATTCTCCTTATATTGTTCCTTACCTTGGTTATGATAGAGAAGGTCATATCCAAGATTATTTAGAAGCTTCTCCAATTAATTATTTACATGAAAAAGCCCCTCCTTTGTTCCTATATCATGGTATTCAGGATGATTTGGTGGAGCATGCACAGATGAGAGTTTTTTATACCAGAGCAAAACTCAAGGGCCTAGAAGTTAAAACCTATGATGTAGGCTTCTGGGGGCATGTTAAAACCTTTGTCTTTGCCAGTAAGCCTGTAGAGCTTGGAGTTAAGTTTTTAAAAGATAAGCTTCAGTGAAGTCAGTCTTTTTTTACTATTCGTTTACAGGTTGGATTTCAATATCAAGTTTTTTTAGTTTCTTAAGCTTTGGTTTTCTTCTCTTTCTTGTCTTTAAAGGGACAAGGTCTTTCATGGTCTCTAGTTTTCCAAAGCACAGAAGCCTATCCTCTGCTTGTAGCGGGCGATCTTTTTTAGGGTTAGGAATAACTTTTCCATCCCGATGAAGAGTGAGAATATTTATATCTTTTTCCATAAGACCTGAGGCAGAAATCTCTTTACCTACATACTCTGATTCTTTGGGAATAGAAATTTCAGTCACTCCGTATCCTTTAGAAACATTCAGTCTCTGTCGCACGTCGATTTCAGGAAAATCAACTCGAGAAGCGATATAGTCAATAAATGCACCTGCAATATCCATTTTAGTACATGTCTCTATGCCTTGAAGCCCTGGTGAAGAGTTAACTTCCATGATCTGAGGGCCGTCATTCGACTCCAACATATCAACTCCTGCGATACCAAGACCCATAATCTTAGCGGCTCTAATCGCAGTTTCTTTATATTCGTCAGATAGTTCAACGACCTCAGTTCTTCCGCCCCGGTGAACATTACTTCTAAACTCCTGTCCCTGCGCAACTCTTCGCATAGCTGCAATAACTTGGTCTCCCACAACGATGGCCCTAATATCTCGGCCTTTACTTTCCGCCACAAATTTTTGAACGAGTATATTTTGTTTTTGTGATTGTAATAACTCTATTATTGAAGTTGCTGTTTCTAAAGTGTGAGCAAGAAGAACTCCAATGCCTTGAGTTCCCTCTAGAAGTTTTATGACGATGGGGACTCCACCCACACGCTCGATAGCAGGTAAAATATCCGCTTTGTCTTTCACATAACTGGTAGCGGGGATACCTATTTTATGACGACTTAAGATTTGAAAGGACCTAAGTTTATCTCTCGAGTTTTGAATCGCATCAGCAGAGTTTGCACAAAAAACATTCATCTGTTGAAATTGGCGAACAACAGCAGTACCAAAATAAGTAACAGAAGCACCAACCCTCGGAAGAACAGCATCATAATGACTGATGGGTTTTTGGCGGTAATAAAGATCCGGATTTCCTTCCTCTATATCAATGGCAAATCGAAGCGTATTTAAGACTTTAACCTTATGTCCTCTATCTTTAGCAGCTTTGACCAGCCTTTGAGTGCTATAGTTATTGGGTTCACGTGAAAGAATGGCTAATTTCATAATGTATTTCCTAGATATGATTTACTGACGTCGACTAAAAATTTTTTGCGAAATGAAGCTCGTCCTAATAGCATTCGAAACCCCATCTGGTCTCTATTGGTAAGCGTAATTTCAGTTACCCAAGCTTCTCCATGTAATTTTACAGTGCTAAGAATGACCGGACGTAATTCGGTCTGACCATTTGAACTTTTAACTTTTCTATACTCAATAATTTCAGCCTCGCAGCGCTTAAATTTTTTAGTATCATTTTGATGAGGATGAACTTTGAATTTTGCGATATCTTTCTTGCCGAGTTTTTCAATTTTTAAATCATAAGCATGTAAAGCTGAAGATCTAGCACCAGTATCTACTTTCGCCTTTATGGTTTTGATGCCAAGTTCTGGCAGAACCAAATATTCTCTCCAGCCAATAATTTTCTTTTCTTTCTTTTTTCTCATTGTCGAACCAAACTATAATATATTTACGTTGCTCATAAAAGAGTGAATAATGAAATCTTATGAAAGATGATGTTTTTGAGTTCAATATAGAAGATTATCCCATAGGAAGAGCGGTTGAGATTTCTGTAGAATTTCCCTCATTTTATGGATTACAGCAGGCACAAGCGCCGCTTTTTATTTACCGGGCCTCCGAAGAAGTTTCGCCTTGCGTTGTCGTTACCGGTTGTATGCATGGCGATGAAATCAATGGAATGAGAATTGCCCAAAACTTAATGCGAAAAAAGCTTAAACTTCTTAAAGGCACCCTCATTATAATGCCTGTAGTTAATATTTATGGGTTCCTGAACAGACAGAGATATTTACCGGATAGAAAAGATCTTAATCGCTGCTTTCCTGGGGTAGAAAAGGGTAGCTTTGGAGCGAGATTTGCTGGATTTATTTTCCAGAATCTAACTAGGTATGGAGATTACTTTGTGGATCTTCACTCTGGTACAAATGGAAGATTTAATGTTCCTCAAATAAGATGTGATCTCGATAATCCGGTCATTGAAAATTTGATTCCAAACCTATGTATTCCCGTGGTGGTGAATAGCTCCCTAAGAGATGGTTCATTCAGGGAAGCCATCAATGATTTGAATAAACCCTGTTTGGTTTTTGAGGGGGGAGAAGGTCTAAGAATAGATGAAGCCGTAACGAAGTATGGAACAAACTTAGTTCAAAGTCTTCTTATACACCTCGGTATGATTAAGAAAAAAAAGCAGTATGATTTTGAAAAGAGAATCATTCAAAGAACCAAGTGGAGAAGAGCTACTGAAGGGGGGGTTTTTATTAACAAAGCTTCTCAAGGAAAGTTGGTTAAAAAAGGTGAAAGGCTTGGAGAACTTCGACAAATAACGGGCGAGCTTATTAGTCAGATAAAAATGCAAGCCGATGGAGTTATTTTAGGCCTGAATAAATCATCTCTTATTATGAGCGGTGACGCTCTCTATAATATCGGATATCTCGACTCTGCTGATATTGACGCGACTGAGGAAGAGTTCGACTATTTCGATCCTACTTTTTGATCTGGCATACCTTGGCTTTCGCAAGTATGATGTAAGGTATGCGAACAGAGATAAAAAATCATTTTTTTGATGTCATCATCATTGGCTCCGGTGTTTCTGGATCGGTTATGGCTTATGAGTTGGGCAAGAAAGGTTTAAACTGTTTAATGCTCGAGGCGGGAGAATTTTTTAGCCGTTCGAATTTCCCCAAAAAAGAAATAGATGGAAACTCAAAGCTCTATTGGTCAGGCGGGGCAGAGTTTAATCAAACAGCAAACCTGGCACTTTTAAGACCTAAAGTTGTCGGTGGTGGATCGATAGTCAATCAAGCCTTGCTCGATAGGTTTGATCAAAATGCCTGGGATGATTTCAAACGCAACTCTGGAGTCAATTTTTTTGATCAAGATAAAATGAGTGAGTGGTATCAAAAGGCCGAGCAAGGTGTGAATCAAGAGGTTATCCCAGCCGAATTTAGAAATAAAAATGCCCAAATATTTGCCGATGGTTTTAAGGCCAATGGCTTTGAATGTGCACCCCTGAATAGAGCTCAAAAAAATTGTCGTTATAGTGAAGGTAATGATTGTATAGAGTGTTTGTCTGGATGCAAAATCGATAGCAAGCAAAGTATGTTAATCACTTATATAAAAGAATCACTGAAACAAGGACTTAAATTACTATCAAAATTTGAAGTCGATCAAATTGAAGATAAGGGCGACAAAGTTCTTGTGCATGGTAGACATTACAAATCTCAACGAAAGAGTTTTTCTTGCCGAAAATTGGTACTTGCTGCTGGAGCGATAGGGAATTCAAAACTTTTGCAAAACTCAAATTGGAAGTTACCAGCTATTGGCCATCATTTTTATACTCATCCACAATTTATGGTTTTGGGAGAGTTTAAAGAAGATATTCTCGCTCATAAAGGACCTTTTCAGGCGATGAAGTCGGCTGACGCTGGATTTAGGAAGAAAGGTTTTAAATTAGAAAATGTTTTTGCACCGCCAGTTGGTCTTTCAATGCTTTTTAAAGGCTTTGGTCATGAGCATATGCAATTGATGAAAAGAATTAAAAAGATGGCATGCATAGAGGTCGCTGTGAGAGATACTCAACCTGGAAAGATTTCCTTTAAGAAAGGAAAACTTAAAATCATTAAGACTTTAAACGAAGAAGATAAAAAGCGAAGAAATGCAGGGATTGAAGCGATCGAAAAGATTTTTTCCTCTCAAGGAGCAGTGGCGATTCATCAAGGTAATCTTCCTATCGGACTTCATCTTATGGGAGGCTGTCGTATCGGACAAGACGATCGAAATTCTGTGGTAAATCCTGAATTTCAATTGCATAATTCAAAAAATATATTTGTCGCAGACAGCTCCATATTTCCTAGTGCTCCAGGAATTAATCCTTCGTTAACAATCATGGCACTCTCTAAAAAAGCAGCTCAAGGAATGGTGCTATGATTTCAACTCACTTTTCCAAACTTCAGTTAAGAGGATTGAATCGCTTGGGGGATGTGGTTATCCCTGGAGACCATGATTTTCCAAGCTTTTCATCATTAAAACTAGATGATCATGTTGATCGTATTTTAGATCATATGAATGATGATGATAGGTCTGGTCTTAAAATTGTCATGAGTCTATTTGCCTTTTTGCCTAAGTTTTTTATTTTTTTCATTTTGTGGATAACAGAAAAAGCTGAAGGCGAAAGCTTTTTAGCTTCTCAGCTAAGACTTGTGAATACCGGTCTTAAGGGAGTGATCTTTACTCTCTATTATTCAAACTTGAATTCAAAATCAGAAATTATCCATCAAGTGATGGAATGGGATGCTAATATAAATGATTATCCTGACGAAGGAGATGAAATGCAACAGTACACTGATGAAGCGCTATCTGGAGAGAGTCAAAAATATTTTGATACGATCATGGATGCTCATAAAATAAGAGAAATCTCTAGAAATGCTGAGCCGAAATTAAGATCACTCTCGATAGATTCCCGATTAAGATATATTTCGAGACTTAAAGAGGTCATACTTAATAAAAGAGAAATGATTATTGATCGGATTCAGGCTGATAATGGAAAGTCGAGAACCGATGCTTTAGTTTCTGAAATCTTTGGTGTGCTTGATCATCTGGCTTGGTTAGAGAAATATGCAGCAAAGGCACTCGCTGATGAAAAAGTTCCTACACCTGTATCTCTTTTAGGAAAAAGCTCGAAAATTTATTACGAACCGATGGGAACCGTCTTAATCATCAGTCCTTGGAACTATCCATTCTATCAGGCTATTGTTCCTATTACTGCAAGTTTTGTTGCTGGAAATGCTGTCATTTATAAACCTTCCGAAGTAACCCCACTTACTGGATTAATTGAAGAGTTATTGCAAGCGGCAGACTTTCAGCCAAGCTGGGTCCAAGTTGCTTATGGAGAAGGGAAAATGGGTGCTGATCTTATTGATCAAAGACCTGATAAAATCTTTTTTACGGGATCAGTTGCCACGGGAAAGAAGATTATGGCCCAGGCCAGTCAGTATTTAATCCCTGTTGAATTAGAGTTAGGGGGAAAAGATCCCTCAATTGTTTTTGAAGATGCAAACCTGGAAAGAGCAGTAAGGGGAGTCCTCTGGGGGGCCCTTACTTGTACAGGTCAAAGCTGTACTTCAGTAGAGCAAGTCTATGTTCATGAGTCAATTTATGACAAATTCAAAAAAATGCTTCTGGGAGAAGTTTCCAAAATTAGGCAAGGAACAGATTCAAATGGGGAGGGTGAAATAGGTCGAATGACAGCACATTCGCAGACAAAGATTGTAGCTGAGCATTTACAAGATGCTCTCGATAAAGGGGCCAGTCTTTTATTTGGTGATTCTTGGGATCGTGAGACTGATCTGATCCCTCCTTTGGTATTGGAGAACTTGCAAAAAAATATGTTGATGGTCCAAGAGGAGACATTTGGTCCTATCGTCCCCTTGCAAAAATTTTCAAGTGAACAAGAATTAATAGATGAATTGAATGAAAGTAAATATGGACTTTCTGCTTCGATCTGGTCTGCAGATAAGCAAAGATGTGACAGGGTTTCAAGGGCCTTAAAGACAGGTAATGTTTCTATTAATAATGTCATGTTGACTGAGGGCAACCATAATCTTCCGTTTGGAGGAGTTAAAGATTCAGGGATTGGTCGCTATAAAGGAGTACACGGTTTGCGGGCATTTTGTCATAGTAAGTCCGTTTTAATTGATGGAAACTCTTCAAAGTGTGAAGTGAATTGGTTTCCCTATACAGAGAAAAAATACAAATCGTTTGATAAGATGATGGTATCTCTTTTTTCAGGTGGGATTGGAAATTTTGTAAAATTTGCTCTCACCGGAGTGGGGTTAGAATCTTATAGTGATAAAATAGCAAAAAAATAAGATAAGAAAGGATTAAAATGAAATTATTAATGATTGGACTTTTAGTGTTAGGATCTTGTGCCGTTTCAAAGACAAAACTCTCTCGAGGAGGGAAAAAGGTTAAAGTCCTAGGTCAGGCAAAGAACTCTGAGTGTCAAGTGATTGATAAAGTTGTTGGAGAGAATGAAAAGGGTATTGATGCCCTCGCTCAAAACCACGCCAGAAACTTGGCTGCAGATATTGGGGGAGATGCTCTCTATTTTGATGAGATGGTATCAAATGGTCATATGGTCAAGGCTCATGCAACCGTTTATCAGTGCTCAGAAGAGGATTAATTTTTTTGAAATGGATAAACTGATCCAAGCTCCATAATCTGGGTCAGTTCATCCAAAGCCCTTTGGCACTCATACAATAATTTAGGATCTCGCAATTCATTTGCCGTCAGCTCATCTCGATAATGCTTTTCAACCCAGCGGACCAACTCAGCGTATATATTTTCAGAAAGAATAGTTGAAGGGTTTACGCCTTTGATTTCTGATTCATTCAGGCAAACTCGAAGCCTTAGGCATGCAGGTCCTCCTCCGTTTTTCATGGACTGTTTTACATCATAGATTTTTACTTCTTTAATGGGGTTTTCAAGCTCTTTTAGCTCTTCGAGATAAGCCTTTACTCTGGGGTTTTCTTCGCATTCTTGGGGGAGAACAATCGCCATCTCTGTTTCATTTAAACTCACGAGCTGACTATTAAAGAGGTAGGTCTCGACTGCATCTTGGACAGACACTTGATTGTCGGGAACTCTAATAAAATGAAATTCAGAATCTCCAAATTTTTCTTTGATCTCTGCTAAAACATCGTCCGTGTTAAGTAGCGCTTTCTCATGATAAAAATAAAGATTCTTATTCCCAACCGAGATGACGTCATTATGAAAAACTCCCGCATCTATCGTATTTGGATCTTGTTGTGCAAAAATTGTCTTCGAAGGATCAAGACCATGAAGTCTTGCGATTGATTGTGAAGCTTCTAAAGTTTGCCTTGCGGGAAATTTCTTTGGATGTGGTTTTCCTGCATGAAAAGCGTGTCTTCCATAGACAAAAAACTCTACACCAGATTTGCCATATTCTGAGCAAAATCTGGTGTGATTTGCGGCACCTTCATCTCCAAAATGTAAACCTTCTGGTAGATGTCTATGGTGGACAAAAATATTTTCATCTTTAAATGTTTGTTTAAGGATATTTCCCGTGAGCTCTGGTTCTATTGAGCGATGAAATTTACTGTTTAAATTAGCCGGTGTGATATGGACTTTACCATCAGTGCAATCCGGAGAGGGGGAGATTGTTGCTGCATTTGCAGTCCACATAGGAGAAGAACTATAACAAGCCGCTAAGATTTCTGGAGCTCGTTTGAAGGCTTTTTCTATAATTTGCTCCGGGCTTCCAGTGAAACCTACTCTCTTTAAAACTTCTAAATCAGGCCTTTGATGAGGGGCCAATATTCCTTGTTTAAGTCCTAAATCTTTTAAAGACTTTGCCTTTTTTAGTCCTTGTAAAGCCGCTTCCTTAGGTCTGGCAATTTCACCGGCATTTTTAAGTGAGGCTATATTTCCTACCGAGAGACCTGCGTAGTTATGAGTAGGACCAACTAAACCATCAAAGTTTACTTCAAAGAATTTTTCCAAAGACCTCTCCTTATGAACTATATTTCGCTTTTTGAAATTATACCTTGTAAGATGATTCCCTGACAAACACCGACATTTAAGGAGTTCTTCTCTCCCCATAAATCAATCTTTATTGTTACATCTGAACTTTTTAAAACCTCTAGGGAAAGTCCAAATTGTTCATGTCCAAATATTAATGCCAAGGGTGCTTTTGGAGGCTGCCAATTTTTAAGCAAGGTGGCATGAGAAGAAGTTTCAACCGAAATAATTTGGTAACCTTCATCTCTAAGTGAACGAATCACTTCTTTTATATCGCGCTGGTATTCCCAGTCGATCTTCGTCTCAGTTTGCATAGCTGTTTTTATAACTTGAGGGTGGTCACCAGCAGGAGTGAGACCAGTTAGATACAATTTTTCCACACCAAAACATTCACTATTTCTAAAAAATGTTCCCACATTATGGGCAGATCTCACTGAGTCTAAAACACAGGCAATAGGGTAGCGATGCTGCGGTCTGATTCTAGCATGATCATTTTGATTCTTCGGCATAAGAAATTGATACTCTTTAAGAGACTGTCCCATAAATCTTTCAAGCAGCATTAAATAGATCTGAAATTGGTAGTCAATCGCCTTTATTTTAGAGAACTCTTTATGAAGCTTTTGCATCTGAGAATCTGATTGGTCTCTTAAAAATTCGTGATACTTTTCGAGCTTACGGAAAGCTTGGTCTTCAATATTTAAGCTATTAACTTCAATATACCTTGCTAGATCATAAAGTGCTTTAAATTGCTTATGTAATTCAAAGCCTTTAAGCTGGTTTTCGCTGAAATTTTTTTTCATGCCAGACTTTAAAATATCTCGTTCGGGTTGACAATTATCAATTCAATCTCATCTTTAGGAGATGGTAATTAAGACCACATTCTTACAGAATTATTTATCCAAAGAGAAAATAAAGGCTGGAAAATTTTTTGCCATGGGGCTGGTTCTATTTTCTGGTCTTTTAAGCCATATCTATTGGAATACAGATATCGGAGATACCTTGGAGGCTTCAAAGACAAATATTTTTGAAAAGGCAGAGTACTATCGTTTATTTACGACAAGCTTTATCCATGGCGATTTAAAGCACTATCTCTCAAATTCAATGATGCTCTTTATTCTCTCTTATTTTGTTAGCTCGTTTTACGGAAAGGCCTTTACTTTTTTTTTAAGTCTTATGGGCGGAGCTTTGATCAATTTAACTGTTCTTAAATTAAGCCCGACACCTATTACTCTAGTCGGAGCTTCCGGAATAGTGTATTTACTTTGGGGGTTTTGGTTAACTCTCTACTCTAAGCTTCAAACTCAACTAAGTCCAATGAGTCGCATTTTAAGAGTGGGGGCGATTACGCTTATATTACTAGTCCCAACCAGCTATTCTCCCCAGGTAAGTTATAGCGCCCATTTCTTTGGTCTCGTTTTCGGTATTCTTAGTGCAGCTGTTTATTATCTAATTTTTAAATCTCATCTAAAAAGTTTCGAGAATTGGGATGTAAAAATAAATCTAGAAGAACTAATCCCTGACGAAAATCACAACGATTTTACGCGAGTTGATTGATTTAAATAAGAGAAAATTTTTCGCCTGGTTTAATGAGTTCTTTTCCGGAAAAGGTGAATAAGCTTACAGGGGATTGTCCCATAGAAAAAATCGAATCACCTTCAATTAAAACACCTCCTTCTTCGGGAAGAGCGATAATCGGATTGGCTTTATCATAAACAAGTTGGGTGAGAGCATCATCTTCATGAGATTCATAATGAGCATGTATACTCCAAGGAGGTATGATGTCTAAGCCTCGATAGGATTGAAGCTTTTCCTCATCGGAGTCAGGTTCATCTCCTAGGAAAGCAGTTTCTGTATCTGCTCCCAGCAGAATAGCACCGGCGCTATCAGCATAGATAGGTTTATCAAGTTTACTGAAATCTAGTAGTGAATTGAAAAGACTATTCTCTCTCACGGCCTGAATTAACTTGAAAGTGTTGCCTCCCTCGATATAAATAGCATGGTAGGTGTCCAACTCTTGTTGAGTTAGAGCTCGAGGCTTAGAAAGTAATCCGACTTCTTTGATATAGTTTCCCAAAAAAACATCCTCAAGCCTTTCTTTAACATCTTGATATTCTGAATCCTCAGCAGCAAAGGGAACCACGAGTACTTTACCAGGTTTGGGTATTTGAGAAATAAAATAGCGATCAATCTCTTTGAAGTATTCTTGGTCACCACCGCCAGTCAAATAAATTCCCATGCTCTTCCTTGTATGATTATTAATGACTAGGTTATTATAGCAAAAAAGGAAGTTTGAATGAAGATTCTTATCGTATTGATTTTTGCGACTTTTAACCTGCAAGCTGCAGTTTTGAGCAAGATTTCTGGAAATGTTCTCGTAAATTCGCTTAAGGCGAAGGGCAAAGTTGAATTAAGTTTAGGAGATACAGTCACAGCTAAAGGAAAAAATAGCTACGCTATTATTGATTTTGGCGAGGAAACTAAGTCGATAATTACAAACGGCTCAATCAAAATTGAGAAATCAAGCAATAAGGGGCATGAGCTAAATCTCATTAAAGGATTATTGTCTACAAGTATGAAACAGGCAAAAAATAAGAAACTTCAAATAAAGACTAAAAATGCAGTTCTGGGAGTAAGAGGGACAAAGTTTCTAACAATGTATGGTGAGGATGATACTTATCTCTGTGTTTGTGAGGGAACTGTTGAAATTAAAAATAGAGTCAGCTCTACGCTGGTTAATAGAGATGAAGATATTCATGTAACCGGTGAAAATCAAAAAACATTGGTGGTTACTAAAGCCAATGATCAAATGTGGGATATGTCCGTAGAACAATTTAAATTAATGGGACTTAAAGTTAAACCAAAAAACAATTAAGTCCCGCAAAACGTTGCTTGAATTTTTTGATGTTCCAAAGGAGGGCGGCTAAACTCTTCTGCCTGCGCCGATTGATCTATTTGATAGGGCGTTTTAAGGGCTGACCACAAATTATTAAAATAATTTAAGTCCCCATCCTCAGCTAAACGAAGAGCTTTTTCTACGAGGTGATTGCGAGGGATGACGGTGGGGTTTGATGTGTTCATCTCCAATTCAACAATTTGCTGAGGGCGAAATTCTTCATTGAGTTTTGATCTCCATCTCTTAAGCCAAAGCTCAAAAGACTCAGTCTTTGGAAAATAATCCAGGTCTTGCTGCTTTAAAAGTTTTGCCAAGTTTCTATGAGCGAGAGTGAAGTCGAGACGATGCTCTTCTAAGTATATGAGCCAATTATCGATCATACTTTTATCCAAATTCTTAACATCTTCTATTCCCAATTTGGGAGCGTAAATATCTAGATAAGCCTGATTGAATTTTTGTTCCCAAGAATCAAGAATATCTTGTAGATGGTTTAACTGATCTGGAGATGCTAGTGGTGCCAAACATCCTGCCAGAACACTTAAATTCCAATGTGCTATTTTGGGTTGATTCATATAGGAGTAGCGACCGTATCTATCAATTGAGCTAAAGACTTCATTGGCTCGATATTCATCCATAAAAGCACAAGGGCCAAAGTCTATGGTTTCACCGGCGAGGCTCATATTGTCTGTATTCATTACTCCGTGTATAAAACCAACTGACATCCAGTGGGCGATAAGGGATGCTTGTTTAGACACAATCAGTTCATACATTTCTAGCCAATCTTGGGCTTCGGGGTAAAGTCTTTTTCTCGTCATCTCAGTCAATATTTTAAGGCTCTCTTTATCTTCTCGGGCAGCAAAATATTCAAAGCTTCCTACGCGAATATGGGCCTTTGCTAAGCGAGAAACAATGGCTCCCTCTTGATCTGTTTGTCGCAAGACCCTTTGATTAGTTTTTACAACACTTAGTGAGCGGGTGGTGGGAATATCAAGAAAGGCCATGGCTTCACTGATTAAAAACTCTCTGAGCGCCGGAGCGAGTGGTGATTGACCATCTCCTTGTCTGGAATAGGGAGTTCTTCCTGATCCTTTAAGCTGCAAATCAAAAAGCTCACCTTGCGGGTTTTCGATTTCGCCTAATAAGTGTGCTCTTCCGTCTCCGAGTTGAGGAACAAAATGGCCGAATTGATGACCAGCATACACCAAAGATAGAGACTTATGGGGGAGATCCTGACCCGCTAGGACTCGGTCCCAAGGTATGTTTTCATCCAAATTTAACTCTTGCGCCAGTCTTTCATTGAAAACAAATAGCTTAGTATTTTCTAATTTCATTGGACTATTTTGCGCATAGAACTGGGGTGGAAGGATAAGGTATCTTGACGGGTGAAACATATGTTAGAAATCTAGCATGGGTTCAAAAATGTGTCGATGCTTTCATTGGCTTCTGATAATCTGTACTCTGAGGAGCGTTTATGTTTGGTTTATTTGGAAATTCTGAAAAGAAAAAACTTCAAAAAGAGTATGAAAAATTAATGGAAAAAGGTCTTCAGGCCCAAAGAAACGGGAAGATGGCGGAATATGCAGATTTGTCAGCTAAAGCACAAGAAGTGTACAAACGCATTCAAGAATTAGAAAAGAAAGAAAACTAACTTTTATTCGTTAAGCTTTTTAGATAATATAATTGCATGTTTAAGTTTCTTATTTTGCTCGTGTTGCTACCTCAATTCTGTTTTGCTGATTTTGAAAAGTGGAAAATCTCTTATTCTAAAAAAGCTAGTAAAAGAGGTTTACCTCAAAAATTTGTGGTTGAAGAGCTTAAAAAATTAAAATTTGATAAAGACATTGTTGAAAAAGATCGGAATCAAATCATTCTAGATAAAGATACCGATTATCAAAAATTTATTCAAAGGTGGCTTCGAAGTGAGCCCACTAGAATTGAGCAAGGGCGTTTACTTCTCCAAAAGCATGCCAAGCTATTAAACCAAATTGAAAAAAAATATCAGGTGGATAAAGAGGTTATCGTTGCTTTATGGGGAACAGAGACCTTCTACGGAAAGATAACAGGTGACTATGATATTATTCATTCTCTGGCCACCTTAAGTTATGATGGTCGTAGAAAAGATTTTTTTGAGACTCAGTTAACTGCTGCTTTAAGACTTATCCATCAAGGGCATGTAAAAAGAGAAAACTTAAAAGGTAGTTGGGCTGGGGCCACTGGTCAATGTCAGTTTATGCCTTCTAATATTCCTCTATACGCTCAAGATTTTAACGGTGATGGTAAAAAAGATATTTGGGGAACTGAAGCGGACATATTTGCTTCAATTGCAAATTATCTGAAAAAGAATGGATGGAGCCGAGGCAAAAGTATTGGAAGTCTTGCTATCAATACTAAGGATAAACACTTAACCTCCAATCGATACCGATCTCAAAGCGAGTATAATCGCTTAGGTTTTAAATCATTAAGTGGCGAAAAAATTTCAGGAAATTGGTCGAGAAGAAGATTTGCAGAATTACCAATGAAAAACTCTCCTGTCGTTCTTAGGGGGAGTAATTATGGACCTTTACTTAAGTGGAATCGTTCAAGCTTATTTGCAGCTTTTAATATTATTTTGATGGATGGTTTTAAAAAATGAATAAATTATTTCTCATAGGAGTAGGGATCGTTGCCGTTTTTATGCTCAAGTCCGCTTTTTTGATATCGACTAATGTCACTAAAGAAAATATTTGGATAATAGTTGGCTCCGTTCTTTTGATCTTTTTGGCGGTAAGAAATTTTTTATTAAGCTCTAGAGATCAAAGTCGTTCTCAGAGTAGTTTTAAGCAAGAGACAAAGGCTGTAACTCCAACTGCCATTATGGGGGTTGATCTTAAACTTGAATTGATTTTAAGAACTGTTTTAAAAAATGAAGGTAAAATCCAAGCGATCAAGCTTCTAAGAGAAGAGACCCATATGGGGCTTAAAGAAGCTAACGAATTCATTACTGAACTTGAAGCCTCCTAATTGTTTTATTCCTCAGTATCTTCAATATTATGATAAACTGTCACCACATCTTCATCTGATTCGAGCATATCAATAAGCTTTTCTAATTGGGCCATGACTTCATCGTCATTCACTTCTTTAAAAGTCGTTGGAATTCTTTGCAGCCCAGCTTCTTCAGGTTTGGTTTGAAGTTCTTCAAGTTTATTTTGAATTGAACCAAAAGATTCCATGGGACCTGTCACCTCAAAGAGACCATCTATAGCTTCAATATCTTCTGCACCTGCATCAATTAATTCCAGGGTGAACTCATCCTCATCGATTCCCTCGGTGGGAACTGTAAAAACCGCTTTTCTATCAAAAATGAATTGGAGTGATCCATCTTTACCAAGCGAGCCTCCACATTTATTGAAATAGGATCTGACATTGGCTACCGTACGCGTAATATTATTAGTTGAAGTCTCAACGAATACAGCGACACCTCCAGCTCCATATCCTTCGTAGGTAACGTCTTGATAGCCTTCACCATCTCCACCAAGACCTCTTTTAATGGCGCGGTCAACATTGTCTTTAGGAACGTTAAATTTTTTACATCGATCAAGGGCAATTCGAAGGAGAAAGTTTGTATCCGGATCTCCGCCTCCACTTTTTGCAGCTAGCGCAACATCATGTAATGCTTTGGTATAGATCTGACTCTTTGCTTTGTCTGCAGCACCTTTTTTAGCTGCTATTTTAGCCGATTTTCTTCCCATTATTTCACCTCTGTCTCAAAAGCTTTTCCGAAGTATTTATCTTCTAAACTTCGAACCCTACCACAGCCTAAGACCTTATCTTGAGAAAAAATGAGATCTCCGCTTAACATAATATATTGCTGGTAATTACCTTGAACAAAAGCAATTGCCTGCCAACGTGGTCTGATGGTCGATCGCGATTGAGCGTCTTGCATACTCACTCGATGGATCCAACCACTATTATTAATAACGACTTGATTATCATAGGTATAAATTCTTGCGTCAACTCCTACAACGCCTGAACGAACTCTATCATATGCAGCCTTATTTTTTATCGTCGCTGATTGAGGATCAAAAATAACCACTCCGTTGAATCCTTTTTGGCTGGCACCAGTCATAAGGACATAAAGATCATTGCCAAAAGTCACGACTGAAATCGCAGAAGAGTAATGGCCATTATCATTGGTGGTATTGATGGGGTAGGTTGAAGTAAAGCTTCTAGATAGGAGATCAAATTTTCTTAAACCCAATCTTCCTTGAGCGATAAAAAGTGCTTGCTGGTCAGCATGAAAGGCTAAGCCTTTAACTTTAGATTGATAAGCTTGTGGAATATTATATCGAGCGATAGGGTAGCCATCCTTATCTAATTCAATAAGAGTATCTCTGGTGAGAATATAAATCGAGTCTTCTAAAACTTTGAAGTCTACCACCGCTCTTGTATTTTTTATTTCAGTTTCAAATTGTGGTCCAAAAAGAATATTAACTCTTCTGCCTTCTCTCAATTTATTTTGGACGAAATATTCACCTTCAGGAGCCGAGTCATATAGGAGAGGAAAGGTTCTCAGTCTGGCTCCATTTTGTTCTACTGAATCAGGACAGTACTTGGCCTGAAGTTCGCTTATATCAGCTCCCTGACAGATGATGGTGGATAGTAGACATATAATGGCCATAAAACTTCGCATAAAAAATCTCCTTTCCCATAGGCTAATACATTCGCTACTGGTAGACTATGGAAAATTAAAAACGCTAAGAGTAAAACAGGAGTTATTATGTCAGATAAAGTTAGTGCCCAGCATATTCTCGTTGATCAAGAATTCGAGGCTAAAGACTTGATTCAAAAATTAAATAATGGAGTCGAGTTTTCAGAGCTTGCTAAGGATTTTTCTAAATGTGGCTCAGCGGCTCAAGGTGGAGATCTTGGAGAGTTTGGTAGAGGAATGATGGTGAAGCCCTTTGAAGAAGCGGCTTTTAACTTAGGTGTAGGCGAAGTGAGCGCACCAGTTCAAACTCAATTCGGATACCATATTATTAAACGAAATGCTTAAAACTAAGATAAAAGAGCATTTACTAGAAAAAGCGAAAGCAGATTTATCTGCTGCTTTAGAGGCTAATGAATCCGCTTCTGATTATAAAGGTTCAGATGATCTTAAACAGGAAGGAAAATACGATACTCGCGCTATAGAGGCAGGTTATTTGGCTGGAGCGCAAGCTAAACGAGTTGAAGAGTTGAAGCTTGAAGTTCAAATGATAGAAGAGCTTCCTGTCAGGGATTTTGAATCAGGAGAGGCAGCAGCTGTTGGGGCTTTGGTAAAACTTCTCCACAATGAAATAGAAAGACTCTACTTCTTGTCGAGTACAGCAGGCGGCAGTATGCTAAATATTGATGGGAGCCCCGTTTTGGTGATTTCAGTTTTTTCTCCTATAGGTGCTGGAGCAGTGAATCTAGAAGCAGGAGAGAGCTTTGAATTAGAAACACCCTCTGGAAGTCGAATTTACGAAGTTCTAGAGGTATTCTAGTTTAATTTTTTTCCACATTTATAACAATAATTCGCTTCAGGGTCATGAGCATTGATATTACATGGCTCACATTTTTTTGTTATATCAAGGCTTTTTTGAGCAACCATTTCCGCGGTGACCAGCCCTGTTGGTACAGCAATAACGCCATAACCGACAATCATTAAAATGCTAGATATAAATTGTCCAAGTGCAGTTTTAGGTACAATGTCTCCAAAGCCTACCGTTGTCATAGTGACAATCGCCCAGTAGACACTTTTGGGAATACTGGTAAATCCATTTTCTTTTCCTTCAATTAAATACATAACGGCCCCCATAGAAAAGACCATAAAAATCACTGTTCCTAAAAAAACTGTGATTTTTTCTCGGCTTGACTTGAGCGCTCCGGCTAGCTGATTACTTGCGATGAGGTATCTATTAAGTTTTAAAATTCTAAATATTCTCAATATCCTAAAGGCCCTAATGACTCCAAAACTAGACAGACCTGGAAAGAGAAACGTCATATAGGATGGAAGAATAGAGACAAGATCTACTAGACCATAGAAACTGAGGAGATAATTTTTCCAATCTCTTGCGCAATATATTCTTAAAATCAGTTCTATAGAAAAGAGAATCGTGAATAGCCATTCTAAAAAATTAAATAATTGAGGATAGGCTTCACTTAAGGCTTCGACACTCTCCATCATAACGGCAAGAACACTTAGAATAACGCTTACTATCAAAGCAATGTCAAAGGCCTTGCCCGCGGTAGTATCAGCCTCAAAAATTATTTCGTATAACTTTTCTTTCACAAACTCTATTATTGCTCTGCTTTTTGCTAAAATCAACAATATGGGAAAGTTAGTTGATGGAAAATGGGTCATTCAAGATGTTATTACCTCAGGTAAGGAGGGTGAGTACGAACGTATTCCGCGAAGTTTTCTAGAGGAAATTTCTGTAGAGCATCCTCGCTTCAAGCCAGAAAAAGGGCGCTATCATCTCTATGTGAGTTACGCTTGTCCTTGGGCACATCGAACTCTCATTTTTAGAAAACTCAAAAATCTAGAAGAGTTTTTTTCTGTGAATGTTGTTCACCCAGATATGCTTGATTATGGATGGACATTTAGCTCAGACTTTGAGGGCTCCACTGGCGATGAACTTTATGGTTTGAGCCATCTGTATAAAATTTATCAAAAAGCAGATCCTAAAGTTTCTACTTCTGTTACGGTTCCAGTAGTTTGGGATAAAAAAGAAGAGACGATTGTAAATAATGAGTCTTCAGAGATTATTCGCTTTTTCAATTCAAATTTTAATGAGCTCACAGGTAATACTAAAGATTATTATCCAGAAAACTTAAGATCTGAGATTGATGAATGGAATGATATTATATATCCGAATGTGAATAACGGAGTTTATCGAACCGGATTTGCTAAAAGTCAAAAGGCTTATGATGAAGCGGTAGAAAAGTTATTTGGAACACTCGATAAAATTGAAAAACATCTTGAGGGAAAAGATTATTTAGTGGGTAATCAATTGACTGAAGCTGATATCAGACTCATTCCTACACTACTTAGGTTTGATATCGTTTATGCGACTCACTTCAAGTGCAATATTAAAAGGATAAAAGACTATAAGAATCTCTTAAAATACACGAAAAATCTTTATGAACTAGAGGCAGTAAAGTCTACGACTCATTTTGATCAAATCAAAAGGCATTATTATTATAGTCACGATTCAATAAATCCATATAGAGTCATCCCAAGAGGTCCGGGTGAAATTTTTTGATCGACGTCAATTAGTAAAGGCTATTATTGGTCTTTCTGGCCTAGCGATCACGGGGCTGGCTTCATGGTTAAGCTTTAATAGAGAGGGAAATATGTCTCAGAAGAAACTTAAATTTGTCCAAACACCTCAAGAACAACATTGGGTGGGAGATGGCTTTTTTGTTCATACACTTTTTCATCCAGTGGGAGATATGTATAAACATACAACTCCCTTCATCTTGATGGATTACGCCCCACCAAAAAACTTTCCACAAACCAGTGCAAAACGTGGGGTAGGAGAGCATCCCCACCGGGGTTTCGAGACTGTTACATTTGCTTTTAAGGGGGAGATTGAACATAGGGACTCCTCTGGAGGAGGTGGAGTTATAGGTACCGGTGATTTGCAATGGATGACAGCTGCTGCTGGTGTTGTTCATGATGAATTTCACTCAAGGGACTTTGCTAAAATAGGCGGAGACTTTGAAATGGTTCAGCTTTGGGTTAATTTACCTGCAAAAGACAAAATGACAAAACCTAAATACCAAGGAAGAAAAGACAAAGAATTTCCAAGAGTGCCCCTTGATGGTGGAGAGGTAAAAGTCTACGCCGGTGAATTTAAAGATGAGAAAGGCCCCTGTGAAACCTTTACTCCGATTAATATGTACAACGTGAATACTTCTGATGTTTGCAATGTTCCGTTAAAATTTGAAGAAGGTAGCAATACTCTCATTTTAGTCATGGAAGGCACAGTTAACTATGAAGGAAAATCTTTTGGAGAGAAATCTCTTCTAATTTTTGAAAGAGAAGGTGAAGAAATTCCTCTTGAGGTAGAAGCAAACTCCAGGCTTTTAGTCCTAAATGGAGAGCCTATCGATGAGCCTATCTACGCCCATGGACCTTTTGTTATGAATACGAAACAGGAAATTATTGAGGCGATTGAGGACTTTCAAGCGGGGAAGATGGGGCGTTTGTAGTCTTGAAATGGCTATCTGCAAACTGAATGAATTTTGACCAATAGAATCGATTGGCGACGTGCCCAGTTCTAGAAGTGAATTGGATTATTTGACCTGAATTTTCTGATGTAATATCTCCATCGTTAATTTGTAAATCACTGCCTACTTCAACACCATAAAGACGATAAACCTTACTTGCTAATTCCACCATTCTTCTTGAAGATCTGGGACCAGCCCAAAAGTCGTGGGTGCCCTGTACATCCATAAAGGGTCTTGGGGCTATGAGGCCGATAACATGATGAGCGTCAATAGGGAGTCTTCCAATTCTTTCAGACCAGTTTGCAAACTCTTTTGAAAAGAAATGTTGTAGACTATGTGGCTCGTTCATCCATTGATAGACAAAATGACCATGGGTCATCATTTTTGCACTCTCTCTGAGATAGGCCCTTCTATATCTAGCAGTTCCTCCTAGTCCACTTTGATGGGGTATCGCCATATCGATTCTCTCATCCATAGCAGCAGCTAGAAGAGCAGCTTTTCCTCTTCTGGAATGTCCCGTGACTGCAATTTTATTCGTATCAACATGACTGTCTTGATGAAGCCAATCTACGGCTTTAGTCAGGCCAAACGCCCAAGCAGCGATAGTTCCCCATGAGCGATTGGGGTCTGAATGGGTTTGGATTAAGGACTTTATTCCATCATCTAAGAGGCTTGCATTATCGGCATCCATGTCGGATTTGTCGAAGGTTGCAAAAATATAACCTGCTTCTAAAATTTGATCTACAGGGTAGGAGTCCTGAAGACTTCCTCGAGTTTTTCCTTCACAATAGACTGCATGATGAGGAAGCCCTTTATTTTGTGGAATGATTTCATCTTTGACGATTGTGTGATTTCCACATTTATTTACACTAAGAAAAACGGGGAGCTTTCTGTCTCCAATATTCTTGGGATAGAATAATCCTAGATGTATCTTGCGATCAGTATTGAGAGAGGGAAAACTGATTTCTACATGGCGATAGGTTGCCTCAATTGAGCTAAGATTTGTTTCTAAAACAGATTTAAACTCTACCGCAAGATCTTTTGGAAAATAACCAAAAATTTTATCTTGGAGATGATTTTTTATTTCATTTCTTCGAGCTTCCCATTGAGCTGTGGTGGCAATTTCTTCACCAGCGTCATTTTCTAAAATCTTTGGCCAAAAACTTCTCGCTCGCGCATTTTCTCTCATTCTTTCCAATCGTCTTCTCGCCTCTGGTCGCATGGCCAGGGCTGACAATGTGGTAAATATGCAAATTGTTGCGACAATGGATCTCATATCACTATAATAAAGGCTAAGGTGGGCTTCAGGCAATGGCTTTGAAAGAAAATGCCTAACTGCCTATTTTTTCGACACTTTATGGGTAAAGAAATTGCTTATTATATTCTCGCTTCTTTCAAATGGCTTCTGAGCTCAGGTCTGACATATTTAGTCTTATTTGGAGGGATCGGTATTTGGACGTCAAGGCTTATTAAAATAAGAGAGTTGAATGAAAGTTCACCCTATATCCAGGTAATTTTTAGAGTATTTCTATGTCTGATGCCCTTAATTATTTCAAGTCTTGGTTATCGATATACCTACTTTATGAGCCAACTTATAACGCCAACGCCAAAAGGTTCGTACCAGGAAATTGAAATTTTTATCCAACCCTACCTCTCAATTGGTCTTGGTCTTATAACTTCGATTCTGTTCTTGTGGTTTTTCGTTTTTAAAAGTCAAAAGCCTACAAAGAATCTAGAAGGTCTGAAAAAACATCAGTGAATTCTTCTGAAGGTTGATGATCTGCCGAGGTACCGCAATGAGGACACCCATCTGGTCTTAAGTGGCTAACATCAAAATTAGGTATTCCCTCATTTGCACACACTCTTGACAAGAACTCAGCTAAGGTCTCATTGAGAGCACCGTTTCGAGTGGGGACGCGATCTATTTCATTATCAAATTTAAAAACCATACCATCGACCTGGCTTCCAGCATATTCATAATCATATAAATAGCGGTTTCTTATAGAGCATTCTCGTCCTTGACGATCTTTAAAGACGGTATACTCATTCAGAAGCCCTCTTGGGTCTTCTCCTCTTCTAAATCGACTTGAAGAAAGGACCCCGTTTTCAAGACTATCAATGAGAATCCCCCCAGGAGCATAAGTTTCTTCAGCTCCTCTTAGTCTAGAGTCGACGGCTGAGCAATTAATACAGCCTGCTTCATCGTGAACATATTCCCCAATGATTTCTCCATTTCTTCTGAATTGTCTAAAACCATGTGGATTAGCTCTCCAATTGGCACCTGTAATTTCTTGTATTTTATGTGAAGCCGTATCAACGATAAGACGTTCTCCATTGGCCAGATTAACTGTGAGCGTATTGTTGCTAGCATCATTTTCAAAGCTGATATTTGGTCTAACAATTGGTCTTAAATAATACTGACGAGAACCTGTTGAGCGACTATTGGTAGAAGTAGGAAATGTCCGCGCGGAAGAAACGAAACTAGTCAGCTTGCCTTGATCTGAAACAAAATACTTCTCTTCACCTGCTTCTGTCCTCAGACTGATAAAGAAATTGCACTCACCATTATAAACATAGGTTTGAACACTCACTCCATTAAAGTTTTTAGCCGTCAAATGATCTGCCGGATTACATTCAGTTTGCGCCATAGTTAGAGTCATAAAAGGTAAAGTTAAAATGATTAGTATCGCTTTCATGTGTAACTTTTCGGAATCACGAAGGTTTTCTTAAGGTTAAATAGAATTTTTGTCTACTTGCTGCTCGTGCTTTAAGTTGGCAATATAAGGTTAAAAAAGGGGAAAATATGCGCTTTTTGATGAGCTTTTTATTAGCTTTTAGCTTTAATGCCTTTGGAGGTTCTTTTTATGATCTGGAGATAAAGTCGGCCAAAGGAGAGAAATTGCCTTTGAGTCAGATGCAAGGAAAGCCAGCGCTTTTAGTGAATATTGCGACCAAATGTGGTTATACTCCTCAGCTAGATGATCTGGAAAAACTATCCAAAAAATATGCAGGAAAAATTACTATAATAGGTTTGCCTTCAAATGACTTTGGAGGGCAAACACCTGAAGGAAATGAAAAAGTGGCTGAGTTTTGTCGCCTCAATTATGGAGTCAGTTTTCCTCTCACCGAAAAAATAAAAGTTGTAGGTGATAATAAACATCCAATATATAAATTTCTTATTGGCGAGGGTAAAGAAGTTGGGTGGAATTTTGAAAAATTTCTTGTTGATAAAACAGGGAGAGTAGTCAATCGTTTTCCTTCTAGCACAGAGCCTTTGAGCCAAAACTTAACAGGAGCTATTGATAAGCTCCTCAAATAATCAAAAGACTAAAGTCGTTATCGCTGGAGCTTCGGGGTTTGTTGGAAAAGCTCTGCTTGAGACACTAGGTGATAATTACGCATTAACTGGCATTAGTCGCTCAGGGAGAAGCTCTAACTCTCATTGCCGATGGGTCAAAGGTGATCTGTTTTCAATGCTCGACTGTGAGCTTGCTCTTGAAGGGCAGGACTATGCCATCTATCTAGTCCATTCTATGCTTCCATCTGCAAAACTGGTCCAAGGTGATTTTCAAGATTATGACCTAGTCTTGGCCGATAATTTTGCGCGAGCAGCGGCTAAAACTGGTATAAAAAAAATAATTTACCTGGGGGGAATTATTCCCGAAGGGGAAAGCCTAAGTCCTCACCTAGAGAGTCGGTTGGAAGTAGAAAGGACTCTCGCTTCCAGTGGAGTCCCAGTCATTTCACTACGTGCTGGTTTAATCATCGGTAGGGAAGGAAGTTCATTTCAAATTATGCGTAATTTGGTGAGAAAGTTACCCATCATGTTTTGCCCAAGTTGGACTGCAACTTTATCGAGTCCTATAGACCTACGAGATGTTTGTCAGATAATAGCTTGGAGTTTAGATCGAACTGAAAATGAAACTCATGTTTATGATATTGGGGGCGCTGATACCCTAAGTTATAAAGAGATGATGCAACGATTAGCGAAAAAGTTAAACTTGATGCGGATTATGTTTCCGGTACCTTTTTTCTCTCCAGGCCTATCTAAGTTATGGGTGACGTTAATTACAGGAGCCCCCAAAAATCTTGTTTATCCTCTCGTTGAGAGTTTGAAATCACAGATGATACCTAGAGCTGCTCAAAAAATTTCTCATATAGAACTCAAAAATTTTGAACAGATGCTAGATCATGCCCTCTCGCAGGAAGTTTCAAAAGCTAAAGCATTTAGTAAGAATATTTCTCTTCCCGAAAATGAAGTGCGATCAATACAACGATTAGAGACTCCTAAACTTAGTAATGCAACAGCGGTGGCAAATTTTTACTTTGAATGGCTTCCTCACTTCTTGAATCCGCTGATCAAAGTAATAAAAATTGAAAATAGAGTGGATTTTAAATTACTAGGTCTTAAAACTCCTATGTTGAGTCTTGAATATAGTCCAGAGAGATCAAGCCCTGACAGACAACTTTTTTACTTGCAAAACTGTCTTCTAGCTTATGGAGAGGGAAGAGGAAGACTGGAATTTAGAGATAGCATCGACAATAGAGTCACTATTGCTGCTATTCACGAGTTCAAGCCCAAACTTCCTTGGTTTATCTATAAATATACGCAAGCCTTAGTTCACTTATGGGTGATGAAAAGTTTTCGAAAGGTTGTTAAAAAAAGGCTGTAGCTTGAATTTAGTTTGGTTTAAAAATGATCTGAGAATTTTTGACCATCGGCCATTATGGGAAGCTTCTCATGAACCTTGTATCGCTCTTTATATTATTGAGCCTCTATGGTTGGATGATATTCATACGGGTCTATTTCACAAGATTTTTCTTCGAGAATGTCTCTTAGATTTAAAAAGCTATCTTAAGCAAAAAAACATCCCCCTGCTTGTGCTTCAAGGGGAGGCTAAAGATGTTCTCGCTCAGGTGATCCATAACCACAATATAAAAAAAGTATATTCTCATCAACAAACAGGGCTTTATTGGAGTTTTAAAAGAGACCTCAAAGTAAAGGCATTTTTAGAGGATCAAGAAATCCCTTGGATTGAATACAAACAGTTTGCAGTGGTACGAAAATTAAAAAATCGCGATACTTGGAATAAAAGACGAGACGAAATTATTGCAAGAGAATTGTATCCGGAACCTAAAAAACAAAAAAGGCAAATTGATCTTGAGAAGTCTTTTTTTGATATTGAAGCTTTAGGTGAGAGGAAAAATGAGAGTATTCAATTTGGGGGGAGAAAAGCTGCTGTAAAAACACTTAATTCTTTTTTAGAAAGACGAGGTAGGTTTTATTATAGAGACCTTTCCAGTCCTCTCACGGCTGCTGATAGTTGTAGCAGGCTTAGTCCTTATATAAGTTTTGGATGTCTCTCCTTGAGTGAGATTAATCAGGCCATAAGAAAAGCGGGATCTTTAGATGATTTCCACTGGAAACGAAGCCTCAAAGCTTTTGAAAGTCGAATTTGGTGGCATTGTCATTTTATTCAAAAACTTGAGTCTGAACCAGAAATCGAGTTTGAAAACGTTAATCCAGGCTTTAATGGAATGCGAGAGAATGATTTTAATTCAGAGTATTTCAAAGCATGGAGCCAAGGGCAAACAGGTTTCCCAATGATCGATGCTTGCATGAGATCCCTGCGAGAAACAGGATGGATTAATTTTCGCATGCGAGCTTTATTAGTAAGTTTTGCAAGTTATCAGTTATGGCTTCATTGGAAGCCTTTGTCAGACTTCCTGGCACCTTATTTTCTAGACTTTGAGCCAGGTATTCATTTTTCTCAACTTCAAATGCAAAGTGGAGTGACAGGAATTAATACGATAAGAATGTACAGTCCTATAAAGCAAAGTCTGGATCAAGATCCTAAAGGAGAGTTCATTAGAAGATGGGTTCCAGAGTTGAGCCGTTTAGATGATCAAAGTATCCATGCTCCCTTTGATGCACCAGTGATGTTCTTGACGATGAGTGGAGTCGAGTTAGGACGAGACTATCCATTTCCCATTGTTGATCCAAAAAAGTCCTACGATGAAGCAAAAGAAAAAATATATGCGTGGAGGAAAAGTCCCCAAGTGACTCAGTTTGCCAGTGGGATTATTCAAAAGCATGCCAGTCGGAAAAATAAATTTTTCCCTATTCAACATCGGAAGTCGTTTGGAAATTTGGACTGTCATAACTATCCAAAAGACGAGGAGTGAAGGACTATATGAGCACATTGTATCTATTCAACAGAGACTTAAGACTTAAGGACAATAAGGCTCTTGAGCGAGCATGTGAAGAGGAGCTGATTAACTTTGCTATCGCTATAAAAGAGACAAAAGACTGGGGAGAGTCTAAAAAACAATTTTATTTTGAGTCCGTAGAAAATTTGAAAAACAACTTAAACAAATTGGGGCATGAGCTTTATCAAGTTCATGAAAACGATTTTAAAGCCCTTGAAGGAATCGATAGAGTTATCATGACTAAAAATTACAATTCTAAAGAATTGCCACTTTTAAATAGCTATACTGGAGAAGTAATCGAGGTAGAGCAGTCGACTCTCTTTAGCATAGAAGAGCTCCCGTTTTCTTTGAAAAATCTTCCCCAAACATTTACTCCTTTTAGGCATAAAATGGATAAGGTTAAAAAAATTCCCTGTGAACTTAAGTCTCAATACTCACTCCCAAAAAGAGGTGGGGTCAATCTTAGTCTCTGTTCAGTTTCTGAGTTAAGTGAAGTTAATACTAAATTTAAAGGTGGTGAGGATGCTGGCCAAGCACGTTTGAATTATTATTTTTCTAAAAAAGATTTGGCTTCCCATTATTTTGAAACAAGAAACGGGATGCTTGACTTTGATGATTCAACTAAATTTTCACCATGGCTTTCTTGGGGATGTATTAGTGCGAACACGATATATCATAAGCTTAAAAATTATGAGAAAGAATACGGAGCCAATAAATCGAGTTATTGGATATTTTTCGAACTTCTTTGGAGGGATTATTTTAAATTTTTAAGCCTTCAAAAAGGAGATTTAATTTTTGATCTTAAAGGCACCGCAAGAAGAGAGCTTGAATTTCACCCTGATCAAGATCAATTATTTAAACAGTGGAAAGAGGCAAAAACTGAGGAGGATTTCGTTAATGCGAATATGAATGAGTTAAATGAAAATGGCTGGATGAGTAATAGGGGGCGTCAGAATGTAGCGTCTTTTTTAGCAAAAACCTATAAGGTTAATTGGCTATGGGGAGCCAAGTACTTTGAAAACCATCTCATTGATGCTGATTTAGAGTCTAATCAAGGTAATTGGGGCTATCTTGCGGGTGTTGGGGTCGATCCAAGAGACCGAAAGTTTAATATCGAAAGACAGCAGAGTATATATGATCCGGAGGGAGAATATATTAAAAAATACTCCCCAAAGAACGCTTGTCTTTGAGGTTTTCGGCAATAGCTTTTTCTTGATGATCTTTTAGCCTGGAGAATTCAGATTTAAAAAAGCTAAAAAAGGAATCATGTCGGGATAAGTCGAGAAGTTGTTGGAGATTAACAGGGTGCACACTGATAAAAAGCATGAGCTCCCTTAAGATTTCTTTGTCTTGAAATTTGTCATGTTTCATGAGGAGAAATAAAAAATAAGTTCCTGGGGTGACGATAAAAATATCATCATGATTATAGACTTCTTCTAGAGCGTAAAGAGGGGAGACTCCTAAGTTTCTCGTCGTCACAAATTTTAAAAATTGGCCCGATTTTATATTTTGAAAACTATTACCCGTTAGCCTTTTGTGACCTTGACTTTCAAGCACAAGGCCTATGTGATTTCGCTGAGGTGCAGATAAAATATCGTAGTCATTTCTACTGTAAGATACCGAGTCAAAAACAGTGATAATATTGTACAGTGGAGACACTCTTACATAGCGATCAGAGGCGAAAATTTCGTAATAGAGCTGCATACTTATCTATAGCATGTCTATTATACGGGACAAAAAATTTAGGTTAAACATCTACTACGCATTAGTGAGGCAACATGCAAGACGAATTCTTTTTTACTTGTCCTTATTGCTGGCAGACTATTTCTATGGTTTTTGATCAGAACTACCCCATGCAAGATTACGTAGAAGATTGTGAGGTTTGTTGTAGACCCATTAGTATTGACTTCGAACCAGCGGCAGACAATTTAGAGGAGCCAAAGGTTTCAATTAAAAGACTGGATGATTAGATTATTCTCGGATAATTCTGATTGAATAAGTTGGTTAAGATAAAAGAGTTTAACAAAGCTTTCTAAAATCATTAGCATATCCAGATGAATAATATAAATATTGAAACAACTCTTAAATTAATTGGTGACACTCTAACAAATTGGTATGAGGCAGTTGTAGTTCATATCCCGAATATTATAATCGCTCTTTGTATTCTGTTAGTTTTTAGAAAGATTGCAAAAACCTTGAAGAAAACTGCCGCTCGGTACATACCAAGGATATCGGATAATAAATCAGTTAATAGTCTTGCCCTCCACTCTATTTCAATTGGGACAACATTAATTGGAGCGTTTTTCGCTTTGGAAGTGGTTGGGCTGGATAAAGCTGTCACTTCTTTACTCGCCGGTGCTGGAGTATTAGGGATTGCTCTTGGTTTTGCTTTTCAAGAAATCGCTTCGAACTTTATCTCCGGTATTTTAATTGCACTGAGCGAACCCTATAAACTTGGAGACATCGTTCAGATTGATGGCACGCACGGAGAAGTCACAGATATAGAGCTTCGAATTACGACAATTACCACTTTTGATGGTTTGGAAGTTTTTATACCGAACAAAGATATGTTCACTAAACCATTAATAAATTACACCAGAACTCCTAAGAGGAGAGTCGATATTCCCGTTGGTATCTCTTATGGTGATCAGCTTCCAAAGGTGGAAGAGTTATTAAAGAAAACCTTGGAGCAAGTAAATAATTTGGTTCCAGGTAGAGATATTGAATTCTTTTATACCGAGTTTGGAGACAGCTCAATAAATTTCACGGTGCGATACTGGATAAATTATCGAGGTCGAGTCGAATACCTTCAAGCAAGGCATGAAGGAATAAAGCTTATTAAGCAAGCATTTGATCAGAATGATATTACTATCCCATTTCCAATTCGAACTTTGGATTTTGGAATAAAAGGTGGCACCGAGTTAAAAGCTCAATTAAATCATTAGGAGTTTGCCGCGGCGATTGGATTTGTTTACAATTGTTAAAAATATTACAAGCGAGGATATATGAACGGTGTTCCTTTTATAACTTTGAATAGATTTGAAAACGGCTTCAAAGAAAACTTTCTCAATGGAGTCGAAGAGCTTTTTAATAATACGCAATTTGTGGGTGGGCCCCAGGTCCAAATGCTTGAAGAAACTTTAGCGGAAAAAACTGGAGCCAAGTTCGCTATTGGTTGTGCCAACGGAACGGATGCGATCCAGCTAGCACTGAGAGCTGTTGATGTAAAAAAAGATGATAAAGTTCTATGTCCTGATATGACTTTTTGGGCCACCTTTGAAGCGATAGTAAATGTGGGAGCAAACCCGATAACAGTTGACGTGAATCGTGAAACACTTCATTGGGATTTTGAGACTTTTAAACAAGCCGTTGATGAGTTTAAGCCTAATGCTGCTATTATGGTACACCTCTATGGTTGGGCCAGTCCGGACACTCAAAAAATTCGTGAATACGCTGCTTCAAAAAACGTGGTTCTCATTGAAGATGGTGCTCAATGCTTTGATACAAAAGTTGACGGGAAATCCGTACTTGGAACAGCTGCTATTGCAACCACAAGTTTTTATCCTGCTAAAGTCTTAGGTGCTTCTGGGGATGCAGGAGCTGTCTTCACTAGTAATGAAACTTGGGCGAGTCGAGTGAGATCCTTAGGTAATCATGGAAGAACCTCTCATTATAGCTACGGTTTAGTAGGATTCAATTCAAGAATAGGTGCTTATGAAGCTCTCTTTTTGAACCACTCCCTTAAGCATATTGATGCAAGACTAGAAAGTAGAAGAAAAGCTGTAAATTATTATTATGAAAACCTTCAAGGCCTTCCTTTAAAGCCAATAAAGTCTGCTGATAATGTGGAAGAAAACGGCTACTGCGCGGTTGCCATGATTGAACCTGCCTTGAGAGCAGCTCTTCAGGAGAGTTTAAAAGAAGCAGGTATTGGAACAGGGGTTATTTATCCTGGAGCCATGAGTATGCAAGAGGGAGCTGATGGCTATCTCGCTGGTAAAATTGATAATGGAAATGCTCATTACGTATCCCAAGCCGTTTTAAATTTACCATGCTTTGCTTATATGACTGATCAAGAACTTGCCTATGTGGTAGAAAAAGTAAAAGCTCATTTTGCTTCATAGAAATTTTTTATAATTTGATCAATTTGTGAAGTTTAATTTTTAGACTTAATGCGTTAAGTCAAAAGCTTTTACTCGATTATTGAGGAGCTATTGCCTTTGATAGGTCAAATTGTTAAAAAGCCGGCATGAATATTGACCAACAAAAAGATCAGTTTTTTGCTAAACCTATGGAGAAGATTAAACCCTTTGAATTCGATCAAGGTGTGGCAGATGTCTTTGACGATATGGTCTCTAGGAGTGTTCCTTTTTATGATGAAATACATCGAATCATAAAAGATTTATTAAACTATAGATTTGTTTCAGGGGATACGATAGTTGATTTAGGTTGCTCTACCGGAACAACAATTAAACTGATGAGCCAGCACCTATGGGATAAAAAGGCACAGTTTATTGGAGTTGATAACTCGAGAGCGATGACTGAAAAGGCTAAGGAAAAATGCTCTGATTTATGGCATCCGCTCACACTTAAGACTCAAGATATCCAGAATGCCGAATTTGAGAATGCTGGCATCGTGATTATGAATTACACACTTCAATTCATAGCAAAAGAGGATCGTGAGCAGATGCTTAGTAAGATTTATAAGTCCCTTAGACCTGGGGGAACATTCATATATACCGAAAAGATTGATTCAGAAGACAAAGAGATTCATGATCTTCTGACCAAGCTTTACTACGACTTTAAAAGAAGACAAGGCTATTCAGAATTGGAAATCGCCCAGAAACGTGAAGCTCTAGAGAAGGTTCTAGTACCTTATACAGCTGAAGAGCAATTAAGCCTTTTGAAAGAAGCTGGTTTTTCTAAGTCTGCCATGATTTTTCGTTGGTATAATTTTGCCTGTTTTATGGGAATTAAAGATGGATTATCTTAGTGACTTAAGTGGTAAAATAGATTTTTCTTATCTTCAAAAAATAAATCAAGCTCAATCTGACCAATGGAAAAAAGGTCACGGGCCAAGGTTTAAAAAAATACTCGAACAAATTTCTGTCTCTCATGCAAAAAGTTTTTCAATAGATCAAGGTGTAGTTTGTTTTAAAGCTGAAAGCCCAGAAAATTTGCAAGATTTACTACTTGAATTAAAGTCCTGGCGAAAAGGGCCTTTCAAGATAAACGATATTGAGATCGAGTCTGAGTGGAGAAGTGATTTTAAGTGGAGTCGACTAAGTTCTCATATTAGCCCGCTTAAAGATCGAGTCATACTTGATATTGGTGCCAATAATGGTTACTTCATGTTTCGAATGCTTGAACATAGTCCAAAACTAGTATTGGGTCTTGAGCCAACGCTTATATATAAAGCTCAATTTGAGGCACTTAAAAAATTTCATCCAAGCGATAACCTACAATTAGAGACCTGGGGAGTAGAACACCTTGAGGCCTTTGAGTCGGTTTTTGATACTATTTTTTCCATGGGCATTCTTTATCATCACCGTTCCCCACTTGATCAACTCAAAGATATGAGAAGGGCCTTAAAGCCTGGGGGAGAGTTAGTGCTGGAGACGATAGGGATCCCTGGAGAAGAAGTAAAGTCTATCACACCAAAAGATCGTTATGCAGGTATGCGCAATGTTTGGTTTCTTCCGACATTAAATCAATTGATTGTCTGGCTCGAACGATCAAAATTTAATGATATTGAAGTTATATCGAAGGATTGGGAAGAAGATCGTGAGCAGCGTGCCACAAACTGGTCAGGTGAAGTCAGTTATAAAAATTTTCTTAATCCGAAAGACTCCTCTTTGACAATAGAAGGTCTTGCAGCGCCAAAAAGATTTCTATTAAAGGCGTCCAGAAAATAGTAGTATATTTTTTCTATGAAAACCTTTTCACTTCAAGACAAAAAAGACGCCCTGAAAAATCACAGATTGTATGAGCAAATTTGCTCTCTTAAAGAGCTTCGGCTTTTTATGGAAAATCATGTTTATGCAGTACTCGATTTTATGAGTCTTACGAAAAAAATTCAGAGCTATTTTGCCCCCACTGAAGGAATTTGGACAGCTCCTAAACATCCTCAATTGGCAAGATTTATCAATGAAGTTGTTTTAGCTGAAGAATCTGATGAGTTGCCAAGCGGTGAGTACCTTAGCCATTTTGAGATGTATTTAATCGCGATGGAAGAAGTAGGAGCCGATACTAAGCCTATAAGAGACTTTACAAAGTGCTTAGAGCGAGGTGAATTATTAGAGGGCCTTAAAAACTATTGCCCACAATACCCCGCTCGAAATTTCACCACCCAGACTTATCAGCAGGTCTTCAATTGGGAGATTCATCAAATCGTCGCGGCTTTTTGTCATGGGCGAGAGAAAGTTATCCCCCTTATGTTTTTAAGTCTGGCAGATAAATGTGGGCTTAAAAAATCTGAGTGCCCGATGTTTTTTTATTATTTGGAAAGACATATTGAACTTGATGGCGACGAACACGGACCGTTGGCAGACAAGCTTTTAAAAGCTGTCGTTGGTGAAAGCCCGGAAAAATTAGAGCAATCACTTAAGGCAGCAGAGCTTTGTCTTAACCAGAGAATTCAATTTTGGGATGAAGTAAGTGAGCAGCTAGATGAGCAAAGATCTCTACGTTCAGAATCATTATAATAAAATTGCTAAAAATTATGGGCTGAGGTCAGATTCGACTCTTCGAGATCCCTTTATTAGAGAAGTTGAAGTAGATTTTATTGTCGCTAATATTTTTGAATTTGTGGCCAAAAATGGTTACTTCCCTAAAGTTTTAGACGCCGGTTGTGGAAATGGTTATACCTTATCTTGCTTGAGGGAAGCTTTTCCCGAAATGCCTCTCGTGGGTTTTGAATACAATAGAGAACTCTTGAAGCTAGCAAAAAGTAGAAACTTAGCTAACTGTAAATTATTTGAGCATGATATTAGACTTCCCTTTAAGGAAGGTGATTTCGATATAATCATAACTGAAAGAGTGATTGTGAATCTTCATAGCCGGAAACAGCAATTAAGTGCTTTTAAAAATATCTTTGGTGCTTTAAATAAAACTGGCTGGTATATTTTAATCGAATCTTTTCAAGCAAGTATGGATGAGCTAAACATTCTTATTCAAGAAAACTCTCAGGAGCGAATTTACCCTTCCCAGCATAATTTCTATTTAAAATTAGGTGTCTGGCATAAAATGCTAAAACTGGGCTTTAAACAAATAGAAGCTCCCCTAGAGGAGAATTTTCTTTCAACTTATTTCGTTTTGACGCGTGTATTTCATCCTATGTTGCATTCAAAAGGGGAGAAGAGAATTAATAGTCGCTTAGTGAAGTTTTTTACTCAGGGTTTGGCGCCTGCTACTGGCGATTTTTCTCCTATCAAATTGCAAGTATTTCAAGTAGAAAAATAATATGAGTTATTCGTCTAAAAAATTTGATTTTACAAATAGTGAAGGTGAAAAATTATCAGGTAGATTAGAACTTCCTTCGCACCCGAAAGCTTTCGCTATTTTTGCCCACTGTTTTACTTGTTCTAAAAATATTCTTGCCGCCACAAGAATATCTAAAACATTAGGGGAAATGGGAATCGCGGTTTTACGTTTTGACTTTACAGGTCTTGGAAATTCAGAAGGCGACTTCTCTAACACCAATTTTTCTTCAAATATAGATGACTTAAAGTCAGCCTATGCGGCAATGGAGCAAGAATTTGAAGCTCCCCAAATTTTGATTGGTCACTCACTGGGGGGAGCTGCTTGTTTAAAACTTGCTCCGCAGTTGGATCATCTTAAGGCGATTGTGACTATTGGGGCTCCCTCTGATACTGAGCATGTGACTGAGCTATTTCAAGAGGCTAAAGATGAAATTGATAGAAAGGGAAGAGCAAAGGTTAAATTAGCCGGAAGAGAATTCACCATAAAAAAACAATTTGTGGATGATATTAAAGAACAGGATATTCTTGAAGGACTTTCGAAAACTCGTAAGGCTTTTTTGATTTTGCATTCACCCCTAGATGAAACAGTTTCTATCGAGCATGCGGGAAAGATATACAACGCCTTAAAACACCCTAAAAGTTATGTTTCCTTAGATAAAGCAGATCATCTTGTCAGTGACCCAGCTGATGCTCGCTATATTGCTGAGCTCATTAGAACTTGGGTCTCTCGCTATATCGATGATTTTCAAGAAAGCAGACCAAAGGTTTCAGAAAAAGTTTTAGTAAGAAATCGTGCCGGCCATAAATATACAACTGATATCTATTCGTCTGAACATCATATAGTTGCTGATGAACCTAGGGATTTGAAGGGGGATGATCTTGGTATGAACCCCTATGAATTACTTCTCAGTGCCCTTGGCGCTTGCACAGCGATGACGATTAAAATGTATTGCGCCAGAAAAAACTTGGATATTAGTAAAGTGGCAGTGGAACTCTCCCATCAAAAAGACTATTTTGAAGATTGCGACTCCTGTGGAGATGAGAGAAAACTTCTAGATCTTATAACGAAAAAAATTACGATAGAAGGAGACTTTACTCTTGAACAGAAAAAACGAATTTATGAAATTGCTGAGAAATGTCCAGTAAACAAAACATTACAGTCCGAAGTTATTATCAAAAGTGAGCATATATGAATGTAGAGTTAATTATTAATCCTAAGGCAAGTGATATTGGAGATAATTTTATCGTAAGACGCTCACTTCCGAGAGCTGAAAAAAGAATGGTGGGCCCATTTATTTTTTGGGATCATATGGGACCCGTTGAATTATCTGAAACAAAAGAAATGAAAGTCAGAGCTCATCCTCATATTGGGTTGGCTACGTTAACTTTTTTATTTTCCGGTGAAATTATGCATCGTGATAGTCTTGGTAACGAGCAAGCGATAAGGCCTGGCGAAGTCAATTGGATGACAGCAGGTAAAGGAATCGTTCATAGCGAGCGCTCTAAGCCTTCAGAGCCTATGACTTTAGAGGGAATTCAGCTTTGGATTGCTTTACCTAAAGACAGTGAGGAGGTTGAACCAAGCTTTGTCCATCACAAAGCAAATGAGCTTCCTCGATTTGAACATAACGAAGCTGAGCTGCTTTTAATTGCTGGTAAAGTGATGGATCATATTTCTCCTGTGCCGGTATACTCAGATTTATTTTATTTAAAAGGCTCATTGAAAAGGGAAAAGAATTTTGAGTTTAAGGTAAAACCTGGTTGTGAAGCTGGACTCTATTTAACTAAAGGAAAAATTAAAATCGGAGAAGAAGTCATCGAACCTGGAATGATGGTTATTTATAAAATCAGTAAGGATCTTATGTTTGAAACAATAGAGGAGAGCGAGTTTATGATTTTTGGAGGAGAGGTCTTTCCAGAAAAAAGAAATATCTGGTGGAATTTTGTCTCCAGCGATAAGGAGAGAATCGAGCAGGCTAAGAGAGATTGGAGCGAAGGCCACTTTCCAGAGGTGATCAACGAGACAGAGATAATCCCTCTACCTAAAAGCTAGGGTCCTTATGCTGTGGAAAGATCTCTTTAAAAAAGAGCAGGAAAAAGAATACTTTAAATCTTTAGAAGAATTTCTTAGCTTAGAAGAAAAACAATACACTGTCTTTCCTCCTCATGATCAAAGATTCTCAGCCTTTGAATTAACGCCTTTTAAAGAGGTAAAAGTCGTCATTATTGGACAAGACCCCTACCATGGCGAAGGTCAGGCACATGGATTAAGTTTTTCAGTACCCATGGGAGTTAAGCTTCCCCCCAGTTTGAAGAATATCTTTAAGGAGCTTGAAACAGATCTGGGCTGTGAGGGCCCAACCAGTGGAAATTTGAAAGGCTGGGCCCAGCAAGGGGTTTTGCTTTTAAATACAGTGTTAACGGTACGAAAGTCTGAGGCTGGATCCCATCAAAAAAAGGGGTGGGAGAATTTTACTGATTCAGTTGTGGCAAATCTAAATGAACAGTGTGAAGGTTTAGTTTTTCTTTTATGGGGGGCACCTGCCCAAAAAAAAGGAAAGTCTATTGATCGCCAGAGACACTTAGTCTTAGAAGCACCTCATCCTTCTCCGTTGTCTTCTTATAGAGGATTTTTTGGTTGCAAACACTTTTCAAAGACAAATGAATATCTCATTCATCAAAATAAAAAACCAATAGACTGGTGTTTATTTCTTTAAATCTTCGAGGTCAATTCTTCCTACAAGCTCGAGTTTGTCGTGAACTTTGGCGACTAATCCTCCTGCAACTTTTGGGGGCGTGATACCAAAAGTTGTAAATTTAGAATCGACAGTTCCTACGAGAAAATTATTAGTTAAGGCCAGCTTAACTGTTACCGGGTGGGATTCATTAGCGATATTTAAATTTCCCGTGATTTCTCTCACATCACCTGAAAGGAGACGTTCATATTCTGCTTGTTTCATTAATTCAGTTTGAAAAATTATATTTGGCTGAATATCTGCTTTTAGAATTTTTTGAACCTCTTGATCTCGCTCGGCTTCACCACTCGAAAAGCTTGCGATTGGTATAATAAGTTTAATAAATCGAGCTTCACCATAGCCAGTTTCAACTCTCACTGAATTATTGATTCCTATAGGAGTTTGATCGCTAAAGAGAAACATCGTTTTTGAAGTTTTCCAAGAGACCGAGCTTTGGGCAAAAACCAGGTTAGAAAGGGAAAGGATGCAGACTAATAGTACTCTCATAATGGACTCCTGATATAAAGATTGTACTTAATGCGCTTAGAGGAATCAACTTTATAACCTTTCCAGACAGCTTCTTAATCTGGTATCCTTTGGCAAATTATATCAAAGGACTGACACTATGAGTAAAATTACTTACACGAAAACAGATGAGGCTCCCGCACTAGCAACTTACTCTTTCCTGCCTATTATTAAGGCTTTCTCCAGTCATGCTGGTATTACCGTTGAATTAGAAGATATCTCTCTCGCAGCGAGAATCTTAGCGAATTTTCCAGAGAAACTTAAGGATGATCAAAGAATTCAAGATGCCCTAAGTAAATTAGGGGAAATGACCTTAACTCCTGATGCTAATATTATAAAACTTCCCAATATTTCAGCATCAGTGCCTCAATTGACTGAAGCTATCTCAGAACTTCAATCCCAGGGTTTTGATATTCCTGATTATCCAGCAAGTCCTACCAATGCAGCAGAAGAAGAAATTAAAAATCGCTATGCTAAGGTTTTAGGTTCAGCGGTAAACCCAGTCCTTAGAGAAGGAAACTCGGATAGAAGAGTGGCCAAGCCGGTAAAAGAATTTGCTCAAGCAAATCCCCATCGAATGGGAGAATGGAGCAAAGACTCTAAGTCTCATGTATCAAGTATGACTGAGGGTGATTTTTATGGAAGTGAGCAGTCTCATACAATGGAAAAAGCTTCAAGTGTATCCATCGTTTTTGAAAGTACAGATGGCCAGCAGACAAAACTGAAAGAAAACCTAGGGCTATTAGAGGGCGAGGTTATAGATTCATCTGTGATGAGTCTTAAAGCCTTAAGCACATATTTTGATCGAGAAATTGAATTGGCTAAAAAAGAAGATGTTCTTTTGTCATTGCATATGAAAGCCACAATGATGAAAGTGAGTGACCCTATAATCTTTGGTCATGCTATAAGAAGTTATTTTGCCCCAGTCTTTGAGGCGTTTGCTGAAGAATTTAAGGCCATCGGAGTTAATCCAAATTACGGTTTAGGAACAATGCTTTCAAAGATTAAGACATCCGCTAAAGCAGATGAAATTATGGAAGCAATTGATAACTGTTACAAAAACAGACCCAAGCTTGCCATGGTAGATTCGGATAAAGGAATCACCAATCTTCATGTTCCAAGTGACGTTATTATTGATGCTTCAATGCCTGCTGCAATTAAGTCTTCTGGCAAAATGTGGGGAGCAGACGGCGCTCTTCATGATACGAAAGCTCTCATCCCAGATAGATCTTATTCAGGTGTGTATCAAGCCACGATTGAATTTTGTCAGAAAAATGGTGCTTTTGATGTGAAGACCATGGGCAATGTTTCAAATGTCGGCTTGATGGCCAAAAAAGCCGAAGAATATGGATCTCATGATAAAACTTTTGAAATGGATCAAGCAGGAACTGTGAAAGTCCTAAGTGAAGACGGGTCTCTGTTGATGAGTCACAAGGTGGAAGCTGGTGATATTTTTAGAATGTGTCAGACAAAAGATATTGCTGTTCGTGACTGGGTTAAACTTGGAGTTTCAAGAGCGAGAGCCACAGGAAATGCAGCCGTTTTTTGGCTAGATAAAAATCGAGCTCACGATGCAGAGTTAATTAAAAAAGTTGAAGTCTATCTAAAAGATCACGATATTTCAGGATTAGATATTCAGATTATGGCTCCAGAAGCTGCTACGACTTTTACTTGTGAAAGAGTAAAAGCTGGTAAAGATACGATCTCAATTACTGGAAATGTTTTAAGAGACTATTTAACGGATCTATTTCCCATTTTAGAATTAGGAACGAGTGCAAAAATGTTATCCATCGTTCCTCTGCTTGCAGGGGGAGGACTATATGAAACGGGTGCCGGCGGATCAGCTCCAAAACATGTTCAGCAATTCTTAGAGGAAAATCATTTGCGCTGGGATTCTTTAGGCGAGTTTCTCGCATTGGCAGTTTCCCTAGAAGATCTAGCCTCAAAAACTAGTAATGAGAAAATCAAAGTTTTAGCCGACGCGCTAGATGAAGCGAACGGACTTTATTTGAAAAATAATAATGCTCCTTCAAGAAAAGCAGGAGAAAACGATAATCGGGCTTCTCATTTTTATGTCGCTAAATATTGGGCGAGAGCTTTGGCCACTAGGGGTGTAAGTCAATTTGATAAGGTGGCAAGTGAGTTAGAAGATAATGAAGCTAAAATCTTAAGCGAAATGAATAGTGTTCAAGGTAAGTCTATTGATATCGGTGGCTATTATAATCCGAATTTTGATATGGCAGAAAAAGCGATGAGACCTTCAGAGACTTTTAATAGGGTGATTCAATCGTTGCTTTAGAGAGTATCATTCTTATTCGTCACGCTAAATCTAGTTGGGATAGTCCTCATCTATCTGATTTTGATCGTGGTCTTAATAAGAGAGGTCGATTAGACCTCTCATTGATGCAAACAGAACTAGCTAAACGTTTACCTCAAAATTGCACGGTCCTTAGTTCATCAGCACAAAGAACCAGGCTCACTTGCGAGGGACTTGAGCTAGAGGCTGAATTTAGAGACGATTTATATCATGCAAGTGGTCAAAAGTTACTAGAGATTTGTGCAGAGCATGAGCATTCAAAAAACTTAATTATTGTGGGGCATAATCCAGGACTTACCGAGTTTGTTAACCATATCACTCAAGATTATATTGATAATGTTCCAACCTTAGGTATATGTTTTATTAATATAACGACTCTTGGACCTGTGAGGGGTCAGCTTCGGGAGTTTATTTATCCCAAAAAATATAAAGATCGGTACTAGGGTAGCGACTCACCTTTAGCGATTTAAAACGGAGGTTTCATGCGTTTAGGTTTGTTATTATTATTGTTGATGGCCAATCCTATTAAGGCCCAAGATTTGCTTTATGGGAGTTCAAGTATCCCAGAAGTGAACCAACCTTTAAGTGTCCCCTTAGAAAAGTTAAATTCTGAGAAACACCACACGGGAGCCAATTATCGATCTGAGGGTCAAATTCGGGTCAAGATTTTTCCCCACACCCTAAAAAATGATTATTTGCACGGAAGTAGAGATATTAAAACAGAGGTTAAACTTCGTGGAAAAGGAATTGAACTTAACGGAAATAAGTATCAGCGCTTAGATTTAAAATTAGTAAGAGGAAAGATTTTAGTAAAGTCACCTCGTCATCAGGAAATATTATCTTCATTTGAATTTACCACGAAAACTCCAGTGCAGGTCTTAAGAAAGAATAATGAAGATAAATCCCATAGCTACATAGGGAATATGAAAATACTTGTCTACGATGGCGGAATCATGATCATCAATACTCTTGATCTTGAAACATATCTTCGCGGAGTTGTTCCTAAAGAATCAGTTTATACCTGGCCAATAGAAGCTTTAAAAGCACAAGCGTTATCAGCAAGAAGCTATGCTTATTACCATGTTAAAACATCGACAAGAACATACTTTGATGTTGACGACACAGCTAGATTTCAAGTTTTTGCAGGGATTAGTGCTGCTGAATCTTCCACAGATCAAGCAATAAAGGAAACAAAAGGTGAAGTATTAACTCACGAGGGAAAAGTCATCACAGCTTTTTTTCATGCCTATAGTGGAGGAAGAACGGACTCAGCTGAAAATATTTTTGGTAGAGCCGTTGATTATTGCCTAGGCTCTGACGAGATTTTTTCAAGAGAAGAATTGAGAGCGGAGTTGCCTGAAAGAAGTCATTGGATTATTGAGTGGACAACAGATCCTTTGTCCAAAAAAGAACTTTTAAATATTTTTAAAAATTCAGATCAAACAACTCGTACGGTGACAGGTTTAAATCAATCAAGAGACTTTGATATTCAAGAACACGAAATTAATCCACTATTTAATTCAGTCAGAACTTTAAGACTTGATCAAAGAGACAAAACGGCAGATATAAATTTTGTAAAAGTTCGCTCGGCAATTGGTTGGTCAGAGTTTCCAGCTTATCATTTTAGATTAGATCAAAATTCCAGCTCAGCTGTAACTTTTAAAGGTCATGGTTGGGGACATCATGTGGGAATGTCTCAGTGGGGTGCGATGATGATGGCCAAGAATTATGCTAAAAATTATCGAGAGATACTTGAGCATTATTATCATGACGTAAAAATAGAAAATTTAGCCGATTTATAATTTTTATAAGTTTCAATATACTGGGAGCATGAAAAAATTTATTTATATAGTTTTAAGTGCTCCCATTCTTTTATTCTCGCTTTGTTCTCAAGCAAATACCGTTACGAAAACTTGTTCAGGGCAAATTCGTTATTGCGATAGTTTAGGTATTTGCACAAATGAACATTATTATCTTTACTCTTATCAAAATGTGATACTGAACCAGGATGGAACGTTTAAACGACACAGATATCGCATGAGAACTCGCTCGATTTTAGGGGATGCTTCTGATTACACTCCAAGGGAGACAGCAGTTGGCGAATATGTTGTTTATGACGGGCCAGTTTTTTCATTGGCCATTCCTTGGGTTGCGGGCCTTCCTCTTTATTATTTCCAGCCGAATTTTGGTGTGGATGAGTGGCAAGAGCTCTGTCTATAAGTTAAGAAAATTTTAGCCTTATGCTTTATCTGATTTTGTCGATAAGGCTTTTATGAAAAATTTGAGCCTTGCACTGATTTTACTTTCATTAACCTTATCTCAGACAGTTTTCTCCAAAGAGAATCAGTTAACTGAGCCCAGAATTTATTTTGTAAAAAAGGGCGATACTTTAGACCAAATCCTCTATGATCATGGATATCGTGGTCTTTATCAAAACACTATTACTAACAAGCATTTGAATCCTTTATTTCAAACCATGTGGAAAAATGGATTGAGTCATGCTGACTTGAAAAGACTCTATCCCGGCAAAGTGATTTATCTCCCTGATGCGTCAGATTCTGGTCGGATGATAGCTTCTGAAGACAATGCGGTTGAGGATAATATTTCCTTCCAAGAAATTAAACAGAAGGTAGAAGAACTTTCTTCTAAATAATTCTGAAGTTGATTCCGATATTGCTATTATGAAGAAGATCACAGCTATTTTCCTTTTTATGACATTTTCAAGTTTTGCTCAAGAGAGCTATTTAAGCTTTGAGCAGTCCATGCGCTCTCAGACCTATATAGTAAAAAAAGGTGATACTCTGGCGCAAATTTTAAATGATCATGGCTTCACCGGAGTTTATAAAAATACCGATCAAAATCGTCACCTTAATCCTGTTAAGCTTGTCATGTGGAAGAATGGTCTTAAAGAAGAAGATCTTAGACACCTTGAACCGGGCCAAATCATTTATTTGCCGAATTTAGATCAAGCAAATAGAGGTTTAGCTTCAGTTTCTGAGGGTGATTCGGGTGCAGATGTCGAGGATATTCCATTTAAAGAAGTTAAGCGTGACGTTGAGGAATATGCCAGCGAAGAATATTCCTTCTTCTAGCAATTTTCATGACTTAAGATAAACTAGACCTATATCCTAAACGTAAGGAGAGTAGGTGGATTCTTCAGTTATTCAGAGTCTGTTTGGTTTTATGACCAATCATATTTTTTCAATTATTTATCTTTTTGTAGCGGTAGAGTTTTTCTTGGTCATCAATATTTTTATCATGATGAAAAAACATCAAAATGTACTTCTCGATGTTTCAGACAATCTTTTGAAAGGTTTTGCAGATGCACCGGATAAAGATTCCAACCAAAGTGTTCACGAAAGAATTGAAGCCGTTCTCGATTATATGGGACAAAAAGTTTCTCAAAATAGCCAACTAAGAGAAGACTTCATCAAAAATGCTTCAAAAATAAGTCAGCGTCCTTTCTATAGTCGTCATTATAGAATAGAAATGTTTGCCAGTATGATGTCGACTATCGTTCAGATTTTTCCTTTGTTAGGAATCTTAGGGACCATTCTCGCTATTGCTCAAACAGCCTTCTCTTCTGGTGGTCAATTCGATGTCAGTCAGCTTTCAAATGCTTTTGTCCTTGCCATGGATACAACGATTTTAGGAATTAGTTTTTCGGTTATATTTATGGTGATAGAGAGCACGTTTCAGCCAAAAATTGAAAGAGTGATCAATGAGAGCATGGACTATAAAAGGATCATTTCAAAGATTCATTTAGGAACAAATTAATGCGAGCAGGGAAGTACAAGTTAAGACAAAAATCCGTAGTGCAATTAACTTCGCTATTGGACTTATTATTTGTCATGATTTTTATTTCGCTTTCTCAATCCAAGGGCGTGAAAGTCCCTGAGCCAGAAGTTAAAGTTGTCACCAAAACGATTATTAAAGAAAAAATTGTTGAAAAGCCTGTTGAGGTCCCGGTTGAACCTAAAAAACCAAAGCCTGTCAGATATAATATTACGGCTATTTTTAATTTTTATGGAACTCCTTCAAATCCAGCTGTTCCAGAGGGCAGTTATAGAATGAGTGGAACTTACGACCAGAAAACAGGAAAGCTCTTTTTAGGTGGCATTGAGTGGATTAATCAACCTTCAAGCTATGAAATGGTACCACTAGGAGGCAAGGTGGAGGCCTCAGAGGATCTTTTTACAGGCCGTATTCAATTTCAAGGTTGTAAGAAGTTTACGTTAAGAAAGGTATCAAAGTCTGACGCCACACCAATAAGTGGTTCTTGGAAAGGGCAATACGACTGCACTCAGGGCTCGACAGGACTTACACTAACCATTCAATAATAATTGATTAATACACTTTTGTTATTTGGAATTTCGCGTTGGTTGGTATAATTGTATAGGGGCAGGAAGCCTAGGGGATTTATAATATGAAATGGAAGTTCATTCTAAGTTTAAGCTTATTATTCACATTACTTAATTTAAATTCATGTAAATACGTAGGTCCAAGAGAGGGGATCGCTAATCAAGTCCGTGTCATGTATTTAGACGATCCAGCTACCTCGTTCACAATCGGTTGGCAGTATTTTTCTAAGGGAAAATTTCCTGATGAAGTGGCTTATGGAACTAAAGATTTTGCTGAGGACTTTGATGCTTACCCTAATAAAGTTAGATTTGATAAAAGAACAAGTTACAAAGGAATAAAAACTGCGTTTCTAAAATTAGAAAATTTAGAACCGGACACTCGTTATTATTTCGTCATTAAAAATAGCTTTGGAGTGAGTAGACGCTTCTACACTCATACACTTCCCGATGATAGAAGTGCAAGAATATCCATTATTGCTGGAGGTGATTCCAGGAACAATCGTGGTCCCAGGCAAGCTGCCAATTTGCTGGTGGCAAAACTCAAACCTCATTTTGTTTATTTCGGGGGAGACATGACCAATTTAGACTTTGGTTTTGAATGGAATGATTGGCTTGATGATTGGCAACTTACCACTACAGATGATGGACGAGTCACACCTATCGTTACAGCGAGAGGAAACCATGAAAGAAGTAATAGAGTTTTAAAAGAGTTTTTCGACCTTCCAGACTCTAATTATTACGCTCTTACAATAGCTGGCGGTTTGATCCGGGCCTATGTATTAAATACTGAATCCTCAATTGCAGGAGATCAGACCACCTGGCTTGAAAATGATCTGAAGGCACATCAAAACGCTGATTATAGACTTGCTATTTATCACAAGCCTATGCGTCCGCATGTTGAAAAGAAGAAAGAAGGGACTAATCAATATACCTATTGGGCCCCGCTATTTTATCAATACAAAGTTGATCTGGTTGTAGAATCGGATGCACATACCTCAAAATCAACCTATCCCATTATTCCTTCTACTGAAGCTAATAATGACGAAGGTTTTATTCGAGACGATGCCAGAGGAACCGTTTTTGTAGGGGAAGGTTGTTGGGGAGCACCGCTTAGATCGGCAGATGATAATAAATCCTGGACCAGAGACAGTGGAAGCTTCAATCAGTTTAAGTGGATATTTGTTGATCAAAACAAAATCGAGGTTAGAACGGTTAAGGTCGATAACGCTTCCAGTGTGAGTGAGCTTAAAGAAGAAGATCGTTTCACATTACCGGCAGGGATTGACCTATGGAATCCCTCAGTTGGTACGGTACAAACCATTCTACCGAAATAATGTTAGGAAAAGTACTTAGACTGGCTTGTATCGCTCTTCTTTTAGGAAGAGGTATACAGGCCATCATCGGTGATCTTCCTTTAAGAACCATTTTATGGAATCAACTTCTTCTTGAGCCGATTGTCACAGGTCTGTTTGGCGTAGCATGGAAAGATTATGTCACTTCAGAGACCTTAGATTTTCTCATCAATACTGTTGGAAGCTTGGTAGGGTTATTCTTTGTTATCGTTGGGGTTTGGACTGGCTTAAATAAAGCATCGGATAAACTCATACCTTTTCTCAAAATTTCTTCCGGCATTTTAGCTGCTATCTTCTTATTAAAATTCATGGAGAAGTCATTCTATATCGGGATGCTGATTGAACATGGAGCACAGTTCATGGCACCTCTAGCTTATGCCTGGTGGCTTGAGGATAAAAACCTCTTGGGTCGAAGACTTATTATGGTCAAGCTCTGTATTTCAGCTACGTTTTTAGGGCATGCTCTTTTTGCTGTAGGTTTTCATCCTGTACCTGGTGGATTTGTAGATATGATCATCAATGTTTTGGGTCTTAGTCAGGAAGGAGCCGTGGAGATGCTATTTGTGGCAGGTTCAATAGATATTGCTTGTGCACTATTCTTATTTATACCACCACTTGATCGCTACGCTTTGACGTTTATGGTGGCTTGGGGACTCATAACGGCTAGTGCGAGAGTTCTAGCTCACGTGGATATAGATCATTTTTGGTTTACCTGGCATCAATGGGGTGTGGAGATGATCTACCGACTGCCCCATGGACTCCTGCCTTTGGCCGTTTTTAGTATAAAAAGAAGACTGTAAATTTTTCCAAATAAGACGCGTGGCGTTGATAGTTTCCCATTTTTCTGGTATTGGTTTAGCCATGTTAAGACGATCTCTCAAGGCTTCAATATTATTATTATTTTTAAGCGTAAATGCACAAGCTGAAGGCCCAGTTCTGTGCCAAAAGGCATTAAAGAAAATGGGAATTTGTTTGGCCCTTCAGTCAGACTTCTACGATAAAATTGATTTGGCTCAAAAGTATGACGCTAACTCAGAATGTATTGAGGGCGTGGGGTTTTATGATGGAATCATCCCCGAAGATGCCAAGGCGATGACAAAACTCTATGACTTAAGAATTAAAACCAAAGAGGATCCTCTCCAGCGCTCAAAAACTTTGAGCTCACTTGGAGACTCTACCAGCTATTGTGCAGGCGAGATAAGCCTAAAAGTGGCAAAAAAACGTAAATCAGTCTCTGTTGTGTTTAGTGTCGCTGATTCAAGTCCGCGGGGTAGAGCAGTCCCTGAAATAACCATAGACCTCTAGAGTCTCGCTGGCAAAGCTATGATTTTATGGTAAATCATTAGCGCGAGGTAAATTATGAAAATATCAATACTTATCCTATTGGGGTTTTTAACAACTCAAGTCTTTGCTCAAAGAAACCCCCAAATTAGAGTTTGTCTTCAAAATGGCGGAAATTTCTGGTCTATGGATATTACCAGCCCTAGGGTCGATACCATCGGCTTTTGTCGTTATGATCAGTCTTTGTTGGGCTCAATCAGCATGATGAACTATTTTTTCTATGCCAATGAAACCCAAGCCGTGAGAGGTTTTTTAAGCTCTGAAACAAGCATAAGTTCTTGTTCTACTTTAGGGGCGATGACAGTTGATGCAATGGACTCCACAGGAATGGATTGGGAACTTTGTTTATTTAGAGATGGCTCATTTATTGAAAAAGAGACATTGCTCAGAGGCCTTCATTCACCCATTAACAGAAGACTTAGAGAAGCTCTTACTCTTTAGAGATCTGATATAAGATGCTGTCTGATTCAAATAAAGGTTTTATACTCACAAGTCACTTGGAACAGGCATCGGATGGCATTCAAATCGTTCTCTTTGTACGTTCGGAAGCTGGTAAATGTAAGTTAGTATTTACCGGGCAAAAGCAAGTTTTTTTCATTCCGAAAGATAGCAAGTTTGATCCTAGAGACTTTACTTTTGTTCGTAAAAATCTTGAGCTTAAGTCCTCTCAAGATACCCCAGTTGATGGTATTTATCTCTCTCAATTGAGTGATATTAATAAGGCTAAACGTTATTGTGAACAAAATGGAATTAGAACTTTTGAGTTTGATATACCTCTCACTGAACGTTTTCTCATGGAGCGTTTTATCTTTTCTCAAATCGAATTTAATGGTCAATCATTTGAAAAAGGTGGCCTTAAAGTCTTTGAAAATCCTCAGATTAGACCTGCAAACACCAGACCTCAATGCTCTCAGATGTCATTTGATATTGAAACGGGTGTTTCAGGTGAGCTTTACTCTATAGCTTACTCCTATCTACGGGGTGATAAAAGAGTCGATCGCGTGCTTATGCTTTCTGGCGAGCAGCGGAAAGTGACAGATACATTGGAATTCTTTCCCTCGGAACCTAGTCTTATTAAAAAATTTATAGATGAACTTCATTTGCTCGACCCTGATTTCATTTTAGGCTGGCATGTTATTGGTTTTGACTTGAGTTTCCTTGAAAAGAAAGCTCAGCAGTTCAATTTAAAGCTCAATATTGGAGTAGAAAAAGATGAAGTGAGATTAGACTACCGCCAAGGTGCAGGTCATTTCGCCAATATGAAAGGTCGCTTAGTGGTGGATGGTCCACCCACTCTAAGAGGAGCATTCTACCAATTTACTAACTTCAAGCTAGAGACTGTGGCACAAGAGGTTTTAGGCATAGGTAAAGATATTGCCTCTGATGGAGGGAAAGTAGAGGAGATTGAAAGACGTTTTAGGGAAGATAAAGAGGCACTCGCTAAATACAATTTACTCGATTGTACTTTGGTTAACGATATCTTTAACAAACTAGATATTTTGAATCTATTGATTGAAAGAAGTTCTATCACAGGACTTAATATAGATAGAATCAATATTTCTACAGCAGCTTTTGATTATATTTATCTTCCTCTTTTACATCGGAAGAAATATGTCGCCTCCAATCGCTCTGATATAGAAAGAGATGATTCCTCTAGTGGGGGACTCGTTATGACACCTGTGGCTGGACTTCATCGAAATGTGATGATTTTTGACTTTAAAAGTCTCTACCCTTCAATAATGAGAACTTTTTTTATCGATCCCTACAGTTTATGGAAAAATAGTATCGATACTGTACAAACCCCTGAAGGCTTTAAATTTTCTGCCAGCGAAAATCTCCTTCCAGGAATTCTAGAAAAACTTTTTGAGAAAAGAAGGCTTGCAAAAGAAAATGGAAATATGGCGTTAAGCCAGGCGGTAAAAATTCTTATGAATAGTTTTTATGGCATTATGGGCTCAAGTCGCTCTAGGTTTTATCACGCTGATCTTCCTCAAGCGATAACCACTACTGGTCATTATCTTCTTTCTGCTGCCAGGGAATTTTTTGAAAATCGTGGACTTGAAGTTATCTATGGAGATACTGACTCTTTGTTTGTTAAAGGTGAGGCAGAGGCATCAGCGTTGGCGAGTGACCTAGACTCATTTATTGCAAGACTACTAAAAAGTGAATTCAAAGTAGAGTCAAAATTAGAATGTGAATATGAAAAAACCTATGACCAATTATTTTTCCCTATGGCGCGCTCTGGGCAAGGAGCCGCTAAAAAACGCTATGCTGGATTGGTCTCGGGAGAACTTGAATTTAAAGGAATGGAAGCGGTACGTTCTGATTGGACTCAATTTGCGAGAAAGTTTCAAACAAAGCTCTATGAGAAATTTTTTATGGGCGAAGATATTGAGAGCTTCATCAAAACTGAAATGCAAAAGCTGGAAGCCGGTCAATATGATGATGATCTCATTTATACCAAGAGACTTTCAAAACCTGCTCATGAATATACCAAAAATATCCCAGTTCATGTGAGGGCCGCACTAAAAGTTGATCACAAAGGTCCGTATCCCCTTAAAGAAATAAGTTATACCATAAGCCGTCAAGGTCCTGAGCCACTTCAAAACGGTGTTAAGGACCTAGATTATCAACATTATATAGATAAACAGCTTAAACCATTGGCAGATGATATTTTAATGGCCCAAGGAAAGAGCTTTGATGGTTTAAGACTTGGAGATCAACTCAGTTTGTTTTAAAATAAATTATGCCTAAAAAAGAATCGATCGCTTTGTACGCTATTTCAGCTAACCCGCCAACTTGGGGGCATGCAGATATTATGATGAGAGCCGCTAAGAAATTTGATAAGCTTTATTTCGTCTATGCTACTAACCCCAAAAAACAATCCTTATTTTCTGACCAAGAAAAAGAACAGATGATGAAAATCTATGTGGACTTCTATGGTCTTGAAAATGTGATTATTGATAAAGCTGAGGGTGCCGTTGTTAGATATGCTAAAAACGTAAAAGCTGACTGCCTTATTCGAGGTCTAAGATCTAGTAGTGATTTTCAATACGAATATGAACTATCAATTGGGAATAGAGGTATCGCTAAGAATATTGAAACTTTTTGTATGTTTACTAAGCCTCACTACGCAACCATTAGTTCTTCGATTGTACGTGAACTTGCCTCACTTCAAGAGGAGATAAAGCAGTATGTGCATAAAGACGTGAAAGAAATTATTGTCTCAAAGTTTCGATAACCTAAAATAGGTTAGTCTTACCGTATAGTTTTTTAAAAACTCTAAAAGTTTCAAATCCTTCTGTCCCGTTATTTTGAAGTTAATCAAACAAGCCTCATATTTGTGGCAAATATCTTAAAAATATCCTAATTTAGTTTATTCTGATTGTTATCTCTAGAAGACTTTTTTACTTAATATTACTTAATTTTAAAACTAAGTTTCAAACACTTATTAATTCATCACTAGACCCATTAACACCTATGACAAGATATAGACACCGTATAGGATCTTTTAGCTAGTAATATTCTAAATTTAATAAAATCTCCAAAGCGAACGATAAATCATTTCTCGTGTTATTTTGTCAGGAATAATTTCTTTTCGAATATCTGCACGTTGGTTAGGAGTCTTTATGAAATTAGTTTTGATATTAATTATATCAAT
>PAMZ01000012.1 GCA_002707495.1 Halobacteriovoraceae bacterium | reverse complement strand
GAAATTTCGTAACAAAAATCCGAGTTTTGAATAAAAGTCTTTAGAATTCAACAGTTAAGCGGTTACGAAGTTTCGTAACTTTTAAATTAAACTATTCGAATTTCAGGATAGAACTTGAAAATAATAGATGACGGAATTCCGTCAATTTTTAATGGAAATGAAGCGGTTTTGTTTGATTATGAAAACTTATGAACTGTCGGAAAAACGATAAAATGCGTAACTTTTAAATTAAATATTGCAAGCGTGAGATATTTAAAAATATAGCATGCGATATTTTTTGCAATATTTTCTAGTTTTTCGAAGTCAACTTTTTAGTAAAAGATTCCAGTGAAGACAAACCACCTTGAACTTTCAAAAGAGATTCTTTTTTAATCTCTTGATAGATATTTTTCCCAAAGCTGATGCTTGATAGTGAAAAGATGATGGCTAGTGCAATCTCTAAAATAGCTCTCATTTTGACCTCCATAATTGTGGCGATCATAAGCTAAAAATGGCCGACTTTGGGAGGGCCATATTTGGAGCTATTACCCTTAAATATGCCTAAATCTAAATAAATACTGTGATTCCAGTGGGTTAGTTGGTAAACTTAACTTACTGAAAATATTATAAATAGCTTGAGAATTTTGTAAAAATGTCCGATAATGTATATGTTGGTGATCGGACATTTTGAAGGAATGTTTTAGATGCCAAAAAGAGATTTTAATATCCCTCAACCTCATAAAAGTAATGGTTGGAAAATCAAGATTAGAGGAAGGGAGTATGTTGAAGACCCACATATAAGTATTATCTTTAAAACGACAACGTGGAGATTCAATATAAGAGATTTAAAGTTTATGGATATTAGCCCTGATCCAAGTGATATTCCAGACGATGTTTTAGAGCATATTAAAAAGCTAGAAAACCTCGCTGAATACGAAAAAGCTTGGGATGAAGAGTATGGAAAGGTTAACCCTGTTAATAAAAACTATGCTGATGAGCTAAAGAAACTAGAAGAGGAGAGCAAAGATGGCCAGAAATAATCATGTTTACTTTTTTGGTAACAATGCTTTGAAATTAAATAGTGTCGTTAAGCCTCACGAGAATGATTATCTCAAGGCCATGGAGCAATCGAATGACAACTTAAAGGATATTTTAAAAATGTCTTCAGAAGGCCTTTTTGTCTTTGTTAAGGAGTTATTTAGTAACTACAATTCATTTTATATCAATACTCTTGTAAAAAACTTGATTGAGTTGCAGTTAGACTTATCTAGTTCAAATCCAAAGAGGGCTTTACTTGTTTCCGATATTGTTAAAAAACAAGTTGATCATAGTATCTTTAGAAAGTTTTTTGATCCAGTTATTGTGATTAGTGAAAACCACGTTTTGATACCTACAAATGAATTGATAGAGGTTTTAAAAACTTCACATCCAGAGGATTATTGTATTGCTATAAATGTGAATAGCGATGCAAAACTTGTCACTTTTATTAGAGGTGATATGGATACAATCACATTACCTTTTAATACAATAAAAGAGTGGGCTAAAAAGGGAAAAGTTAACTTTGACGAGCCATTAATTGATGATTATGGACAAACTGTTTGTTTAGGTGATTTTGATATGGCCTTTGATGTAATCCTTTATGAGTACGATAAAAAATACCGTAAGAGGTTATTGAAGAAAAGACGTGAAGAAGACAAGTCTTTTGGAGCTTGTTTTAGGAGACTTAGAATGCAGAAGGGAATGTCACAAGAAGATTTTGAAAGCGTTATTAGTGCTAGACAGCTTGGACGAATTGAAAAAGAGGGCGAAACGAAAGAAGTAACTAAAGAAAAACTTTCGCAAGCAATAGGTTTCCCAATAGATGAAATTTTAACTTATTGATAAATTGGCCAGAATTTGGCCAAAAATTCAAAAAAGCTCAACAAAATACAAAAAATTAATAGGCTACATGATGCAATTTTTTAGAAAGTTTATTTTAAAAATCAAAGAGTTAGTATGAGTGTAGCCGTTGCGCTAAAAATTCCCGATAGTCATTATAATCCAAGCACGGGAAGGTTTTTGAGTGAGGATCCGATTGGGTTTATTTCAGGAGATACCAATTTGTATAGATACATTCAGAATGATCCTATAAATTTCCTAGACCCATTTGGATTATGTCCAGATTACGATACTGAAATAAATTTTTATGATCCGTCTAATCAAAATGATGGAATTGATGGTGTTTACCCCGTTCTGTCTGTTTTGGGTGGTGTAAAGGCTTTTCAAATCTCAAAGGCTGCAGCTCCCGCAATAGCTTACACAACTTTAGAGACTTCTGGTGGCCAATTACTATTCCAGTTTGGAAGAAGAGGTGTCTCAAGGCCTGGCTTACTAAACCCTAAAGGCTCAAGCACTGCAGTTGGGGAAAGCTTCAGGAATATAAATGGGCAAGGTGTGGAGCGTGTTTTTAGAGTGAAAATTTTGGGAAGAAAGGTATCAGATATTGTGATTCCATTCAGATCAACAAGGTAAGGTATGGATCAAATCATTATAGAAATTGCTAATAAATTAAAATTTAAGATATTTGAAAAATTTGGCACAAATTTAAAAATCTTCTTAAAAGAAAAACCAACCCCTCAAGCTGTCCTTACATTTAAAAACTTGATAATTACTGTTATACATTCAAAAGTCTTTGTAAATTCTAATCAGATCCGCTCTGAATATGAACTTTTAGACGATGAGTTAATTGACGATTTCGTGTGGAGAATATTTAAAGATATTCAATTGTTTATTGAAAATCCAAACTTGGAATACGAAAATCCTAAACCCTTGATAGGGAAGATTAAAAAAAGTTGAGTATTTGCATTTTTTAGATTGATTGCCATAGGTGAAAAAATAGAATTTTAGAGTGCCCTCTATTATAATCCTGAGTGAGCGTTTATTAGATAATTCACCCCCCCCCCCTGACTATTCAATATACTAGTTAGGGGGGGGCTATCTAAATTTTTATATATATAATTCGGGTATATCGACCTCTTGAGCTTGTAGTTGACCATATAAGTCAATCGTCATTTGTATCGTTTGGTGGCTTAGTATCGCTTTGAGTTGATACATCTGGCCCCCATTTTTTAAGAAATTAAATGCGAAGCTATGTCTTAGGGCATGAAGTCCAAAATGTTTTACTCTAGGATACTGTTTGCAAAACTTTTTCATCCATCTTGTAAGTCTTTGTGAATTTACTATATTTCCTTCTGGTGAGGGAATTAGCAACTCTAATTTTAGATTGATTTGATTTTCTAAAAATCTAATCAGTTTTTGATTTAACCTAATAGATCTATCTTTTTTGGTTTTGGTATTTCTTATATGGAGAAGTTTTGCTTCAAAATCCACGTCTGAAACTTTTAGTTTTAAAATTTCAGATCTGCTAGCCCCAGTATGAGCTGCTAAAAATACAATAGGATAGAAATACGTTGCATCATATTGAAATGGATCTGCTAAAATTGCCTCTACTTCTAATTTTGAGTAATAAATTCTTTTTCTAACTGGCGTGTCGCTGCCTTTAAATTGGATTCTATCTAGAGGTGAGGTCGTTATCAGGTCCCTATCGATGAGGTATTTAAAAATATTATTTAAATTTGATTTAATACGCCTGAGAGTAAGGAGGCTATAATTATTTTCTTTTTGTATTTGGCGAAACCAAGTCTTTAAATCGGCTATCGAGATATTTTGAGGAAGATGATTTCCAAACTGTTTTTGAAAAGAGCAAAGTGAATTTTTTCTTTCAAAAAGGTAGGAATTAGGTGTTTCAGTCCTTAGAGCTTCGAAAACGTCAGTTAAGTTTTCTTTGGCTGAAGGTTGACTTTGAGTTCCTGATTCCTGCATGTTATCGGTGCTCAGAGTAACTTTAATTTCTCCCAGGTTAATTAGTTGTACATAGTTTTTTTCATGATTAAGCTCCTTTTGTTTGAGCTTAAATAATATTTGAAATTGGTTGCGCGGCACAATACTGAGCAATTATAGCTTCATAAAATAAGCAAAAATGTTAGAATCTAGGCATGGAGATTAAATTCGAAAAGCTTGAAAAAGCCTTGGCTCAATTAAAATCTGCGGTTCTTTCCGATCTTAAGTCTGACCTTGAAAGAGATGGCGTTATTCAGAGGTTCGAGTATACGATTGAATTACTTTGGAAGGTTGCTAAAAAAGTTTTAGAAGAAAATGGAGTGGTTGCAATTGCACCAAAAGATACTATTCGAGAGCTCGCAAACGTTGGGTGGATTTCCAACCCAGATGAGTTTATTAAATACCTAAAAATGAGAAACGAATCTAGTCATTCATATCGGGAAGAAATTGCAAAAAAAATATTTGAAAGCGCGAAAACATTTGTTCCAGCATGTGAAAGTTTAATTATCATTCTCAAAGAAAAATCAAAATGAATTATGGACTAAGCGATGAGCAGCTTTCTGTCATCCTCTCTGAGATTAAGAAGAACCTAGGTTCTACTGTTTTACCAGAAATTTTTTTGTTTGGTTCGAGGGTAAAAGGAAATTATCGTCCATTTAGCGATCTTGATATTCTTCTTAAAGCACAGTCATATGACGAGCATAGTTTAGACCTAATCGACTTTTCAAACTTAGATACTCCATTTAAAGTCGATTTTGTTCTTGATACCAATTTATATGAAGGCTACAGGGATGAAATTTATGATCATATGGTAAGGATAGGGTAGATGACTTCACTTGAGAAGCATACCCGCTATTATAATCCGGATACGGGGAGGTTTCTTTCCGAAGACCCGATTGGGTTTTTGGGGAGAGATTTTAATCTATACAGATACGTTGGAAACAGGCCAACAAGGTATACCGATCCAACAGGTCTTTTTGTAGGCGGTGGTGGAGTTGGAGGAAGCATTTCCTTTTTAGGAGGAACTGGTTCTGGTGATATTCAAGTTGTTTATGATGACGATGGGTCAGTAGGACTAGCAGTAACTTCCTGCGTTGGGGCGGCAACAGAGGCTGCTGGTATTACAGCAGGCTTCACAACACTCGTCAGCGATGGAGACACCATATATGACATAGGTGGGGATTCAAGCGGTATCAACACGAATTTCGGGACGGGCCCCGCCGCTGGTGGAGCACTTACGTGCGGTCAAGGCACTTCTGGACAGAACGTAAACACTTTCAATGGCTTAATTGGAGGTTCAGTAGGAGTTTCGCCTATTGATATTTCAATTGAGAATTGCACTACTACTGTTTATCCAATTAGTGGGAAGTAGAAGTCATTGTGGAATAACTTAAATGGATTAATGAATGCTTAGTTTTGAAACCTCACTTATCATTTTGGACGTTTTAATGATTTCGCTGACAATTATGTACACCATTAAATTGGGATATAAGTCTGGTAGAAGATTAAAAAATGTTGAACGATATATTAAAGGTTTATCTTCTAGAAATCTAATATATGGAATCTACAGTATTTTCAATTCTAGTCGAGGAGTTACGGGGATTTCAGAAGTTGATAAACGGGAGAGACTAGTCGCCAGCATTTTTTGGGTTGCGACTGCTGTAATTCATTTCTATGTGATTTATTTGGTGGTTGTTGAGGAGTTGTAGCCGCTTTGGTATGAATCTGATCATTATTAATCTATGAATGGATATAGAATTTTTATTATATTAAGTTCGGTATTCGGCTTCCTATTTGCTTACGGTCTATTTGTGAGGGAAAGCAAGCGTTTTGATTTAACTGGTTTTATTGATAGCCCAAAGATAAAAGGCTATTTATTGAAGGGCTATGGTCTCGGAATTTTCTTAAGCTCTTTAATACTTGTAATAATCAGTAGTTAAGAGGCAGTTAGTAATAGGCAAGAGCTTGAAGATTGACCAACTTATTCAGAAAATTAAAGATAAAAATGTTTTTCTTCAGGTTCTCCTTATAAGCTTAATCTCTATTAATGTAGCTTTATTCTTAAGCATGCTTGAAAACAGAGAAAACTACAGTAGGCTCTATTTAGTTGTGATGGGACTTGTATATGTCGGTTTATCGGCTTTTTTTGCTTATTTAAAGAGGAGATTAGTTAAGAGGTTTTCCGACATAAAAATAGGTTTAGCCGAAGTACTATGCTTTGTTTTAGTATTCTTGTGCCTAGGTCTGCCCTATGGATATCTTTTGAGGAAGGTTTCGTGGTTTCTAATTTTCGGAGACGATTTTTTCTGAGAAATTCTACCAATTACGCATGGCGCAAATGCTTTGGTGTGAAAATCCGTGGCCGTTTGGTGGCCAAAAATTTCAAAAAATTTCCAAAATTGGGCCTAAAACCCCCATCGGGTCTAAGTCGGCCACCGATACTTGCTCGTTGTGTTTGCTTTGCCAAGACCCGATTTTTGGGCATAAAAAAAGATGCCCCTTACTCGAAGGGGCATTTGGCTTTTGTGCTAATTTGCTTTTTAATCGATTCACCGTAGAGTCTTTTCGTATCATAAACATTGTCATGACCAAGCAGCTCTTGAAGCTTTCTTATTTCACCTCCTTGACTTAGAAAGTTTACTGCAAACGAATGCCTCAGATCCATGGGACACCAAGGACCTTTGTAAAGATTCATTCTTTTAAACTCGTTGATAGCAAGAGTAAGCTTTTTACTAGTAAAAGGCTCTTTATGATAGGTCATGAAAACATTTCCTTTCTTATTGGCTTTTTTGGATAAGATATCAACCAGCTCTAGGGATAGTTTTAGAACCCGTTTTTGTGATTTCTGACCTCCGCCAAACGTTACCGTGCCTAGGTCAAGATTTATATCTCTCCATTTAAGTTCTACCACCTCGCTGGTTTTAGCAGCGGTTTCAGTGAAAATCTTAATGATGGGATACAAATAACCTGGGCTGTACTCATGTAAGGCAGCCAGAAGCTCTTGAATCTCATTTGGTGAAAGAAGGTTTCGAGCTTTAAGACTTGGAACTTGTTTTTTGTAGTAAATTCTCGAAAGTGGAGACTCTGAGATAATTTCCTTTTTTACAAGATATGCAAAGAACGTATCTACCTCACACTTAATCCCTCTCACACTGATATCTTTCAAGTTGTTCTCAAGCTTTATTTGATTAAGCCAAGATTTCAGCATGGGAGTGGTTAGGTCATCGATTAAAAAATCTCCGAAGGTCTCGGTAAAATCAATCAGATGAGTCTTCTTTCTATTAAAAGGGGAGGCTGGGTTTTCACTTATATTAAGACAGATTAGTTCTTCCACACTCAGTGAGTGATAGCTCTCAACTCTTTTTTGTCTGAATTGATACTCAACTTTTTTCCTGTACTCATCCGCTTCAAGTCTTGTTAAAAACCTTCTCCTCTCTGTTTTCTTTGTCAGTGGGTGAGTAAAGCTCACTAAAAACTGCCGGTCTGATAGTGGCATGATTCTTACTTTTAATTTATTCATGATATTTCCTTTTTAGTCTTCATAAGGTGAGGGACAGTCAATATCCTGCGCTTGAAGTTGACCATATAGATCAATCGTTACATCAATTGATCTATGTCCTAGAATCGCTTGCAGTTGATACATTTTCCCGCCCTTTTTAAGATAGTTGTACGCAAAAGAATGGCGAAGACTGTGACTCCCCCAATCCTTGTTTTCCAGAGGAAAGAATGCTTTAAATTTGTTAAAAAGGCGCCCGTAGACGCCTCTATTAATTCTCTCCTTATTTTCTGTTACTAAATACGGCTTCTCTCCATGACTATCCAAATGCTCCTTCATAATTGCCTCCAACATAGGTGAGATTCGAACGAACCTTGAATGCGAATTTTTTGTCTCTCTGAAGTGAATAAGCCCTGTTTCAAAATCAATATCTTCTCTATTAAGCTTAAAAATCTCCCCTTTTCTCGCCCCTGTATGTGCAGCAGTCGCTAGATAAGGATAGAGAAGCTCAGGGGAGAATTTCTTTGCATTCTCTAAAACTGTCTTTACCTCATCGATGGATAGCACCACTCGCTTTCTTCTTGGATTATCAAAGCGCTTAAATTGAACCTCTGCGATTGGATTTGCCCCTATAAGCTCCTCATCTTTTAGGTACTTGAAAAATCCATTAAAATGACTTTTTACTCGATTCATCGTAAGGCTACTTAAACTATCCTTTTTCTGGTTCTCCTCCATCCAAACTTGAAGATCAGAGGTTGTAATCTCACTCACACGGTAAATCCCAAATGTATCGATAAATGACTTGAAGTGATTTTTTCTGCATCTTATTTGAGACTTTGGATATTTCTCAAGATAAGTCTTCATAGCCTGCGAGACTCTTAAATCCGAGAAAGCATTTACTCCCTTGCTTTTTACCCTCGCTTCGACTTTCTTTTTGTACTCCTTGGCTTCTCGCAAACTTCCAAAACGCTTTCTTTTGCGAAGCCCAGTCTTAGGATCACGATAAACCGTCTGAATATAACCGCTTGAGAGCTTATGCAGTCTGACTTCAAATTCAATCATCTTCCTACTTCCATAAGATCGTTTGCTTCAGGGAGATCATGTCCAACACTGATTCGGCTCTTGTTTCTCGATCTAAGCCATGAATCAAACTCATGAAGCTCAATCATATAGCGCTTTTTAAGCCCTACATTGATATGCGGAAAACTTGGGTCTGATTTGATATGACTGTATAAAAGCCATTGTCCTATTCCATACATACTTGATACCTCCTTTATGGTATAAAACTTTTTTGAAACCTCTTTTGATGGCCACCACGAATCCGGCCGTCCTGTCAATTGTTGCTCCAAAATCCGATCTTTTGAACGGCCGCAAAAATTCGGCCCTCGACTTTTGGGGTAGGGCAGATCAACTAGCTTTGGATTTAGGTCTCTAAAAGTTTGATGAAGTCTTTTAGTCTCTTTTTTGCTTTTCCCTTGAATGTAGACATACTTATGCTTTCTAGGAACGGGTCTTCTTTGACAATTTTTCTGATGCTCTTTGGCGGCAGCCTTCAGTCTTTTCTGAACATGATCTGGGATTTTATCCCAAAAGATTTTGTCTCGATAGCTCCAGTCTTTTTGCCAGAAGATATTTAAACCCTCAGCATACTTTTTAAAACTGGTGGTCTTTCGAAAGTTTCGATCTGAAAACCATCCTTTGTCCGCTCTTTTGGGATCAAGGTACTCATACCTTGCTCCTGAATTTTGTCCAAGATAGATAAAGTTACAAGCTTGATAGATGGTTCCAAGCTCTCTAGCTTCCGTATCAGAGTAAGCACTAAAAAAGCGATACTCCGTATGCTTTACCATCCAGCAAATTGAGAACATGATCAAGCTTGAGGCTAGGTTTTTAGGTGACCAAGATATACAAGCTCCACGAGAGATGAGTTTTTCTTTGTCTCGATTTTTTGCTCCCAGAAGATTTGAGAAAGCGTTTGGTGTCGCCATGACAATAACGCCAGCAAGTACTCCCTTATAGGTTGCGATAAACCTATGAGTCGGGCGATGTGGCATTTTGCCAAGCCATTCATGCTTTTCAATAAAGGCCTTAATTTGTTTGCAAGTAATTTGGTCATCTTTTGGGATGAACCTAAACTCAAAGTCTGAGACTTTTAAATTTTCAGTGACATCAAGTGAGAGATTAGCTTCTTTTAAGTCACTTTCAAGATTGGTTTGTCTGATTTCAAATTGGTAACAATGATTTTTTTGATAGGTAAATTTAGGGTGGGTGTTTTGATGAACGTCCACGATTGCCTCCTTAAAGGAAGCAGCCGTGGTACGTCCTACTGACTGCTAGATTTAGTTAGTCTAGTTTCGTTTGAGTGGTGGTGGTCATAATCACGGGGCGTCCGTTTTTGAATTTTATAACCACCTCACCCCAAAAATTCTCACTCATCATCTTTTGGATGAGTTCAATTATTTTGGGGATAGAATTCATGTTGGTCCTTCATACATAAAGACAAGAATCATCATAAAAAACGTGAACACGTAAACTATTCGGTGATACTTTATCTCATGTTTATCAGTCCAAGCTGTCTTTCTTGCATCATAATGCCAGTAAGCTTTATTCCTAAATCCAATGTAGTCATTGAGCTCGAATTTTTTATTCATAAGCTCAAATGTTTTGCGATAAATGTAGCGCTCACGAAGTGATTGTCTGAGTTTTAAATACAGATAAATAAGTCCACAAGTTGCAGTGATACTTAAGCTGATTGCTTGAAAAAGTTGTTGTGATGTTATAGTCATATTAGTTCCTTTGAAAGTTTGTTAAATTGCATGGATTCCCATACAGTCCCCAAAGCTTGGGGCGTTTGTCTTTGAAAAAAGTTTAGTAAATTCAAAGACTTTACCGAGTCTATTGATTTTTCCGATTGCTGATCGATCGTGACCAGCTCCAGCGCTGATAGATCAGCATTTAAGTTTAGTTTATCCATAAGACCTCCTTATGGTTATTGGTGAATTTAATGGGACCGTCTTTTTTTATTTCATCCAAAAGAGCAAAATAAAATTTACCCTCTCTCCGTTGATCCCTGTGCCTAACTCTTTTCTCAATACTTCCATTTTTCGAGACAAATAAAACCGCTGCCACTTGAGGGCAGAGGTAGTATTTAGAAATTAATCTGTCATAGCGCCTTGAATACTTTGCTGAGGCTTCGTACTCTAGTGGCAGGTAGTGAGTTTTTCCATTAACGTTTATTTTAACAATTGCGTCTGAGTTTAACTCTCGCATAGCCTTTATCTTTGGAAGATGATCCAACATGCCACTTCTTATTAGGTTTTCAGAATAAAAGTTATGGACATTATTAAATGCCTTAAACCTTCTTTTAATTTCCAATAACTCTAAATCATGAGCGGTGGAGTCACTTTTTAGTTGTACTCGCCTAAGCACATTAGGCTCAGCAATGAACTTCTTGAAAGCTTTTGTGGTTAAAAAGTACAACATCCGATTACCTCGCTCTCTCTGCGCAAGTCCCGCGATAAGATTCTCACGGGACAGTTTCATTAAGCGGCGGTGTACGGTCTTAGTCGATACAGCGTTAAATAAATCCTTTTTAATGTCACTGACTGCTGCAACTTTATTTACAAAAAGATATTTAAAGAGCCTTTCATCTCTGGGTGTGATGACAATTCGTCCTGTCCTAGAGTCCTTCAAAATTTTCCTCCGCAGGCATTTGAACGCTAGTCTTTGTAAGAATCAGCCGTTCCACTTTGGTTTCAAGCATATCTTGATGAAGACTTTTACTTCCAGATTTAAAACTATCCTTAAGGACTTTGATCTTATCCTTAAGCTCAAAATTGGTAATGATCGGTGCTTGCACCTCCATTTGTTTTGATCCATACTGCCAAATCCCGCGTCCAGCGATTGCCGAAAGCTTGGCGGCGTCACCTGATCCAAGTACCCTCACTGATCCTTCAATGGTGTTAAGTTTAAAACACATCCGTCCATCAACAACTTCTTGAATGCGGGTATCAATGGTCTCTTTACTCACTTTTTGAGTGGCAAGGATCAGATGAATGGCAGCTGCTCTTGAGAGCTTAGCAATATTCTCCGTTAGGTTTCGTGCTTCAATGATGAGATCATAATCCTCTGAGTCTCGTCTCGCATTTGCAAATAAGACTGACGCTTCATCAATTCCAAGAATGATCCGATCACGTTTGTCGCGCGTGGGATTGATCTTATCAAATCCAGATTGTTCCAAATACTCAAAGCGCTTAGTCATCTCACTTTTTACGAGCTTAAGTAGCCTTACGGCATCCTCTGGGGTCTTAGCGACTTTTACATTGGGCAGAGTCTCAAAATGTCTGAATTCTAACCCGCCCTTTAGATCAATCAAGTAGAGCTGAGTGTGATTCGAAGAGTGTAGAAGTCCGGTGATCACTTGTTTAAAAAAGACCGACTTCCCACCTCCAACGGTTCCAGCGATCATCATATGGGGAAGATTAGAGATATTCTCTGTTAGTGTCCCTTTCTTTGATTCTCCAATGATGAATTCACCAGAAGCCTTTAAGTTCTGTTCCAGAGTCTGATACTTCGTGTGCTTTGGAAGAATTCTTCCTCCAAGGATGATTTCAGCGTACTTTGGGTTTTTACCCTTTCTAATCTCTGAGATAGGCTTAGCTAGCGAGGCTTCTAGTTTTGCCTTCACTGAGTCTAAACTCTCAGCTCCGATTCCTGGCACCATCACTGTGATGACTTCTGTAAAGGCATCCTCTCGTCTGTAATCGACTACTTTTGGTTTAAAGTCCTTAGCATTTTTAAGAGTGACGTCATCTAGTGCATTTTGATAGCGCTTGATCTTGGTGGTGGGAATCACTCCCAAGCACCAAAGATATGCTGCTGAAAAAATACTCATTAAGCTTAAAAAATTTTTGATCCAGCCGTAAGATTTGAGCTTGACCAAAAGATCATAATCAAACCAGTTTGGATGGAGCCAATTTAAAAATAATAGGTGATAATCACGGATTACGAATAATATTGATGCGAGAGTAATAATCGTAAATCCCCATGCGGCGTTTTCCAAGCGAAGCTTAGAGATGCCTCTTCCAATAACCTTGGCATTTGCAAGGCATATAATCCCAATTCCTATGACGAGTTTTACAAAAACTTCGTCAATATGGGATTCATTCGTGTTTTTTTGAGTCAAATAGACCTCCTAAAGGTAAAAATTGTGTGTGATAAATTAAAATTTTGCATAATAAAATTCCTAATGTTGGTTCGTGCGGGTTCATCCGCAGTTAATTGAATGTTGTTTTGATTTCCATTTAGTTCTGACGTGGGCCGGATGCCCGGTGAACTTTCCGTTGCCTACTTTCTAGATTTTCTAGCTTTTGATTCTCCTTTTTTAAGCTTCAATCCAAAAAATGGTTTTCTTGATAGTGACGATTTTTTTGGTGTCTGAATTGCACCCTTTCACCCGAGAGTATTTTTTGGGGGGTAAAAAATTCTAAAAATTCTGATAAATTACTAAAATTACTGAATTGAAAATGTTTCGCCCCCCATAGCTAAATCTCCAAATTAGTCTATGATCAGCCAATGAAAACCGAAAAACTTAGCTCTTATCAAAAGTTAAAACTTCCCTGTTTTTATAAAGCAGAGATGGGAGCTATGCCACGCCAGAGATCAGAGAAAAAAGATAAATCTCAATATGATGGAAAGACCTATTTTAGAAACCTATGCGGGTGTTTTCATAAATGTGGGGCGAAGTATCTTGAATTAAGCTCTCAAGGCACTAAAGAATACAGAAAAAACAATGGCAAAGATTTTAAAGGATGTAATCGCCTTGAGGATAAACTTCTCTCTGAGGGATTAATATCCCATCAGCATAAAAAGAAAGATCCAAAATTTTCAGCGCAAGATTTAGAACTTATTGGCGCACTGGAGACGCTTGGGCAAGATGATGAGCTAGTCTATTTTATCCTAAGAATGAATGAAAAGTTTGGACTTATGATGAATGTGGATAAGTTTTTTGAAGATTTCTCCCTGATTCGAAGATCACGTCCTGAAGATTATAAGTTAATTGTGCTTAGGGGACTTATTAAAAAACGTCACTTTAAGAATATGAGACACCTTTGCGCCATTATCATTGATCTAGGTCTTAACGATAAAAATGCTCTATTTGAGTATTTTCCGGGGCTTGATTATAGTGAGTTTTGTGCTCATCAAGTTCATATTTATAAAACCATTGATGAGATGACTCCGTTGCGAATTAAGCTTATGAAAGAGGCGATTGCGACTTTAAAAGAAAAGCAGTGGAATGCCTTAAAAGCGTATTATATTACCCATAACCAAAGACTTTCTATGCAAAAGATTGCTGATAAGATGGGAATATCCAAAGAGTCTTTGAGAGATAGAATTAATGGCGCGAAAAAGAAGATTAGAAAGTATTTTGAAATTCATGGAAAAGACCAAGTCACGCCCACTGATTTAATGTTGGGGTTCTCTGAGTTAGTCTTAACAAAAGAATTAAGCCCCGCTGAAAACTCAGCTTATTTTAATTAAATATCCGGCCCTTTTCAAGACGGCCGGTTCCTTGGTAGGCCATGGCCGTCAAGGAGGGGAGTGTGGCGAAATTTAATGATGAAGATCTAAAAGATATAAGCGAGAAAGTGAGAGATTTAAGTTCAGCTCTCAATGGGATGGCAGCATTATTTGAATCTCAATCCAGGCAGGCGTGTATTACACCTGAAGATTTTTATGGAGTGGGGCAAGTATTGAGGCAATTTTCTAGAGTACTAGAAGGCTTGGAAGATAGGCTTAGGGGTAGCTTTCGCAAGTAATAGTTTAATTTAGATCGAGCGACTTCTATTATTTATTATTGCTAAAACTGTGTTAATCTTGAATCTAGGGGCTTTTAATTCAAGAATAATACATGGGTAAAGACAGGGACATAATTAAGCTAAGGAAACTGTTGAAGCATAGGGGGCAGGAGAGGCTCGCAAGTCTTCTGTCTAGTTCACGTTCTTTCGTACATGAATCCAACACTTTCGGAAGTAGATGGTACTCTACGCTCAGCATATTTGAAATTCACTCGCCAGTTAATAAACATGAGGAATTGCAGGCCATCAGTGATATTGAAAAACATGAACTTATGAAGTGTATCCTAACCATATATCCTTTGAAAGATCAGTCACCCGAAATTAAAGATATAGAATTTTTTCCTGACGTCGATTTAGAGGATGACGATATCCTTGCGAATACCAGCACTTTAGAGAACATTGACTTCGACTACATACGTGAGCAGAATTCAAAGTGTAAGGATAAAATCAACTCTGAAGATTATGATGGTGCTGTAACCAATGCAAGAACTCTCTTAGAGTCAGTCTGCTTGTATATTTTGGAAGATTTGAAAGTAGAATATAAGCATGATGGCAATCTAATCAAATTATACAAAGCGGTTAGCAAAGAACTAAATATGGACCCAAATGATTTTGAAGATAAAAACTTAAAAACGATTCTCTCAGGAGTATTTAGCATCGTTAATGGAGTTTCAAGTATCCGAAATTCTTTTGGTGATGCCCACGGTGTAGCTCCGTCCAAATACTATAAGATCAATAAAAGGCACGCCCTTTTAACCGTAAATTTATCAAGTTCTTTAGCCGATTTTTTGCTTCAAAGCCACCTTGAAAAGAACCAGAGACAACCTGTAACCTTCTGATTTCTTATGGTTCTTGACGGTGGTTCCGTTTTGTGGTACCATTGGGTGTGAACAGCAAAAATAAAAAAACACTCGAGAAGGTGTTTAAAGATCCAGTTTCACCAAGCATACCGTGGAGAGATATTGAAAAACTCTTTCAGGCTTTAGGTGCTGAGATATCAGAAGGATCTGGTTCAAGAGTTAGGGTAAAGCTTGGAGATACTTTTGCTGTTTTTCACAGGCCACACCCAGAAAAAGTAACTGATAAAGGTGCGGTCAAATCTGTGAGAAGGTTTTTAGAAAACTCAAATCAATTGAAAACCTTGGAGGACGACGATGCTTAAGTACAAAGGATTTTTGGGAAAAGTCATTTATGATGATGAGGCTAAAATTCTTCACGGCGAAATCGTAGGCATTAATGATGTCGTCACTTTTCAAGCGAAGGATGCTGATAAAATAGAGAAGGAGTTTAAGGCATCTGTGGAAGATTATTTAGCGTTTTGCGAGTCAGAAGGAAAAGAGCCAGAGAAATCAGTTTCTGGGGAGACCAGGATTCGTATGGGAGAGGATAGACACTTAATTGTTTCTAAAGTCTCTCAGGCACGAAACCTGAGTATGAATGACTGGCTTAATGAGGCGATAGACGAGAAGCTTAAAAAAGAAGTTGGGTGAAGTTGGCCGTTTGGTGGCCAAAAGTTTTAAAAACCTCAATAAAATAAAAAAAATTTGCAGGCTACGTGCTAAAATAAATCCATGAAAAACTTTTTAATATCGGCGATTTAGAATGAGCGTAGCAGTCGAACTAAAAACCCGTGATAGTCATTATAATCCGCAGACGGGGAGGTTTTTGAGTGAGGACCCGATTGGGTTCTTAGGCCGAGATTTTAATCTATACAGATACGTTGGCAATAGCACACTCGTTACAATAGATCCATACGGCTTATTCTCTGAAAGCCTTATTGGATTTCTAAATGCAAATGGAGCAGGTGAGGACTTTCAAGGAGGTGCCGAGGCTATTGCGACAGTTTACGGTGGAGGTTTGGCTGCCGGTACCGCGGTTGGTGCTGCACCTTTTCTAGCGGCAGGGGCTGTTCAGGCTGCACCCGCTGTGGGAGCGGCTGATACTCTCTTTTTGAGCAATCCTCAAGCTGTCGAGAATGCATTAGACTTTGCTGATAACTTTTCTGGTGGTGTAGGTGGACCAACATCAGGACTCCCTCCAGCTACACCTGGTGGGGCTATCGGTTTTGGGTTGGGTGTAGGTGCTAATGAAGTTATAAATTACTGTAAATAAATGAGTATGCTTTGAAGAAGTTGATGATTGTTAATGGATATGTGTGGCTGCTCGTGACCCCTTTCGTGTGTTTCAGATTTTTTAAAGAGGGCACAGTCAGTACTAAGTGGGGTATATACACCGGAGACTCGGCGATTGTTGCTCTGGTAGGTTACATACTACTCGCACTTCTTTTTGGGTATTATTCAATCAAAGAAACAATAACTTATTTCAATAAAAACTAAAATGAATGTTGCAAAGATAGACGTGAATAGAAACGATTCTTTCGTAGTCAAAGAACTCAGGGTCAAGAAAATGCAAAAAACTGTAATGACATTGAAAGTGAGAAATTGCCATGACTGCTAATGAACTGATTAACAGCAGGGGAATAATTTCTTTTCTCTTAGTTTCTTTATTTCTTTTCCAGATTGTTTTAGAAAATCCCAAGAAGATAACTGGCTTAAATTATTTCCATCTCCGAAATTTAAGGACTCCAGCCGTAATATGGGATTTAAATTGGGCGTGGGGGTTGTCGTTATAGTGATCGTAAATATTTTAATTTTTATGCAATTAATTAGTTTGCTGTATTGAGAGGGATCTGCCCAGTTATTAAAAACGGAATTACCTTTTAAATAGACAATAGATCACGAGACTGATTAAATTTAGTAAATACAGTAGTTTAGGGCTCTGAAATGCCAAAATGGCATAGCAAAATAGGGAGAGAAATGTCTCAAATATCAAAAATAGAAACGATGATTTACGTGATTAGAGGGCAGAGAGTGATGCTGGATAGTGACCTAGCTAATCTTTACGGCGTAGAGACAGGTGCTTTGAATCGACAGGTAAAGCGCAATATAGAGAGGTTTCCTAAGGACTTTATGTTTGAACTTAATCAGCAAGAATTCAATGAAATCAGAAAGTCCGGTAATTCGCAGGGCGGTAGGAGAAGTTTACCTCGAGTTTTTACAGAGAACGGCGTGGCCATGCTCTCTGGAGTGATAAATAGTGATAAAGCAATAAAAGTGAATATTTCTATCATGAGAACCTTTACAAAGATGAGGGCTTTGCTCGCTGAAGATGAGTCACTAGTCGAAAAGCTTTCGCAATTTGAAAAGGGAACAGCCAAACTTTTCCAAATCGTGTTTGATCGACTTGAGGCCTTAGAACGTGAGACTCCGTCATTAAGTCCCAAGAGAAAGAAAATTTCATTGAAAGAAGACAAATGATAGCTACTTTGAAGAAAGTCCATTCACCGTGGAGCTACTACCGAGCCCGCTATTATAACCCAAGCACGGGGCGATTTTTGAGTGAGGATCCGATTGGGTGTAAGGTGTAACAAAATTATTTCTAGCAATAAGGTGCCTGTTTTCTCTAAAAAATTGAAAAAATTAAATGCTAAAATGTATAATACAAAGTCTAGAGTTGTAAGGGAGATTAAAAGTAGACCTTTTTTACATTCCTACCTATAGCAATCTCGAATGTGAGGACGATCTATGAAGAAAAAAATAGTTGCGATCGCTGTTTTTACAATATTAGTAATGATTGGGACTCTTGGATATCTTTCTGAGAACCAGTCAAGGCTGAGCAATCGTGATAGACTACTGAAGGTTCAGTACGAGATCGTTGCGGGGACTTATAGAAAAGAATGTGGCACCTACCCAAGCAATAGTATTTTTAAAGAATTGTTCTTGGACCCAACCGAAAGAAGTAGTTTTGTCTGTGCAGGATTTGATAAACAGATGAGTGGGTTCCCAAAAAAAAATTTCAGAGATATGCAAAAGAATCTTCAAAGAGTTGAATCAGAGATTTATCAGGCTGAAGACGGAAAAAAATATTTTAAAGTCAATTTTTTAAAGGTTGGAGGTCAATAAGTAAATTCGAGTTCATAGCTAACTAGGATTTTGTACCAACCTTAAACATCTTAGGAGCGCATGCATTTATACTTTCTGTGAATGCATTGTGCTCTCCGGTAGTCATAAGCCAATTACTATATTCTTTTAGATTTGATTGAATTTTATCAATTTGAGAGAATACCAATTCTTCAAAGGGAGGGTGAACCTTGTATTTTAGATGAGCTTTTGCTCTGCATTCACACCAATTAGTTATTGACTCTTCTGTGATTTCATTCCGTTTTGAATTGCGCCATTTCTCTACTGTGTGCTCAATGATTCTATTATGTTCTATT
>PAMZ01000011.1 GCA_002707495.1 Halobacteriovoraceae bacterium | reverse complement strand
ATGTCGCAACCAATATTTTAACTGAGAACGCATGACTCAAAATTTATAAGGCAATTTTAGTCAAGTGTTGTAAACGCAAATCAAGCTACTTTCATTTCAAGTAATTTCCTTTTCAGCATTTCAATCCAAAATTCTTAAAAACTCATTCTTTATATATTGACCTGCCTCAAGATTAGACTCAGTTACTTGGATAAATACCAAGCCTTTAATACATATAGCGTTTTTTCAACTAAGAAGATTTACTTGCTTTTTTCAAATGTGGAGTATCATTTTGCACGATACTCCAACTAATAATAAAATCAAACTGCTTCTTAAACCACTCCCTCGTTGAAAAAATGGTGTAGTCAATCTAATGTTTATGATCTGAAGACATTTCCATTTCTGATGATTTTTCCATCATTTTCTCCATGTTGCCCATCATATTTTTCATTTTTCCCATCATATTTTTCATCATACCCATGTCTTTCATCTTCATCATGCCCATGCCTTTCATTTTTTTCATCTTCATCATTCCCATAGGCTTCATTTTCATACTCATCATTCCCATCATTTTTTCCATCGAATCCATGTGAGATTTCATTTCTTTTGCGTGCTCATTCCAAAGAACTAACTTTTCTTCATGCTTAGTTGTTTTATCCATTTTATTCATCGTTTTATGCATTGAGGCCATATGAGATTCCATCTCTTTCATATGTTTGCTCATCATTTTGTCTGAGCTGTCTTTAGACATATCCATTTTTCCATGACCTTTATGATCTCCCATCCCTGCGTATGCTCCTGAAAAAACCGATAAAGTTAAACCTAGTACAATTACCCAACTTTTTATTTTCATTTCTGTCTCCTTTAAAAGATGAAAAACATCTTTAGTTTGTTAAAAAATAATTATTAAGATTTCTTTTTATGTTTTAGCTTGCAAGATTTTCCGCTCGTACACTTTGAGCAGCTTGAATTCTTGCAGCTGTCGTTACCTTTGCATTTTCCACAGGCATCATTACAGCAGGACTTATCTAACCGACATTGTCCTGATTGGCATAAGTTACTTTTGACCTTTCCTGAACTTAAACTACTACATGAAGTTAAGAACAAAAAAGATCCTACTACCATTAAAGTTATTCCAGCTTTCATACATTCACCTATTCGTTATTAATTATCTTATTTATAATTTCTAAAAATATTATCCGATACCATAAGCAAGCATCGCATCAGCTACTTTTACAAAGCCTGCAATATTAGCACCTTTTACATAATTGATTGATTTTTCTTCAGTGCTTCCATACTCAACACATTGTTTATGAATATGCTCCATGATTTGTTTAAGGCGGCCATCAACCTCTTCTCTTGACCAAGGAATTCTTAAAGCATTTTGACTTTGCTCAAGACCTGAAACCGCAACACCACCAGCATTTGCCGCCTTTGCAGGAGCAAATATTACTCCAGCATCCTGAAGTAATTTCGCAGCGTCAAGAGTGCTTGGCATATTTGCTCCTTCAGAAACTAATAAAATATTATTTTCAATTAGATTTTTTGCATCATTTTTGTCTAATTCATTTTGTGTCGCACATGGAAATGCCAAGTCAGCTTTTATCTTCCACGGTCTTTCATCTTTGTAAAATTTAGCATTGGGATATTTATTCACATACTCGCTAATTCGACCTCTTTTAATAAATTTTAGGTCTTTTAACCATTCTAATTTTTCTTGATCTATACCATCTGGATCGTGAATAAAACCACCAGAGTCTGACAGAGTTAAAACTTTTGCCCCCTCATCAATGAGCTTTTCTGCACAAAAGATAGCAACATTTCCTGAACCTGAGACAAGAGCTTTTTTACCTTTAAGTGTTTCATTGATGACTCCAAGCATATGTCCTGTAAAATAGATAACACCGTAGCCTGTTGCTTCAGTCCGAATTAAGCTACCACCATATGATAGGCCTTTGCCTGTAAGAGTTCCTACAAAACGACCAGTGAGCTTCTTATACTGCCCAAAAAGATAACTAATCTCTCTACCACCAACTCCAATATCACCAGCGGGAATATCAGTGTCCTCACCAATATACTTCGAAAGTTCAATCATTAGAGACTGGCAAAAGCGCATGATTTCTCGATCACTTTTTCCTTTCGGATTAAAATCACTTCCTCCTTTTGCTCCCCCCATAGGTAATCCTGTTAAAGCATTTTTAAAAGTCTGTTCAAATCCTAAAAACTTTAAAACGGATTGTGTTACGCTTGGATGAAATCGAAGTCCTCCTTTATATGGGCCGATAGAGTTATTAAACTGTACCCTCCACGCTCTATTACAATTGATATGCCCAGAGTCGTCTTCCCAACAAACACGAAAAATTATAATTCGGTCAGGTTCTGTCATTCGATGCAAAATATGACCATCATCATATTTTGAGTTAGACTTTACAAATGGCATTACAGATTCAGTAAATTCTTGAACGGCTTGATGAAATTCAAACTCGGCCGGATTTCTCTGAACGATGCCACGATTAAAACTGCTAATTTGATCTAAAGTACTTTCTTCATTTATCATATAAATCTCCTTATTGTTAACTGTGAGGTGCTGGGATTGAGCATAAAATAACAAACACTAAAGCAATTTGTAACAATGCACATCCCATAATTACAAAATATTTTTTTATTCCAACAACTTTCATTCTAATAAATTTAAAAGCAATAATAGTTTGCAGCAGGAAGTACAATGCAAAGCCCTTTGATGAGAAATTGATTATTTCAAAAATATTTGCTGTCCAAATTAAAAAGATTGCAACCGCTATAATCATCATATAATAAGTATTTATTTTTAACTTACTTGGTATAATTTCCTTTAATAGCCCACCTCCTCCCAGAGTATCGGCCAAGGCTGCACTAAGCTGACTTGCAATAGCTGCCCCTAAAAGTAAAATAGGTAAAATAGAAATGGCCCTACCAAGACTAACACTAACAGCTGTTTCATTCAGCTGGACAATTGGAAAGTTCAAAAAGATGGGACATGTTAATCCGATAAATAAAAGATAGATACACATTGCAATTAATTGAGAATTCCTAGCCGCTTTGACTCTTACTCTACTTTCGTAACGCTCTCCCATAAACCTCGTAGTTTCAAATCCTTGAGTAATCATTAACATACCAGCAAGCATTGATAATTTTTCCAAAATAGAAAATTTTCTGATTGCATCATGTTCAAACCAAGCAGACTGTGTTTGATAAGCGTAATTAGCCAAGGAAAACAAGACACCTCCAATCACTGCCAATTTAATTGTCACAGCTATTAATTCAATTTTTTCTAAGCCTCTTGTCCCTCTCCACCAAGAGATCCCCATAATGCTAAGAAGTGTTCCTGTGGTCATCCAGTTCATTGTTTGGGAATTAACAATATTTAATTCTTTCGATATAAAAGAAGTGAACAAGCTAATGTAAAATGCAACAGAGATAGCGTATGAAATACCAAGCGCAACTTGAGATAGCTTTTCAAGTTTTGCTGTATATCCATTGGGATTATTAAGTAAATAAATTTCAGCATTTTCGATATTAAATCGAATAACACTACCAATTCCGTATCCCAAGATCAAAAGGATTAAAATCCCTACTAATGCCCATTTACCAAAAACAGAGTGTAGAAGTGGAGCAACGATTAAAAAACCACTTCCAATGATAGAGGCCAGTGGCGTAACTGTGGCACCCCACTGTTCAGACTTGATCAACTTTTTCTGAACTAAAATAAAACCAACTACAAACATCGCAACGATTGCAGTTAGATTCATGTAATTTAAGTTAATTGTTGAACTCATCATTTCCTTTTTTAGTGATGCTTAAATTTTCCTACTTTTTTTATATCAGTCCAATGTGTACTTTGGTGACACTTAAAACATTCCCCAACTTTTGCTTTAGGTTGCTTAGCAATCTTTGCTGACATCATCTCAAAGTGCTTTACATAATGACTTGGAGGAGCTTGATGGCATTGAATACAATCTCTTGAGTTTTCTTTAGGATGGCGGAACTCTGAGATATTCCACATATCAGTACGATGACACTGAACACAGTCGTTTCCAAAGAGTTGAAAGTGCCTATCATCATTAGTATGGCAGCTTGCACAGTTTAAAAGTGCTTCCTTATTTGAGACTTTAGAATGAACAAAGAGAGCACCTTTTATTTTTTTCCTGCCAATAAAATCTTGAAGGTATGAATGTGCAATTGTTTTCTCATCGTCTACAATTGTACTCTTACTTAGCATTGTCATTCCAATGTCAGTAAGTAAGCTATGATCCATTTTTGTAATACTAGAAGAACGTCCAAGGTGTTCGTTATGACATCCCATACATGTACCAATATCAGCATGAAAAGAGGTCGGCTGCCTCTCTAAAATTTCGTTTACATTTGCATGGCATACTACGCAATTTTCTCTTTGGACTCCCTTTATTGGGTTGTGGCAAGACATACAATCATTATCTAAAAATGCGTGTGCTTTATTAAGCTTGCCCGGAGTCACTAACTGTTGCCAGTTTATAGCTCCATTTCTTGAAACTTTAAACTCACTGGACTTCATAGAAAAGTGATTAAAGGAGACTACTGCTAAAGCGATAATAGCTATTAAAAATAACGTATTTTTCATAGCCACCTCAATCCAAAATAAAATTCACTAAATATATGAAAAACTAAAATAAAGTATAAAATAATTGAAATTACAATATGGAGTTTAAGCCATTTCTTAAACCACAGTTTAATTGTTTCATGCATTTTGATGGAGTATTCTATATCTGAAATAGAATCAACTAGTTTTAGAATCATTTGTTCGTTCAAAGAGGCTCCATTTAATGCCAAGATAATTCTTTTGAATAAAAAAGGCATATAATTTATTTGAGGTGCAAACGAATCACTAGTTTTCTCTTTAAGTATCAATTCATATTCTTCTTTCAGATTCTTGGATATTTTTTTCTTTTCCCTAACCTCAGTTGAGATTTGGGCCAAAAGATAGCGTCCAATAAATCCGCTAATCACAACGAGCATCATAAGTATAGTTAAACTTATGCCAACGCAACTCAAGACAGGTTTGAAACTTTAAGAGTTCTTAAAAAACTATACTGTAAAACTATTTAAAAGTGTAGTTTAATTCCGATACTAACAAATTATGCAAGATTACCTATTAAATTTATAAATTCGCAAATTAGTATTGTAAACTTTTTCACAATGATGCCAATAATCGCGATATTTTTTGCTCATTAAATTCTCTACTCGATCACCGTGCGCAACTAAGTAAAAAATGTCACTTCTTTTTTCAAGGACTGTTTCTAAAACTATATCGATATCTGACTTTACGCTGAAATCATAAATGAAGTACATATCTGCATCTGGTATTTTTTGAACTTCTTCAACAACATTCTGGTTGATTATTTCACAATTAGTAAGGTTAAATTTTTTGAATATTCGATTCCCCTCATGAACTCTTTGAGCTACGAGCTCAATTCCAAGAAATTGAGCGTTGGGAAAAAATGAACTGAGTACTAGACCTACACGTCCATACCCCGCCCCGATATCTACAACTCGCGAAATATCTTCCTTAGACAAGTAATCAAAGGCTGCGAAAATATCATTATAAGTAGTTTGCAAGGCCTGAGGATGTAAGCCTATCCAAGCTTGCCCACCCTTATAATGTTTCTTTTTATTGGTTGGATCTTCGATAAGATTGTAGGGGCGATAGATTTGACTTAACTTCCTCTCTATCTTTGATATTTTAAAACCAAGTTTCTTATCTAGTTTTTTAGAGTGTACTCTGGGGTGAACACCTTCAATCGGTATAAATGTTCCACTATTTAATGGTAAATTCATTTATTATTTTTAGTAAGTCCCAACATTCGCCAAGCTTCAATATTTCTACATTCATAGACGAATTCGAGTTCTAGTACTAACGTTTTAACTGCGCTATCAAATACTTTGGTTAAACTCGGATGGATCTCTTCTTCGCTATTTAGTACGGCCATATGTTTGGCAAGCTCAACAATATCATTGGTTTTTAAAGCTTTTTTATAGAATTCTATTTTTTCTCGATTGCTTTTAAACATTGGTGACGTTCTTTTCTGCTTGAAGATGGCAATAGCTGCTTCAAGTTTTTCTTTTGTGTCAACAAATCTATATCCTGTCGGATTATCTATTGAAAAATAATTAGATGATTTAGACTCTTCGAATTCAACACGATAGAACTTTCCTCGCCCACCCATTTCAACGGTTTGAACGACTTGTCCGAGCCCCATCTCACTTACTAATATATATTTCCCGATATTAGGATTATCATTAATCACCATCTCAATCTCCTAAGTTTGCTTTCAAATCATTCTTCGCATTTGCCTAAAGAACGCTTAAGCAATCTTCTCCTTCCAGGCTAAACCTTACAAATGAAGAAGGAATATCTTCTATCTCAAAGTTTTGATCGAGATTGTAATTAGGATTCTCAAACCTATCATCTTTAAAATCAGATTTATCATTCATTATGCAACCCTTAGGTATTCGCTCACAATTCCTCTTGCTCGCTTATCGTTTATTTTAAATACATGCCCTACCTCTGAGACTAAACTATCAATACATTGAGTAAGCAGTTTCTTATCAACATCTTTTAATTCAACTCTTCGAAGTAGATTTGATATCACTCCAATTAAGTTGCCTAACCCCATTTCAGTACCAATTCTTTGATTGGAGCTAAGCTTATTAATTGTTCCACTATCTGAGATTTTTGCGTGTAAACACTTAAGCATAAAAGTAAGTTCAATCGGATTCGATATTACCCTCAGCTCACTTTTAAAATCCTGTGGAAATAATCTCGTACCGTTATTCTCGCTATAAAATTTTACTTCTATATAATCGTTTATTCCGTCATATAGTCGATAAATTCCTATTATCTCTCCCACTCCATATTCGAGTGAGTAGATCTTAGTTTTCTTCTTTATATAGTTCTTTATGGTTTTCATATTTATCCCATTTTTAAAGGTCAAGATCATATTAGTACTCAAAAATTACAGGGTAGTTAATTGCGCTCTTTGGCCATATTGACAACAATATTTCTTCCCATAAATTGACTTTGATTCAAACTCTCAATTGCAGAATCTGCATGGCTTGCCTGACTCATTTCAACGAAGCCAAAGCCTCTTGCTCTTCCAGACTCTTTATCTCTTACGACATTAGCCGTTTTTACTTCACCATGAGCACTAAAAAGTGATTCAAGATCAGAGTTTTCTGTTTCAAAGGATAGATTTCCTACGTAAATTTTTGTATTCATTTTTACCTCCAAGGTAATAGTTACCCTCGACGCAAAAACGCTTATGGGAACTCGTTTTATCAAGACAAAAGTCCTGTGAGCACATCATCGTGCTTTTCTTTTGAATTTAAGGGAGTCATTTTAACTGGTTTAAGAGAGAGAATAACCTAAATCAACGGTCGTCAATTGTTGAAACCTAGAGTTGAACATAATCCAACTCATTTATTATACGTTATTATCGGTCATATAGATATTAGTTTTGATTTTAATTACTGATTTAATCGATATATTTGCTCATTTTGTGCAATTCTAGCTGCTTAAAAGTTTTATATTCATCGAGAGATAAGGGGACTACAAACTTCTTTAAAAGAATGTGCTAAAGAGTTTACGATAAGGTCTTCTTGATTGCCCACATTGCATGCTATCCAAATTCGATGTTTCCAAAAACCTCTCTTCGGGCCAAAGGAGTAGATCAATTTATTCTCAAGTTCTTTAGGAACATAAATCAAAGGAAGAAACGAAATACCAACTTTATCGACAACAGAACGAGTGAGCGATTCTATCACATCACTTTCAAATACAATATCTCCTTTCAAAGAGTTTTGCTCAAAATAGTCGTTAATCTCCGATCTTAACTTAAATCCAGCTGAAGGTACGACCCATCGGTGCAAGCCTAACTCATCGATGGCACTTAAGACTTTATTAATACTAAGGTTGCGTTTCTGTGTTTCTAGCTTTTTATCCAATGTACATACAAGATTTACTGGAACTTCAACTTTCTCAAGATTTTCTAGATCTGTACTTTTCGCAGAGAGCTGCGAAACAAATACGTCTATTTCTCTGAACCGAAGCTGTTCTTCAAGTTTCTCGTGCGTGCCTGAAATCATTGTTACCTTTGGTCGAAGCTGAGGATCATACTTCTTCAAAAAATGGCTAATGACCTCAACTACGAATGAGTGAGCAATTTCATTGGATACTCCAACATAAATTCTTCTATAAGCATGAGGTATTTGTTCAGTTATTGTTTCATGCATCTCTTGCGATAATTCAAACATTTGTCTACAGTAGCCAAATATAATTGCACCCTCACGGGTCAGTTCATTTTTTCTACCAACCTTTTTAAATAACTTTATCTGTAAAAACTCTTCCAAAACCTTTAACTGTCCACTAAGGGATGGCTGACTAACCGACAGGTATTTAGCTGCAATCGTAACTCCCCCTGATTTCACGGTCATGTAAAAATAATAAAGATGGTTAAAGTTATACATATCTATTTCTTATCTATCATATAGTAACTAAGTATTATACCTATAAAGCGAATACTGGCATCTTAGGTTCTTTAACAAACTTAACTTGGAGCAAAACAATGACATCATCAAAAAATGACTGGAAACAAACAAAAAGTAAAATTAGAGAAAAATTTGGAAAGCTTAGTGATACGGACATAGACAGTCTGAATGGTCATATGGACCAACTGCCTGCGAAAGTAGAAAAAGCCTATCAATACGACAAAGAAAAAGCTCAAAGAGAATGTAAAGCTTTTACAGATTCTCTTAAAAAAAATTAAGTCTTCAAGGCTTAATTAAGGTTGCCATCTACAGGGAGCTAACTTTTAGTAAAACTATAGTTAGCTTCCTCCTATATTTTTCATATTCAAGAATTTAAAATGGTCACTAAATATGGATATTGACGAAAAAAAAACTTTATAATTTAGGACGTCAGGTTGAATCAAAATTAAATCACGAAACTGAACGTAGCATATTAAGAAATAGAGAAAATTCCAATTTCACATCTATAATCATAAAAAGTAACGACCAATCTGTTAGACATCCCGATGATATTCTGGAGTTGTCTACGCTAATTGGAGTAGAACAACATGAACGTCCAAGTTTCTCGTTGTTTTTATCATCCTTATCAGCGGGACTTATTCTAGGATTTGCAGGAATGTGCGTAGCACTCACTTCACAACTCTTTTCTGGAGAGGAAAACTTTCAATTACAACGTCTTTCTATAGCCTTAGTATATCCTCTTGGATTTATTGTTTCAATTATAAGTGGAACAGAGCTTTTTACAGAACATACAGCAACAGCCCTCTATCCTGTGCTCGACCGTAGAGTGAAATTGAAGTCTCTTCTTACTCTTTGGAGTATCATTCTAGTTGGCAATCTTGTGGGTACTTTTTGTAGCTCTATTCTACTTTTCTTATCAGACTCAATGATTCACGCTAGTGCGGGTTTTGTTGAGATTTCATCTGAGCTACTACAGTACAGCTCTACAGAGGTATTTGTCGGAGCTATACTAGCTGGTTGGTTGATGGCACAAGCAGGATGGCATGTCCAAGCTTCACCCTCAACTGTGGCACAAATTCTTTGTATCTATATTATTACATTCATCATAGGATACGGCGGACTACCTCACTCAATAGCGGGTGCCTCTGAAGTATTTAGTGGCTTGTTTCATTCTGAAAAACCAGACTACAAAGGCTCTTTAACTTTCGTTGCTTGCGCTGTCATTGGTAACCTTCTTGGTGGAACTCTTTTTGTTGGGATTCTAAATTACGGCTATATAAAGAAAATGCAATAAGAAACTCTGCCGACTCTAAAGCATCACCTTAGCCTATGTCTCTCATAGTAAGTATATATTATAACTATACATCTAACGGTGTCATACTATAAACAGATTAAAGCTTGCCAAAATACTTTTGGCAGAAATTTAGGAGAAGAAATGATTAAGACAAAGCAAATGTATGAAGGAACAATAGTAGCAGCTGGGTGGGATAGGTTTGATGATGTTAACCAATCAAGCCTTTTTACTAAGGAAGATGAAGATATTCTCCTAGACCATGGTTTAGGAATGAAGGTATTCAAAGACTTTTTAAACCATAGAGTAAGAGTATGGGGCGATATAGAATCTAACGGTCGGAATGAAAGAAGAATTAATGTTAAAAAAATCATCAAAATAATAGATCACCTTCCCAGATCAGTAGCAAATATCAATATTGAGTTAAGCGATCAAAATTCCTTGATGTCAAAAATAAAAATATGAAGAATATTATAAAGAGAGTTTTATCAATATATCCTTTTATGAAAAAGAAGATTGAGTCAAACACAAAAAAGAAAAAATCCTCAAAGCTACAACCGAAAACTCAAAGCTCTAATATAAAAAGTGAATTACTTAAAACACACAAAAAAAAAGAAACGATAAAAATAATAATTAATTCATGGAAAAAAGGACGAGAAATGAAAACAGTTAAAAGCATACTTAAAAAATATCTTAAATGTAAAAATTTAAAACAAAAACTAAATTCCTCATACTATGGAGGTCCCCATCCTTTTGATTGGCATAGAACTGATCTATCAATTTTGAAGCGAAAATGGAGAAATTCTTTTTCGTAAATTAGCTCAAACCTCAACCGTGACTTTGTCATTCAATGGCCGTTTTATATCTAGGATCTTGATTAAAAAACATAAAATCTCACCTGCGAGAAGATGATTGCCATCGGTCAAAGCGACCTGTCTGTCTTGATCGATAGATGCAATATAAGCAAAATGCTTTCTTTTTCTATCAAACATTCTTTGCCCTACAAAAGCTTCTCTAGGTAATTCGTGGAGTGAAATTTCATTGATGAGATTTCTTTCAACTTCACCAAATGCGTCACAGGGAAAGATCATTGTTGACTTTATTTCTCCAACGACCATATCTAAAACTTCGCGATTGACACCATCAACTAGGGGGAAATCTCCTACCTTGAAGGTGACAATTCCACGCTCCTTAAATTGAGAAACTGGTTTGCCTCCTACAAGCTTTGCACTGAACTCGATTGTTATAATGTCATTTTTTATTATTTTGTAGTTTGTAGCTTGCATGCGTTACCTCCAGGGTAAATACCCTCTACCTCGAAACTTCTTCGAAAAAAGTTCAATTCTTTTGTCGTTTATAATTCTGAGATTGTGCTACCAAAGAGAGCTATAAAAAAGGCAAAGATATTCTCATTTTACTGCATATCGGTATTTTATTCAAGAGCTTGAATTTTCGGCAACTATTGTACTTTCTACCTATTATCAAGCAACCTACTTTAGAATTTGCGGGAAAATTGGTACTTTCATATCTCACATAATATTTTCACTAAACTTTTTAATAAACTATAAGGTACCGCAGTTAATTGAAGTTTTGATTATACAGTTCAATACCTTCTACTAAAGTTTTTCTAGCATCATCTGCATCCAAGAATTCTTCTACTACTACTATCTTTTTTTCTAATATTTTGTAGTCCTCGAAAAATCTTCTTATTTCAGCAATTCGGTGCGGAGGTAGATCTTTAATAGAATCGTAATGACAATATTCTGGATCATGTAAATGAACAGCTATAATCTTATCATCCAACTCGCCTTCATCTTTCATTTTCATTACACCAATTGGTTTAGCAGACATAATTGACATGGGATATACTGGTTCTTGCCCAAGTACGAGCACATCTAGTGGGTCTTTGTCCTCACAATAAGTTTTTGGAATAAATCCATAATTTGCAGGATAATGAACAGCGCTGAAAAGAACTCTATCAACTTTTATCAGACCACTGTCTTTGTCTAGCTCATATTTAATTTTGGATCCTTTAGGAACTTCAATTATTGCAGAAAAACTATTTGGCACATCATCCCCAATACTAACATCGTGCCAAGGGTTCACGCACTCTCCTTCAAAATAAACTATTAATCAAAAAAACGAATTAAAACTATGCCAGCATCTACACTGATAAAAGTGGAGACCCTTTTATAACTACCTTATTTCATTGATAAAACTTTTAAAGTTTAAACACTTAAATACCGGCTAGCGTTAAAGGTCATCCAAATTCTCTAGACTGACTAAAACACTGAAAGCCGAACGAGGGTTTCAGGAGACAGGTTTGAAACTTTTAGAGTTCTTCGTCAACTCTACGACAAAACTATTTAAAAGAATAGTTTATTTTCTACAATATCCCGTGACAGCGAGATCAAGAAACTCTGGAACTTTGAAATGTATATAGCTTGCAAGTCAATCTTTAACAAAATCAGTGGGAGAAAATATTTTTATTACTTGTCCCTCTACTTCGATTTCATCAGGAGTAATTTCATTGTCCTCACCTATTCCTAATGGAGGACCTCCAGAAAACTCTACAAAAAGATGCTTACAATCTTCATGAATATAGTGTCTTGTTCCACTCTTTTTGAAGCCGATCTCTTTCATTTCTTTTTCGATTCCTGTGGAAAGAGATCGAGCCTTTCAAATTTAAGATCACCGGACTTGTATGCACCATCAGTTTAGATCGTCTTTCATATCACAGGTTTACCTGGTCTTCGTGGTCTTCTTCGTTGAGAAAATATTTTTTCTTTATCTTTTACCGACAGGCCATCGTAATAAATTTTTATCAGATCATAAAACTTTGTAGCTGCTTTCGACTTTCTATTAAACATATAAACTCTGGTTCTACCCACAAGTTTAGAAACTAAAACTCCAGCTTCTTCAAATCTTGCAAATTGTTTTTGAACTGCACTTAAAGTTAACTCATAATCCTTGGCCACTGCAGACGGGTACATTTCTCCGTAATGAACGAGGTGTAGCATGATTTTCATAGCAATGTCTGAACCTAAGATCTTCTCCAGCATGGCTATATTATAGGAAATATCGGGGTTTTAATCAACCTGTTTCTTAGGTTATATCACCTCTTTCAGAGGTGGTGGAAGTGGCCACCTTTTTGTAACTCCCCTATTTCATTGATGAAATTTTCGAAGGATAGCCAAAGTAGCCACGGGACTCTTTTCTCTAGACTGCTTCAGACAACTCAAGACAGGTTTGAATCTTTTAGAGTTCTTGATCAACTTTACGATAAAACTATTTAAAAGTGTAGTTTATTTCCGACTTTATTCTAAGCAAATATATATAACGATAAAGGCAATAAAAGCAAAAACAGCCGAAAACATAATCCTACTTTTGAGTGGTAATTCTTTCTTTAGTTTAATAAAAGTTTCGTCATTCTTTGAAGTATTTCTAAAAGCTAAGAGCTCCCCAATGCAAATGCATACAAAAAATGTCAGATTTACGGGATTCAAAATATACATATAGCTTTCGAATCCGAAAATAATTATAGAGATCATTATTAACAAAAGAAGGTAAAAATGAAACCTTCTGTAGTTTTCAATATATTTAAACATAATTTTTAAAAACTTCATGGTATCGGCTAATCTCATATTTTCAAAAAGCAACCTTCTGCAGATAATAAAAAGAATCAGTAAATAATTTGTAAAAGTTGCGACTTGATCTGACAGTCCTTCCTTTTTAGCAAGTGTCTGTCAGGTCAAAAGTGACCTTCAAAACTTCTCCATTCTATTCCTTATTT
>PAMZ01000010.1 GCA_002707495.1 Halobacteriovoraceae bacterium | reverse complement strand
TTTAGAGATACTGTGTCTTGCTATTCGTAGTGCACCCACACCTCCCGGCTGCAATTACTTGCAAAAATTTTACCGAAACAAGAGTAGGGAGGTGTCATAGAATGCAAGCTTACGCTTGCTGGGATTATTACTCCCGACGCTAATATCAAGCGAACTAAGAATTAAGGTAAAGTTGGGAGCAATTAACCGATTAAATTGGGCAGTCGGAGCTTTATTCCCGGTAGAGACAACTATATGGGCAATGATATTCTACCTGTATAGAAAGGAATTAGTTATGAAAGTCTTCATCATTGCGGTAGCACTTTTCAGCACAAATTTATTTGCATCAGAAAAATGTGTAACAGACGGCGATTGCCAAAAACTTCATGAACCAAGCCAGGACTCAGTTTGCTTTAATGTTCTAACTGGCACAGATGTATTCGGTGATAATACATGTGCTGAACGTTGCCTTCAAGCATGGATCGGATATAAATGTGAAGTCTTTGATGGAGAAGTATACGGAGTATGTAGACCAGAAGATATTTCAAATCCTACCTTTGATCCAAATGATCCAAGAATTTGTGACAATGCTCTAAGATTATAAATTAATCATTATTAACTTTTATCGTTGAGTGAAACAGGCTAGCTTAGAGGCATGAAAATTTTTTTAATTTTTATGCTTTTTTTATGTAGCTCGGTTGAAGCTTATAGTCTAAAAGATCGTTTTGGTAATGCTTTTCGTAAAGCATATCAATCAAAAGTTTTTCTCTATTCTCTAGGTGGGGCAGCTCTACTTCACGTTTCGAAACAAGATCAAAAAATTGCGGATTATGCATATGCTGAGCAACCACTCTTTCGTGGAAACGGAATTCATCATAGTGATTTTTTTTGGGATACTATGCGAATAGTAAGTCTCTTATCAGCTTTTCCACATGAGGATAGAGCTTACCGTTTTAGTATGACTGCAAGTTCGATGTTTTTAGCGACAAACTCAGTCGTTGTTACTAAAGCTAATTTTAAAAGACCAATACCTATTAATACAGATAAAGACCAAGACAACCCTTCCCTTCATGCATCTGACTCATTTAATGCTGCAAGACTTTTGACTTACAATATCCAAGATCTTTATCCTCAAGTTGATCACTCACATAATTATCTTCCTTGGATTGGTGCCTCCCTAGCAGGATGGGCGAGAATTGAGGATGGAGCTCATTATCCTGGAGATATTTTAATAAGTGCAGCAATGGGAGATTTTGCTGGAATTTTTGTCTATGAACTCTTCTATCCGACCAGTGCAAACGAGCTGCGTCAAACCTTTTTTCAACTTAGTCCGAACTATCTTGGACTAAGTTATCATTATTGAGTTTCTGCAACCAAAACGGTAGGATATCGAGCGTAAAACCTTGATAATAAAGAAAAGAGAGCATCATGGAACTTACCGGTAGCCAGCTGGATGTCACTTCAGCAGATTTCCTAGAAAATTGTGAATTTCACCTCCATCTAAAAGCTGAACTTGAAAAACGAGTTGAGAATGTCTCGCAAGGTGGAAGCAAAAAAGCGGTCCTTAAGCATCGAGAGCGTGGAAAATTTTTGGCCCGTGAGCGAATCGAAAAAATTATGGATGATGGCTCAGCTTTTTTAGAATTATCTACACTCGCTGCGGATCAAGTTTACGAAGAAGATGTGCCTTCTGCAGGTATTGTCACGGGAATTGGAAAGGTCTGCGGAATTGAATGTATGTTTGTGGCCAACGATGCCACAGTAAAAGGTGGAACGTATTTTCCTCTCACTGTAAAAAAACATTTAAGAGCACAAGAGATTGCGCTTCAAAATAAACTTCCTTGTATTTATCTAGTCGACTCCGGAGGAGCTTTTCTTCCCAAACAAGACGAAGTCTTTCCTGATAAAGAGCATTTTGGCCGTATTTTTTATAATCAGGCTCAAATGAGTGCGAAAGGGATTCCCCAGATTGCAGTAGTTCTAGGATCATGTACTGCTGGGGGTGCTTATGTTCCAGCAATGAGCGATGAGACAATTATTGTAAAGGAAAATGGGACTATCTTTTTAGGTGGACCACCGTTGGTTAAAGCAGCTACAGGAGAAGAGGTTTCAGCGCAAGATTTAGGTGGTGCTGAGGTTCATACAAAAATTTCTGGAGTGGCAGATCACTTTGCTGAAGATGAAGAAGATGCACTGGCTATTACAAGAAATATCGTTAGTAATTTAAACTATCGAGCTAATGATAGGGAAAAAAATAAAAGAGCTACCGCTGAACCTTATTTCAACCCTGAAGAAATATACGGAATTGTTCCAAGTGATACGCGTAAAACTTTTGATGTAAGAGAGATAATTGCAAGAGTAGTCGATGGATCAAAGTTTCAGGAATTTAAAAAAGAGTATGGTGAAACCTTAGTTTGTGGGTTTGCAAAAATTCATGGTTATCAAGTTGGAATCCTAGCCAATAACGGAATTCTCTTTTCCGAGAGTGCTGTGAAAGGAGCTCATTTTATTGAGCTTTGTAGTAAGAGAAAAATTCCTTTAGTCTTTTTACAAAACATAACAGGATTTATGGTTGGGAAAAAATACGAACAAGAAGGAATTGCAAAACATGGAGCTAAACTCGTAACTGCAGTCAGTACGACAAATGTACCAAAGTTTACGGTCATTATTGGGGGATCCTTTGGTGCAGGAAATTATGGTATGTGTGGTCGAGCATTCAACCCTCGATTTTTATGGATGTGGCCTAATGCCAAGATCTCTGTGATGGGTGGAGAACAAGCCGCAAATGTTCTCAGTACGGTTAGACAAGATGCCCTTTCTTATCAGAAAAAAGAGCCTATGAGTGAATCTCAGGTTAAAGAATTTCAAGCTCCCATTTTAGAAAAGTATGAGCGGGAAGGAAGTTGTTATTATAGTACGGCAAGACTTTGGGATGACGGAATTATAGCTCCTGGTCAGACAAGAGATGTTCTAGGTATGGCCTTAGCTGTTTCTCATAATCAAGAAATCGAAGATACAAATTTTGGAATCTTTAGGATGTAATATGCTTGAAGTAAGTGAGATAAGAGAAAAAGTCTGGGAAGTTAAACTTAATAGACCTGAAATACATAATGCTTTCAACGATGAACTCATTTCAAAGATAACGGCGACATTTCATAATTTATCAAAAAATGAAAAAGCTCGCCTTATCGTACTGACCGGAGAGGGCAGATCTTTTTGCGCTGGAGCAGATCTGAATTGGATGAAGTCCATGGTGAATTACTCCGAGGAGGAAAATAAGGCTGACTCTGAAAAACTCTTTGATATGTTTGCGTCTATAAATAACTGCCCTATCCCAGTGCTAGGAGCCGTTAATGGTCACGCATTAGGTGGTGGAATGGGTCTTGTTTCAGTCTGTGATTTTTCTTTGACCCATGAAAAGGCTAAATTTGGATTTACTGAGACAAGACTTGGTTTAATTCCCGCTGTGATTTCCTCTTTTTGTCTTGGTCAAATTGGTGAGAATCATGCCAGAGCTTGGTTTATATCAGGAGAGAAATTTTCTGCGGCTCAAGCTCACCAAATGGGACTTGTGCATGAAGTAAGTTCTTTGGAAAGTTTTGAGCAAAGAAAAAACGATTGGATTGAATCTTTTCTTCAAGCAGGCCCTGTAGCAAGCCGAGCTTCAAAAAGGCTTATTAAAGATTTAAAAAATGAATCGGATCTAAAAAAATATACTTGTAGCGAAATTGCAAGAATTCGTGTCTCTAAAGAGGGGCAAGAGGGAATGAATGCACTTTTAGAAAAAAGAAAGGCTAGTTGGAATGAGTGAGGAAGAGATGAAAATTAATAAGATCTTGATTGCAAATAGAGGGGAGATAGCCCTTCGAGTTATTAAAACTTGCAAGGATCTAGGTATAGAGACAGTCACTCTTTATGCACTCAACGACAGAGAATTACCGCATGCAAGTGCCGGAGATCAAAATATTTCTTTGGGATCAGGAAGCTTAGCTGAGACTTATTTGAATCAAGAGAGAATTATTGAGATTGCAAAAGAAACAGGTGCTCAAGCTATACACCCCGGGTATGGATTTCTTTCCGAGAATACTGAGTTTTGCAAAAAAGTTAAAGCTGCGGGCTTGATATTTATTGGGCCTAGTGTTGAAGCCATTGAGCTTATGGGTGATAAAAAAACTTCAAAAGAGAAAATGGAAGAAATTGGAGTTCCCCTTATCCCTGGTTATCATGGAGACGATCAATCAATAACGGTTCTTAAAAAGGAAGCTGAAAAAATTGGTTTTCCAGTCTTGATAAAAGCTACTGCTGGTGGCGGTGGAAAGGGAATGCGTATAGTAGATGGTGCCTCAGAGTTTGAAGATGCGCTTGCATCTGCTAAGCGGGAAGCGAAAAATGCCTTTGGAAACGATCAAGTTTTATTAGAAAAATATATTGTTAATCCAAGGCATATTGAAATTCAACTCGTAAGTGATGGAAAAGGTAATCATTTTCATTTCTTTGAAAGAGAGTGCTCAATTCAAAGACGTTACCAAAAAGTAGTCGAGGAAACGCCTTCTGTTGCACTTGATGATGAACTTCGAGCGAATATGTGCGAGACGGCAGTAAAAATAGCTAGCGGAATTAACTATCTTGGTGCGGGGACTATTGAGCTCATCTTAGCTGAAGATAATAGCTTCTATTTTCTTGAGATGAATACAAGACTTCAGGTTGAGCATCCAGTAACAGAGATGGTCACAGGTGTCGATCTGGTAGAACTTCAAATATTAGCGGCAAGTGGAGAAGCTTTTGATTTTGAACAGTCTGATATTACTCAAACTGGCCATGCAATCGAGGTTAGAATTTACGCCGAAGATCCCGATAATGAGTTTCTTCCCACTACGGGGAAAATTCAACAAATAGAAGTAGATTCAGAAGTTTCCTTTCGTCTTGATTGTGGGTACAGAGATGGGAACTCTATTTCAACCAGCTATGATCCAATGCTAGCTAAACTTATTACCTGGGAGCAAGATCGAGATTTAGCCATTGAATCAATGCAAGATGCTCTTAATTCAGTGGTTTTTGGTGGAACTAAAACCAATCGTGATTATTTGAAGAGGATATTAAATCACGAAAGATTTGTGGATGGTGATATAAATACTCATTTTATAGCCGAAGAATCTGAGGAGCTTCAAAAAGAAGAATTACATCCTCTTCATTTTTGCATTGTATCTCTGGTAGCCGAACTCGATTTAACCAAGCATGTTTGGGACTCTTATTATGTTCCTCATATAAAAAGGTTTGAGTATGAAGGTCGTGAAGTTGAAGTTTTAGTTTTGAAAGCGGGAAGCGATGGAGTTGAAGTAAAATGGGGCTCTGATACTCAAAGATACTCTGTATACTCAAAAGAGAATAATAGGATAACGCTGGGATATAAAGGGGAAGTCTTAAGCGCTTATTTTTATCAAGTCGATCAAAAGGGAACTCTGCAGGTTTTTATCCATGATTTTGAAGTGAAGGTTAGGGCCTTACCCAAAGTCTCTGTTAAGTCTGGTGTTGCTGCTTTTGGTGAAGGTGCTCTTCAAAGCCCAATGCCTGGAAAGATTTTTAAGATCATACAAACTAAAGGGAAGACTGTATCAAAAGGACAACCTGTGCTTATTTTGGAAGCGATGAAGATGGAGCACACAATTAAGGCAAATAAAGATGGAGTCATCAAAGAATTATTTTTTAAAGAAGGAGATCAAGTACAAGGGGGAGTCCTCTTGTGTGAAATTGAATAATGAATTTTGATCACTTAAAAAAACGAGAAATTAAAATTGTTGAAGTTGGTCCAAGAGATGGGCTTCAAAACGAAAAAGTTACCTTGAGCCTGGAAGATAAGCTTGGTTATATAGATTTACTCGCGAAAACAGGTTTAAAAACAATTGAAGCGACATCATTTGTAAGAGCAGATAGGATTCCTCAAATGGCTGATGCTCCTGCATTATTCTTTGAGCTTAGCCAAAGAAGTTATTTTGATAAGATTTCTTTTCCTTGCCTTGTTCCTAACCTTGTTGGATATGAACAAGCTATAGCTTCTGGAGTGAAAGAGATAAGCTTATTTTCTGCAACCAGTGATGCCTTCACCGCAAAAAATATTAATTGCTCAGTCGACGAGAGTTTTAAAAGAATGGAAGAGGTGGCATCAAAAGCTAAAAAAGATGGAATCAAAATGCGAGGTTATATATCGACTGCTTTTGGTTGTCCTTATGCTGGAGAGATGTCAGCTGAAAAATTGGCCGAGGTGGCAGAGAGATTTCTAAAGCTTGGAGTCTATGAGGTCAGTATTGGCGATACAATTGGTGTTGCAGTTCCAAGTCAAGTACATAAGTACATCTCTGTTCTTAAAGATCGAGTGAATCTCTCTAAAGTTGCGATGCATTTTCATGATACAAGAGGAATGGCGGTAGCTAATTGTTTAGTGAGCCTACAGCATGGGGTTACTGTTTTTGATGCAAGCTCAGGAGGTCTGGGAGGCTGTCCTTATGCTAAAGGAGCCACTGGTAATGTGGCTACAGAGGATCTTCTTTATCTTTTTCACTCGTTAGGACTAAAGACTGGTGTGGATATAGAGGCCATAGCCAAGGCCAGTCAATTTATTCTTTCCAAGGTAGGCAAGTCGAGTCCCTCAAAATACTATCAATCAATCGAGAAAAACCTATGAGCTTACTAACCGAATTTTCTGAACACACCTTGTGGATTACCCTCAACAGACCAGAGGCAAGTAACGCCTTTGACGATGAAATGATAAGTCGTTTGGTTGAAGAATTATATCAGGCAGAACAAAATAGTGAAGTTTGGACTATCGTCATTACGGGTGCTGGTAAACATTTTTGTGCCGGTGGGGATGTAAAATCCATGAGTGAAAAGTCTGGAATGTTTGCGGGAGAGCCAAATGAGCTTCGAAGAAGATATCAATTTGGAATACAGCAAATACCTCTTGCGATGAACTCTTTATCTAAACCTGTCATTGCTATGGTTAATGGAGCTGCCATCGGTGCTGGGTTAGACCTAGCCTGTATGTGTGATATCAGAGTCGCGAGTGAGCATGCTAAATTTGGAGAAACTTTTGCTAAGCTTGGACTAATTCCAGGAGATGGAGGAAGTTTTTTTCTTCAAAGAGTGATCGGTTTTGCTCGCGCGATGGAGTTAACTTTGACTGCTGAAATCATAGGGGCAGAAAAAGCACTCGAGCTAAATCTGGTAAATTACGTAGTAGGGGCAAATGATATAAAAAGTAAGACAAAAAAAATAATCGATAAAATCCATGCAAATGCCCCTATTGCAGTTCAAATGGCGAAGCGATCTTTAGTACATTCGTACAGGAATGATCTAAACTCCGTTCTGGATTTACTTTCTGCTTACCAAGGAATTACTCAAAGAACGTCGGACCATTTTGAGGCTTTAAAAAATTTAAAGTCTGGAGACAAAACAGACTTTAAGTCTGTTTGACATCATTTTCTTTATTTTTCACAATAGAAGAGTACCGAGAAAATTTAATAGGAAGTTTAGTGACCAAGACTCTTCTCGCATTTGCAATTTTGGTGGGCTCTTTTGTAAGTTGCTCTACCGTCGAGTTTAAATCTGGGAATCAATCTAAAGTTACTTTTGACTACAACCTAAATCAAGAAAGGGAAGTTATCCTCGAAGTTGAAAAAAAGTTTTATCTTTGGGGAGCGCTACCTTCAAAACACGAACTCATTCTCGATAAAATATTTAAAGACCGAGGGTTTGAAAATGTCTCGGACTTAAGAATAGAAGAAGTTAATACTACTCGTAAGGCTGCTTGGATGGTTGCGAGTTTTGGAATGTTCTATCCGGTATCCTACCGATTAGTAGGACGAATTAAGGATTAGGTTGGGGGCCCAAGGAAGGGCTTCTTCTGGGCCAAGGATGGCCTCTTTATAAAATCTTTCAGTCGTTATCCAGCGAGCTAAGCAGATCATTGAAAAAATTAGATTTATGCTCTTCGATTTCATCTTCGGTCATGTGAGAGAAATTGTCTCGGTCTACATTGGTGTAATAGTCTTGGTGTTTGGCCAGGAAACGACTAGGATGTCGCTTGAGATATTTTCCATAAATCTTACGCTCTCTAGCATATGTCATCACAAGCCGCTTTTTTGCTCGTGTAATTCCAACATAACATAGACGCCTTTCCTCATCTATATTCTCTCCATTCTGAATGACATTTTTATGAGGAAGAAGCTCCTCTTCCATTCCGATAAGATAACAAGTCTCAAACTCTAAGCCTTTGGAGGAATGAAGAGTCATAAGTTGGACTTCATTTTTAAGAGTACCGTCTTCGTTATTTTTATTGTCTTGATTATCAACGAGAAGAAGTCGTTCAAGATAATTTTGCAAAGTCGCATCTTCTCTAAAACGATCCACAAATCGATCCGTGGAGAGCATAAAATTTCTGACATCGTCTTTTTTTCGAGCTGCGATTTTAGGGGAGTCGTATGACTTGGTGATAAAGTCAAAATACTCAATCTCACCAATCAGAGAGCTTAAAGCTTGAGTCAGAGTCATCGTTTCAAAATGTGATCTGTGTTTATGTATAATGGCTACAAAATCGCGAAGAGATTCACCTTTTTTTGTGTGATCATCTTGAGCCTGTTTCTTGATAACGTCAAAAAGTGAAACTCCCTCTTGAGCACTTTGTTCTAAATATTTTTTAAGGCTTTGTGTACCAATTCCTCGGTGAGGAATATTTAAAATTCTACGCAGTGAAAGTTCATCTCGAGGGTTTGCAATGACCGATAAATAAGCGATTAGATCTTTAATTTCTTTTTTTTCGTAAAACTTCTGTCCTCCGATTATCGTATAAGGGATCTGACTTAGTCTAAGCTGATCCTCTAGGGGAGGGACCTGAGTATTACTGCGATAGAGAATGGCCACTTCTCCAAGAAAGTTTCCATGGGTTTGATACTTCTCGAGAATATCTTCGACAATCAATTGGGATTCATGATCGGAATTTGCTGCCATCCACAGTTCTGGATGAGCTCCCGTATGATTCTCTGTTCTCATCGTTTTATCTTTTCTAATTTTATTTTCTTTTATTACGGAGTTTGCAAGGTTCAAAATGGGTGAAGTTGATCTATAATTTTGTTCAAGCTTAATCACTTTGGTGTCCGCATATTGCTTTTCAAAATTAAGAATATTAGTGATATCGGCACCTCGAAATGCATAGATAGATTGATCATCATCCCCAACGACACATATATTCGAGTGGGTCGAAGTAAGTCCACTGACCATTTCAAATTGAAGTCCATTAGTATCTTGATATTCATCGATCATTATATACTTGTATCTTTGAGAATATTTTTCTGCGATATCAGGTCTTTTTTCGAAAAGTCTGACTACCAAAAATAATATGTCATCAAAATCTATGGCGTTATAAAACTGAAGCTTATCGGTGTAGAAATGATAAACAAATTCAGTGGCCTGATCATAAGGGTCATCCGGGTCAAAAAATTCAGTGTCTGAAAACTCATCAGCAGTGATTCCAGAGTTTTTTAAAAGTCCAATTTTCGAAAGAATTGTTTTTTTATCAAAGGCTGCTTTTTCAGCTCTAAATCTTTTCAGACCCTCTCTTATGATGGCCATTTGATCACCCTGATCATAAATAGTGAAATCCTTATTATATCCAATGTGCTGAATATCTTCTCTGAGAATTCGAATGCCGAGCGAGTGAAAAGTAGAAAGGGTCATACCACGCTTTCTTCGACTTCCTAGGAGTTTACTGACTCTCTCATTCATTTCCATGGCAGCTTTATTGGTAAAGCTTACGGCCAGAATGTCTTTTGGGTTGATTCTTAAGTTTTGGATCATATGCCCAATTCTATAGGTGAGGGTTCGGGTTTTTCCTGAACCTGCTCCGGCCAAAATAAGGACAGGACCTTCTACAGCCTCTGCTGCACGTCTTTGTTCGGGGTTGAGTCCATCTAAATTGAGCATGCCTTAATGTAAAGCCAAGACTGAGATTTGCCAATGATAAGCTATTAAATTGTTTTTATTTAATAGCCAGCTTTTTATGTCAAAATGTCAAATTCTTAGATATTTGAGAGTAAGAAGTTTTGGCAAAATTCCCTTTGAAAGCCAAAAAAATCAGCAACTTCTGGACTTCTCTCAGGCATAGGTTTTTTTTAGGTGAGATAATAAAGACCAAAGAAAGTTTAGCCGATAGGTAACCGTATGAAAATCTTCACTTTTTTTATTGTATTGAGTTTTTTGGTAGCCTGTGGACAAGAGGGGAAAAAGACTAAAGCCAAGATTTCTGTTGGTGCTCTCACGAATCATTCGAATTATCCAGGTGGAGTCTTATTTGTAGCAAGAAATATTGAAACAGAGCAAAGAATTTCTCAAGGGATAATCACTAATCAAACGGTTGAATTAGAGATTCCAAACGGTAAGTGGACTTTCTTTGTTGTGGGATGGTCAGGTGGAACCAATGATAAAATTTTTGAGGGTGAAGCAAGTTGTGATTTCAGGCTAAATTCAAATCTAGCGGGAGGAAGTATTGATCTTAATTTCTCTCTAGGTCATCAAAAATGCGCTGACTTTTACGCGGTTCAAGGAGTCAATACAATCGGTTCTTCGCCTATTTATAACACAACTAGAAAAGAATTTATTCGGGTTGCTGTTGCAAGTTGTTCTGGGATAAATGATGCCGTTCAAGAGATGGCAGGAGGAGATCTCACAACTCTTTTAGAGTCTCCAGCAGTTGGTCCTAGTATTGGGTGTGATGGAAATGAAGGCCCTGACCCGGGAGACGCACAAGCCTATAGACTGAATATTATGGATGTGGACTCAGAAGGAAAAAGAAAGACGAGCCTTCTTCAAAGTGACTGTAGAGAATTGACTCAAAAATATCGAAATTATACTGGTATTAATCTTCCTTTAACTGTGGGAGATACTGAACTTAGAACTCAGTTTAAGACTTATGCGAGTTTAGCCGATTGCCAGGCAAATAATAGTCCTCTAAGAGAATACTTTTTAACTGGATTAATCCAAGGCAAAAGTTATGCTCTGGAGGATAATGGTATTGGATTTGTAAAATTTGATTTCTCCGATGAAACTTCTGGACAAGCCTATCATACTCCGAATGATCCAGTTTTCTTTGTAGGTCTTGATGGTAATGAGGGACCAAAATGTACCCAAGCAGACAAAGATAGACAGCCTTTTGCTGCTGGCGATAGTGCGGAAAATGGTGGGCGAGGGCAATACTTTATATGTAGTGCGGCTCAATGGGAGAATATTGCTAAAGGGGCTGGGTCATGTCCTGTTGAAGATCCAGATGTTGCTAGCTCGATGGATTGCCAAGCGGATGCTGAATATATCCTTTTAGACAATATCGATTTTGGGGGAAGTAATACCACTATTCCCAATGTTTTTTCAGGAAAACTCCAAGGGGAAGGAAATACCTTAAGCAATTTCAATCAACCACTGTTCTCAGCAATAAGATCTACAGTTGATGAAGTTTGGATTAGAGATGTAAAAATTACTCAAGCTAATATTTCTGATAATTCAACTACAGATCATATTGGAATCTTAGCAAAAGTCTTAGGCGGAAATGGTAGTGGTTTTGAGATGTCAATAAGTGGAGTTGAAATTACGAATTCTTCTATCACAATTGGAACTCAAAATAATGCAAGTGGTGTGGGAGGTCTGATTGGTATTGTAGATCAAACCGCAGCGGTTGTGGGGGATAATATTTTCATCCGCGAGAACTGGGTTAATGTAAATTTAACCTCAGGGTCGGTCGGAATCGGACATTCTTTGGGAGGGCTGATTGGAAGAGCCATTGGTAAATCTTCCGACGTAAATACCGCGATTGCAGCAAATGCTGTCGGACTATCTGTAAATCCCTATTCTTATGATGAAGATTCTAATTTTAATTTTGATTCAGATCAAATGCCGATATCAGTTACCGTAGATGGCAATTTTACTTTTGGCGGTCTTATTGGAACGGCTGATGATATAGAAGTGAGATTAGGTAATATAGTCGTTAGTGATGTCACCACCAATTCTAATGGTGGTATGGGGGGGCTCGTTGGAGAAACGATTTTTGGCTCTTCTAAAACTCTTAAAATCAATGATTCCATGGGATATCTAACAATTAATCCGAGTGCCAATATACAGAATATTGGGGGAGTTATTGGAAGAGTTAACTCAGATACTTCCAACTCTACACCTGTATTTATCGATGGATCCCACGGACAAGTTCAAATTGGAGAACTCGCGACTCCCCATTCTTCTTATACAGTTAATAACCTTGGAGGAATAATCGGTTATTATAACTACGATGGTATTACGCTTGCTCTTCGTATCAATAACTCTAGAGGCGTGATGTACACCCACGTGGACGGAAGTCATCATGGTGGTATCGCTGGATATATACATTGTTCTTCAAGCTGTTCAGGATTTATGGCTATCCAAAATTCTAGTGCCTTAGGATCTGTTTCTGACTCAATTGCAGGCCTCGGTAATTTTGTGGCAGGAGGTGCGACGAGAAGGGGTGGTTTAGTAGGTAAGGGAGATTATGTCTATACCACAAATAATATAGTTCAAATGGCGATTGAGGGTACCAGTGAGATCGGAGGCTTTTTCGGTGAAGGAGAAGACTCCATCATTTTTAATTCTTTTGGTGAAGTAGACCTCTACGCTAGAACCGGAGTCGTCGGAGGGTATGCCGGTAAATTTACAGGTCCCGCCAATCTAAATGTTTTCGATAGTAAAGTTAATTTTGATATGACTTTGGGAGTAGATATCACAAATTGTACATCTCAAGGCTGTGGCTATTTATTTGGAGACACTAACCTTCCTGGATATCCTCACTCTCAAAATGTGATTGCCAATATTGGTGCTATTAACGATATAGATAGCTCATTTACTCTGAGTAATTGTGGGACTGGTTTTGCATTTTGTGATGCTGGCGAAATAGAGGATGTCGTAACAGCGGATGATTCTTCTGCCTGTGATACTTTAATTGGTGGAACGACTGCATCCACTGAGTTTTCCTTTGTCAATTTAGACGGGACGAGTCGCTGTGAATTAAAGTTTTATCAAGCGGTTTATAATTTTGCTCCCGTCTTCGAGTCAGGCAATATTGAATACTATAAAATGGGTAGCGCTATGGATCCCTATATCTTAGATACACCTGCGAAATGGGATTCAATTGGTGATACGTCATTTCTTATGTCCAAAACTTTTAAAATTGCTGACTCAGGTCTAGACTTTGCAAACGGTACCATCAATCCAATTGGCTCCTCAGTAAATCCTTTTATAGGAACAATTTTTGGTGATGGAGTCATTAGAAATATTGTGGATACTGATCAGGGTAATAATGGTGGAAATGGTTTTGGCGTTGTCGCTTTCGCAGCAAGTGGAGCACAAGTCGGAACCAGAGAAAAACCTTTAAATTTTGAAAATATAGAAATTAAAAATACTTCAACTGCTGGACCTAGCTCTGTTGGAATTATTGGGCGAATTGACACCTCTCTTGGCATCGCTGGAAAGGAGATTATAGCGTCTGTCAGAGTGAAAAATGGTGATTTTTCAGTGGAGGATAGTGGGAGTACTGATAATGTCACTGTCGGGGGAATTATAGGTTCAGTGATTGGTCCTGGAGCAACACATGTTGATATTGTAGACAGTAGTTTTGAAGGAAAACTCACTGCCATCAACGGGACTTCCGGTCTGATGGGAGGAATTCTAGGTTATCACACGGGGACAAGTAGTGTCAGGATCAGCCGCTCTTTTGCAAATTTAGTGCAAGTTGATGATCAAATTGGAGGGGCGACAATAGGTGGTTTAGTCGGTGTTATGGGAAGTTCCCCTCTAGAAATATATCATTCTTATGTTTGGATTGATGGTAATCAAGAAAACACGCCCACTCCAGACGATTTAGATAGCACTGGAGCTGCAACATATGGGGGGCTTGTGGGCTATACAACAGATGGTAGTGCTATGAGTTTTTATAATAATTACGTGAATAATTTAGTGGGGACAATGGCAGGTGTATCTAATCAAGGAAACTTAATTGGCAGTTCGGCAAATGCACCTAGTGGCTCTGACAATGGTGTTGTAGGTGATGTTGGTGCTGGCGGAGGAGTGCCTCTAAATGCAGATACAATTGCAGCTGACTTTGCAAGCTTAAATGCTAATTGGTATTATGATGATGACTGGGTTTTAGATGAAAATGATCGTCCTAGACAGAGATGGGAGTTTCCAGAAGAAGATAATTACTAAGACAAAATTAAATGAATATATTATACTAACCCCTCATAAAGAGGGGTTTTTTTATGGCAAAATATCTTGTAACTTCAGCACTTCCCTATGCTAATGGCCCATTACATTTTGGGCATATAGCGGGTGTTTATTTACCTGCAGATATCTTTACGCGGCACAAGAAGCTTCAAGGACACCAAATTATTCATATTTCTGGCTCTGACGAGCATGGTGTGGCCATCATGCAAAATGCTCAGAAAAAGAAAAAGTCTTATCAAGAATATGTAAATCAATGGCATAAAACCCATAAGTCTTTATTTGATGATTATGAGATTCAGTTTGAATTCTTTGGGCAGACTTCGGCTCCTTACCATAAAGAAGAAACTCTTCTTTGGTTTGAGAGTCTTTATAGAAAAGGTCTGATTGAAAAAAAAGCTGAAGATCAACTGCAATGTCAAAGCTGTCATAATTATCTTCCCGATCGTTTTGTAGAAGGGACTTGCTATGTTTGTGACTATGAAGAGGCGAGAGGAGACGAGTGTCCTAAATGCGGTGAATGGATAGACGCCGTCAAACTTAAAAATCCTGTTTGTAAATTCTGCGGCAGTAAAGATATTGAAGTTAAATCGGTTGATCAGTGGTATCTCATGCTCACAAAATTTTCCAAAGAATACCGGGAATGGTTTGAAACAAGAAAACCTGAGTGGCGAAAAACGGTAAGCTCCGCCATTGATTCTTTAACTAAAGAGGGGATGGTTGATCGAGCCATTACAAGAGATCTCGATTGGGGTATTGATGTTCCGCTAGAAGAAGCGAAAGGAAAGAAATTCTACGTTTGGTTTGATGCTCCTATTGGTTATGTCTCGAATACAAAAGAATATTGTCAAACTTCAGGGGAGGATTATCTCGCTGATTGGTGGCAAAACGATGATGTTGAAATTGTAAATTTTATTGGTAAGGATAACGTCATTTTTCATGGAATTATTTTTCCTATGATGAGCTTAGCTTCGGGACGAGCGAATGCGGTCACACATCTCCCAGCCAATCAATATGTTAACCTCCTAGGGAAACAATTTTCAAAATCAAAGGGCTGGTATGTGGATGCCGATAAAGCGATTAAAGAATTTGGCCCAGATGCTCTTCGCTACGCGCTGACCACTCTGATACCTGAAAACAATGATTCAAGTTTTACCTGGGATGGCTTTGAGGCCAAGATCAATAATGAGCTCGCCAATAATATTGGAAATTTCGTAAACCGAGGCATGACCTTCTTTTATAAAAATTGGAAAGAAGAGGGGATTGATGCCACTCATTTTCAAAGCTTTTTTAAAACAGAGGCTTTTTTAGATCTCCAAACTAGAGTCAAAGAGATCAATGCAACTCTCGATCGTATTGAAATTAGACGAGGTTTAGAGCAGGTCATGTCGCTCGGGCAAGTGGCCAATACTTATTTCTCAGATCACGAACCTTGGGCGGTTATCAAAGTTGATAAGGATAAATGTGCAGAAATAATCGCGCACTCCGCTATTTATGCTCTGACCCTAGGCTGCCTTTTTAGTACCTATCTGCCAAATTTAAGTTCGAAAATTCTAGAGTATTTTCCAGATATCAATGATGATCTTTTAAGAGATATTTATACTGGGGAATTCAAATTGGGACGAGAGTACTTCAATCAAACGATTGTACTAACTAAAAAACCAAAAGGTTTAGTCAAAAAAGTGGAAGCCGATCGTATCAAAGAATTGAATGAAGTACTTCAATCTTTATAAAATGCTGTTCCTTCTGCGGAAAAGCTAAGTGGCTTTTTAAACTCGTAGCGAGTTTGATTCCATGATCGCACTAACGAACCTGTATGAGAATCAACCAGTGCTTCAAAAGCAAATGGATTTCCGCTTTCATCTAAATACGACACTTTGATATGCTCTAGATTTCTGGCAGAGTTTTTCTTTACTTGTATTAATGATTTTTGATGATCAATTTTAAGTTCACTTACAGGCTTTGCCTTACCCAATCGAAGCAGCTTTTTTGTATAGATTTTCTGCCAGTCGGGATTAACGCTATTGATAAATTTCAACTTCGATTTATCGCTGAACTTGTCCCCAATCAGTACTCTTTTGCCAATTATGTTGTCATTCTTAGGAATTGTGGGTGAAGTTTTTGAAGACTTGATTGAGCTGGGTATACGATCAATCGTTTTCGTCTTTGTTGTTGAGCTTTTAGTCGTCTCAATTTTATTTCTTTTCGCTAAATCTTGAGATAAAAAATATCCTACTCCAACAAAGACCACAGCTAGCATAATAAAAGCAGAATATTTGAGAATATTTTTTGTCCTCTTACTCATTAGTCTAAAACCTCAAATTGAAAATTGATGATTTTATAGGGATCTGGCCCTGCAAATTCATAATCCGGAAGATCATCATCAGTGGAGCTGTCATTAAAACAATCCGAACAATTGCTAAATCGTACTCTAAAACGACAATTAAAAAGCGTTCCCGGTGGAATCCATTTGTTCACTTCCATTGCCATAACAGCAGAAGAGTTAAACTGGATTCCGTTTTGACTTTCTCCTCTTAGGGTGTCGACCCAAGTGCTTTGAGCGTTAATCTTTGATAGAAAAGCGTGCTCGGCCCCAGGTAGCATTCGAATAAGGCAGGCATTTGGATTAAAGTCGGGTCCCGAAATCGAAGGATTGTTCAGACAATCTTTATCATCTAATTTCATTTCAGTTTTTCTAAAAAAATCTTGAGAAACCCAGGTCGTTTCATCTTCGTCTCTATATTGAACCAAACAAATCGGCTGTGGTGCATCCACGTCATATTTAGGATGTACATCATTCACAATTTCAGTTGTGTCAATTCCAGCGTTAGTTCTCGTTATATAACTACACTCACCGGCAGCGGAACCTGTTTCATTGGCTGGATTTATAGCTCCTTCTGATTCAGAAGGAAATTCATCGAACATACAAGGCTTGTGATAGGCAATATCACCAGTAATATCTCCATTACTGAGACCATTTATATTTTCAAAACGATTTACATAAACATCACTATTATCGTTTAAGGCCATATGATCCCAATCATTGGCAAGCACTTGTACACCGGCCATGACAGAGTTTGATTTGTTAAAAAGATTTAATGAGATTCCTATGACTTCACCTGGAGAGATTTTAGCGTTTGAATTATTGTATTCAGTTCCAGCAATTCCTTCAGTCGTCTCAACATTTTCACCTTGGAAAGTAAGTGAGGCTATAAAGTCAGCCATTTGTTTTTGCCCATCAACAACGAAAGCAAGAATGTCATCATCAAGTTCAATAAAGTCTTTAGCAATTAAGACAGTATTTCTTCTATTGTCTTCATTAACTTTGGTGTTTAATATTACAGGATTAATCTCTCTATCAGAAAAGAGTTCATGATCACCTGAAAAGTTAAAATAGCTTAATGACAATAGACCATCAAGATCTATACCATTTCCTCTATCCTCATAAGATTTAAAAAGTAAAAGCCCATAATCATCAAGAAGTTTTTCTGAGTCATCGATTGTAAATTCTGGACATAGGTCCACTGACAAATGATAAAGAATATTCTTTCCAAAAATTCTAAAAAAGCGTCTAAAGTTTGGGGGATTCACTTTTTGAGTCCATAGATAAGAGTGATCCTCGTTTAGATTTGTGAAATAAACATCGTTATAGTCTGAGTCAACCGTGGCATATTGTGAGAAAAAATCAGATCCTTTCGCGGTCAGATCTCCAATTTCCGCCATCGTTTCACTGAGAAGAAGAACCATATAATCCCCAGTGATTTCGTGAATCTCATCAGTATCTGAAGTTGAAAAAGTACAGGAGTTTTTAAGCTCTTTTTGAAGTGCCACTAAATAATGAGAAATAATTGTTCCGGCGTTATGGACGTCTTCAACGTTTTCTCCGAGATTGGGTGGGTTATATTGTAGATATTGAGGGTAGGAGAGTCTCTCGCCTGAAGTCGTCGAAACACTTGTGGTGTGTTGATCGCTATCTTCACTGACAGGCCTTGCTAGACCTTGCAGTCTGTATAAAGCAAATTCACCCACCTCATCTCTATTGTTCATATAATAGGCAAACCAGTCAGCTATACCTTCGTTAATAGCTCCACCCTCATCATAGAAAATATCTCCAAGATCAGAACTAAATGTTTTACCTTCATAGTAGACAGAGGAGGAATTTGGATCAATCCCACTAGTCATATTTCTTTGATTCATTAATATCTTTACAAAAACATGTCCCATCTCGTGATAGGTAACTGATGGGTCTTGAGTGATGAGAAAGTTATTGTCACCATCATTGGGGTCAAAACCTAGACAGACTTGGTTATTGGCAGGATCAAAAAAAGCATTAATGGGAGTGAGCTGGCATTTTGAAAAAATATCCATATTCACTGTGGAACCACTATCATGAAGCCAATAAGAGCGCGTATCTATGAAATTATACTTCGTTGAAGGGGGGATAAAAAGGCTTCCATTGAGGTGAACCTGTTTATGGGTAAAGCTTAGTGATTCTAGAAATCGCTCACGAATGAGATTGGCATGATAAAATGTACTGACTTGGTAGAATTCATCCGAGTGAGTCGTAAAATCCCAATCAAGATTAGAGCTTATCAAAGGATCTGTACTTGCACTGCGATCATTTAGAACGTTCATGCAATTTGAACTGGTGCTATCTGTAAAAGAGTCAAGCGAGGTTGAGTCAAAAAAGTTTGGTAAAAACTGCTCAAACGAGCACTCTGTAGAAAGAGTCGTATTGTCAGTGATAAAACGACTGGTGGTTTTATTTCTGAAATTAGCAGAAGTTGTATATCTTCCGTTTAAGATAGAAGGATTATCAAGATAGACTCTACCAGAACCGGTTCCAGAGAAAATAGCAGCATCTCTACTTCTATTTTCTGATTTATTGACTTCGGTCACACCTTCACAGCCTAAAAGAATCAAAAGGGTGGAGCACAATATGAATTGTGTGAAATTTGATTTTGAATGAAAACGAATCCTTTCGCTCATTATTCTTACCCCATATTATTTTTACTGTGCAAGTGCTTGTCCCAGCGCCTGCGCAGCTTCACTTCCTAATCTTGGATCAATTCCTTTACTAGTTAAAAATCCATCTACATCTGCGGAACAAATGGAGAGTCTTACTTGTCCGGTGGATCTCTCTGCTCGCGCACAATTAAATCCTGCCGCTAAGTATTCAAGTTCCTCTCTGGCATATTCACGTCTATCACTTTGGAAATCTAGTGTATTACCACTGCCTGGAATACAGTATTCACCATCATAGCGTGAGGAGGCTACAGCCGCTTGGACTATGCTTCTGTCGATCCGCTCTCTTGAAACATCTCTCTCTCTAAATCTTATATCAGCTCCTGGATCGTTATTAGGATCCTCTTCTTCTGCAAATCCGCGGAAATCATTTATATCGGCACAAGTTATGCCACCATCTGCAACTGCATAACTTGGAGGCCTATCAATAGTAGTTCTCGTATCGCCATCGATTCGAACATACACAGCAAAATCAGGCTGTCCTTCGGTTAGATAACAAATTTTTGCATTATCACCAAAAGGTCGATCAGCTTGATTTTCACTACAATAATAAACTCCGTTTTCACCTGCGACATTTCTTCTTGGCTCAATAATACCTGCCTCTCCACAAAGATCTAAAATAGTATCTCTCTGGCTACTCATACTGGTCAGCTCCCAGATTTCTTTGTCTCTTTCTAAACTTGGTTCTGTTCTATTATTTTGTGCTACAGAACATATTGCAGTCGCTCTGATATTTCTATTTCCAAAGCCACCACCGTCTGAGTCGGCACAGCTTTGATTGAAGTTTCTGATTCTCTCAATTTCACGCATATCTTGATATTGATTCACAAATCTTCCAGGGTTCGGCATCGAAGCTGCAATTCGTACCGCTGAAGCGGCATCACCGGCTATTTCTGCTAGGTCTCCCTCAAGAGGGTTGGAGTTAAAGGCTTGAACGGCGCTACAAGCATCAGCAATTTGTTGATTTTGTTCCGCTATACCGTCTAGTCTTTCTTGTTCTTGTTGATTTGCTCTGGTCATCGCTTGACTACAAGAACGAATAATTTCTCTAAAGTAATCGGCATTGTCTTGATAGGATTGGACATATTGAGCGGCCATGGCCCCAAGACGACCTTTGCCTCGTAAGTCTCCGGTTGGATCATCACCAATTTGACCAACAAGCTCTTCTCTTTGTTTTTCTAATTGACCAAGTAAACTCTCTTGAGGATTTCCACCTTCACCTGTGATTTGTTTTTTGATCTCAGCTAGATATTTTTCAGGATCTTCAAGTCTAAGATCTGCTCTCATATCATCTCTTAAAAAATTTGTTCCGGTAAGATCAATCTGAAGACCAGGAGTCTCCGTGACTGTCCCTAAATTAAGTTGAGCATCAAGTTGTCTTGCACTTTGAATCATAAATTGCTCAAGTTGAGTCACCTCTGCCAGAAGCTGTTGCTTGGCGGTATCAACTTCTGCCTTATAATTAGTCATTAAAGTCTTTTGCTGAGTCTCTGCTTCTTGAATTTTCGCTGTGATTTTATCTTGGCAGCTATAAACGTTTGCCATACATCTTTGAGCTGATGCCAAACAAAAAGCTCCGCCTGTTGGGGACATTCTATCTGCATTACAACTCATATCAGCAGAACCCGTAGATGAATCATCCGGACAAGTTAATAGGTCACGTCTTAAGTCTGCGAGAAGATTTCCATTAGCTGTCTCTTTAAGTCGATTCATTTGAACGGCGTAGTCTCTCAAATTAGAGACCATTTTATTTAAACTCACCCCCCCAAGATCAGAGCGTTTTTGTCTAAACTGTTGGTCACAATTATTGGCTAGCCTCTGAAAAAGTCCAGAAGGTCTTAGTCTATCAGATGCACCTAGCTGATCACCGTTTCCAAAGTCAATTCCTCTTCCTGGAAGCCAGGTTTTAAGGGCATTAGTTCCTGTCATTTCTATGCGTTCAACTTCTGCAATAAATTCATCAAATGTCATATTGTCTAAGTTTGAAATTTGATTCGCAAGAGATGTGGCAAGTGAACTATCAGCATTTCTTCGTTTATTTCCACTAACGTTAGGATTATTAAAGCCTTTGAGCCCTTCTTGAATATTGTCATTCTCTAAAGCAGAAGTCACAAGACCTCTAAAGCACTGAGCCTTTGTTTGACGTTCAAACATCGTGATTTGAGTGGCGACATTATCTAGATCACCAGTTCCAGCTTGAATCTGTCTATATAATAGTTGTAATTCCTCAGATCCTTGTTGCGATCCAATGAGATTTTCCATATCTAGTGAGCGATTTAGGTCTCCGATTTGATTATTAATTCTAGTATCAAATCTTTGGATCGCCGAAGCTAGAGCGGGAGAGGTTGATGAGAATAGAGTTGTTCTATTGGCCGCATTTAAACCATTCGCCGTAAATTGATTTCTATTTTTATAGGTACTAGCAATAGAAGAGGTTAGGCTCATGATTTCGTTTCTGATCTGTTGTCTTTGACCTTTAAATCTATCAGCTGTTTCAATTTGCCGAGATGTGATTTCTCTTTCAATTCCTTTAAGACCAATTCTTCCACCTTGCTCTCTCACAGCGGTTTCAGAATACCAAGATCCACAAGCTCCATTATCGTTGGCATCGAAAAGAATATTTTCAAATCGAAAGTCTTCTAAATAGTCTTTTTGTGCCACTCCGTTTTTTTCACGACAAGTTTCACATGGGCCGTTTAAAATGGCGTCAACTTGCTTTATTCCCTCAAGGGTTTCTTGAGAAGCGAGCTCGAAGTTTTGAAAGATCTCTTCCATTTTTCTGACATAATCTTTAAGCTCGGTCTCTCTTGTTTTTAGCTGAGCCGCAAGGCTTGCGATTCCCTCTTGATAACAAGTTTCCCCTCGAAAATCTGTTCTATCATTTGAAGCAGTAGAAGCAACGCTCATAGCATTTAAATTATCATCAGCAATCTTCATTAAAGCTGCGCCATAACCTTCGAGAATTTGCTGAGGAGGTACTTCATCACATGTGGATCCAGCACCTAAGGTGTTTGGTGTCGAAGATAAAACGGTACATCCGTTGAATGCAGCAGGATAAGTCCCCGGGGGTTGAGGAGTCATCGCAAGCATCGGAGTTAATTGTTGGATATATTGTTGAGTTCTATCAACAGGTCCTTGTTGAACACCAAGAAAGGCATTAGCAGCCTGATTAAAAAAACTTGAAACTTGAAAAGCAGCATTTGTATAACCAGAGTAATCACTAAAGCCCTGACTATTCTGTTCACCGAATCCGCCACCATTGCGATTATCAAAAGCAGAAGCAAGAGGCATGGTGACCAACTGAAAAATAATGGCGAAGTTTGCCAATTTAAAAATTTGATTTAATACATTTTTCATATCCAGTTTCCCCTTCCAACTTATCGGTGCTATGCGATTGGAAATTGAGTATTAACTCCCTAATATTATACAATCCCGAGCTTTTCACTCTAGAAAATTCCCTTAAAATGCATGAATGCTTGGCAAATTGTGTCGATCAGATAAACTAAATATAAGGAATTAAAGCGTTTTTTAGGAAATTGGGCTGATGCTAGGAAAACTCTTCAAAAAAAATCAGGCGACAGAAAATATTGGCGATCAGACCTCTAACTTATTGGAAGAGGTTGAAGCTTCGCTCCCTAAAGATGCGTATATTACCTTTACTAATCTCGAACAAGAGCTCTCGAGAAGGGTCGCACCAAAGCTCACTGTGGGCAGTGAAGTGGGAGATTTAGTTCTAGACGATCCCACTATTTCTCCAAGACACTGCACTTTTCTTATCAGTCGAGACATCGTTTCAGTTATCGACCACTCCAGTGAAGAGGGTACATTCGTAAATAAAAAAAAGCTTAATCCAGGGAAGATGTTTATCTTGAATCCTGGAGATAAACTTAAATTGGGACAGTTATTAGCTATTGTAGAAATGAAGCCTGTGCCAAGAGATGAGGAAGTTGATTCTGAATCTAATGATGATTCTGTAGAACAAGAAATGGAAGAGCAAGAAAATCATGCAGATATCCCATCCATGCATGAGATGCCAATTCCATCTGCTGAAGAGATGGATTTTGATGAGGTCTCTGACCTAGATATTGAAATGCCTGAAAAAGTTGAAAAAACGGCTGAGTTAGATCTAAAAAAATACGAAGAAAATGCTGAAACAGCTGAGATTAAGCCGGAGAAAACTCAAATTGGCAAAATGCGAGAAAGAAAAGAACAACAAGAGATGTCTTTGATGACCTCAAAAGGGATTTTACTTGAAGGCCAGAAAAAAAAGAAGAAGGCTCCTGAGTATTATGTCCCTGATTCTAATGAGGAGGATGCAGAATTAGACGAAGACAAAAGTGATGAGTCAAAATCTAAACCTGGACTTTTCTCTAAGTTCGCATCAAAGAAAAAGAAGAAGAAAAAAACGGCAAAGATAAAACCTGTACATCCTCCAGCTACCTCGGCTGTGATTAGGATTATGGCCTTTCTTTTAGATTCACTTTTATCATTGTCTTTACATGTTATTGCAAGTCCTGTTGAGGAGTTCAAAACTGTCTTTTTTGAAATTCCTGAATTCTTAAAGAAAGCTATTGTTCCTCTGTATGAGAAATTTCTTGATCCTCTTTATAAGGAACTCATCTCTACTGTCCCCATTATTGAGGAAGTGGTGAACTCGATTGCCGAATTTGAATTCTTAAGCCAAGGGATTTCATTTTTCTTTCTTATTATTGCTATGAGAATAATAGGAACATTAATCTTTGGAGTGACATTGGGGCAGCTTTTACTTGGGATGAGAACAACCTCAGGTTCATTGATTATCAATAGAGTTAAAGGGGTCATTCGAGAAATTATCGGAGTTTTCACCCTGCCTATTTCATTTTTAGATCTTCTTTCGATCTTTGGTTGGAGAACAATTAAAGAAGTTTTAAGTTTTTCTCGTCTTATTACTCCTCATCCCAAGATAACGAGCATTTTAATTGTTATTATGTTTCCACTTTGTCTAATAATTTATTTCTCTGCACCTATCTTTAAGAATTTTGAACTTATTGAGTCTAAAGTGGTGGACGATAGAGGTGAGAAAAAAATTGCGCCATGGAATTTCGAGCAACCTGTGAAGTCTAATTACCTCGGGCTTAAGTTTGATAGACGAGAAAATATTAAAGCACTTCCATTGATAGAAATCTCTATGGTCGATGGCAAAAAGTATAGGAAGTATGGATTAGCTTTCTTTGATATGAATACAGGAGAAAACTTAAAAGTTTATAAAGAGCAGTCTAATATCAAATTGCGAAGTCTTTTCAGTAAGTTCGTAGATGAGAATCTATTTAGTGAATATTTTCAGCCGAATATTCATAAATTCGTAAAAAGCAATGAGCTGAATAATAAAAATTTTAAACCTGTAGTCGATGCCAGTACGGTGCTAAATATTGGTGTTGAGTTTAAGGCCCTCTTAGCTGACGTGTATAAGCTAAATCTGGAAACAATTCCGAACTTCATTACGAATCAAGGAATTATGATGGGCGCTCATATTAATTTAAGAGAAAGCTTTGAGTCCATTGTTCCCTATAAAATTGAGTCATTGATTTTTACCAATTTTGCCAATGTTCAGGGAGTTCTACTTTCCCATCAAACGGGAAAAGAAGAGGTCTTTAGTTATATGCCATTGTCTACATTAAATCCCGACTTATTGATCTTTTCTCAAGATGTTTCTCAAGAAGAGACGGCTAAGAAATTCAACTTTTTGAAGTTTCCAAAGCCTAAGGAAGTCATAGAAGGGGGGGATCCAGCTTCGGCTTATATTGATAGTCTTGCATTAAAAATGGAATTGAAATCTGAAGCACAGACGGAACTTTTCTTAGCAGATCGTTTCAAAGCTTTAGCGGGAGAGTTTTTGAGTCAAGGCCTGGAAGTAAAAATTATTCAAGGACTTATAAGTAGAAATATTAATTCTCTTGAAATCGATCAAAAAATGGAATCAACTTTATATAAATCTCTGGTGAATACCCAAAATGCGTTATCTAAAAAAGATTTTGACTACTTTGGAATTACTCCACCTGTGGTAAAGGAGGAGCTGTGAGTGAAGTTTTCGCTATCCTCTACGGATTTATTCAGGGTTTAACCGAATTCTTACCTGTCTCTTCCTCTGGCCATTTGGCTATCATTCCCTTTTTTTTTGAATTAAAAGATCCCGGTGTTGTATTTGATTTGATGATGCATTTAGGTACTGCAATGGCGGTCATCTTATACTTCTACCGTGATATTTTAAAACTTATTAGGGAACTCTTTGATTTGATTTTTAATAGGAATTTAAAAGATACAGGATTCATTCAAAATTTTATAGTATCAACTGCAAGTTCCTTTGTTTTAATTCTTGTCATAAAAGATCTAGCCTTTGAGTATGGACGATCTCCTGAGTTTATCGCCTTCAATCTATTTGTGTTCGGGGGCCTAATGTTTTGGTCTGATAGGTCAGATAGCGTGGGTCTTGATTTGACAAAAAAACTTGATTTTAAAAAATCGATAATCATTGGGTTGTCTCAAAGTCTCGCTGTATTCCCTGGCGTTTCAAGATCAGGCATAACTTTAACTTCATCTCGATTTCTTGGAATGGGAAGACTAGAGGCTTCAAGGTTTTCTTTTCTTCTCTCTTTACCTGTCATTTTAGGTTCTGTTATCTTTAAAATACCAGAGGTGTTAAAGGGAGAGGCAACTTATGTGGCTCCTGAGATCATGTTGATCGGAGTTATCGCTTCATTTATTTTTGGATTGATTACAATTCACTTTTTTTTAAAACTTATAGCAAAGATTGGGCTAGGTGCATTTTTTATTTATCGTGCCTTGTTAGCAGCAATACTACTTTATTTGATTATTGCTCACTAGCCCCACTTCCGCTAGAGCCACTTCCTTCTTCTTCAAAAGAGGCTGGAACACAGTAAACGTGGTCATTCCATTTAAGTCCAGCATTAAATTTAGTCACACCACCTCCGGCTTCCGTGGCATTGTCTAAGTTTTCATTGTAGAGAAATCTTCTCGTGAAGGCTCCGGGAAAGCGTGTGTTTTCATCCACAGCAGGAATAAAGTAGTTCGAAATTGCAACTCCAGTAGCTGCTTGTCCGGAACAACACATACTGGATGCCATTTTTAGAACCTCTTCAGTGTCTATATATCCAGTAAGTGGATCAACTTGTGAATCTAGTATCTCTTGAGACCCATTAAATTCTCCTTCACTAGAGACATATCTATTTGTATAAACGGTGAGGTCGGTAAAATCTTCTAAGCAGCATCTATTAACGCCTTGATCGTTAGCCGCCACTTTTCCCGTACAGCAAGCTGTATCTGTCGTGTCTCCTGGAACTTCAACACCTGTGGGAAGGCAGCAATGAAATTCATTTTCAGAGAAAACTTGTTTTAATTGTCCCGAGCCGATTTCAAAATTCTCAATATCTCCCGCTGAGTAGTACTGAGTTCCGTTGTAGGTTATATTTGCTACTCCATCCACATTTACATCTTTAACCGTATTATCAATAGGAAGTAGTGAGGCAGCAATATCCTCTTGATCATCATCTACCGGTTTAAAGACAGTATTATTAGTCTCTATCAGTACTTGAGGAATCCCAAGAAGTTCCAGCTTTCCTAGCCAACCAAGATAGAGTTTCTCATAGCTCGATCCTTCTGTAATGTTTCGAACTTCACAATCAGATGTTTGAAAGTCTTGATCGGTACAGGCAAATGGAATAGGCGTATAATTTGAAAAGTTATTGATCGGTGGATCATTATTATCATTCCAAGAAAGGGCCCTGAATATACTGATATCAAAACTCTGTAGGGCCGTAGGTGATTGCTTATGTCCTCCAGAGTTTCCATTTGCATCAGAATATTTTCGTACCCAATGACCTGTACAACACATTCTTTGGTTATGAAGGTGGAGAGTCTTATACTGTGCAACTGTATCCGAATCAAGAGTTAGGGGAGAAGAAGGTTGGCTCGCTGATACAATCAAATTTGGATATTCTTCTGGTTCACTGACAAGTTTGTCATAGATAGTATGAATTCTAGAGTATCTTTGAGGGTCAGCAATATCTAAATGAACACCTGGAACTTGTGGGTTACCGCTATCATCCGCAAGTCTAAACTCAGGGTTTAGGTGAGGTTGAGAGAAGAAAGTAAAGTCTTTATCGGTCTCTCGACAACACCGGTGTTCAAAAGTTTCGTAGAACGGATTAAATAAAATAGCAGAATTATTTTGATACCTTTCTTGAGAATTTGCGCAAACTAATTCCTCTTCCCAAAAATTTTCTTCAGCTTCGGATATCTCTCCATTAAAACTAGATACTGATTTAACTTTAGACGATATAAAACTATTTGGGGCACACTCGAAGTCCGAAAAACACTTCGCTCCTGGAGCTCTTAGGCAGGTGTTTTTATGATACCCAATATCTTTTACTATAGATTCATCATCATTAAAAATACCTCTGGTTGAAAGTGAGTCTAAATCAAGCGCATTTGTAGAAAGATTGTTTTTTATCGCAAACGGTTGATGACTAGAATCGTCGAGAGGGACATTATTAAAGTGGGTATAATTGCCGTCATCGTCTGTCGCTGGACAAGCTGAATAATAATAGTCGTCAAACCCAATAGCACTGGACATAGTTCTTCCGACATTGGTTATTTTATCTGCCTCTCTTTCTGTCGTAGAGAAAAAATTCAGCTGTTGGGTCGTTGTTGCATTATCGACGTCAACACCAGGAACACAAAGTCCTTCAATATTATTATTAGTCAAAGTGGTTCGTGTATCACTATCGATAGTATCAGACCCATAATAATCATATGGTCTTCCTAAAATTCTCGCAGCTAGCCCGAAAGTATCCGTGTCCTCTGTCACCAGACTGGATGCATTTTGATTTCTTGGTGATTGGGCAAACCGGGCTATTTTTGTATTGAATTTTGCGTCACTAATTGAGGCACATTGTGAATTAGGAGAACAAGTATGTAGCGCGACTTTGTTAGAGCCTAAATACGAAGTCTCCTGTGTTGTATTTTGGGGAAGTTGCTCACAGATAGCACCAACTCCTCGGTAGACGCATCTATTTGGCTCATTATTTGAACCTCCCACAAGTCCAATAAGAGTTTTTTCAACGCTACCCACAGTTTCGTTTCCATTGGCATCAAATGTTGGCCATTGAGTTGTGAGGCTTCTAACGTTTTGACAGGTATAATCGTAGCCTAGCTGAGCGATACAGTCTTCATCTGTCTCACAAATATGTTGTCTTTGGCATTCGGCACCATCACTATCTAGGTCGTGATTAATCAGAGAGCCTGAATTTACTACAGCTGAAGTTTCTGAAATTGTCACTTGATAGGAATTATTTATGGTTAAGTCACCAAAGTAGGCATTAACAGCTAGATACAATTTGTTTGATTCTGCCTTTATCCTTCTTTGATTCCCAATAGCAAACCATTTTACGCCATCAAAAGATCCGATTAAGGCCCCATAGTCAAAGCCATACCAGTCTTTATTGTAACCATTGGCAAATAGAATATGCTGGGCATCCAATCTGGCCCTTCTTTGAGTTGTGACATCACTTCCTGCTTGATGGGTCCAAGGAATCATGGACGCCGGTACAAAGCAGGCTCGCCCAAATCGAAAATCATCAGCAGGCAGCTTTCCTTGATTGGTTGTACGTCTTGATTCTACAAAGTTTGGAGTGTATCCACCGGCCAATGTATCAAATACGTTGGGAAATAATTTTTGAAGACCGGAGTAATAGTCAGAGCCACAATTGAGACAGGTTGAAAAAGCCCCTGCATCTGCAAAAAGATCGTATTCAGTATTCTTTTCGACGTTGATAACCTTTGGTGGAAGAGGAGAAGCTGCATCAACATTCATGGTTCCATAAATCTCGTTAAAACCAACAAAGGTATCAATATTATTTGGCCTTAGCTCACTACCGTTTTGATAGCTAAATGCTGTACCTTCTTGTGCTTCAGAAGAGGACTCGCTTCCAAGGTCAAAATTAACACCGTTTATATCATAAAACTTATGAGGAACTGATTTTGCCGAGACAAAAACCGTTTCTTGTAACGGCCCATCGCTAAGAGTGTCGGGGTAGACACATGCATAATCTGTAATTCGGGTGACACCATTTATTTCAGTTTCAACCGGAGTCAAGTTACACGGGTCCCGCTCTGGATCACAGGCACACTCATCGTCTAGTATCGATTGAGCCGCTTCTTTACTTGCTGTTAAGCTATCAACATTACTTGAGACAAAATAAGTGATTGTAACTTCTTGGTTGTCAAAAATGATATAGTCAGAAGAGTCGAATAAAACAGAATTACCTGATAGTGACCATGTATCAGAACCAGATGATACTCTCGTACCACTGACTTCTACCACAACGCTAAAACTCGTGTCAGCATAACTAGGAATTCTAAAAGTTTGATCTCCGCTTGAATGATCACTAGGCCTTGCTGGCGTTGAAGACTGGCCTTGAACATATGTCTTGCTACATCTCGCCAGTGATGTACCAAGCTTTTCACAGCTTCCATCTATCTTATAATAGAGAGTAAGGGTATCGTTAGATGCGCTCGAAGGAAGCTGAGCATTGATTGTGGCAACTTGAGCCTGATTGAGAGAATCATTAGCTCCACTTAATACGATCGAGCTAGGAAGTGAAATGACCTCATCGTCTTCAAGTAATTGCTCTTTGAAAAGAGTGACATTTCCATAATCTACTTGAACAATATTGTTGGAGTTTAAATTTGAATTGAGAGATGTGAAATTTATGTCATCATTTTCGGCTGAAAAACTATATGGTCCTGAAGACATTAAGGCATCGGCATTATCGAAATCCAGACTACAAACTGAAATCTCATCTACCACAGGATTTAAGCAGTTAAAAAGGTTCTCTCTGAGTTTTAATCTATCCGCAGCATCTTGGACAGGATCATCCGGATCAGTATCTCCATCATTGTCAGGTCCTGTTGGAACCATCAAAGGACAGACATAAAAAAGGTCAGAAAAATTATTGATCAACTCTGGTCTATCTTCCAGTATCTCAAGAGCGATAAGGTAGTTATCACTACTGGTATTCACTTCGGGTCTAACTTGCCCGTGATTAACACATTGATTGTCTAAACAACAATTAAAACCAATTCCCGTACAATTTGAATTTGAACTACAAATTGGAGCATCAACGACGACGGATCCAACTGCAGGTGAAAGATTAAGATTGAGATGTGAAATTAGGGCTTGATTTCTTTCTGTTCCAAATATATCGAAAAGTCTTAAACTTCTGGATGTATATCCGCTTGCACAATCTGGACAGACATCATCAATTGTAAAAGCGAAGTCAGTGGTTCCAAACACAGTCTCTAACTTATTTGTTAGTGCTACTGTTAAGCAATCATTTTGATTTATGGTTTCATTATTGGGTTCAATTTGTAAGAAGAGTTCTCTGGTGTTGAGAAAACTAGAATAAAAAGACCTCACTCGTGCGGAGGTGATGAGAACACTATTTGATGTGCTCCCGCTTACAGTTGGGAAGAAACTAGCAAGACAAAAATTATGATCATAGGTATCAGAAACGTCTGATAAGAATGCAAAAACATCATTACCTCTAATGAGGTAGCTATCCTGATAATTTGAAGCCAGACTTAGGGTTGCCGTTGTTCGCTGTCCATTTTGTTGAAAGAAATTTACAGATTCTTCAAATTGCCCAGTCACAGTGTCAGTGGTGGTGTTATCATCCGTGGAGTTTGAAGAGTCAGATGAATTTAGAGATTCGTTATTAATATCAGAACGGACTTGCTGCTCCGGCATACAACCTGTGAGAAAAATCAATAATATAAATACCCGAATCCCAATAATATTCATCTCTTAACTTTTCGACTATAAATCGCTCTAACCTTAGTAATTATCAGCGAGTAGAGCGTTCAGCTCAAGTATCGTCCTAAGTTCTGATATTCACTAGGGCCACTTAAGGATCAGGGGGGGAAGATTTGCCGCTTTTTGTGGTCGGGAGCATGTTATACTTGTCTGAAATTGGGAGGTTTTATGAAATGGTTAATTAGCATTGCTTTAATGGGAAGCTTTTATGCTCATGGACAGTCCAAGGAAGAAGTTTCAAGCATGTTGGATCAAATGGAAAAGATGGGAACCTTTTCTCCCGAGCAAGTAAGGGCAGCTAAAGCTAAGTTAAATAATCTTTCCGATGAAGATTTGAATAAAATCAAGGTAAAAGCAGGGTCCGCAGCTCAAGATCCAAAAATGAGAGAAGAGGCTTCTAAAATCATTGAACAAATGAAAAACTCAAAAGACCAATAGATTCACTCAAACGTAATAAAGCTTAACTCTTGATTGTTTTCAGGCGATAATATCCGCATGGGAATAAATAATAAAGACCAGCGAAACGCATTGGTCATTTTTGATAACGAAGAATATCAAAGTATTGCTAAAGAGGTTCTTGAAGAGCTCAAGTATAAGGTTGTCATTGCTATTAATAGTAATGAAGCCAGACTTAAATTTGCCAACGAACCGTTTAGTCTCATTATCCTTGATCATAATATTTCAAATTTTCGAGGTGCTGAGTATATTGAAGGAATAAGGCGCAAAGAAAAAGCCAAGAGCATTAACGATATTATTCCGGTGTTAGCTATCTGTGATAAGCCAAACGATTTTACGGAGCTTTATTCGCAAATTGATCATGTTAAATACCTTGAAAAACCGTTTACCAAACTAGAACTTAAAAAAGGTTTACTTGCTTTTACGGGCAATTCGAATGTGATTGCTGATAATACAAAATCCATCTCTAAAGACGAATTTCTCATTACAGAGGGAGGCACAAACCATGAAATGTATTGGGTCTTACAAGGGCGATTTCAAATAACCAAACTCAATCGAGATAATCAAAACGTGATCATCGGTGATGTCATTGCAGGGGAATTAGTCGGAGAGATGAGCTTTTTGGACAACTTGCCTCGCTCTGCGAGTGTCAGGGCCTTGGAAGATAGTGAAGTCTTAGTCATTCCACATAAGAAATTTATTGATGTTCTAGATGGACAGCCTAGATGGTTTCGCTCATTAATGCAAACCATGTCAAAACGACTTCGTAATGCTAATGAAAAAATCGCTAAAAAAATCGTGCAGTCAGAAAATTAAGAATAGCAATTAAGAAAAATAATGGAGAGTAAAATATGGGTTCAAGTATGATGGCATTAGTTATAGCGGGAGTAATCATTGCTGCCGTAATTTTTTATATCATCGGTTTGTATAATAAGATGGTTCGACTATCAAATGGATATAAAAACGCCTTTTCCCAGATAGATGTTCAGCTGCAAAGAAGATATGAACTTATCCCCAATTTAGTTGAAGTGGCCAAGAAATATATGGCACATGAAAGAGAGACACTAGAAGCCGTAATCCAAGCCAGAAACCAAGCGCTCCAAGCAAAAGACTCTTTGAAATCGGATCCTTCAAACACTCAAGCGGCTCAAAAATTTGCCAAAAGTGAGGGAGCCCTTAATGCCTCAATGGGAGGGTTTCTAGCTCTCTTTGAAAATTATCCCGACTTAAAAGCAAATGATAATATGAAGTCGCTGATGGAGGAGCTCACCTCCACTGAAAATAAAGTTGGCTTTGCTAGACAAAGCTATAATGATTCCGTAATGAACTATAACGTGGGAATCCAGGAGTTCCCGGCAAATATTTTGGCAGGAAGCTTTGGCTTTCGAGATGTTCCCCAGTTAGAAATTGAAGATGAAAAAATGCGATCGGCGGTTAAAGTAGAATTCTAATGAATTTTTTCGAGGATCAGCGACTCGCGAAAAAAAAGAGTGATCGACTCACTTTCCTTTTCTATATGGTTTCGATTCTAGTTGGAGTGGCAACCAGTGTATTTCTAGCCGTTGCCTTTACAGTTGGCTCAAGAGAAATTGCAGGCAATAGTATTGAGGAGATGCTTTTTAGAATTTCAAGTGGTGAGGGATTAAAGGTTCTTCTTTCAATCTCAATTTGTGTTTCAGTAGCTATTTTGGCCCGAAGTTATTGGGAAGTCACAAGACTTAAGACGAATCCTCAAAGTATTTGTACTGCTATGGGAGCCAAACAGCTTTCGCGTGAAACTCACGATCCTAAAGAAAAACAGTATCTCAATATTGTAGAGGAAATGAGTATTGCAAGTTCTGTACCGGTACCACTTATTTATATCTTAGAAGACAATGCAATTAATGCCTTTGCATGTGGCTTTGATATTAACTCAGCTGCAATTTGTGTGACAACGGGCTGTATGAGGCGCCTTTCTCGTGATGAACTCCAAGCGGTCGTAGCGCATGAGTTTAGTCATATCCTAAACGGAGATATGACCATTAATTTAAAATTGATAGGTATGCTCTCTGGTTTAATTCTGATCTATCAAGCAGGTTATCAAATTATAAGAGGGTCAAGACATTCTCGAAGGTCTAAAAAAAATGATGCAGGTCTATTAGGGGTAGGTCTAATGGCGATTGGGGGAATGGGATATCTGGGAGGCTCTCTTTTAAAGGCAGCTATTTCAAGACAGCGTGAGTTTTTAGCAGATGCCTCCAGTGTACAGTTTACGAGAAACCCTCAAGGTATAGCAGGCGCACTTAAAAAAATCTATGTCAACTCAGAGAAAGGAATTCTTTCAAGTCCGAGCGCTCAGCAAGCTAGCCATATGTTTTTGGTCGAAGGAGTAAAAGACTTCTTTAGCTTTTCAACTCATCCACCTCTTTTTAAGCGAATAAAGGCGATAGAGCCGAAATTTAATCCCAAAAGCTTTCAAGCTGAAGAGGCACGAGAGATTCTTAAAGAAATGTATCGCTTGGAAAAGTACACTGACGAGGTCGAATCAATCAAAAAGAAAGCGCTAAGTCAGGAGGCAGTCCAAGAGAGATTGAAGGAGATTCTACCTTTATTTTTGATGTATCAAAAACATCATGATTATAAAGGTTTGGTCCTAGAGGTTTTGAGAAGAGAAAAAGAAGAGTTTAAAAATCTTAAACCAGCTCAATTAGAAATCCTATTTGAAAAACTCTCTGGCGAGCTAAAGCAGCTATCAGAGCTAGAGAGAAAAGAAATTTTAAAAGAGCTTATAGCGAAAGTTAATGAGGGAGGGAAGGTTAGCTTCTACGAATTTCTCGTTGTGGCGTATTTAAAGCCTGCACTTCAGCCCATTAAAGTTGGTCAAAAAAAGATTTCCCAAGCAGAGTTTGAAAGATTGTCTCAAACGATGCTTTCATTTTTCTATTATTTAGATGATAATTCGAAATCGAAGCTTAGGTTTACACCTACCGATAAAAAAGAACTAAGTTATGGCAAAATTTTAGCTTCTATCGAGCTACTTCGATTTGCTCACCCAAAGAAAAAAGAAATATTCGTTAAGCAATTAAAAGAGTTGGTTCTGGCGAACTCAAAAGTCACAGCTAAAGAAAAAGTTGTTTTTAGACTTATATGTCAGACTCTTTCCATTCCTGGAATTATTTTAGAGAACTAAGCTTCTCTGATGGCTTCAAGTAATTTCATCAAAGCTACTCTGGCAAATCTCTCTTTTAGAGATTTTCTCGTTCCTGAAAAATGATAAATTTTGCTTTTTGATTCTTTGGATGTGCTAATCCCTATACCAACCGTGCCTACAGGCTTTTCTTTTGAGCCACCACCGGGACCTGCGATCCCTGTAGTCGTGACAGTGATGTCGACACCTAGATGCTCCCTCGCACCGATGGCCATTTCAAGTGCTGTCTGCTCAGAGACTGCACCATAATTCTTTAAAGTTTCTTCGCCCACCCCAAGACTTTTCATTTTAACTTCGTTGGCATAACTCACAACACTGCCCCAAAAAACAGCGGACGATCCACTAATATCTGTTAGCTTGGAAGCCACAAGTCCGCCGGTACATGATTCTGCACAACCGATGGTGAGATTTTTCTCGCTGGCTTCCCTGATGATGAGCTCTTCCATCGTTTCTGTTCCTATATGCCAGATATAGTCTTTAAGAGGTGTCGCTTTTATCAACTCGATAATCTTCTCTTCTTTTTTAGAGATTTGAGCTTGTGAAGACTCTATCAATTTGACACCTATATCAACTCCCACTAAATGAGGAAGAGAGCTCACTTCTCCCAAAGGGGAAAGTTCATCCCAAAGCTTAGGAGCCAATTCAAAAAATATTTTACTTTCGGGGACTTTCCAAGTTTTAACAATAATATGCTTTATAATCTCATTTGAGTTCTTGCTCAGCTTAGGAAAGATTTCTTCTTTGAGCATCGCCTGAAACTCAGTGGGAACACCTGGGGTTGCAAAAACTGTTTTTCTGCCATCAGTGAAATGCAGACCTGGAGCATAGCCGGCGGGATTAAAAATCGCCTTAAATCCACGAGGTAAATAATGATAGGGGAATTTATCTTGGTCATATTCTCGATTGCCTCGTTTGAAGTGAGAAAGTGTCATTTCGAGAGCTTCTTCAGAGCACTCACTTGTACATTTAAAGTATTTACCTAAAATATCTTTGGTTAAATCATCCTGAGTAGGGCCTAGGCCACCGGTGGTGATAACAACCTCCGAGTGAGAAAAAGCCGCATCGAGAGCTTCAAAATAGAGCTTTTCGTCGTCACCAATGATATGAACTTTTCTAAGTTTATGACCTTGATTATATAATTCGCAAGCTAAGTAGTGAGTATTACGATCCTCGATCTTTCCATTGAGGAGCTCATTTCCCACAATAATCAAATCTATATTCATAAATAGGCCCCTAATCTAACTGACTAAAATTATTATATTCTTACTATACAATATAACTTATTAGAGTTACGAAGTCTCCATGTCTGAGACATTGCAATTTAAACTCTTATTCGACCAGGATTTGGACGCTTATTTAAAAAGCTCCCATCCGGATATTGTGGATTATCGAATTCTCTCAAAAAGTTTAGATGCTAGGGGAGCACCAAGAGGAAAAGCACCTAACTACTTGTACACAATTGAAGCGATTAAAGCAGGTGAGGATTTCAAGCCACGACATGAAAAATTCCGGAAACTAGCGGACTTTGAGAAGCCTCCACTTATAATTGGGGCAGGTCCTGCGGGGTTATTTGCCGCACTTCGTTTTGCCGAGTATGGAATAAGAACCGTCATAATTGAAAGGGGAGATGAAGCTAATAAAAGAATGCTTCATATCTCGAAATATTGGAGAAAAGGCGAGCTTAATCCTGAAAGCAATGTCTGCTATGGAGAAGGGGGAGCGGGTCTTTTTTCAGATGGAAAATTAATCACGCGAGTGAAATCTGATTATATTCAATACGTGATGAATAAATTTGTTGAGTTTGGTGCACCGGAAGAAGTGGCTTATATTTCAAATCCCCATCTAGGCTCAAATAAAATTCGCAAAATCATTACAAAAATATCAGATTACTTAAAAGAGCAAGGGCATGAAATTTTCTACAATATTAAAGCCACTGAAATCTTATTTGAAAATTATAAAGCAGTTGGCGCTAAATTAAGTGATGGAAGAGTCATTCATAGCGATCATGTCATCCTCGCTTCTGGGCACTCTGCTGGCGAGATGTATCATCATTTGCATGAGGCTGGTGTCGCGATAAGACCAAAGGATTTTGCAGTTGGTGTTCGGATTGAACATCCCAGAGTAGAGATTGATAAAATGCAACACGGCAGATTTGCAGAGGCGATGGAAGCTGCGAGATATCGCCTGTCTCATCATAACAAGGAAACAGATAAGGGAACTTATTCCTTTTGTATGTGTCCTGGAGGATATGTTTTATCTTCTGGTACCGAGGCTGATGGAATAGTTGTTAACGGGATGAGTAATTATGCCAGAAATTCTCGCTGGTCTAATTCAGCTTTAGTTGTGACTGTTAAGGCTGGAGAAGATTTTAAAATTGATGATCCTCTGGCTGGTATGGATTTTCAACACGAGATCGAACAGCGAGCCTATCAATTGTCTAAAGAAAAAGCTGACGGACGCATGCTTCCGGCGATGACTGTTGGAGAGTTCTTAAAAGGTAGACTCGATACAAAAGAGCTTCCTAAAACCAGTAGCCCGAGTGGGATTTTTAAAGCAGATATAAGACCATTATTCCCCGAGTTTATTTGTCACCATTTGAAAGAAGCTCTTTTAGAATTCAATAAAAAACTCAAGGGATTTGCCTACAATGAAGCGCTTCTTATTGCTCCTGAAACACGTACCTCCGCGCCGATCACGATTCTCAGGGACAAAAACTCTTTAGTTTCCACCTCGCACGAAGGATTGTATCCTTGTGGAGAAGGAGCTGGTTATGCAGGAGGGATTACCTCGGCTGCGGCGGATGGTATCAAAGTGGTGGAGCAAATTCTTAATGATTAGCGAAAAAAAGGTCTCGTTATGCCCTTCGATATATTATAGAAACTATAAATAGCCGGTGGATTTGTTGCTGTGGCCAGTACAGTTGCCATCGTAGATGAGCCTTTCAACATACTATATAGGTTCAAAGATCTAAGTCCTATTGCTATAGATTCGCTTTGGTATTGAACTTGATGCCAATAAAAAGTAGGGTTGTATAAAATATCTCCAGGCTTCAAGTGAACTCTAATAATCGGCATATAGGCTTGCTCGGGATAGCGATCAAAGTCTGGTTCTTCCGTATTCATTTGGCTCTTAAATAATGGTTCTCTGTCTATTTGAGGATTGATGACTGGATTGAAAATAGGATCGATTAAGTGCCATATTTTCTCTCCAGATATTTGCGCTTGAAAATTATTCGTAGCGCCTGCGTGAAGTGGAGTAAAATTGCCTTTTGTTCCTATAAAAAACTGATAAGAAGTTGTATAGGATAGTTTAGGAATATACTTTTTGATTATTGAAAGATCATTTTGTTCCATTAACTCTGGATGGTGAGTAAGTACTTTGCAGAGTCTTGCTTTTTCAGACTCACCTGATCGAATGTCTTTTATTGTTTGTGCCAATGATAAAACATCGAGAGCACCAACATTAGTATTAACTGTATCTTTATCTCCATATTCTCTTTCAAAATAATCAAGTGACCAGTTCATTGAAGGCCACCCTTTTGCAGCTCCAGAGAAAACTAAAGGTCTATGTGCTAAGAAATAATTTTTAAAAAAATCACTTGTGCTTATATTTTCTACTCGATCAATATCGATAAACTCTCTTTTATACCCACTTCTTTTAAGCTGATCTAAGATGGCAGGCTTTAAATTCGGATTATTAGTTTTTCTAAAAATATGCTGGCCTAACCAATTGAGGTTAAACTGGTTTCTAAGATTTTTGGAGAAAGGATCTTTGAAATAAGACATAATCTGATTATAGAAGATTTTGTACTTGGAAAGATATTTGCGGCGCGCAATTGATTATAACCTTTAGTTTTTCTGGTATGATGGTCATATGAAAGTTGTTATTTTTTGTGGTGGACTAGGGACTAGGCTAGGAGAAATTTCCGAGGCGATACCAAAGCCAATGGTCAAAGTTGGAGGAGAGCCACTTTTAATACATATTATGAAAATCTTTCTGTCCTTTGGTTATAGAGACTTCGTTCTACCTCTAGGCTACAAATCTTTATATATAAAAGATTATTTTGATCAAAAAAAGTTGGATCAATTGGGAGTTAATGTCGAGCTCGTTGAAACGGGTGAAAGTACCGGTACTGCAAAAAGACTTACTCTTATTGCAGATAACCTTAAGGGAGAGGAAAGGTTTTTCGTAACCTATGGTGATGGTGTAAGTAATTTAGACCTGACTCAACTTTTGAATTTTCACCTTGAACATAAAAAGCTGGCAACAATGACAGTCGTTCATCCTCCTGCTCGATTTGGACAGATTACCATCGACAAGAGTGCAGCGATTACTAGTTTCAATGAAAAAGCCCCCTTAATTGATTCTTGGATTAACGGTGGGTTTTTTGTTTTTGAAAAAGATGTATTTGAATATTTATCAAGTGAAGACCAGATGCTTGAGTCTGAGCCTTTGGCGAACTTAGTAAAACAAAAACAGATTATGGGTTTCAGACACGAAGGATTTTGGCAATGTATGGATACACCTCGAGATAAAAGATTCTTAGAGCAATGCTGTAGAGAAGAGACACTTCCCTGGATGAAATTCTAATGTATTAAATTTCTTCTTGTACATTTGCAAGAGGCTCCCTTTTTACTTGTTTAAAAGTTCTGCCTAAATACTCGCCAATTATCCCTAAGAATAAAGAAACGACCCCTAAGTTTATGAGAATAAGAAGAGCTAGTGTAGTGAAACCTGCTGGCCATTCTCCTTGATGATAGAACGAGCTAATCATGTAAGTTAAGAATGCGATAATTGAAAAAAGAAAAATAAAAAAGCCAAAGACAGTCATCAGTCTTAGAGGAGCTATTGAGTAATTTGTGATTCCATCTAGAGCAATAGTCGCAAGACCAAATATATTAAATTTCGACTCCCCTAGGACCCTTTTTGCGCGATGATAGTCTATTCCTTTTTGACGGAATCCAATTGAAGCAATCAGACCTCTTAAGTAAGGTTGATGATCTGATATTAGCTTTAACACTTCTATTATTTTTCTATCTATTAACCTAAATTCGCCTGCGTCTACCGGGATAGGAACATCACTGAATCGAGATAAAAATCGATAGAATATTTTCCTGGTGATATTGATGAGCAATCCCTCGGAGCGTTTCTTTCTTATCCCGTAGACGAATTCAAAACCATTTTCCCATTCTTCTAAAAAGGAATTTATAAGTTCTGGAGGATCTTGCAGATCAATATCGAGCTGGATTGCTGCTTCCCCTTTACATTTTATGTAACCAAAGTAGATCGATCTCTGATAGCCAAAATTCCTAGACAGTCGAAATATCCTGACCCTACTGTCATTATTTGCCAACTCTTTTAAAAGAGGAAAAGAGTTATCTGTACTATGGTTGTCATTAAAGATAATTTCAAATTGATATTTTCCGATTGCCTCTATTGGCGCCAAAACTTGATCTAATTTTGTATAAAAAGCAGAGATTGCCTTTTCTTCATTAAATACTGGGACTATGATTGAAATCAATTTAATCATGGTTCAATAATCTCACAATTCCCTCCGTAAGACTAATTTTAGGTACCCAGCCTAATAATTTAAGTTTTTCAATATTTGCGACAAAATCAGGAGGGTCTTCTCTAAAGGAGTTGCCGCTATTCCATTTAAACTCTTTATTTGCGAGTGCGTAAACCTGCTTTGCTATTGAAATAACTTTGATTGGTTCACCACTTCCAATATTGAAGACATCTAAATTACGTTTGGAGTTTTTGAGTATATACTCCAGAGCTGAGATAAAATCCTCGATATGTAGAAAGTCTCTGATTTCATGAGGAGTATTTATCGTTGGGACTGTCTGGGTTTCAATACAATTGATGAGGTAACTTATAATACGCTTTTGAGATTCATGTGGCCCATAAATAGTATAAGGTCTAAGCCAAATGATATTTAGATCTTTACTTGCCACTTTTGCAGACAAATAAGCATTCTTTTTGGATAATGCATAGCTGTGAGTACTGGATGAGCCTATCAATGTGCTATTTTCATCGGCTAAATATGGGACATCGTACTCAAAGCCTGACCCACTGATTACAAGCTTAGGGAAAAACACTTTTGCCATTTTTAAAATCTTAGTTAATGCAATATGATTGACTCTTTCAACATAATCTTGATTCAGTCTTTCTCGTTCAACACCGGCTGCTGCGAAATGAAAAAAGTAATCAGCATGAATTTGCAAAGTATTTTCAATTGAAGATGTATCGCTTAAATCCAGGTAGATAAGTTCAAGGTTATTATACAGCTTTGAGAGAGAGAGGATTTTTTCATTATTATTTGAGTTTGGATTAATAATGGCAATCACTTTGACTTTTTTGGTGATTAACCATTTACAAATATTGAAACCAATAAATCCACTCGCCCCTGTAATGATAACTTTATTAATATCCATAGAGACTTAAAAATTCTTTTATCTTGCTGATTATAAAAACTTTTTGAGATTCACTAAATGAGGGATTCACACCAAACCAAAAACCAAGGTCCATGGCTTGATCTGATCGTTTTAATGGTGAGGCAATTCTGTACTCCTTCTCCAGCTCTAAGTTATCAAACATCGGTTGACGCGTAATGTTTCCAGAAAATAATTGCCTAGTTTGGATATTATTTTTTTCTAGGAATTCAATGAGGTCCTTTTTCCTAAAGGGAATATCTTTTTTAAGTTCTAGGTAAAATCCAAACCAACTTGGTTCAGCTAGCTCATTCGTTTTTGGAAAAAGAAAAACGTTGTTAAATTCTTTAAGAGACTCATGAAAAAAAAACCAGTTTTCAATGCGTTTTTCCACAAAACTTTTGAGCTTTTCTATCTGTGCAACACCGATAGAGGCTTGCATATCTGTCATCTTTAAATTGTAGCCAATATGAGAGTAGATGTATTTGTGATCATAATTATCTGGTAGCTTGGTAAAACTCTGGCTAAATCTCTTGCCACAAGTATTGTCTTTTCCTGGTGGACACCAACAGTCCCGCCCCCAATCTCTAAAGGAAAGTATGAGTTTAGACAACTTGGGTGAGTCAGTTATAACGGCACCGCCTTCACCAGTAGTTATATGATGAGAAGGGTAGAAGCTTAACGTGCTGATATCACCCAGTGAACCTGTCATTTTTCCATCATACTTTGCACCAAAAGCATCACAATTATCCTCAATTAGCCAAAGGTTATGTAGTTCACAAAATTCCTTGATAGAATTGAAATTAAAAGGGCTTCCAAGGGTGTGAGCAATCATAACAGCTTTAGTTTTCGGAGATAAAGCTTGAGATAGATAAGACGAATCTAGATTTAGCGAATCATCAATGTCGACAAAAACTGGAACTGCTCCTATTTGAAGAATAGGATTAATTGTTGTTGGAAAACTTGCAGCAACAACGATCACTTCATCTGCTTTTTGAATTCTTCTTTCCTCCAGAGTGGGAGACGTAAGTGCACTTAAGGCAATTAAGTTGGCTGAAGACCCTGAGTTTACAAGGTGACAAAATTTAACCCCCAAAAAACCTTGGATCCTATCCTCCAAAGCTTTGCAGTACTTTCCTTCTGTTAGCCAAAAATCCAATGCTGAGTCGATGAGGTTTATCATTTCTTTTTGATCGAAATTTCTGCCTGCGTAAGGAATACGATCCAGTGAAGGAGTTTCCTGATGATGAAATTCCATATAGTACTTTTCTACGAGATCAAAAATTTGATTTTTAATTTCATTTCGGCTCATAAAGAAAGATATTCCTCTAATTGGTTGATAGTAATCTGATTGGCTTTGTCGGGGTTCTTAAAGTACTCTTTGTACCAAAAAGAGGTTAGTCTTATAGCTTCAACCGATTCTAGTTTTTCTTGCCAAGATATTAAACTTCTTGCTTTTGATGTATCAAGTAAGAGGGCTTTTTTTTCATAGGTTCCCGTGTTGGCTTCAGAATGAAGTATGACCTCTGGAAATTCTTGTTTCAGAATTTCTATGACTTTTCTAACTTCAATACTTTGATTTAGAGGAGCAAAATTAAAACTTTCGCCGTGAAGTTCAGGTCTTCTCTCTAAATGATAAGCCGATAATAAGTAAGCATTTAAACAGTCTAGCACATGTTGCCAGGGTCTTTGTCCGTTATAATTTCTGACAAATAATTTTTGATTTTGATCCCAAGCTTTTATAAAGTCAGGTACCAGCCTATTCTCATTCCAATCGCCTCCACCTATAACATTTCCTGCCCTAACTGATATAGCTTGAACATTGGAATCCTTTAATAGATTTGCATAGCTGTGGAAAATAATCTCTGCACCAGCCTTACTCGCACTATAGGGATCATCTCCTCCAAGGGGAGAGTCCTCGCTCATTCTATTATAGTCGTGATTGCGATAGCACTTATCTGATGTAACGATAATGACATTTGTTTGAAAATTCAACTCTCTTAAATTCTCTAATAAGTTTAATGTACCGACAGTATTGGTTTGAAATGTTTCAAATGGTTTAGTGAAGGACTTCAAAACAAGACTTTGGGCGGCCATGTGGAAAATTATCTGAGGTTTAATTTCATCTAAGAATGATTTCAATGCTTCTTTATCTAGGATATCAATATCGAATGACCTATCTTCTGAAAGGGCACCAAATTCTAGGCTGTGTTTTATACCTTGAGATAAAAGTGAGAGACCAAAAACTTCCGCCCCCCAAAAACTAAGCCAACTCGTTAGCCATCGGCCTTTAAAACCAGTGTGTCCAGTAATTAGAATTCTTTTGCCAGAGAAGTACTCTTTCATGTTCTAAATAATATCCCAACCCTAGAAGGATGCAAATAAGTGCGCCGCATTAGTTCATGGGAGTTATCATCCAGGGGCCATTTAACTTACTAATGAACGATGGTAGGGAGCTTAGTTTTTCACCAATCCAAACAAGAGCAAAGTTTGCGTTATTATTTTCAAATTCATAGGTTCCAGCCTCGAGGTCCAATACTTCCTTATCCAAGCTAAAATTGCTGATTTTCAGATCAGGAGATTTAGATATTAAATAGTATTTTCCTGACCGACTAATTTTTACTGAACCTTTGGTGGTTTTTTTCATATGTCCAAGAACCCAAAATTGATCATGTAGTCTAACATAATTCTTTTGAAGAGCTTCCCAGTCAGTTTTTGGAAGCCAGGTCCATCTATAATTCGTAATAATTACAGGCGGTCTACTCTCATTAATCATACTTCGGACTAGGGGGATTTTCCCTTCCATGTAGCTTTTCATTTTGCCATTGTATATCCACCACCCAGGATGAGCTTGAGGTCTTGTCGCGACGATACCGATTAAATCAAAAACGGGTTCATTCTCTTCAGTTAGTTTCTCAGCATTTTGAACATATTCCAGTTGGTGGGTGTTAGAGTAGTGCATGTAGTAATCTGTAAAGTAAAAAATAATGAAGAGTCCAAAGTGAATCAGTATAGCAGGAGCAATGAAAATCTTCCTGATTTTTGGTAAAAGACTAAAGTTGGCAAGAATAGTTATTAAAATGACTATAAGATATGTATGAATATTATATCGAAATGGCGCAGGGTTAAGGTGCAAAAGAATAGTGAAATGAAGAAGAATTAAAAAACACCATCCGGAAAAATTAAAAAACTGCTTTCTTTTAACAAAATGATAGAAAACCCAACAGAGGGCCAACACTGTCAGAGGAGCTGATCTTAGAATATCGAAATAAATGCCTTTTGGTGAGAAGACCATAGACGTATATGTCTCGTTTACATAATTGCCCATGATTTTGACAAAAACCAAGTGGAGATCATAAAGATAGAAGATAAGCATTTGTGCGGCAGAGGTTATTAGGTAGCTGAGCGTGAAATAAAATATATATCGACCCCCTTTGAGCCTTTCTCGGATCAGTATCAAAAGGGCAAAGCTTCCTCCCATCGCGAGACTGTATATGAAACCTTTGTATGCAGTAAAAGCCAGTAGGGAAAGGAAAAAGCCAGACAAAATAAAAGGAATATTATTAAGCTTTTCGAAGCTTTTCTTGATAGCTAGTGACGATAGTAAAATAAAAAAGACGATAAGAGTTTCGTGTCTGATTTCAAATCCAAAGCGCCATAGTTGATAGTGAGAGAGTAGAACAAAAAACAAAATGACACTCTTTTTGTACTGGTTCGTCACAAGGCGAACGAGCAAACTAATATTGATTAAGAATATGGAAAAAAGAATACTTCTAAGAAAAAATAGCATCGGAGTGGTTTCTTTAAAAAAACTTGTGATGTAGGAGAAGGGAAGCATATAAAAGTTGAGCATATGAATAAATTGGGATTCTTTGGCAAAGTTAAGCATATGAATGGAAGTTGCAATCAAAAACTCATCGGACTGAAATTGACGAGTTAGTATGAATTTAAGTGTAAACGAGACTAAAATAATAAAGAGGCAAAAGTATGTTAAAAGAAGTTTCACCTTGCCTCACCTGAAAAACTATATTCTTTTAAACTCAAAACCTCTTGACTGGAGTTGTTTAACTGAGAAGTGTGACAGAGTGTCCTCCCTTTGAACTCTTGCGGAATATCAATTTTGAAGTTTTGTTTTGCGCTAGACACTTGAAAAATGTGATCCTGTTTTGGATTAGCAATACCACAAGAATAAAAACTATGGCTCAGTTTTACATTCTTCAGTAGTCCTTCAAACTTAAGGTCAATTATATAATGGTTATATTGAGGATCAGTTTTAAACTCTGCCATAAACAGATGTGTTGAATTAGGCTTGATCGAAATATTATTTTCTCTAAATAGAAAAGGTTTTTCCTTTGAGGATAGGTCGTTTTGTCGAACGAAGTTTTGAACATGGCTTTGAATTTTCAAAGAGGAATTGCCTTTGATCTGAATTTGATCCATATGAGGCTCTTTGAAGTTAATGTCTAAACAATGGAAGTCATGCCGACAGAGTGTGAATTGCTCCCTTTTGTTGAGGTAAATAATATGTTTTAAGAAGGTGTTTCCGAGAAAGTATTCGAAATTTTTTACTTCTCTAAAAAAACTTCTTCTCGTGTGTTTTATTCCTAAAATATCTAAAATAGAAGGAAGGATATCAGTCTGAGTAAAGTAGTGTAAGTTAGCTTCTTTTGGTAATTGATTGCCTAAAATAAACATTAGCCCTCGATTATGATCTAGTTGAGTGAAATTGCCAGAAGGGAGTTTCGTTTCATCTGATGTAATCATGAGAATTCCATCATCGAAGTAGTTGATTTCTTCCAAAGCTCTGTAAAACTCTCCAACTATCCGGTCGGTATACTGAATGGCTTTTTCAAAATCATTACTTGATTCAGGTGTCTTGTAGGGGTGGTGGGTACCTACTGTTAGTAGTGAGATATATAATTTTTTGGTTGGGTTTTCTTTTAAAACTTTAATAGCTCCTTTTAAAAGTGCAAAGTCTCCAATTCCCCACTCGCTAAGAATATACTTGGGGTCAAAAGAGTCAGCTCCTACAGCGAAATTAAATCCAGACTCTTTAGCAAACAAATCTTTGCGCATAAAGTGAAGTGGAGCACTTTGCATAAAATAATTCTCAAAACCTTTTTCGTTTAAAATTTCTCCTAGGCACTGATAATTTCTGTCAACATCAATAAAAAGATCAGCTTTTGCCTCTTCTAGAATGAGGTTGGGCGATTGACCGCATTGAATGGCATAAAGTCCTCGGTTGGTCTGAACTTGATTATTAAAAAAATAAGGTACGAGATAACTCTTTTGGCTTAAATTTCTTAGGTTAGGTGCTAGTCCTAAATTTAAGTGAATTTGGGAAAAACCTTCTAGCTGCAAAATAATAATCTTCTTTGGGGGAACAATATTAACAAGTTTTTTTCCTCCTAGATTAGAAGAACTTTGGTGAGAGGGATTAATTTCTGTATTCAAATGTAAATTAAATTGTTGTGAAAAATTGAGTGCATTAGCGGATATGATATTCTTTTGAAACCACCTTTGATAAAAAATATTATGATCGATAGAAAGATCTAAAGTAAAAAGAATTAATGGAATAGATAGAAAAATAAAATGGGAGACTTTCTTCAGTCTAAAACTTAACTTTATTTCGGCTAAAAGACTTAGCATAAAAAGTGTTGAAGAGAATAGAATTAGACTCAAAAAACGTAGAGTAAATACAGACTCAGAAAATAGACTCGCATCTGTTGCAAGTCCCCAGTAGCCAAAATTAATATTCGAATTATTTACGAGTATATGCTCCACATTAAAGCAAGAAAAAATAATGAGACTTATGTAGAGGATTATTCGGGCCCAGTCTTTGAGAGTGTTTTCTAAGCACAAAATAAGGCTTGTATAGGCTAGAAGAGAGACCATCGATAAAACAAAGGTTTGAAGATTGAAGGCAGGAAAAATGTGTAAAAAAATGGCCAAAAAACTGAGAAGGCAAAATAGAGCGCCCTTAAATAATACTTGTTTATAATAAAAAGTCTTCATCGAGTCTCTAATGTACCTAAAATACTGAACTTTTAGAATCAAATTACCGATAAGAGTAGAAGAATTTTTTGTCTAGGTACTAGGGATTTCGAGTGCTAGAATAGTATCCAGGAGATTATGTATGAAATTTTGGAAAAAATTTAAGGAAGGACTATTTACTAAAACTCAATTCATTGTAGGTGTAACGCTGACAATGCTAACAACTTCAGCACTGGTCTACTCTTATCAGGTTTTATCACTCAATCAGTTTACTGGAGGAACCACAATAAGCGCTACTGAAGTAAATTCAAACTTTCAACAAATAAACGAAGCTCTTTCTCGGGTTTCAAACCAGTTTGAGGTTTCAATAAGTGCAGACAAAACTCTAACTACTAATGTTTCCGCTACCAATTGGGCCACTTATGACGATCTTGATATAGATAGTTTAATTTCAGATGATACAGAATTTGGCTCAGGGGCTGAAGTGGTATCTGGGAACGGATTTACTGTAAGAAGCGACGGCTTTTATCGATTCTTAGCCGTAATGAAGGCTAATACTGCAAGTTCAAGTCCGGGTTCTTACGGCTATGTTTACTTAGGTGAGCAAAGTGAAGCAACTTCCTGGAATTCTGTGTACCTGTATAGTAGCTCAACCTCACCTGCTTTCCTTGAATATTCAAGGTTTTTAACATCAGGAGAGGTCATTAAATTTAGATCTAAAGTATATTCAGGAAGCTTAGTACTAGATAGCTCGAAATTCCAACTGAAAGTAAAAAAGCTTTAAGGACGAGGACATTTCTGGTGGTCACAAATTTCATTGCTAACTGATCTTAGGATTTGTTTCATTTCAGGTTGAATTCTACTCTCTACTTTTGACAGTAATGATTGACTCGACTCATTCATTCCTGCTTTGTGTAATAAGATAGCCTTTAAAAACTCAATTTGAGGAGTCACATATCTCATTTTTTTTAGAATCCTAAGCTTCTCTTTTAAGTTGAAAGATTTATCCAGAACAATTCTAAACGCAAAATTTTGGTTCATCACAGCGGTTCCAGATTTACCTAAAATGGCGCATTTGTTTTTAAGTGCATCGCCAGAAATTTGCATGAATTCTTTTTGCATATTTTTCTTTAACAGTTCGTTGGCATAGGAATGGGCATTCTTGCAATTTGGTTCTCTGTCAAACGAGGTTTTAAAAATAGAATACGGAGAACTCGTATGTTTGATTTCATGTATACTTTTAAGGCTTAGTAAAATTGGTAAAGCTAAAAATAAAGGAGAGATTTTTTTATATTTAAAAACATATCCGATGACGATGAAGGTGTTGGTTAGGGAAATAATGATATAAGTATCGCTGACAAAGATATTTGTCGGGCGAGCAAGAATTAATATTAATGGATAGAAAATAAAAAGTGCAAAAAAGAGGCTCTTTTTCAAGTTGTATTTCAGATAAACTAAATAGAACGATACGATAAAAAACGGCATCCCGATAAAGGAAAGGTAGGTTCTAGGGTTATATGTCTGAGAAAAACTAATAGGGAATATAATTTGAGTGAGACTTCTTGAAAATGAAAAGACTTGCATGACAAATAAATGGAGATTCATTTCCATGATTTTTGCTGTTCCGGAATAGGTTGGGTAAACATATTTATAATAGTAAAAATTTATAAAAACCATGGCTAAAAAAATCGAAATCATTACGATAGAAAGGCGATAAAATTTCTCTTCAGATAGATTCTTTTTACTGAATAAAAGGGCGGGAATTATAGCCAATGAACTAATTGGCTGACTTAGTAGACTTAATAAATATAAACTTCCAATCTTTAAGATGTCTCTATTACTTTTTGGTTGATCCACAATTTTCTTTGTAACCCAAGTAATAAAAAACGCTGACAAAAAATGCTTCCTAGCTGTTGGCCAACTCAAAGTCCAGCTCAAAAGTGGGTGGGAGAGAACAATTAAAGCTATTAACCTAGAGTTGAAAGAAGTTGTCATTTTGTTCAAAATTCGATCTAGAATCAAAATCGTTGAGCACCAAATGAGCACATTCGTTAAATTAAACGTTTGATGATTCAGTATACTTTCTAAGTGTATGTCGATGAGTAACGTTAGATCTCGAATGGGCTGTATATCAAAAAGGAATTTACTTAAAAAGATATCAAAGTATTGTGAAATTGAGGTCACATTATATAAAGGCTTAAGGACTAAGTCGAAATCAATATCAAATTGTTTTTTTCTCAGAATAATTGGCAGGTATATAGTAATACCCCATAAATATATGAACGATCTCTTATAAAATAGAGCTGTGATCTTTTCGATTAGCATGGCCTAATCTTGACATACATTCGATAGCTTGAAAATTTTCTTTAGGGTCCCCAAGTCTCCTGATCCCAGACTGCAACGTCCCAAATTGCTGTACCTGAGCCTTCCCATTCAAAAGGAGGGTTTTGACAGGTTTCAATTGTTGGACCTGCGAAGTCTCGATTCATTTCGATTGAGATAGACTCGCCTTGAACGTCAGTGATTACAGAATCAAGAAGTTTTCCCTTACTGGCTGCAGTTTGGTCTGTTAATGGAAAAGTTCTATAGTTTGGACAAACTCCGCCACTATAGGCAAATCCTATAAGGTGAAAAGTGACACCTGCACCTGACGGTACATCAATTTCAACTGTAGAGCCGGCTGCAAAAGACCCATAGACCTCAAGTGCATTGGCCACCGCGACTCCACCGCTCATACATTGTCCGGGTGAAAAACCACTTGATTCGTATAGAATGGCATAGCAGTCTATATCCGCTAAACTGGCCATATCTGTAAGGCCGAACTGCCCTTTGGGTTTATAATGTCTTAGCCCATTTTGAGTGCTAGCTGACGGAAGGCTGATTCGAACAGAAGTCTTAGCCTTCTCTGACTCTGGGGCACAGGCTGTGAGTATTAAAAGAGTTGCAAGCAGGATAGTTTTCATAAGTCTCCACTATTATAAATCCTGATCGGCGGAAACTTCCTAAACCTTTACCTTTTATAATAAAATTAAATACTTAGAGATTTTGTGATTTTGACCTAAATTTAACAAATTTAACGTATTGGCAACTTATAGAGTTACGTCCATAATGCGGATATTCAGGAGACATTAATGAAACTTAAGAATATCGCCATCGTTGCACACGTTGACCACGGGAAAACCACGCTCGTAGATGAATTACTCAAACAATCAGGACTATTTGAAGAACATGAAACTGTTGCGGAAAGAGTCATGGATTCTGGAGAACTAGAAAAAGAACGTGGGATTACAATTACCGCTAAAAACTGTGCGTTTAGATGGGGCGACTATAAAATTAATCTACTCGATACTCCTGGCCACGCCGATTTCGGAGGAGAGGTTGAGCGCTCACTAATGATGGTTGATGGTATTGTACTCCTAGTAGATGCTGCTGAAGGGCCTTTGCCACAGACTCGATTTGTTCTCCAAAAGGCAATTGAGCAGGGAATTAAGATCGGGGTTATGATTAATAAAATCGATAGGGGTGACCAGCGCTGGGAAGAAGTTAAAAATGAAATTGAAGATCTTCTTTTAGAACTTGTCGATCTTGCGGGAGTTGATGACTTTGATCTCGATATACCTTTCTTTTTTGGTTCTGGTAGAGACGGATATGCCAGTGATGATCCAGATGCAAGAGAGGGAGATTTAAAGCCTTTGCTTGACTTTTTTGTCGGTGGATACTTTCCAGAAGCGAATTTAGATGAAAATGGAAATCTTCTAATACTTGTCACAAACCTAGACTATTCCAAATACCTTGGAACTTTGATGATTGGAAGAATTACCTCCGGAACAATCATCGCGAATAAACCCTATATGTGGATAAACGAAACAGGAAAGCCTAAGCAAGTGAAGATAGGTAAGGTTCAAATTTTTGAAGGACTTGGTTTTGCTGAAGTTGAAAAAGCCGAAGCGGGTGAGATCGTTATCATGAACGGCGTTGAAGATGCTTATATTGGAGATACGATTACTTCTATGGATAACCCTCAAGCATTAGAGAGAATTGAGGTTGATCCACCGACAGTATCTGTTAGAGTCTCTGTTTCTACGTCTCCTTTATCGGGTCAAGAAGGTGAATACCTGACTTCAAGGAAGTTAGAAGAGTTCTTACAAGAAGCAACTAAGAAAAACGTCTCCCTTCGATATGAGTCAACTGAAGATCCGAAGGTTTTTATTCTAAAAGCAAGAGGGGAGCTCCAAGTTGCCATTGTATTTGAGGAAATTAGAAGAGCTGGGTATGAGCTCATGATTGCAAGACCTCAAGTTCTTATGCAAGAAGTTGATGGAGTTAAACAAGAGCCCTATGAACGAGTCGTTTTTGATGTTCCTTCTGATTCTACGGGAGCTATTACCGAGGCTATGGGAACCAGAAAAGGTCTTATGGAAGCTATGGCACCTATAGGTGACACAAGAACGCGAATTGAATTTAAGGTTCCTTCTCGTGGACTCATTGGATATCGTTCAAAATTTCTTACAGATACTAGAGGAGAGGGACTTATGAGTTCATATTTTCTAGGCTACGGTGAATATGTCGGTAAAATGCTTTCCCGTCAAAACGGAGCTTTAGTTTCAGATCGAAATGGAACAGCAACTCCTTATGCTTTATACAATCTTCTCTCCTCCGGTCGTCAGTTCGTAAAACCTGGAGAAAAGGTCTATGAAGGAATGGTGGTCGGAGAGTCGACGAGACCAAATGATATGAACTTAAACGTTGTTCGTGAGAAACACCTGACTTCAGTTAGAACTGCTGGAAAAGATGAGAATATAATTCTTCCTCCGATTCAACCTAGAACTCTTGAATGGGCGCTAGATTGGATTGATGATGACGAGTGGGTTGAAGTCACTCCAGAAAATATTAGAATTAGAAAGAAAATCCTTAAATCAAATGAGCGCTCTGTAATTCGTTGATATTAGGGAAGTTTTTTCCATACTCGTGTACTAGACTTTAGTTAAGAGCTTTGCCTTCCGATAGTTTTATTGGAGGCATTTATGAAACTTCTTATTCTTATCCTCACTATAGTTGTGTCGCTCTCAATTTGGGCACGTAATGATATTGATCTGAGCTCCTTTAATAAGGAAGTCTCAAAAAACATGCAAGAAGTCTTAGATGAGAACCCTCAAATTTATGAGAAAGGATCCCCAGGAAGATCTCCTGCTTCAATTACAGAGGAGCCGGACAATAAAATCCGAACAGAGGGGTTAGATAATTTTGATGAACAGGCCACTGGACCGAATGAATTATAAAAAAAGGGAGCTTTAAGCTCCCTTTTTTGTTTTAAGATTTATGGTTAAAAAAGCTTTCCATTATATTCACTGGAACGGGAAAGAGGACAGTGGATTTCCCTGCTCCTTGAGACACATCTCGCATTGTATCTAGATATCTAAGAGTTAAGGCATCTTGTTGAGTGGCCAAAACTTCTGCTGCATCAGCTAGTTTTTTTGCCGCTTGGAATTCACCGTCAGCAGAGATAATCTTAGCTCTTTTCTCTCTCTCTGCTTCAGCTTGCTTTGCCATCGCTCTTTGCATATTTTCAGGAAGGTCTATAGCTTTGATTTCAACATTAGTAACCTTAACTCCCCAAGGCTCGGTTTGATCATCGAGTATTGACTGAAGTTTTTCATTGATTTGATCTCTCTCGGAAAGAACTTCATCAAGTTCATACTGACCGACAATTGATCTCAAAGTTGTTTGGGCAATTTGTGAAGTCGCATGATAGAAATTTTCCACCATGATGACTGATTTTTGAGGATTATTGACTCTGAAATAAACAACTCCATTCACTCTAATTGTTACGTTGTCTTTTGTAATAATATCTTGACTTGGAATATCCATCGTAACGACCCTAAGGTCAACTTTGATCATCTTTTCTAGTACGGGAATAAGAATAATAAGCCCAGGTCCTCTGACGCCGCTATAGCTTCCGAGTCTTAGGACGACCCCTCGTTCATATTCGTTTAAAATTTTGACCGAACTTAAAATAAGTAAGGCGAGAATGATAAAAATTGGCATTAATGCAAACATCTTCTACTCCTTCAGTGTTTAGACTTTCTTTATCGTTAAAATCATATTTTCTTGGTCTGATTCCGCAATTTTAATGGGACTTCCTTTTTCTAAGTTCTGGTCACTTTTAGCATTCCAAATTTCACCGTTTACTTTAACTTGAAAAAAGTATTCTCCATTTTCTTCTTTTATAAACTTAGCAATATGTCCCTCTTCCCCAGCTTGCGAGAAATAATTCTTTGGCTTCACATAGGTCTTTAAAAAATACCACCCAAGAAAAATGACATATAAACTCACCGCGATCACCGTGGACCAAACAGCGGTTTGTTCCAGCTCTATATAACTATTTTCAGTTCTAAAAAGAAAAAGTGAGCCAAATATGAGTGCGACAATTCCTCCAATCGTAAGGACTCCAAAACTTGTGATAAAAACCTCAAGAATAAAAAGAATAAATGAAAGAATAATAAGTCCCATCGCTCCAAAGTTTACGGGTAAGACTTGAAAGCCAATAGCCGCAAGAAAGAGAAACACGACTCCAATCGCTCCGGCAACGAAACCTCCCGGTGCTTGGAATTCAAAGTACAACAGTGCAGCTCCTATAATAAATAAAATATAGGCTGTAGTCGGGTTCGCAAAAATATTTAAGGCTTTCTGCCCTGGGTCCATTTCAATAGTTTCTGTCTTTGTAGCGGGAGGAACCGATAAAGCGATCCTTTCTCCCTTTAAAACAATTTCACGTTGGTTTAAAAACTTTATTAGTTCAGCTTCTTTGTGAATGATTTCATCAATAACTTTTTCTTTTAAAGCTGTTTGGGAATCAAGACTTTTAGCTTCTGAAATCATTTTTTCAAAAGCATCCGGGTTTCTTCCTCGAGCCTTGGATAGGCTTCGAACTAAGGCCACCAGATCATTTATCGCTTTCGCCCTTGCATCTTTTTGCTCTATATCTTTGCCCATAGTGATGGGAGTGGCTGCTCCTATATTGGTACCGTCATTCATGACCAAAACATGAGCACCGCTGGCAATGATGGCTCCTGCACTTGTTGCACTTGCTCCTTCAGGTGTAATCCAAACTCCAACTGGAAAATCAGCATCACCAATTAAAGTTAAGATATCTTTTGTTGTTGAGACAAGACCACCTGGAGTATCAAGTTTAATAAAAACAATGTCTCCCTTATCTCTTGAGAGCTTTTTAAAGTTGGTCTCCAAGTAATTCATCGTAGCAGGATTAATGGAAGCCTTTACCTCTAAATAAGTAAGAGTTTTGACTTCATAAACAGTATCTGGAAATTGATCTGCCAAGCTTGATTGGGAGAGAAGAGATGCAAATAAAGTCCAAGTGAGTGCAAATAAAATTTTCATAGGAAAAGAGTAGTTAAAATTTAGACTAACGTAAAATGTTTTCACTGCGTCAAGAGCTTGTAACTAGGTAAAACCGACATCTTCGCATTTTAGACAAATTGCGCTACATTAAGTTTGGTAAGGAGGCGTGATGTCACAAAGGATAATGCTTTATCTACTTTTAGGTTCAGTAAGTTTAAATGTGTACTTAGTTAATTTAGACTCGCAAAATCAAATTTCTGATCAGGTTTCTAGCAAAGCCTCCGCTTTAAAAATCGAAAAGTCCTATATACCAAAAAAACGCCACCAGAATAATATTGAATTTATTCAAGAGGAAATGCTTCCGGAGGAAAAAGAGTCTCAAGCAAATCTGACCGAACCAAAATTATCACCAAATAAAGAGGAAAAAGTTGAAGTGAAAGAAGAGTTTCGCTTCGATGAACAAGCCGCTCGCGAAAGTATGAAAACTTGGAAAAGAGAGTCACGTGCCTTTATTGAAAGAGACCTTGGACTTGATGCCGAAGTTGCTGATCTTTATCTCGAAGTTAGAGAACAGAGGCGTCGGGCCATTGACGCCTATTTTGAGCCTAGAATGTCTGAGGACATAGACGAGGTTTATGTATGGTCTATAGAAGACGGGATCGAGCTTGCGAAAATTAATGAGCGTTATCTTAATAAGCTTAAAGAAGGAATGGGCGAAGAAAACTACCGAGCCTTCAGTAAGTTTCGTCAAAAAAATAATCGAAAAAATATGGAGAATAGAGAAGGTTCCGTTTGGATAGAATTCTAAAGGGCACTGTCCGATTTTCTCTTTTTCTTTGTCTACTTGTTACAACCTCTGCCCAAGCTGGGCGTTATATTGTTCCGTCAAATGATCAGGTGCTTGAGACTTATACAGTCTCGGACTCTCATAAATTAAATCCTCATTCAATTGAAGTTCTCGTTTGGAATATCTATAAAACGGATAAGTCCGATTTTTATAGCGAGTGGGAGAGATTTGCCACAGGAAAAGACCTCGTACTGATTCAAGAAGCATGGGAATCGAGTCATTTTTTAGATAGTTTATCTGATATAGGCACTTCTGAGGCTATAATGGCGCGTTCTTGGATTGACGGAAAACGAGAAAATACAGCAACAGGTGTGATGACTTTGAGTCGGACTCATAGTGCGAATGCTCGGTGGGTAAGAAGTCCAGGAAGAGAGCCATTTGTTAAAACACCTAAGATGACCTTAATTAGTTTCTATAATCTAGAAGGATTAGATGAGCAATTGATGGTTTTGAATTTACACGCCTTAAACTTTACAAGTCTTAGCTCATTTAAAAAGACATTGAATCAACTTAAAGCGAGAATAAAAAATCATCCAGGACCTGTTCTTTTTGGCGGAGATTTTAATACACATTTGAATTCTCGTTTCAGCTTTATGCAAAGCTATTTTAAAGAATTAAACTTCAAACAAGTACGATTCACACCTGATAATAGATATAGGATCTTGGGTCGTTATCTTGATTTTACTTTTGTAAGAGGCCTAAAAGTACTTACCGCTCAAGCTGTCAAGACTACAGGTTCAGACCATCATCCGATGCTTTTAAAACTAAGCTTATTTTAATGTAAGTTCAATAGGGCAGTGATCACTGCCCATGACTTCAGTTAGGTGGCGACAGTTTTTTAATTTTGATTTTAAACTTTTACTCACCATAAAATAATCTATCCGCCATCCGATGTTTCGTTCGCGGCAATTACTTCGATAGGTCCACCAACTATATACACCTTCAGTGTCAGGCTCAAAAACTCTAAGAGCATCAACCATTCCTGCATTTACATAATGATCAAGCCATTCTCGTTCATGAGGGAGAAATCCTGTTGTATTTTTATTTGATTTCGGATTGGCAAGATCAATAGGATGGTGAGCCGTATTAAAATCACCAGTCATTATAACTTTTCTACCTTCCGCTATGTAGTCGTTGTAGATTTTTAAAATGGCATCATAGAATTCTAATTTATAGTCAACTCTTGCATGATCTCTTTGACCGTTTGGAAAGTAGCAATTGATAAAAACAAAAGACTTGTATTCACAAATAAGCGTTCTACCTTCTCGATCGAACTTTTCAATACCTATCTTGTCTATCACTTTAGTCGGTTGTTCTTTGGACAAGACTGCGACACCTGAGTAACCTTTTTTTTCTGCTGAGTGAATAAAAATTTTATAGTCTTTGTGGTTGATTATGTCGGGCGGGAATTGATTTTTTTCCGCCTTGATTTCTTGTAAGCCTATGATGTCTGGTGAAGTTTCATTTAACCAGTCTAAAAAACCTTTATTAAAGGCCGCTCTAATTCCGTTGACGTTCCACGACACAAGTGTTTTCAAAATTTTCCTCTTATTTTTTTTATTCCATTTTTCCGGCATGATTGTTTTATAGTTTTTTTCAAGTTTGTTAAAGACATTCCGAAAAAAATGATTAATATAACTAACTCACTTCACTGTAGGAGAATTCCATGCGTTGTTTTAAGCATATTGCGGCTCTGATTAGAAACAAAAGACTTCAACACCCTAAAGGGTATTCACAATCGGAATTGTCACATTTGCTTGGATATAAAAATGGTCAGTTTATCAGTAACGTTGAAAGAGCGTTGTGCAATATCCCACTCAAGATGTTAGGTAAAGTTTCAGAAGTTCTTGATATCGATCCAAGTGAATTGAAAGCTGCTATCTTAAGAGATCACGAAGAAACTTTAAATAATTACCTTAAGACTTCAGAGAATGCTGAAGTAAAAGAGTTGCCTGCTAGGTCAAATGAGTCGTCTGTAAATGAGAGCTCCGCATCTGCGAGTTTTGGTTCGTCTGCAGCTGACTTTAAAATGTCATCTAATTCTTAATTAATTTTTTGTATTATCGCTGTTTGCGTTTTCAGGGATTTCCTCAGGCGGGGTAATCCCTTTATAGGCATAATAGTCGGCCATTGTCCCTGAAGTATCTTCAGTATCCTCTGACCAGGCTTCAGATTTCTGAGTTGGAAGGAGATGAGGATCCTCAAATTCCCCAACAAATGAAACCGTATCTCCCACGGGGGGAAGGTTATGTTCAGTAGAGTATTGCCTGTCTTCAGGATATGCAGCTAAAAACTCAGCCAAGACATCTCTTTGCCAATCCTCGAGATTCTTCTCAAAGTCCCTAAGAGTTTTAAGTGCCTGCTCATATACTCTCTGAGCTTTACCTACTTGTTGATCGTTTTTATGTCCGTGTACATCATGAAACTTCTTTCTAGCCGTGAGGTACTGCTCTAAATGATTCTGATACTTAGCTATAATTCTACTTGGAGTCAGTTTTTTGGGTCTGCGATTCTTATTAAAAGATCTTTTTTTGGAAGAGGAGCTCTTTTTGTTTGGACCTTTGCTCTGTGAGTTATTATTACCCGAGCGATTGTTTCGGTTTTTTCTTTGAGAAGGCTTGCGATCGCCAGATGAATTGTTTCGCCCCATGACATGGACTCCTTTGACTTAATATTAAGCGTGGAAGTCCTTTCTGTCCATTCAGTTCGTTTACTACTGTCATTAAATCTTTTATAATCAGCCGATAATCATAATTAGGAGTAAACCTCCCCAACGATAACAAAGTAGGAGTAAACCATGGCAAACAAAAGAGTAAGAGTGGCCGTCACAGGTGCAGCAGGACAAATTGGATATGCAATTTTATTTAGAATTGCGTCAGGACAAATGTTTGGACCTGATACGGATGTAGATTTAAGTCTACTGGAACTTCCCCAAGCACTCGGCGCCTTGGAAGGTGTAAAGATGGAATTAGATGATTGTGCCTTTCCTCTTTTAAAGTCAATTACAACAACAGATAAAATGGAAGTTGCTTTTAAAGATACGAACTGGGTACTGGCCATTGGTGCTGTTCCTAGAAAAGATGGAATGGAGAGAGCCGATCTTTTAAAAGTTAATGGGGGAATCTTTGGGCCATTAGGAAAAGCTATGGCAGAGCATGGTGCAGATGATTGTCGACTCTTTGTGGTTGGGAATCCTTGTAATACGAACTGTTTTATTGCAATGGAGTCTTCAGGACTTCCCAAGGATCGCTTCTTTGCCATGACTACACTAGATGAGAATCGTGCGAAAACTCAATTGGCTCAAAAAGCGGGTGTGGATGTAACAGAAGTACAGAATATGACTATCTGGGGAAATCACTCCGCCACTCAATACCCAGATTTCTTTAATACAAAAATTGGTGGAAAGTCTGCGGCTGATGTCATCACTGACCATGAGTGGTTGAAAGGTGACTTTATTTCTACAGTTCAAAAGCGAGGAGCAGCGATTATTAAGGCACGTGGAGCTTCATCTGCAGCTTCTGCTGCAAATGCTTGTGTTCAGGGTGTCTATAATTTAACCCATGACACACCAGCAGGAGAGACGTACTCCATGTGTTTAGCTTCAAATGGACAGTACGGAGTGGATGAAGGAATTATTTTTTCTTTTCCCTGTCGAACTGAAAATGGAGTTTGTAAAATAGTTGAGGGTGTGGAGCATAATGAATTTGGTACAGAAAAATTCAATAACACACTGGAGGAGCTGAGATCTGAGCGTCAAACTGTTCGTGACTTAGGTTTAGTTTAGTAAGTTTTCAAGTTACGGAGAAAGTCGATGCAGGAGTCCTCGCAAAATAGAATAAAACTTTCGGGGTTTAACAACCTCACAAAAATTTTATCTTTTAATTTATATGATTTCTGCATCACTTTCGGTGATAAGCAAAAAGAAGAGTATATCAACTGGATTAATGAGAAATACTCCTCAGACAAAATCCTCCAGCTCTCAAGAAAAATCTGCGAGATCATCAACTCTGACATTATCAGCGAATCGAAAATGGATTTTGATCCTGTTGGTGCAAGTACCATGACGCTTATGAGCGATAATCATGGTGGTAAGTGGGAGCATGTCTCTCAAGGAGCTGCCGTTAAAAGTCACCTTACGAAGTCTCATTTGACCAGTCACACCTATCCAGATGCTTCGGCGCCTAATGGGATTTGTACCTATAGAGTAGACTTCGATATTGCGACTTGCGGAGATATCATTCCACTAAAAGCAGTGAATTATCTTTTCGAAGTTTTTGAGTGTGATGTGGTCTATATTGATTATGTTGTAAGAGGATACACGCGTTTAAACTCAGGAAAGAAAATTTATAATGATCAGTACTTCAACAGTATTCAAGACTTTATCAATCCCGAAGTTATGCAACAGTATGAGTATCACTCTGATCTCAATATGCCGCGAGATAATATTTGGCAAACGAAAATGATGATAAAGGATATGGGGCCTCAGCATTTTGTCTTTGATTCAGGTGATGTAAATCATCCAGATATAGATAGAAAAATGGCAACCTTAAAAGATGAAATGAGGGAAGTCTATCATCTTTATTAATCAGAAACAGAGGATGTCCGACTGATGGGTAAAGAAATTCAACATAAAGGGTACTCTTCAGAAGAAGTCGCAGAATTTCGGCGAAGGCTGGAAGAGGAAACTGCTGTTGTTAAAGAGTGGTTTGATACCGATGCCTTTGCCCATGATGAGCAAATGACTGGGATCGAACTGGAAGCTTGGCTCGTTAATGAGAATATGTTGCCTGACCCATTTAATGATGTTTTTTTGGAAGAGTTAAATCTAGAGCAAGTCGTTCCAGAGATAGCAAAATTCAATTTTGAACTCAACTCAACTCCCTACAAACTTAAGGGAAAGACTTTTAGTAAACTCGAAAAAGAGCTGACTCACTTGTGGAAGACTTGTGAGAATAAGGCCCAGGAACATGATAAGCATGCGCTTTTAATAGGAACTCTTCCCACACTAAGGCCCCATATGCTGGATATGGAGTACCTCTCTAAGCAGAATCGATACGCTGTCATGAATGAGCAGGTCATGAAAATGAGAGATGGAAAGCCTCTCTATATCAGGCTTGAAGGCAAGGACAATCTCTATATGTATATGGATAGTGTTATTGCTGAGTGTGCGGCGACGAGTTTGCAAGTGCATCTCAGTATCGACCAAAAAAATGCCAAGCGCTATTATAATGCTTCGATTTTGGCAGCACCCTATTTGATAGCTCTTTCAGCAAACTCCCCTTATTTCTTTGGTAAAGAATTATGGGATGAATCGCGGATTGCTATTTTTGAACAATCAGTTGATTTGGCTGCAATAAGTCGAAAAGGAACTCAAGCAAAAAGAGTCACTCTAGGAAATGGTTATGTGCAAGAGTCATTATTTGAACTTTACGAAGAGAACACTTATGACTATCCCATTCTTTTGGCCGAATTGGCTGAGGACTATGATGTAAATAAGCTTCAGCATATGCAACTTCACAATGGAACTATTTGGCGATGGAATCGGCCGATCATAAGTAAAGATAAAAAAGGTGTACCACACCTGAGAATAGAGCAAAGAGTTCCTAGCGCGGGACCTACTATTGTGGACTCGGTGGCCAATGCAGCTTTTGGAATAGGTCTTTTGGATTATTTTGCAAATTTAGAATCACCTCCCGAGGATATTATCGCTTTCGAAGAAGCCATCCATAATTTTTACAAAGCTTCTCGTCAGAGTTTTTTCTGTAAGGTTCGATGGATCGACGGAAAATTGCATGATATGCGTGAGTTGTTACTTTATGAAATTTTTCCTCATGTTAAACAAGCACTTTTAAAGCGTGGACTTAATAGTGACGACGTAGAGTATTATATGGAACAAGTCATTCACCCTAGATTACAAAAAGGAGTGAATGGAACTATTTGGCAGAAGGCATTTATTCATATGCATGGAAAGCGCTTTCAAGAGTTATTGGAAAATTATATTCAAAATCAATACTCAGGAAAACCTGTTCATACTTGGGAATTATAGTTGTTAGAGAAGTCGAAGGGAGTATAGTTTGCTTTTAAATATCATAAGTCAGCTACCAGAAGGTTTTACCGATCTCGGTGTCACTGAACTTCACGATGTTCTAGGAGGACCGACTCTTATTCACTTAAGAACCGAAAACTCAGATAAAAAACCTCTCTATCTTTCAACTCTTTTACATGGGAATGAAATTTCAAGTCATAGTGTTTTAATGCAGTTTCTAAAAAGAAACCAACCTTTAAATCGAGACTTAATCATATTTATAGGAAACACATTAGCAGCGAAAGAGGGATTGAGACATCTTCCTGGACAGGTAGATTTTAATCGGATTTGGGCCGAGGGAAATCAGGTAGAACATAAGATTGCGCGTCAAGTGAAAGACTACGCCAAAGAGTTTTCACCTTATGCAAGTATAGATTTACATAATAACACAGGTAAAAATCCATTCTATGCATGTATTAATAGCCTTGATCAAGTCTTTAAAAATCTTGCCAGTCACTTTGGAGATCATACTGTTTTTTTCACTGAACCACATAATGTTCAATCGATGGCCTTCTCCAAAATATGTCCTGCAGTCACTATTGAGGCTGGACTTCCGGGTGAGACTGAAGGAATAAAAGCCGCACTAGAATTTGTCGAGACCATATATCATTCAGACTCTATAGAATTTTCAAATGATAGGGCCAAAAAAGATATCTATCACACGATAGCAAGATTTAAAGTCGATCCTAGGGCGGAAGTCGATTTTGAGGATTCTCCTTTTACTTCATCTGATTTGTCGTTTGTTTCGAATTTAGACAGTCGAAATTTTGAAATCGTTAGAAAAGGCGCTCGTATTGGATATGCGGATAGTCTTGAGTATTTATTAGTTGAAAATAATAAAGGCGAGAATATTACCGATCAATTCCTAGCCATCGAAGATCAAAAAATTATCATGAAGCGAACCTTTATTCCTTCAATGTTTACTAAAGACATATATGTCATGAAAGAGGATTGCTTAGGTTATTTGATGGAAGTTATGATTCCTCTAAATGCGCAACGATAGAAATATTTCTAGGCGATAGACTTCTATCAAATACTTCTTGGACTTCAATTTTAAATCCATTTTTTATTAAATATAAACAGCGGTCTAGATTAAGATAAACTTCCAGAGGTCTGGACAAACAAGAGCGGATAATTCCAAATCTCAAAAACCGCTCATATTCATTTCGATAAGTAAGATACATTTGCTCTAACTCACTAGCAGAAAGCCTTTTTGTTTCTGATACAAATTTGTGACAGTATTCCGCAAATTTACCTTTATAGTCCGCCTTCATACCATTTCCTAATGTCCTAAAAGAGAGACCAAGATGATCTCGCATGATAAAATGAAGTGTGTAGCGATAACGCTTTACACTCTCTCTTTGAATAAATTCTTTTTCAGTCATTTTTTTATACGACTTTGCGGCCATAGTAAGAGCATGGTTTGAAAGTTCAAGGTCTTGAGCACCACTGAAATTAAGACAGTTTAGTTTGTGATAACAACAACCATAACTAACAATCTTTTTATGATGATGCCGAACTCCATACCTCATCATATCTAAGCTCAGTTCTCCACAGCTATGAAGTCCTAAGAGAGTGTAGTCTGTGGAAGTTAAAGCAGAAGTATCTCGATTGAATTTAAGAGCTTTAAATTTTAAACGCGACTTAAGATGTTCTAATTTTTTTTTGCCTATCTCTTGTAGAGCTGGATCTTGATCAACGCAAAGACTTTGCTTTTGATTCCCTTCTAATAAGACTCCTGATAAATGTCCAGCTCCACTTCCCAGGTCAAAGATTTTTTTATCGAATTTGAGTTGATCCATTAGAAGAGAGATCTCATGACGTTTCTTTTCTGTCATCTTACGAAGGTGATGTTTAGGAATCGGATGAGAACTTAAATTAGCCTTAGGTAGAGTTGACAGTTCTCTGCACTTGAAAAGAAATGTTTTAAATTCTTGGGCCAGGTCTAAATCATTTATTTGACCATTTTCAAGTTCAATAAGCTCTCGCGAGGTAAAGTGATTGATTTCATCGACCCAACTCTCATAAGGTTTAGGGATAACGGGGTAGTGCTCTAATACTTCTAGGTTTAATAAGTCTAAGTGATCTGCTATGAATAATTTAAGCTCTTTAAAGCGCTTTTCAACTTCCATGACGCAAGTATATACTTAGGACATGAATATTGCTATATGGGGAATGGGGATTTCAGGCTTATCCGCCCTGAGATTTTTATCTAACGAAAATCATAATTTGTATGCCATTAATTCTGGAAATCCGTGCGAGTGGGGGCAAATTGAGCAGATAGATAAATTTGTTTCAAGAGATCAGTGCTTTGATCAGAGTCGGATTCCTAATGAACTGACTCTAGATTTGATTATTCTGTCTCCAGGTATTGACCCTAGAATTCCTGAGCTCGCTCGTTTTAGAGATGTTAAAAAATATTGCGAAGTTGAATTAGCTTATAAAAGCCTCAAAAAGAATATTCCTATTGTTGCCGTTACAGGAACAAATGGTAAAACCACAACTGTTACCCTTATGACCAAGGCATTGGAAAAAACCGGTCAAAGAGTTTTCTTAGGCGGTAATATTGGAACACCTTTTTGTGATTTCTTTTTAAATGAGGAAAAATTTGATTATATCGTTTTAGAGCTTTCAAGTTTTCAGTTGGAGTTGCTGGAGGAGTTTAGAGCAAACTTCGCATGTATATTGAATATTACTCCGAGCCATATGGAACGATATGATAATTTTCATGATTACGAGGTCGCCAAGATGAAGATACAAGACAATCAATTGGCTGAAGATAAATTAGTTGCCCCTAATACTTATTTCTCAAAAAAATCTCAATCGCAAAAGGTACCTATGAAAAATCTTGAAGGTTTTGATTGGGATAAATCACTTTTAAAAGGCGATCATTATAAAGAAAATTTCTTTCCGGTATATCAAATGCTACATCACTTTGGTTTTATGGAGTCCGATGAAATTATCCAAGAATTGATCAATGAGTTTCCGGGAGTTCAATACCGACTTCAGTTTCGGGCAAATAAAAGAAGTCTAAAGTTTTACAATGATTCAAAAAGTACAAATAAACAGTCTACATTGACCGCCCTAAAGAGCTTTGATAAGGAAAAAATTATTCTTGTTATGGGAGGGAAAAGAAGGGGCGTTCTTCAAAATTTAGATGAAATCAAGGCCTTCAAAAATATTGCTAAAATTTATGCTTTTGGAGATGCTGCCGGTGAGATTAGAGATCAACTTAAGAACTCGTTTTTGGTCGTTAAGTTGAATACTCTTTCTGAGGTATTTGAAGACTTGAGAAATGAATCAAATTCATCCGTAATTATTAGTCCAGCCTATCCATCATTTGATCAATTTCAATCTTATATAAAAAGAGGAGAGTATATTGATGAATTGGTTGAGAAATTTTAACTATCTTTATTGTCCAACAATAATTGAAGCTCGAGTATCATTTGCTTGAGCAGAACTATAATTATCAAATGAAAGTTTCATTAAAAAAACTGCCATAATAACAAATATAATTGAGCCAAATTTTATACTCATCTAGAATTGCCTCTGTGTGGTAATTACTATTTTCAATAAAACTTATCGAAACACCTAGCTAAAACTTTAATAAAAAAGTCAAAAAAATATGATTTTAATTATTTATAAGCTGTGGAAGGGGATTTCAAAGGATCCACATTTATAGCCTAAAGCTTAGAAAATATGAAAACTGCCAATTTTAAGACTCAAAATTAAAGCCAAGCGAACTACTTATTTCGGCCGGAAGCTCGGGCAGATTCTTAATAGGAATCAAGTAAGTGGCAAGGTTGAAGAGGTCTGAGAAAACACGATTATTCTCAGTTGATTTCTTAAGATACTCATGACCACTGGAACCACCTGTTCCAATTTTAGTTCCAAGCATTCTATGTGCCATGATAGCATGACGGTATCTCCAGGTCGTAAACATCTCGTCCATATCGATGAGTAATTCAAGAAGCCTGTTGGGTATTTGAAGAATGGGTTCATCTCTATAAAGTTTTATAAAGATTGCTGAAAGTTTTGCTTCCCGAGAGAGTTTAACGATGCCTTCAGAGCGAAGTTCGTTATACTTTTTTTCATCGAATAGAATTTGAAAGCTCATTCGAGTCCCATTTAAATTTCTTAATTCGAACTCTTTTTCTTTGTCACTTAAAGTTTGGTTAGAACGAATAATTTCCTCATCTCGATCTAGCATCTGATTCACAATGTTTTGGTATTCTTGCCAAAAATTAAAGCCTTTCATTTCTGCAAATGGCATTCTAGCAAGCCATGCATCTAGCAGTTCCAAAAACGTCGGCTCTTCTTCCATCTTGATGAGTAGGTCTTTGTCTTTTTGCTCTAATCGAGAGTTGAAAAAAGCCTTGTCGGCTTGTAATCGATATTTTTGTCTCAGTCCCATCTTTAACTCAATTTGGCGAAATTGAATGCTTTGGAATCCTGAGGCAGGAACGAGATAATCCCTAAATTCCATAAAATCTAGAGGGGTCATAGTTTCGATTATATTAAGTTGTTGATTAAGAACTTTTTGAATTTCAATAATACGTCCAAGCCTGTGGTTGATAGTGCCGAGGTTTCTAGGCTTTACTTTCGTTTCGTTAAATAAATCATAAATAGAGTTGAATTCATGCAGTATTTGCTTGAACCAAAGTTCATATGTCTGATGGATGATGATGAATAAGGTCTCGTCATGGGCCTCTGCGCCGTGTTCTAATGACTTGAGTGTTTGTGCACCGAGAATATCCTCTAATTTAAGATATTCACTATAATAAATAGGTTCGTATTTCATAGGACAAACCTATCCCGGTGTTTTCATTTTGTCATCAAATTGTGTAGTATGGGCTCTGCATAAAAAGGGAGTATTCAATGAGTAGTAAGTTCACGTTAGCACCTGAAAAGATTAAAGAAAATATCGAAGCCCTGCAGGCTTTCATGCAAAAAGAAGGGATGGATTATTTTTATGTTTCAAGTTTTGATGCGTACTTGAATGAATACGTACCAATGTCTGATTGTCATCGATTTTACTTCTCGAATTTTACTGGCTCTGTCGCAGAGGTCATCGTTCCGCAATCGGGTAAGGTAAAGCTTTATGTTGATGGAAGGTATCATGAACAAGCGGATTTGGAGTGTGACCTGAGTTTGATTGACGTTGTTAAGGTTGGAGCAAATAGAGGCTTATTGCAGGAATTAAAAAGTGATCTTAAAGAATGGCAAGCAAAGAATATTGGGCTCGAATTGGATCGAACAGCGTTTGGTTTCTATAAATATTTGAAAGAAAATAATATTGAGATTAAAGGCTTGTATAATAATAAACTTAGTGAAGTTATTTCATTCGAAAAAGCTCCAAATCTTCCAGGTGTAAAAGCTCTTGATGCAAAATATATTGGAAGATCAACCAAAGAAAAATTAGAACTAATATTAGATTCAGATAAAGAAGCCCATTTTGTAACGGCGATCGATAGTCTCGCTTGGGTGGCTAATAGTCGAGGTTATCATATTCCGTTTTCTAGTGCGTTTTTAGGAGTCGGCTTATTAACAAAATCTAGGGCCTATATTTTTCTAGACGAAGGTGTTTCATTTGAATCGGGAGACTCCTCTTTAGAAGTGTTTAACCTTGAAGGAGAAAAACGAATAGCGAAGATTAAAGAGCTTCAAGATAAACATAAACTAGATACAGTTTACTTTGATGCTGTCATGTTAAATGCACAACTTGCTGAGAGTTTAGAGAAAATTTTTGGAACAAAGGCTCTCGTTGAGAAGCCTGGCGGGATCATCGAGTGGCAATCGATTAAAGAGGAAGCTGAACTGAATGCGATTAGAGAGTCCTTTGAAAAGTCTGATACAGCTATTTTTAATACAATTAGCTGGGTAAAAGAAAAAGTTAAAGAAGGAAATAACCCGTCAGAACTTGATCTTTATAATGAGACGACCACAAAATATAATGAGCAAGGTGCTGTCACTCAAAGCTTTAATACTATTTCTGGTGTGGACGCAAACGGTTCGATCATTCATTATGGAGACCCCAAACCTTCGATTTCAATTACAGAGGAAAGTATGGTTTTGCTAGACTCAGGTGGGTATTTTAACCCTGGTTTTGCAACTGATACGACTCGGACTTTTATGGGAGGGATGAGTGAAGGTTCAGCCAAACAAAAAGAAATTTATACTCTGACTTTAAAAGGGACATTAAATCTGCAAAATGCAGTCTTTAAATCCGGAACCAGAGGGTCTGGGTTAGACGCACTAGCAAGACAACCACTTTACCAAGCTGGCTATGATTATGCTCATGGAACAGGTCATGGGGTTGGAATTCATGTTCACGAAGGTGGTGTCGGTATCAGTCCTGTTAGAAATTATGAGTTAAAACCAGGGCAGGTTATTTCAATTGAGCCAGGGATTTATATTCCAGGCTTTGCTGGTGTTAGAATTGAGAATATTGCCATCGTCGTTGAGCACCCTGAGTTTGAAGGTTTTTTGAAGTTTGAGCCTCTGGTTTATATAGGGTATGAGCCACTTTTAATTGAAGAAAGTTTATTGTCAGCTCAAGAAAAGAAATGGCTGGAAGAATATGAGCTTGAATGCGAAAAACGTGGACGTTCATTTAGGAAAAATATTGCGTGATAAAATGGCTTAATTATCATCACCTTCTCTACTTTAGAGTTATTGCCACTGAGGGAAGTATAGCCAAGGCTTCTGAGGCTTTGAATGTTGGCCAACCAGCTTTAAGCTCTCAATTAAAATTGCTCGAGCAAAGTCTTGGTCAAAAACTATTTGATCGTAAGAATCGATCTTTAATCCTGACAGAAGCGGGAAAAATTGCCCTTGAGTATGCGGATGATATTTTTCGAAAGGGCGAAGAGTTTGTTTCTGTTTTTAATAATAGAAGCTTTGATCAAAAGTCTCATTATAAGATTGGACTGTCCGACTCGCTTCCTAAAACACTCTCAATGAAGTTGGCCGAAAATGCACAAACTTTTGGAAAAGAAAGTTTTATTTCTCTTGTTGAAGGTGAACCCGAAGATATGATGGGAAAGCTTTTGGCGCATGAGCTGGATATAGTTCTTACCAACTCCTTGGGCGCAATGAACTTAGAAGGCTTTGAGTTGAAAAGTATTGGGCAAACTAATATGTCAATTTATGGCTCGAAAAAGTTTCAGTTTCTAGAGGAGAGTTTCCCTGATTCATTAGATGAAAAGCCGTTTATTTTACCACCCACTCATTCAAAATTACGCTACGACATAGAGCATTATTTTCAGGATAAGAAAATTCATTATGATTTGTATGCTGAGGTGCAGGATTCCGCCTTGAAAAAGCTATTGGCAGAGAATGGAAAAGCGATGATTTTTCTTTCAGACTTTGCAGCGGCACCACTGGTCAATGATGGGCGACTGATAAAACTGGGAGCAGTTCCCGAGATAAAAGAGGAATTTTGGCTTTTGACCTCAAAGCGAACCATTGTAAATTCGATTACTAAACAACTGCTAGACAACTTTTCAATCTAGTTAGACTTGGCTTTTAAGTGTTTGTAATAACTTAGCTTTTTAGATATTTTATATGTAAAGATACAATTGCAAAAAATGCACTTGAGTGAGGGTTAAGACTGGTGAATAAAGCAAAAAGTTTTCTTTCTTACTATCGTCAACTCCTAAAGCCTGAAGGCCCTTATTTTATCATCTCCATAATTTACGGGGTCGCAGTTAGTTTAATTACCCTGGCCATTCCGATTTCTGTTCAGGCACTTGTTAATACCATTGCATTTGGGGTGCTGATTCAGCCATTGGTCATTCTTACAATTCTTCTTTTGGCGTTACTCATTATTTCCAGTTTTTTAAAAGGCCTGCAAACTTATATCATTGAGATCTTCCAGAGACATTTTTTTATTCGAGTGAGCACAGATGTAGCTCACAACTTAATGCTTTCGAGTAAATACGATGTAACGGAAACCTATGGGGTTGAGTTAGTGAATCGCTTCTTTGATATTATGACAGTTCAAAAGAAGTCTACCACTCTCATCACTGGGGGGATCGCTTTGGCCCTTCAAACAGTTCTAGGTTTGATTTTATTAGCATTCTATCATCCTTATTTTTTAATTTTTGATCTCATTCTTATTGTAATTTTGACTGGAATTTGGTGGGGCTTTGGTAGACTGGCGATGGCAACTGCTGTTGAGGAATCAAATAAAAAGTATAAGCTTGCAGCTTGGTTGGAAGAAGTGGCGAGATCGAATTTATTATTTAAGCGAGAAAAATTTCGAAGAGCTATTTATAAAAAAACTGATGATTCTGTTTTTTCGTATATACAAACACGAAAGAGACATTTCCGCCTTTTATTCTCACAAATCGTCCTTTTGTTAATCGGCTATGCCATATTAAGTGCACTTATATTAGGCTTGGGTGGATTCTTAGTGATTACAGGTGAGCTTTCTTTGGGACAATTGGTTGCAGCGGAATTGATTGTGACGGCCATTCTTGCTGGAATAGGAAGTGCTGGGAAATATCTGGAAGACTTTTATGACCTTTATGCAGCGTTAAATAAAATATCTTATCTTTACAAGTTTAAGCCTGACGAAAATCTTGGAAAGCCGCATGTAAGTTTTGAAGATTTCAATTTAAAAGTAAAATTTAATGACACACCTGTTACCTTTGAGAAAGGGAAGAGTTATCAAATTTTGTGTCCTTATTATAATTGGAAGTCAGACCTTATAGATACCCTAAGAGGTTTTGATGAAAAAGGCAGATCAAAAATTCAGCTAGGTAATATCAGCTACGAAGATCTATGTACTTTTCAATTAAATGATCACATCGCCGTTATTCAAGAACCTCAAGTCTTTGGTGGTACGATTCTAGAAAATCTAACTTTAGGCTTAGATAAAATCTCTATGGACAAGGTCGATGCGGCTCTTGAGTTATTAGACTTAAAAAAAGTTGTCTATAGTTTAGAGGACGGAATAGATACTGTTTTAAACCCTAACGGCTTTCCTCTGTGGGATGCGCAACTTTTAAAACTAACAATTGCACGCGAGATTATTCAAGGCACAGAAATCATTGTGATGGTAGATCTCTTTGAAAATTTCGACCGAAAACTTCACCACAAAATGCTGGACTATTTGGTTGATGGAGATCGTACGCTTATTGTTCTTTCTAGTGTTGTCGATGAAGAAACCAGGTTCAATGGGCATATTTTGGCGGATGCTGATGGTATTCATATTTGTAGTGATGCTTCTGAACTAAAAAAAATGTGGGTGAAATATGAATAAGGAATTTCCTACTAGAAATTTGTATTATCCACCGAGATGGTCGAGGACTCTGGCCAGAATCATCGTTATCTCTATAGTTTTAATTTTCTTAATTCTTGTCGTGACCCCATGGTTTCAGACCTCTAAGGGGTATGGGAAAATTATTGCACTTAATCCTAATGATCGAATTCAAAATATAAATTCCACAGTCCCTGGGAGAATAAATCGTTGGTTTGTGGGGGATGGTTCTGTTGTTAAAGAAGGGGATCCGATTGTTGAGATCGTGGACAATGATCCGAATTTTATAGAGCGACTAAAGTTAGAGAGAGATGCCAAGTTTACAAAGTATGAAGCTTCAAAAGCTGCAAGTGAAACGGCTCTTATCAATTACAATCGTCAAAAAGAATTATTCGAACAAGGACTTTCGGCGAGGACTAAATTTGAATCAGCAAAAATCACTTATAAGAAGCTTTTGTCAGAAGAAGCTGAGGCAGCGGCTAGCTTAGCTAAGGCTGAAGTCGCACTTTCTCGCCAGCAAACCCAAATGGTTACAGCTCCAAGAGATGGGACAATTCTTAGAGTCCTTCACGGTTCTGGAAATGTGTTTGTGAACGAGGGGGATCTTCTAGCGAAGTTTGTTCCAAAGGATTTCACGCAAGCTGCAGAGATGTATATTAATGGCAATGATCTTCCTCTGGTTTTTCCTGGGAGAAAAGTTAGACTTCAATTTGAAGGATGGCCGGCTGTGCAATTCTCTGGTTGGCCTTCGGTTGCTATTGGAACCTTCGGTGGAGTGGTAACAACTGTTGATCCCTCTGCCTCAGAAAACGGAAATTTTCGAGTCATTGTAAAGCCTGATAATAATGAGCCCTGGCCTAATTATACTTATTTAAGACAAGGAACAAGACTTCATGGCTGGATTCTTCTTAATCAAGTTAAGCTTGGCTACGAGTTATGGCGACAATTTAATGGGTTTCCTCCTTCGATCGATATTCCCAATGACGAACTTGAAAATGGAATGTCTGATAAAAAGAAGAAGAAAAAGGAGAAAAAAGATTAAAACAAAAGCGATCTTTTTTCTGATTATTTTTGCCTATTTGCCAGTAAGTCATGGCTCTCCTTTGAGCCTTGAAGAGGTACTTCAAAGTACGAGAAAGCATTTTCCCCTGATCGAGCAGGCGGTCGCTGATCTAGAAGCGGCCAGGCAGAAATCGCGAGCAGCATTGGGGAATTTCGATGCTACCATTGAAGGAAAAGGTGATAAGCGCTATGAGGGTTATTACGATGGCAGAAGTGCGGGGATAAAAATAGTTAAACCTCTTCAGACTTTAAATACAAAGCTCTACGCTGGATATCGTGTCTCCGGTGGAGAGTATCCAGACTACGAAGGAAAACAGGATACACTCGATGATGGAGAAACAAGTTTAGGGATCGCAGTGTCTCTTTGGAGAGATAGCTTTATAGACTCCAAAAGACTTAAACTTAGAAATGCTGAGCAGAAAGCCAAGATGGCCGAAGAGAAGCTTAGACTTTCTGAGCTCAAATATCAAAGCACAGCGATGAAACTGTATTGGGAGTGGGTGAGTGCGGGAAACGTCTTAAGAGTCAGACAAGATCTACTACAAATTGCGGTGGCAAGAACGGATGGACTAGAAAAACGGGTTAATAGAGGAGATCTTGCCAGAATTTATTTAACTGAAAATAACCAATACATACTAAAACGCCGAGCAGATGTTTTAAAAGCAAAACAGCTCTTTGAACAATTAAGTTATGAACTCTCACTTTTTTATCGAAACAAGAGTGGTGAGCCTCAAGTGATAAAAATTGATCGTGTACCGAAAGACTTCGGTCGCCTGACTAAAATGGATTTATCTGTTGAGGAGAAGAAGCTTTTAGAAGTGATGAAAAATTCACCCCAGGTTAGGGTTTTGGAACGTGAAATTCAAACCTATAAAAATGAATTAGAATTTGGAGAAAACCTTCTCAAGCCAAGAGTCGACTTTAATCTTGAAACCACTAATGATCGTGGTGAAACAAATGAAAGTAGGTCTGCAAGCTCCCTTGAAGAAAGAGAAGTTCGAGGTATGGTTACCCTATCTATTCCGATTGAGAGAAATCTTGGAGAGGGAAATAAGCAAGCTGCGCGGGCGAAGCTTCGTGCTCTAGGTCAGCAGTTAAAGTATTTAGAACAGTATATCAGGGTGACTCTCGATAGATTGGTGATTCAGCTCAATATCGCAAACGACATCGTAGAAAATGCCACTAAAGAAATAGAACTGGCTTCAATTTTAGAGAAAGCGGAAAAAAAGCGTTTTCGCCAAGGGGCTTCAGATTTTTTTGTTATTAATATTAGGGAAGAAAATACAGCATCCGCTAGAATAAAAAAAGTCGACGCATACTTGAAATATCAAAAAGCATACGCCGACTATTTATTTCTTATGTTAATGTTAGATCTAGAACGTTCCGTAAACCCAAAAGTTTAAGTTACCTTTTGCAAGGTTATAATCCTGAGCTCTATAAACAGATATGATCGGTTGTATTGTTAAATGATCATTAAATGTATATGAGAACTGCATATTGAATCTATCATCCGTATCCCATCGAATTGAATCTGATGTTTCTACAGCTCCATAATATTCAAAGTTCGGCTGAATAAAAAATCGATCAGTAAACGTATACATGAAATAAGGTTGAGCAGCGACGGGAAATCGATCGTCATCTTTATCAGCATTTGTTGCGAAGTTGTATCGCCCAAAAAGCCAAGATCCCACACTCATTCTATTATTGATCTTATAATTCAAAGTCTCAAAACCACCTGGGTTAGCAATAAGTCCGTCTTCTATTGTGTCTCTTTCTACATTAGCAAGTATCGTATTGAAGCCACCAGCAAAAGATAATCGACCGTTGTCATACCACGTGCTTAGAAGTCCAAAAACCGGGTTTAAACCTTCGGCAGCAGGTTGACCATCATTAATATCTCTATTGTTATAATCGATACTAAATCTTGGGTTGATAATGAAACGAGTTTTTTTAGTGAGCTCGTATTGGATACTGACTTGGTGCCATCCATTTATACTTCCTTCCTCACTTAAAGTTCCAGTTTCATCAAAGCTATTTCCGTTTTGGCCTAAACCAGGTCCAGCAATAACGCTAAAATGACTGATAGCATCGGGCTTGATTCTTTCAAAAATTCGCGATGTGTCGAGATCGGTGCTTAGCATAGAGCCACTAGTTTGTGCAAATGCTTGACTTGAAATTAATGCCAAGAAGGTGAGAATTCGTTTAGACATAGCCTTTTTCCTTTTTTATCGAATAAAATTAGATAGCATGAAGCGTTGTCCAATAACAATAGGAAAAAACATATTTACATATCGAAAAATCCAAATGTTAGATGCGCGACGAGTCAAGATTTTAAAATCCTTTTGTTTCTTCGCCAGAAAAAAAAACCTAACATTAACCCTGTAAAAAAGTGGGGTAAAAATGGCCCCGGCCCTGATTCTGACGTGCCTCCAAATATTCCATTACAATTGTCTACTGAAACTGGATAGAGATAAGAAATCCCGTCCCTGTCGTCTTGAGAAAGCCTGGTAATCTTATCTGCATTTTCAAAATACATTAAAGCTTCCGTTTTATTAGAATGACCAAGGCCCACGGCATGACCTATTTCATGGGCCATAACACTGACCCTTTCGGCTCGACTGAGATTGGCAAAAGGCGAAGTAGCAGTGTCGTTAATCAGAATGACAGATCCCCTTATACGAGAACCTGCAAGTCTGGTGGGAGCACTAATGGCAATAAAATCATCTGAAGGAAAGTTAACAGAGGACTCACTATTACATGCAATTAAAAGCTTTGAAACATAGGGAACGTTATTTGCTCCACATGTGGACCCATCTTGTTCGGGACATAATTCTCCCGTTAAAAATAAACTATCCGATGTCTGGAAAATGCCTCCTGATTTAAGTTCAATTTCACTGGTTGAAACTGTATTCCAGTATTTTTTAACAGCTTCCTTAGTAATAGATAGGAGCTCGTTTTGATCGACTCCGGCATTATTACAAGTTGAGTTGGAGGTAACATAGAACTTGATTTTAGAATTACCAAATGAAGCTCCATTACTCGTATTCAGCCTATAGGCAAAAACTTGCGTGGTCTTGATAAGGCATATCAAAATAAAACCTAATTTTGGCATCAAAATAACTCCTCCAAAGAGACGGTATAGCTAAGACTTAAAGAAAAAGTATAAGAGCGCCTTTGCTCATCGAAAGGGGAATAAGTGTAGAGTTGTAATCTTGTACTTATCTCTTTTTGGACGAACTCAACCCCAAGGTCTAGGGTTTGGTTATAAGTGTTCCTACCTTCCTCCGGGATGAAGTAAGTCTCTGTCGTATTACCATTATTAAGTGTATCTTCACCGCCTGATCCAGACTGCCTGAGGATCATAAAACTCGAACCTGCTCTGAGCTTCAACCATTCATATGCCGAATAAGCATAATCTGTTCTGAAAAAAAATAAATTTTTTGTCACCTTATGAGAGCTTTGCTGAATGACATAGCCTAGCTCAGGAATAATCTGATGCTGAGAATTAATATTATATGCACTAGAGGCGCCAATAAACGGAGTGATCCCAAAACCATTGGTGTCATCATCTCTATTGGCTCGAACTTGCCCTAGATTTTCGAGCCAAGTTCCTGCTTGAAAACTAGCGGTCTCAAATTTTTTCCAATCGAGTTCGAAAGCAAAACTTTCACTGGTAGCTAAAGCTAAAAATATAAAGAGAACTCTAATGTGCATATTTTGATGATAGGTAAATTATGCTAAGATTTCAAAAGATTACAACAGTGACACGGAGAATAATGTGTTTGAAAACTTAGAATTTCCCCTTGAATTAAAACCCTCTGACCCGAGATTTGGCGTGGGACCGTCATTAGTTAATAGTGAGTTTATTTTTCGTCTTGGGGGCACTGGCAAAGAGCTTTTAGGAACAAGCCACAGAAGGCCTGCTGTTGTTGAGCTTTGCCGCGAAATGCAGCTGGGTATGAAAGAGTATTTTAAGCTTCCGGATGATTACTCTGTGGTGATTGGCAATGGAGGAGCAAGCTTTCTCTTTGATATGATCGGACTTGGATTAGTCGAAAAAAGTTCTCTTCATTTTACTTGTGGTGAATTTTCACAAAAATGGTACCGTGCCCATAAAAATATTCCCTGGATAAAAGTTGATGAAAAAGCCGTCTCCTATGGTGAGGGCATTACACCTGAATTTCATGAAGATTATGACATGATTTGTGCGACCTTAAATGAAACATCTACTGGTGTGCAGATCGATTCCATTCCAGAGGTGGGGGAAAAGACTCTTTTGGCGGTGGATGCGACTAGTGGAGCTGGGCAAATCCCATTAGATATAAAAAAGATTGATGTTTATTTTTTCTCAGCTCAAAAAGTGTTTGCAGGAGAAGGAGGCTTTTTTATTTGTTTTCTCTCTCCCAAAGCACGAAAAAGGGCCTTAGAACTTTCAGATAGAGAAGAGTATATTCCTAATATAATGGACTGGAAGTATGCTATTGAAACCTCTGATAAGCATCAAACTTTTAATACTCCATCCATCAGTACAATTTATCTTTTAAACGAACAGCTTAAATTAATGAATACCCTGGGAGAGGCTGAAGTTGCAAGGCAGGCAAAAGAGAAGGCTGATTTTATCTATGCTTGGGCAGATTCGCGGGAGTATTTGAACTGCTATATTGCTGATAAAAAGTATCGTTCAACATCTGTTGCGACAATTGACCTTGCCTCACAATATTCTGCAGAAGATTTATGCGCTAGGCTTAGAGCTCTGGGATGGGTATATGATATCGAGCCCTATAGAAAATTGGGTCGCAATCAATTTCGGATATCGCTGTTCCATAATATCTCCATAGAGGATCTTAAAAAACTCACAAATCTAATTGATTTTGCCATAAATAGCGAAGATAAAACTAGCTAAGTATCAAAAATTACATAATTCTGATGGAAATAATCAAGCATGGATTTTGATTTACCGATAAGATTAAAAATAGAAAGGGAAAGCGTATGAAATCTTTGTCTCTTATTTTGATCTTGATAGGAACTCAAGTCATTGCAGCTGAAAGACACCGAGTTGACGATGGAGTCTTACCTGAAGTGGCTCAAGCAACATTTGATCTTTATGCCAGAAGTATTACTGAATTAGAGAGTCGCTATAATGAGAAAATTAAAGATTCTAAGTCAACCCAGATTCTTCTAAAGTCTGGTTTATCGCTAAATTCAGATAAGCTTCCAAAGAATCTGCCGAAAGCGATTATACAAAAAGGAGTTTTTACTATACCGGCAATTAAACTGAGTTATAGTTTTTCAGACTTTCTTGCTGGAACTTTTAAAATCGAAGATAAAACTTTTAAGATGACATGTAATCAGGCACAAGAATGTATTGAAGAATTTCTTGAGGTCTATAAGCCAGCTCAAACGAGTTTTCTTTCTTTTATTTTAGCAGAAGCATATGCCAACGACTTAAATCTACACAAACTTTTGGAAGAAGATTATGTGATTTTAGCCGCCATTGCAGCCCTTGATGACTCGGTTACTGAGATGCCTGGATTCTGGGGAAGAGTCTTTGGAGTATGGGAAGAGGAGCGCATTGAGATACGAAATAATAATATTCAATTTATTTATGATGAAATCAGAAGAAGAAATTCTGAATGCCAAGATAATATAGATTTGGGAACTCCTGCAACTTATCAAGATGAATTTAAATTACTTGAACAAATTTCTACCTATCAAAATTTTCAGCAAGTTGAGCAACAATTTCAAGCGGATCTTGGCGCGAATGTTTTTGAAGATACTGTCTATCAAGATAGTATAAACCCGTTTCAGTTAATGGATAATATTAGAAGACAAATCCATGATTCAAGTTGGGGAGAATTTCTCACTTGTGAAAGACTCTATATTTCAACAGTCGAGAAGAAAAATGGTCAGAACCAACCTACCTTCTGCATTGAAACGGCGTTTTGTTCTAGAGGACTAGGAACCCATAATCCAGCTGGACAACATGCTCAATATTGCCAGGAACTCGATCAACTAAAGCAATGTATGAAGGATTATTATAGCTCAATGTCAGATATAAATAATCGTGATTATGTTGATGAAAATCGGTATCAAGAGATAAGGGAGAATTTAAACTCCACGCGTGCTTATGACAGAAATTCGTCTGCAGCTGAGGCAGAGTAGACTTTACAGTAGCCATTAAATTTCGCTATCATAAAACTATCCAATGGAGGTTTTATGAATGGCTTAAAAATGCTTAATCAAGATATAGGTTTACTTGTTTTTCGAGTGTCCATTGGACTTCTTATGATTTTCCCTCATGGATTTTCTAAAGCGGTAAGCTTTGGAGATAAAATGGATGTTTTTCCAGATCCAATTGGTTTTGGATCCCCCGTGGCCCTTGCTCTTACGATATTCTCTGAAGTCATTTGTTCGCTTATGATTATACTTGGGATTAAAACGAGAATTTTTGCGACACCCTTATTTATTACCATGTTAGTCGCTGCCTTTCATATTCACGCCTCAGATCCATGGAATGTTAAAGAAAAGGCGATCCTATTTGGAGTCGCCTATTTAACCTTGATTATTACGGGTGGTGGAAAGTACTCAGTCAGGGATTAGTCCCAATTATATCCAATGGCTAGAGTGAAGAATCCAAAAGTGGTTGGATCGTTATTATCGTAGTCTGTTCTTTGAGCACTTATTTCAAGATTTGCATAATAATTGCTGCTAAAGTAGCGAACAGCACCGAGTGAGAGACCATAGGCCCAGGTTTGAATATCGAATTTTTCTTGGTCGAGAGTCGCATTTGAATCCGAACTTAATTCGAAATCGAAATTCTGTCTTAGAGCATGGAGTCCAATATAAGTTAAAGTATCTTCTTGGGGTCTATATCCATAGATGAGACTTAATTCCAAAAGACTTTCATTAATAGCAGCTTCTACTCCATCAGATGATTGTTCGATAATTGAATCGCTGTCATCTCGTTGACCTTGTTCAAGTTCACCATAACCCACACCAAATGATAGGGATTGATTTCCTTTTTGAGCCTCAAGTCTACTATCTCCTAAAACTTGGTATTTAAGCATATAAACTGAGGCTGCAGAACTATGTCCTTTAACCACTAAATCTAGTTTTTCTAAAATTCCTAAATCTGCTGCACCAGCAAGAGGGGTGACATTATTTCTGAGTTCTAGTGGATTTTCAGTGGAGTCATTACTAAAGCTTACTGTACCTTCTGTTCCAGCTTGTTGGATAAGTCTTACACCTCCGCTTAATAATTTTCCTTGGGCTTCGGGAGATACGAAGTTCGATGCCGGTGTCGTGATTTTAATTTTAGAACACGATGCTGAAAGAATGAGAATGAAAAATACTTTACTTGCCTTTTTTAGCTCCATCATTTTTATTATACCCCTTGAGAAACTCTGCCTTAAATTCTAGAAATCTATCTTCTAGTATAGCGGCTCTCGCGCGGTCAGCAAGGGATTTATAAAAGGCAATATTATGTGCGGTTGCAAGTATCTGACCAAGAATCTCGTTTGAATCGAAAAGATGTTTTATATAGGCCCTAGAGAAATTCTTATTCACGTAGTCCTCAAGGTTTGGCTCTATTGGAAAAAAATCTCTTCGATAATTTTTATGCGTGATGCGAATTTTTCCGCGATTGGTAAAAAGCGTACCTCCACGGGCAAACTTGGTTGGAATAATACAGTCGGACATATCGATACCATTTTCCCAGATCATAAAAAGATCCTCAGGCATTCCAACACCCATCACATAGCGAGGTTTATCTGTTGGCATTTTTGGTCCTGTATATTTAACGATCTTCTCCATAAGCTCTGGACCTTCTCCAACACTGACTCCTCCGATAGCATATCCCGGAAGATCGCGTTTCACGACTTCTTCTAGACACTCATCACGATACTCATCATAAGTAGAGCCTTGAATAATTCCAAAAAGTGCCTGCTCGGAATTCGTCCAGGCTTCTATACATCGATCGAGCCATCTATGAGTTCTATCAATACTTCTTTTGGTATAAGCTTTATCAGCGGGGTAGGGAATACACTCATCAAAGGCCATCATAATATCGGATCCGAGATTCTGCTGGATTCCAATAGAAGTTTCAGGTGTGAGAAGAATATCTTGTCCTTTCGGCCCTTTAAATTTCGAACCTTCCTCTGTGATGGAGTTTCCTTGTAATGAGAAAACTTGAAAGCCCCCTGAGTCAGTAAGGATAGGGCGATCCCAGGCCATAAATTTATGGAGTCCGCCGGCCTTCGCCACAAGTTCTGACCCTGGAGTTAGGTGTAAATGATATGTATTAGAAAGGATTATCGGAATATCTAGATTTTGTAATTGATTCGGCTGGAGAGCTTTGATCGCTCCATGTGTTCCAACGGGCATAAAAACTGGAGTTGGGATTTGTCCGTGAGGAGTATGAATGATTCCAGCTCGGGCTTTGGAGTTTTTATCCTCATGCACGAGTTCAAAACGAAAATTTTCTTTAACTTGCTCTCTAATATCCATAGCTTAAATAGCCTCTTCTTTTTAAAGACTTGAATTTAGCTTGAAGCTTAAGAGGTGTTAAGTGCATAAGGTAATTATTTTAGGCTTTCCCTTATTATTTGTATTGGCAGATCTAGGTCCTGGAGGTCCTCGAGTTCTTAGAGGTCTCTGCGAAAAAGTCCTAGATGGAGACACCATCGTCTTTAAAGGACAAAGAGTAAGGCTTCTAGGTTTGGATGCACCTGAACTGGAGCAAAGATCTCGAGATGGTAGGGAGATTGGTCTTGAGAGTAAAAGATTTCTAAGTGAGTTAATCCAAGGAAAAAATATTGAGCTTCATTATTCCTCACGAGATAGATATGGACGAATTTTGGGACATCTTTATATGGGCGGTATGGATATCAATCGTAAAATTTTGGAACAAGGCTATGCAGTTTCTTTTTTGGCGGGAAGAGCCTCGAAAATTTTAGAGTATCAAGCGAAGCTAAAAAGAAGGGGCATATTCTCCAGTGAAGGATTCTATGCCCCAAGCTATTATAGACGATTAAAACGAAAAACTAGTAAAGAACTTTTAGACCAGCGTTAAAACCAACGAGATCATTTCCTAAACCTTTGTTCGCATGAAAAGTAAATCTTACAAAAGGAAGGTTTAATTGAAGACCACCAAAAGCACGGAAGTTAGTCGCATCACCTTCTGCATCATCTGATTCGTCCGCTGAAATAGTAGCTGAATAGTCAGATCCTTGAGATGCAGTCCCAGAAGCATTTAAAGAAACATCTGTACTAGAGTTAAGAATCAAATCAAATCCGGCACCCCCGAAGAAAGTAAGCGCCCAAACAGTTCTAAGATAAGTTGAAACTTCGAACGGGATTGAAGTCGTAGAGTTTTCAAAAGAAAGAGTTGCAGAGGTATCATTCAAAGTTGCCGATGCACCACCACTAACCTCAACTGTCTCTCCCTCAAAAGAAGAAGTGAAAGTTGCATCAAGTGAAGAAGTTTGGATTCCTGTGTGAACGAAAACTCCACCCCATTTTACAATATTACCAGGAATAATATCATTACCTTCCATAATATGGTACCTGGCCATTAATCCCATATGTGAGAGATCTGTTTCAGTTGTAAGATCACCATCAGTGTTATCGCTACTTTGGCTCATAAATGAGAAAAAGACATCCATTTTATCTAGCTCAACCGGCCCAATTTTATCAACGGGAAGAAGATCAAGATTTAAACCGATTGAAGCACCTGCACCCACTCCAAAACCATCGGCTGACTCAGCGTCACTAAGATCACCAGAAACAGCAAGACCTAATCCACCTTTAACCGCAACAACTTCAAAAACGTCGGAGTAGTCTGAAGTCAGACCTCTTTGAGCGAACGCTCCGGCATTTGAAGTTCCTTTTCCGTAGTCACCAATAGAAACATCTGGAAAATCATCTCCAACTTCATCTCGAATTTCCTGAGTTAGAGCTGCACACTGTGAAGCACCGTAGGTACAAGTATTTTCTGTGACAGTAATATCTACCGCCTGTGCTGATAAGCCAGAGAAAGCCAATAGCGTACCCATCATGAGTTTTTTCATTTCAAATCCTTTTGTATTTGTTTCTTCTTATTGAACCTTTCATTATTCTACTAGCGGCAAGAAAATATTCAATAAAAATAGGTAGTTGCACCGAGTAATTAATTCGTGGTTTTAAGTTATGGGATTTACATAAAGCCTTAATAAGACTAAAGATAGAGACAAATTATGTAGGGTATTATGCAAAATCAATTTGAAAAGCTTGGCATTGATGAAGATTTCACTCCTCTATATCGAGAGATGGGGATAAGACAACCTAATGAGGTTCAATGCGAAGTCATTCCTAAAATCTTAAAATCCCAGAGTCTTATTTGCGTCGCACAGACTGGTTCTGGAAAGACTCTTTCCTATGCCCTTCCCATAAGTGAGATGATTAAACTCATCGAAGATGAACAAGGTCTTAGTGAAAATCTAGGCTCACCTAGAGCAGTAGTCGTGGTACCTACTAAAGAGCTAGCCCTTCAAATCACTGATGTCTTTAAACGAATTTCTCATCACGCGAAGCTTAGAGTGAGATCGCTCATCACAACTAAAAGTCTAAAGTCCCAAGGATTTGAAGTCTTAGTTTCGACTCCTTCAAAACTCTCACAAGCTTTAAAGAAAAAAGATGTTTCATTTAATGATCTAAAATATCTCGTGTTCGATGAAGCTGATCAGCTTTTTGATATGGGTTTTAAGCGAGATATTGAAGGTATTATTCGGTTTGTTGAATTCAGTGAAACGGATATACATTTTTTCTCTGCAACAATGCCTAATGATGTAAAAAGCTTTCTTGAAGAAAAATTTCAAAAAAAGAAGCTTAAGTCTATCCTTATCGGTGGAGCTCATAAAGCACAACAGCGAATTGAAACATTTAATTTAAATGTGAAACCAGAAGAAAAACTATACGCACTTGAAGCTTTTATTAAAAAGTCCGCTCAGGGGCGAGGCATTGTCTTTGTCAACCAAAAGAACCAGGTGGAAGAGGTAAACAAATACCTTGCTGAAAGATTGCCGAAGTTAAAGTTCAGAATGCTTCATGGTGATCTTCCAGAGAAAGAGCGAATTCAAAGTATCCGCTCTTTTATGCAAAATAAGTCTCATGTTTTAGTTGCCTCAGATGTTGCCGCTAGAGGAATGGATATCAAAGATCTTGATTGGGTTTTAAATTTTGGCCTTCCAAAGTCTCCAATCTATTATCTTCATAGGTGTGGGAGAACGGGACGAGCTGGTAGAGCTGGAAAGGTTTTTAATTTTGTAACTTCTTATGACTCGAAACTCATCGCCCAAATCAATCAATCTATCAAAGAACAGTCTCATATTGATATTGGCACTATAGATGACAAGTCTAAACGGGAAAAAGCCAGAAAAGTGGCCGGAAAACCTAAAAAAGTTAAACGTCTAAAAATTACCAAACGTTCACGCCATTGATTAGACACTGACTGACATGTATGATCATGGCATGAAGATACTTATTACTGGTGCTACTGGATTTATTGGTCAAAAACTTTGTGAATCGCTTAAAGACGAGCATGAAGTCTTCGCACTTGTTCGAAATTTGAAATCGGCAGAAAAAAAATTGCCCGGTATTAAACTCATTTCTTGGCCGGATATTCACAGCTCATTTGAAATTAATGAGTCCAAACTAGATGTGGTGATAAATCTTATGGGAGAAAACATCGCGGGAGCTAGGTGGAGTGAAGAGAGAAAAAAATCACTTTATGATTCGAGAATTATAGGAACAAAAAATCTTTTTAAGCAATTAAAGAGCACGAGTATTTCCACCTTCATTCAGGCTTCAGCAGTAGGGTATTATGGAGACTCAGGAGATGAAAGAGTTGATGAAAACTCTTCCATTGGTCAGGGTTTTCTAGCAAAAATATGTGAGAATTGGGAGAACGAAGCCAAAATACATCGAGATCAATACGAAAGACTTTGTATTTTTAGACTGGGTGTTGTTTTGGGAGAAAATGGGGGAGCGCTAGAGAAAATGCTACCTGCTTTTAAATTTGGAGTGGCCGGAAAACTAGGGAATGGTGAACAGTATATGCCTTGGATTCATCGAGACGATGTTATAGGTCTGATAAAAAAAGCTATAGAGACCCAAAGCTGGATGGGAGTTTATAATGCTGTTTCTCCAAATCCTGTCACAAACTTGGAATTTACTAAAACACTAGGTGATGTCTTAAGTCGACCCACCATACTTCCCGCTCCTGAATTTGCTCTTAAGCTTATTTTGGGAGATATGAGTCGGGTCCTCCTTGACGGTCAAAGAGCTCTACCCACCAAAGCTTTGGAGGCAGGCTATCAATTTAAATATAAAGAAGTAAGGCCAGCGCTTTCGGCCATTGTGTGAAACCTGTGAGTCAGGTAAAATAAACCTATGCGGTATCTTTTCTTTCTATTCATTTTCATTGGCTGTACCAAAGAGCTTCCCAATTATGATCCCATTCAATTCAGAGAGATGGCAAGAAAGGGGGATCCAAATATGACTGTCAAAGTCCCTAAAAATTTATCTGAGCAGCTAGTAGATTGTAGTGATTATACTCCCCCCTGCAGATATGGGTTGATTGTTACGGTTCACAACGTAGAAATGAGACCTCTGTATTATGACGATCAGAAGAAAGCTTTAAAAGCAGCGAAGAGAATTCGTGGTTATGTGGCAAGAAATTGGGTCCTCGATGATGTCGCTGGAGAGCCTGTACTAGAAAAGTTTGTTAAAAAACATCTTGGCGCAGTTAAGGCTGAATAAGTTTATCCATTATTTTGATTTTAAAATGCTCTACTTTTTCCATCCAAATTTGTTTTTGGTCCGGGGGTATTTCTGGAAATTGATCTAAGTTTTCTTGAAAGAGAACGACCCAGCGGCCGATTTCTCCTCGTTTTATACCTAATGGTTTATGCACTTCAATCAGTTTGAATGGGAGCAAGTTTCTATCAGAAATTTGCTGATTTAATTGAAGATTCCAAAATTCTGCAATCCGCGGAATATGCTCCTCAAAATTTTCAATAAATCGGAAATGATAGCCAATCATAAAGTCAGTTTTTGCTGTGGCATAAAAGCCCTCAATGACTTTAAGAATGAGGTCTCTGTTCATGCGACTTCTTTTTGAATTTTGACCTTAAACTGAGAGCGCTTGGTGAAACCACAGTTGATAAGATTTTGAGAAATCGGCTCATCTCCTAAATAGTGGAGCTTATTTAAATGTTCCCTTTCAAAAAAGCGCATGATGGCCATCTGGTGGCTTGCCATGGTTCCCGCCTCAGACACGATGACATCATAGAAAGCGTGTCCATTTTTTCCTTCGAAAAAAACGGTTAAAGCTAAAATTTCTTCTTCATTCTCGATTGTTAAAAATTCCATCGGACAACCTAATTCTAAATAAGTTGCCATCGGTTCAGACTTTTTTAATGTTCGGTACTGTTCAGCACCTTTTGCTTTATAAGCAAAAGCTTCTTTAAAGTATTCATAGTCTGACAATTTAAATTCTCTTAATGCTTTCCAGCTGGATTTAATACTCTGAGAAATATCGTTTGAAAGGCTAGAGAGGTAGCTCTGATAGGACTCCTTATTTTTCACTAGCGTTTCTGCAATAGATAATGACTCTAATGTTCGATTAGGATCGGCTTTAGTGAGGTCTTCATAAGCTGTAGAGAATAAAATTTGTTGGGTCTCAACATCGTCTCGATCTTGGTACTCTTGAAAAATATCTCTCGCTTTTGGACAAGCATATTGAATATATTGGGGATCAAAGACCAAACCTTCTTTTAAACTTCCCGGCATGCTCCAATCAAGTTCTGCCTTTTGTTGTTTTCTTTTAATAAGCCGATCGAAAAAATTCTTTTTAGATAAACGCTCATTTTGGAGAATCTTTATTTGAGCAAAACCTATTGGAGCATTCGTTTTCTGACCAAAAAAAAGATAATAAGCAAAGTGAGTATTTTTGGGTGCATTATTCTCGTATTTTTTAATCATCTCAAAGCTTGGAATACAATCACTGAGAAGTGCTTCTAAATCTGGTATAAATTCAGGATCAATTTCGGTTGCGCTATTATATTTTTGCGTGATTATCATTTGAATTCCTTAAAGCTGGCCCCACAAAAAGGGCAAAAATGCCAAAATTGGCGGTCAAGAGAACTGTCACAAGAGTCGCATTGATAGGGCTCTTTGATTTCATCTATCGAGTCTCCCAAAGCAAAGAGGTCTTTTTTCATGGCCTTAAATGTTTGTTCACTTGCTCGCCATTGACCAGGATAAATTTGACTGGGAATAAATTGTCCATGAGGGACTGAGTTATCCACTTTGATTTCCAATTGAAAGACTTCTGAGGTGGATGTGTTGTATTCTCTTGCACCCGCAAGATTTTTAAACGATTTAATTTTTTCTAATGTTTTTTGAGCTTCTTGCTCACTTTTTCTATCCATATTTCTACTTCAGGATTTGTCCTACACATTTTACAGCAACGGTATTGGTATCTTTATCTACTTCAGATAAAACCCCATTTGAAACTTTTATAACCCAGGCATTATCGATATTGCTAGCTGAGGTTGCCGTCCAAAAAATTTCGTCCTTTAGGTCCTCTAATTTAAAAATACTGGGATATCCATTTATATCGGCTTGTAAAAATTCATTTCTGGTGGGAAGACGCCAGGCCACTTGATCTTCCGGGAAAACTTTAAGTTCACCACAAGGAGAGTTGGCTTGGTTATTTCCACTGGCATCAATCCAATCAGCTCGGGCCACAGCATGGGACCATAAGAGCTCAGTTCTTTGGTCCATCCAAATGGTAAACTCAGGCGTGTCACTAACAGCAACTAAAGACCAATCACCTTCACCTGCTATTCCAAAGTCTTTTCCGACCCAAATATGTCTGCCGTTATTTTTAGTGGTGCAGTCGTTTATGCTCGCTCGAATACCAGAAAAGTCAGGGCTAATTCCGCAGGCCACGGTGGGTCTACCCGCCTCGACGATTTGTCCGGTATTATCGAGTCCTTCTATAGGCACGGCACGATAGATTAAACTACTAGAGATGCTATTGTCGCGAAACATCTCATTAACTTCTTGATAGGTGAGCTGTTTTGCTCCTCGGTTTCTTGAGATATGTGAAGGCATGGAGTTATGAAAGGGAACTGATGCAGCTGGGCGATCCGTTGTTTGATCTTCCCTTGCGCCATCATTTCTGGAACGTTTTCCATTATCAGTTGCCTCAGTGCAAGAAAAGGCTAAGACCAATAGCGTAAAAAGAGGGATCATTTTCATAGCAATTTCTCCATAATCTCTTGATATTACTTAATTAAATCAAACTTCCCAGTGCTTTGTAAAACTTTCAAAATGACTCAGATTCTAGTCCCTTAAGTATTTGAAAATTAGTTTCTTCGTGCTATAAGACACAGCTATGTCTGTTCTGAATATTAACGCTATATATCGTACTACCGAAGGGGAAGGAATTCATATTGGAACTCCCCAAGTTTTTGTACGTTTTCAAGGTTGCACCATCGGATGCGTTAATTGTGATAGTAAAGAAACTTGGGACTTTTCAGGCCATCTAAAAACTATGAATGAAGTGCTAGAGGCGGTGGAGAAAGAGTCAGTGATTGTATCTGAATCGGGTGTTAAAAGACGGATTCAGAGAGTTTCAATCACAGGTGGTGATCCTTTTCATCCTAAGCATGAATCTTCTGTTCTCGAATTAAGTAGAATTCTTAAAAGCAAAGGCTATTTCGTAAATGTAGAGGCAGCTGGTACTAGAATCGTTGATCAGATTTTTGATATCATTGATTTTGTCTCTTTTGATGTGAAAACACCTTCTACTGGCGTTAAGACCTCTGAGAAACTTCTTCAAAGACTGATAGATCAGTATGCTTCTAAGTCGCAGATCAAATCAGTCATTACTGATCAAAAAGATTTTGAATATATTTATGATCTTTTCTTTAGACTAGGTCAGCCTCAAAATATCCCCTGGGTTTTGACTCCTTGTTATGAACCTCATGAGGAGTTTCCCAAAGAAAGATTTGTTGCTATTCTAAAGTGGAACGAAGAATTTGGGTCTCCATTTAGAGTTATTGGACAGCAACATAAGTGGATTCACGGTCCTTCTGAACTAAACGTTTAAGAAGAGAAAAATTTATGGATGAAAACTCACAGCAGAATCCAGAGCAGCTTCAAAAGCTCTTATGGTTTGTATTTCTAAGCTCTATCTCGGTATTTTATTTTATTGCAAACTTCACTGAGATGTCTCAAGCAAACTCTAGTTTTCCAAAGTTTGTCTTACTAGGTATTGCAACTATGATGGGGCTAACTTCTTTTTATTTCAGAAAGAAGGCCCTTAGTGTCTTTGAAGATCACAATATTGAGGAAGCTAAAAAAGCTCAAGCTGTTTTAAGTTTTTCCATTATCACTTGGGCAATGTCCGAGTTTGTTGCCATGGTAGGTTTTGTTACTTGTATCACCACCGGAGATTTGACCATGGGAAATGCTTTAATCACTGTGGGGCTCGTTATGCTAGGACTCTATAGACCTATCGTGGGCTCGCACAATAGCCTTCAAAAGTCATACAAGAACGACTATAAGCAATAGTTGTCCACCAATCTTCTGTAAGCTTTGCATTGCTAATAAAGCGTCCTTGAGGGCAAAGAGTTTGCACAATTCGCTCTATACTTTTCTTACTCTCTTTTTCAGCATTACGACTAAAAAAGATCTGATCAGAACAAATCGTACGTTTAACTTTTTCTTTGGGGAGTAACTTCGGACTTATAGGAGCATCATAGTCATCAATCTTGTAATTGTACTTATCAACCACATGATAGGTTTGATATTTTTGTGAGCAATTTGATAGGCATAAAATGCTGAGAAGTAGGATTAAAATTTTCAAAATCGATAACCTTTAATTTTAAAGAGGGTCAACGCCCAAGCCGCCATAAAACTTAAGCCACCGATAGGAACGATCATTGCAAAGGCTTTTATTCCAGTGGCGGCATAGAGATAGCAATTAAAGCTAAATAAGATAATTCCTAGTTGCATAAGAAGAGCTGGAAGTTTTAGTGAAATTTCCTTTAAATGTAATTGAATGAGACCTAGTATCATCAGCCCAATGGCATGATAAAAATGATAACGAACTCCTGTTTCATAAACTTTGATCGCAGCCGCTGTGACTTTTTTTTCTAATCCATGAGCGCCGAAAGCTCCGAGCCCAACTCCTAGAATAAGAAAAAAAGATCCCGCCATAAGTATTTTCTTAGCTTGCATGATTCTCCTAAAGTGCTTGCATCAATATTGTTTTAATTTTCTCTCCATCGATATCACCATTTTCGCCTAAATTCACGGGAATATGCGAGCGAACTGACTCTACGATAGTATTTATATCTTCTTCTTTAATATTATAGGCTCGTAGTTTGGTGGGAACTCCTAGCGAATTAAAAAAGTCTTCCGTTAAGATGATAGCTTGTTCGATCCTCTCATCAGGTGTTCCGTTTGAAAGATTCCAAACTCTGTCGGCATATTGTAATAGTTTATTTTGTTTCTTTTCTTTTTGAACACGAAGTAAACTTGGCATCACGAGTGCTAAGGTCCTTCCATGATCGACTCCATGGAAAGCGGTAATTTCATGACCTATCATATGGGTGGCCCAATCATGGATGACACCACTTCCAATGAGGCCATTTAAGGCCATCGTTGCACACCACATAAAGTTTGCTCGAGAGGCATAATCGTCTTTGACATGAATGACTTTAGGTCCTTCTTCAATCAAGGTCTTTAATATTGATTCAGCCATTCTATCTTGTAAGGGGGAGTTTACATCCTTGGTGAGGTATTGCTCGAGTACATGGACGTAGGAATCAACAATACCATTACCAAGCTGACGTTCGGGAAGGGAATAGGTCACCTCCGGATCGAGAATGGAAAACTTTGGATACATCCGTGGATCACCAAAGCATCCAAGTTTTTCTTTTCCTCTGGAGACAACTGAACCAGTATTCATCTCACTTCCTGTTGCTGGTAAAGTGAGAACCGAGCCTAGAGGAGTTGCCCCTTGAATGGATTGTCTTTGCGAAAGGATTTTCCAAGGATCATCAGAGTGGTGCATCGCCACGGCAATAAATTTAGTTCCATCAATGACTGAGCCACCGCCAACGGCGAGAAGAAAACTGATCTGTTCCTTTTTTGCCAGCTCACAGGCACTCATAAGTGTCTCGTACTGAGGATTAGCTTCAATACCTCCAAATTCAATAAAGTCATGATCACTTAAAGCTTCGATGACTTGATCATAGACACCATTTCTTTTAATAGAGCCTCCACCATAGGTGATAAGGATTTTTTCCCCTCTAGGTATAAGGTCTTTTAATTTTTTTATCTGGCCTTTCCCAAAAACAATATTTACGGGGTTATAATATTCAAAATTATTCATGAGGAGCTCTCCTTTAATAAATATGTTTCAGATTTATTTTTTACGGCCTGTTTTACTGTTAGACTCTGACCAGATTTTTTCCCTGCATGAAAAGCATTTTTATCTTGTCCTCCGGCAGTTGAGGTCGAAGAGAGCCTACGATGAGCCATCTTTATTTTTTCATCTAATTGATTCTTAAGAACGATGAGCTGTCTGGATTCAGCATCGCTAAATTCCTGTTCAATCATTTTTTGTTCGTAGCCCTTAGCAATTCCTAGAAAAAAGGCGTTTTTTGCTTTCATTCCCTTTAGAGTCGTTTGAGCTTTCCAAAGTCTCTCAAGTTCTTGCTCTAGAAAACCAGCTACGTATTCAGCGAGTTCAATATTTTCAAGACTACCAGAGACTTCAAGTTGAACTTGATTTTGTCCGTATATAAAAACGGGACCCACTAAAAAGTGTTTTAAAATATCGTAGATAGCAGCCATTTTAGCATTACGCCTACTGGCCTGCATGACAGTCTTGGAGTAGAGAGTCCAGTCGTTTTGATCAAGATGAGAAAGATTATGCTTGAGAAGTAGTTGATTCGCTTTTAGGGTGGCCAACTCTGCTTCATGTGGATTATCACTTTGAGCTAGTTTAAGCAGGTTTTTAATTTTAGCTAAAAGCTTATCCTTTCGTTCTAGCTCATAGGCGAGGTCTTGGTGGTCCAGATTAAAACTCGCTTTTTTAACCTCGTCTCCCCAGCCATATTGATCACAGACCCGCCTAAATGTCTCTCCATGAGGGGGCTCATTTTCAACTCTGAGCATATGGCAAACGTAATGGGCCATTTCATGGCGAAGTATATCCTTGATCACCTGATCTCTGGCTCCATACATAAGTTTGATATTGAGGGCTATTTGATAGGTGTGGGGATCAAACCAACCCCATTCTCTTTCACTAGTCATGATGACGATATGGATGGGAAAGCTGTATTTACCGCTAATAAAACGGCTTCTTTTCACCTCAAAGCCAATCTCCTGGCTGATTATGGACTTAAGCATGGACTCACATTTACGTGCGAAACTAAGTGTGGTCTCGTTGAAGATTTTCATGCACAGAGGTTAGCTCTTTAAGCAGAAATTGTCTGTTTTCGATGTCAAAAAAGGGTTGTACTTTTTACATATGGCGTTGTGCGTAAAATCGCCTGGGTGTATAGTCCGCGCGAATTTTTAAATGAGGCGTTTATGAAAGCTTTTTTATTGTTATTACTAGTACTTATTAATGTTAATGCAGTGAGTCGTGCTGGAGGTGAAGTTTACTCCAGAGTCTGTAATTATAACCAGGTTAGAGGTGTAAAAATTCAGCATCCATCTGGAATGCTTTTAACGGCTTGTTTAAATAGAAGAATGTTAGGAGAGAGCTATGAAACATCTGCTGATACTTATTGTGAATCAGGTTATGTAGATGGTGTGGTTACGACTACCTCAGAGGGATTAGAATCAAAGACTTGTCTTAAAGTAGAGACTCTTGGAGAGGTTTACGATACATCAGCTGAGCATGCTTGTGCTTTTGGTTATGGTTCAGATGACACTAGAACTTACAGGAATGGAAGAGAAATAAAGTTTTGTGTAAAAGGTAGAGACCATTAGAAAACGATATCAATGGGATCATAGACATTCATAAAAAACATACTGAACTCTTGATCTTTGACTTTCATCTCTTCACGCTCCCAATGATGAAGATTTCGAGCGGTGTATCCATATCCCCACTGATAAGCACTTAAGTTTTTATGCTTTGAAAATATTTTAGCATCTGGGTAGCGCTCATACTTCTCAACAAATTGATCCATTATAGTCTGAGCTTTTTCTCTGGTCTGGGAAGCCAATCGTAAATTCTCTTCTTTTTTGGAGAGCATGGCTTTTCTCACATATAAGGCATGTTGGACTCTAAGATAGGTAATATCTAACAGAGATTTTATTTCCTGATTTAATATTTTCTCAGTGGAAGGAACTTCTTCTAAGGCCCTGGCAAGTTTATAGATTTGATGTTCAATCTCATTTTTGTCTTCTACAAGATTTTTAATAAGTATTCGTGAATGGATAGCATGTGCTGGGAATATCTCGTCTCCAAAATTTTGGAATGTAATGACAGAAACCAATTGCTCGTCAGTAAAATGCTTTTTTTGAAAGGCAAGGTGAGACTTCATCACTTTTAGATCTTCGCCTAATAGTTTTAGTCCAATCATAGGATCGAATTTATAGTCGAGATTATTATAAAGGGCAACGGACCAATCAAATAGCCAGTAGCCTAATTCATGTCCCGTTGTAAAATTGAGTTGTCCTTCGATTCCATTTTCATGAATAAACTTCATATCTTCGCTTCTAGCTCTTAAGTATTCGGTAAAATATAGAGGCAGACCAATATCCATGGCGATAAAATAGGATGTTTCAGGATAATACCAAGTTCTTCTTTTGCTCTTTTCTTTAAGCATGAAATCTCTCATATCGTGAAAGTTCTTATTGCCGTACATGGGAGCCTTTTTATCGTTGAGGCTGTAATAAAAAACAGTGTGGGGGAGGATTCCCACTTCAGGAGAAGCGTAAGAAGGTAAATAATTATAATTTCCGTATTTCTTGTTTTTTTGATTACTGGAAATATGAACTTTGGTTAAAACCTTTATATTTCTCTTTTTGGCAATCTTTGCAATTTGATTGAGCCAGCTCAAGGTTCTGTCATAGTTCACTGGGGTAAACTCACTGCTACCTGACTCTACATTGATATAACTCAAATCTATATTGTCTAAAAGTAGAGTTAAGTTTCTAGAAATTTCCCGACGGCTAATATCATCCGACAAAGAGCCAATGATACTGACTAGTTTGTAAGCGTTTTGCTGATGGAAGGCCATTCCAACGGTGACTCCTGTATGAATTCCAAAACTTTTTGCCAGTTTAAAGGGCTCTTTAAGTTTTTTAAAAATAGTCTCGCTTGGCATTCTTAATAAAGTTAAATCAAAGACATTTTGTTGATTTCTTGCAAGCCATCGGATTGTGTCTGAAGCTATGTCAGGTTTGTCTTGAAGGAAGCCATGGACCCATTCATTGGGGTGTTGAGTATGAAAGTGAAAACCTCTGTACTCAAGTGCAGGTCTCCAGCTGTATTTTTTTCCACATTTTTTAAGCATGTCTTCTCTTGTAGGGGAAATTTGCCATCGAGGATGAGGGAATAGAAAACCTAGTTTTTGAAGAGCATAGTAAAAAGTGGGACTCCACTCCTTACTGAGAGAGTAAACTTTAATATTAATCTTTTGATTGCGACAACTGATTCGAGCATAGTCTCCATACTCAAAAACATGCTCAAAGCTTACAGCTCCCGTAAGATCAGCTTTTCTTAAAATTTGATTGAGATCTCGACTGACAACATCTTCTCCCGCACTTATGGCCCTTAGGTTTTCAATTCCATAAACTGAGTCTTGATAAGTAAAAATAAAATAGAGAATCGCTAAATATCGTAGAGGGCCCATAATATAATTCCAATACCCCAACTAAATGGGTGCTCACTTAAATAGGTCTTAGTCTCAAATGGTTTTAAATCCTCGCTATAGACCTCATATATAGTGTTATCTCTTTGCAAGAGATCTTCAAGTAGAGAGTAAGTTTGGTCCTTAAGTGCCAGTTTTCTTTGAGCTGCAAGCTTCAAACCGAGGATCCAGGACCAGTGAAGCTCATCGTGATAATGACGAAGCCCGACGACTTTAGTCGTCCATGAAACATCTTGTCTAGGATACTTTGGTTGCGTACAAAATGGAAAAAAATTATTTTGGTGCTTTTCGCAAGTCTCGAACAAAGCCTTTTGCTCCTCTGGTGGAATGAAGTCAAAAAGTATCGCGAGATAATTTCCCTCGAGAGAATTTTGGGAGCCTAGCTCCATGGAACGATAAAAATCTTCTGACCAAAAACATGATTGAATTGATTGATGAATTCTTTTCGTATCAACATCAAGTAGTCCAGCATCGTTTAAGAGTTTTCCAGCATACCAATAAAGAATATTGGTATAAAAAGTTTTACCTTCTCTTTTCACACTATCTTGCCAGTCTTCAAAGCTTTCTTGGGTGATTAAATTAGCGTTAGTTCTGTTTTGATAGAATTGAAAAGCTTTAATTAATTTACTTCTATTTTTTTCGAGGAATTTTTCATCGTTAGATTTTCTGATGTACTGAAAACTTGCGATTATTATCAAAGCATTAGAGTCTATGCTTAAAGTACCATGTTCTCCAAGATACTCAGGTTTCAATTTTTTATTATGAGAATTTTTTCGCCAGGAGTAGGGAAGAAATCGAAAAACGGTATTTAAAACGACGGTTTTTCCAGACCATTGTGACTCAATGATTCTTGCTGCTAGTCCATCCTCAACTCTTAAATGATCAAGTAGGTACTGGAGATGGTTTCGTACCACTTCGAATTCACCAACTGAACTTAGACCAAGGCTTGCAAAACAAAAATCTCTCGTCCAAAAGCTTTGGAACTGGTTGGCCCCAGCTTGAAGAAATTGGCCTTCATTGGTCTTAATTATATTATGACGGATTTGAGATATTAACTGCTCTTTCACGTCTATAATTATAGGGTAAATCAGGTATAAAGTCGGTAAAATAGTTTTTTCAAGTCTCCGAAGGTGGGAACCTGAATAGTCAAGTTTAGACAATATAGCCTATCACCCAAGAAAATACCAAAAAAAAAAGGGCCTCTATCGAAGCCCTTTTTATTACTAATTTAAATTAATGTTTACTCTTCAGAAGCAATTTTCGCTTTAAAATATTCTCTATTCATCCGAGCAATATTTGAAAGATCAATTCCCTTAGGACAACTTGCTTCACATTCAGCATGATTGGTACAGTTTCCAAATCCCATTTCATCCATAGTCTTTACCATTGAATTCGCTCTTTTTTGAGCTTCAACTTGCCCTTGAGGAAGAAGGGCCAGGTGAGAGATCTTGGCCGAGACGAATAACATGGCACTGGCATTAGGACAACTTGCGACACAAGCTCCACATCCAATACAAGCAGCTGCATCCATCGCCTTGTCTGCATTCTCTTTAGAAACGAGGACAGCACTAGCGTCCGGAGCATTTCCTGTATTAACCGAAACGAATCCTCCCGAGGCGATAACTTTATCAAAAGATGACCTATCTACAACAAGGTCTTTAATAACTGGAAAGGCTCTTGCTCGCCACGGCTCAATAACAATTGTATCGTTATCATTAAAAGATCTCATGTGAAGTTGGCAGGTCGTCGTTTCTTTTTCTGGACCGTGAGCTTGACCATTGATCATACAACTACAGCTTCCGCAAATTCCTTCACGACAGTCACTATCAAAGGCAACCGGCTCCTTTCCGTCTCTTACCAATTTTACATTTAATTGATCTAGCATTTCTAAAAAAGACTGATCTTGGGAAACTCCATTGAGTGTATACTCCTCAAATCTCCCAGAGTCTTGTCTATTTTTTTGTCTCCAAATCTTTAAGTGAACAGTAATTTCCTTACTCATATCAACTCCTATTTGTAACTTCTCTGGGTGAGAGGTACATGTTCAAATTTCAATTCTTCTCTGTGACGAACGGGTTCTTGGTTTTCACCTTTAAACTCCCAAACAGCCGAATGAGCAAACTTCTCATCATCTCTTAGGGCTTCATTTTCAGGAGTTTGGCTTTCTTCTCTGAAGTGACCACCACAAGATTCCTCTCTTGTGAGGGCATCCCTTGCCATAAGTTCTCCAAGCTCTAGAAAGTCTGCCACTCTTCCTGCTTTTTCCAATTCGTTATTTAATTCTTCATTTGTTCCTGGAACTCTTAGGTCTTCCCAGAATTCTTTTCGTAATTGTTGAATATCAGAAATAGCCTTCTTAAGCCCTTGCTCATTTCGACTCATCCCAACGTTCTCCCACATAATCTTTCCAAGAGCTCGGTGAAATTCATCAGCTGATCTTGAACCGTTAATTCCTAAGAATTTTTTAGTTCGCGCTCTCACTTCATCCTCACTTTTTTGAAACTCAGGGTGAGTGGTATCAACTTTCTTGATCTCATTTTTCCCAAAATAATGTCCAAGCGTGTAAGGAATCACAAAGTATCCATCAGCAAGTCCTTGCATAAGAGCTGAAGCTCCTAGTCTATTGGCTCCATGATCAGAGAAGTTTGCTTCTCCTAGTACATGTAGGCCAGGGATTGTACTTTGAAGATTATAGTCAACCCAAAGTCCACCCATAGTGTAATGAACCGCTGGATAAATTCTCATGGGCTGCTCATAAGGAGATTCATCGGTAATACGTTGATACATCTCAAAAAGGTTTCCATATTTTGCTGCAATGGTATCTCGTCCGTCTCTTTTTATCGCCTCGGCGAAATCAAGATAAACTGCAACGCCAGTGTTACCAACACCTTTGTTCTCATCGACTCTAAATTTTGCCTGACGTGATGCCACGTCTCTTGGAACAAGGTTCCCAAAAGCAGGATAGATTCTCTCTAAGTAGTAATCTCTTTCTTCTTCTGGAATATCATTAGGGTGTCTTTTATCGCCCTTTTCTTTGGGGACCCAAACACGTCCATCATTTCGAAGTGATTCAGACATAAGAGTGAGCTTGGCTTGATGATCTCCCGACTGAGGGATACAAGTCGGGTGAATTTGCGTAAAACATGGATTCGCAAACCCGGCACCCTTTTTATAAGCCTTCCAAGCAGCACCCACATTGGATCCCATGGCATTAGTTGAAAGGAAGTAAACATTTCCATATCCACCAGAAGCGAGGATAACGGCGTCGGCAACATGTCTTTCGATATCACCAGTAACGAGGTCTCTCACAATAACTCCGCGAGCTTTTCCATCGATCACAACGATGTCTAAAATCTCTCGTCTGGCATACATTTGAATTTTACCGAGACCAACTTGTCTCATCATCGACTGGTAAGCACCGATGAGGAGTTGCTGTCCGGTTTGTCCTTTAGCATAAAAAGTTCTCGAAACCTGCGCTCCACCAAAAGATCTATTGGTTAAGTACCCACCGTACTCTCTTGCGAAAGGAACACCTTGTGCTACACATTGGTCAATAATATTTCCCGAGACTTCGGCCAGTCTATAAACATTAGCTTCTCTAGCCCTATAGTCTCCACCTTTTACCGTATCGTAGAAAAGTCTCCAAGTAGAGTCGCCGTCATTTTGGTAGTTTTTATTAGCATTGATACCACCTTGTGCTGCAATAGAGTGAGCACGTCTAGGAGAGTCTTGGTAGCAAAAAGATTTTACATTATAACCAAGCTCTGCCAGTGAAGCGGCGGCTGAGGCTCCAGCAAGACCAGTTCCTACTACGATTACGCTGTACTTTCTCTTATTAGCAGGGTTTACAAGCTTGCTATCAAATTTGTGTTTAGTCCACTTCTCTTGAATCGGACCTTCAGGAATTTTAGAATCTAAATCGAAACTCATTTATATTTCTCCTAATTTTGAAAATAACAGTAGATAGCAAGTCCAGAAAATCCGAGGGCCACGAAGATGCCGTAAGCGCTGGATAAAGTCTGAATCGCGGGAGTATATTTTTTGTGGTTTAAGCCCCATGTTTGAAACATTGATTGAAAACCATGACTCGTGTGTAAGCCAAGACAAAGCATCGCAAAAACATACCAAGCCACATAAAGAGGATTGGCAAAATACTCGATAACAGTTTTATAGAGGTCTCGCATTTTCACCCCGTCTACGACAGTGTAGTACTCAGTTCCAAATTTAAAATTTAGGAGATGAAGGATAAGAAAGATCATCAGGATCAACCCTGTATAAGGCATTGTTCCTGAAGCAATAGTTTCTCCGCGTCCAGTCCGTACCTTGGTAAAGTATGACTGAGGTCTAGCCCCCATGTTTTGTAATTTCAAGAGAACGGCTAAAACAATATGACCAATAAACATCCCAGCCAGAACAGCTTCTGCTACATAAATAAGCGGGTTGCTGGTTAATTTATAGGCGTAGTAATTAAACGCATCAGGTCCCACTAAAATAAAAAAGTTTCCTGCCAAATGGGTCAGAACAAAACCTATCAGTCCGAATCCAGTTAAGGCCATAATCTGTTTTTTACCTATCGACGAGGTAAAGTAATTATGGGTTGCAATCATTTGTAACTCCCTTCAACAATTGTATATTCTGTGAGAGATTGTACCTTAGGCGGGCGATCTTTGTCATTTAGAAAAGCTTTAATCTCAAAGACTTATAACCTCTGCCGAAGGAATGCCATGCAAATACTAAACACTTTTCCTCAGGAGTTTTTTGTAAGACTTCATGGTTTAGATGAACATTTAAAAGGTCGAATCACCCTCTATCAGGGAGTTCATGGATTTGACCTAGAGATAGACATTGTTCAAAAAGAGTCTGGCAAAATCTATAATCACGTCAAAAGCATGTATAATGAATCTGATGCGCGAGATGCCATCGATATGGCAGTGCAATATTTAAAGGATTATCTAGTTTCAAAAAGTCAGTGAATTCAGTAGAATAGAGGTATATGAGTCAAGTCATCCTAATTTCTCGCAACGAAGTCATCAATTCACTCTATGAAGTCAACTTAAGAGCCTACGTTGGGACTAATGTGACTATTAAAGCCAACGCAAGAGATGCACTTCAACTGTTAGATTTGTCTCCCAATATTGATGCCGTCATCTGTTTCAAGGAACTCAACGATGCCGATAGTGGTATTGATAAGATGTTGGAATATATTGAACAAAAAGAATACAACACCCCCTTGATTGTTTTAGGGGAACTTGAGAGTCCCTCAGATAAAGTTATCGTCGTAAAAAATAAATATGATCTCAAGCAAGTCTTACAAAGTATGGCAAAAATTTTGGAGATCACCGCCAAAGATATGGCGCAGAAAAAGGTCCCTGATTTTTTTCCCATTCCTTTAAAAATGTTTTCCCAAATTTCAAAAAGTCATTGTGATATTTTTTATCGGGTTGAAGAAGATGCTTTTCAGTTTAATTATCTTCCTATTATCGAAGCAGATTCTGAAATTGGAGGAAGCCTTCAAAAGTATATTGATGAAGGTGTTGAGAACTTGTACGTACCCGCCAGTGAGCGCTTAAAATTTATTAATAAAGCTTCCTCAATGGTAGTGCAGGAGTTAGAGCGAGATGACTTAACACTTGAAGAGAGAAGTGAAGTCACAAGACAGGTCATGAACGTAGTGGCGGAAGAAGTTTTGGAGAACGAGGAAATTTCTGCAGAGATGGCGAGTATATCAAAGGCTGGGATCGCTTCTATAGAACGAATGGCAAAAGAAACCCCCAAGCTTCGAAATCTACTTAAGATGCTTATCGAAAATCCTGGCGATTATTGTTATAAGCACGCCGTCGTGGCCTCTTATATTGCAAGGCAAATTATTAGTAAAATATCCTGGGGAAGTGATGAGCAAGCTAATAAAGTGACTTTTGCCTTCTTCTTTCACGATATCTTTCTCGTTCCTATTTACAGAAAGTATCCTGATGCATTGTCAGAAGAGGATTTGTTATTTAGAGACGATGTGACAGATGAGGAAAAGCAGGTGGTCATTGATCACGCTAAACTCGCAGGCCAATTAGTGAAAACTTTCCCTCGCTGCCCAATAGGTGCTGACATGATTGTGACTCAACATCACGGCATGACGAGTGGTCAAGGATTTGCGGTGAATTTTAAAGACGATATTTCGCCACTGTCTAAAATCATGATAATCGCTGAGGAAGTCAGTACAAATATCTTGCAAGAATTTGAAGATGCAGATGCTAAAATCAAAGTGAACAAAGAAGCAGTGGCCAATCATTTATATGAAAGATTTAGAAATCATACTTATAAAAAAGTGATCGAAGCTTTTGAAGAGGCCAAACTTTAATTATTTTAATCGAACTTCTGAAATGGCAATTTTAACAATATCTCTAAAATGCCCTCCCGAATGAGTTTTGATCATAGGGCGCGTGACCTTTTGTAAAAAAATATCCGAAAGTTTCTCTCCATCAAGCTCAGCAGCTATATGTTGAGCAACATTGAAAACGGCACATATTTGAGTTAAGCGAGATGAAGAGGGTCGATTAGGAAAACCTTTGCGGTTAGGAAGTTCGTGATGAGCCTCTATTATATAGTCGATATCAGGAAAATTTGTAAATTGCTTAGCAAACTCAGCAGCTTTCAAAGGGTGAACTTTGTACTCCTCTATATCTCTGGCGTCATGGCCTTTGATAAATTCACTTTTTAGAGAATTTGCTTTTGCCATAGATTCTTCAGGTAAAGTTATATCTTGTAAAAGTGCGCACACTACCAGCTTCATTTTAGTCGTGTTTGATTCCCATCCCACCTTCCAAGCAATGGCCTGAGCGATAAAAGCCGTTAATAAACTTTTACTTGCAACTCCTTGATAAAAAGTCGGATAGGATTTTAATATGGGTTTTAAAGATATTTGTGATTTGTACTGATTGACTATTGTTTCTGCAATCACGTTGGTTAGAACCAGGACAGAATCAGTAACTCCCAGGGCCAAAATAAACTGATGAAGGATGGTGACAGCTCTTAGAAGAAGTAAGTAGATTCCTTTATCTTCAGGTTTCGCTAACTTCATCGCTTTCAAACATTTTTTTGATTCTTCTTCCAAGTATTTGATCTGGTCATCTTTTTTAATATAAAGATATTTCACATTTTTACGCGAATACTTTGTAAGAGTCGCATGAGTATAGGTTTTATCAGCGCTTATGATTTTGATATAAGATTTCGTCGTAATAGCTAAGTAGAGATCATAAGGAAATGACTCATAGAGGAAAAAAGACTTTATCTTCATGGGAAGATAGTCATTGGGATCAACTTCTTTAATGGATTCGTCGAACTCTTCTTTTCTTGCCCATTCAATTGCCGTATCGATTTGCTGCTTTAGATCGGTTGGAAAGTCGGCTCTCGTCGTTGGTTTTAAAAGTTTATTATTCTTTTGATGAGAATGAAAAAGTTCGTCGGAGACTAGATCTTTTAAAATCGCTTCTCTTCCTAAAAAGATGAGAGGTCTTTTCCCAGTCATTTCAACTAAATTAAGTCCCAGAGCATTGATATCTGTTTGCGTATCAAAATCAAGGAGGTAGAGGGCGAAAGGTCCATCCACATTAGCATAGTTCATTGCTTGATTTACATTCGCAGCAATTAATACCTCAAGCTTTGAATTTATCGCCAAGATCATATTTTTGATGACCTCAGCCTCATCAACTTGTTCAGAATAGAGAAGTATTTTCAAGACAGATTCCTTTGGCATAGTATAGCATGACGTTAGGAGGAGCGCATGGATTTAAAATCTGAATATAAAAGCAAATTATTGAGTGCGATTCCAGTAGTTTCTGCAATGGAAGTTGATATTACGGAAATCGGTTTGCGAGAATTGACTTTAACAGCACCGCTCAATACCAATATTAATTATGAAGGAACTGCCTTTGGGGGGAGTTTAAATACGTTGTGTATTTTGTCAGGGTATTTACTCGTGCATCATACAATGCATTCAGAGCAGATGCATATCGATTCACTCGTTATTCAGGATAGCCAGATTAAATATCAAGGGCCCGTAAATGATAACTTCTATGCAACTGCGAGAGTTGAGCAGGCGGATCGAGACAAGTTTTTGACAATGTTAAAGCGCAAAGGAACAGGAAGAATAAAAATCTACTCTTCCGTTAAAACAGGTTCAGAAGAGGGACTTGTTTCATTTTCAGCTAGGTTTGTCGCTTCATCTTCCTCAACAGACTCAGTTTCCTCTTGATCATCTTCAGTATCAACAGGCTTTTCTAGTTCAGTCGCTTCCTCGGACTCGGCAGGTACTTCAGGCTCAGTCGCTTCTTCAGTTTCAGGAGCTAGTTCAGGCTCAATAACTTCTTCGGACTCTATAACTTCTACAGGTGATGCCACAGAAACTGGTTCTAAATCTTCAGCTGTCGGCTCAGCGATCACAGAAATAACTGGCTCTGGCTGTGGAGTTGTAGCAACTTCAAAATATGTTTCGAGAAAATCTAAATGGTCTTGCAGGGGAATAAAAAAGGCCCTATCCGCTTGGCGGCAGACTCTTTCTCTATCATCGCCCATAATTCCGTCAGACTTTCTCACAAAACTTATGATTCCTGCCAAGTGTTGTTCTCCGTCTACTTCTTTAAATAGAGGTCCTCCACTGTCACCAGGGCAGGGATGAGCATCACCAATTCCAGGAGAGGTGACAATAAATCTTCCTCTACTATTACTTAAAACATGCGCCCAGTTCAAAGTTGCGGTTTGAAGGCCCCCAAAGGTTCCACTTCTTCGCATCCCATATCCATAAAATCTTATTGTTGAGGGAGTATAATTCCCTTTAAAAATAACAGGAGGAGTGAAATCATCTGTTGGATTACCTAGAGGAACTAAAGCAAGCTCTCTTTCTAATACTGTGTCAAATATAATGACATCGCTTATTGTTGGATTAACCTCTCGTCGGCGTCCACGAGAATCATAGTATTTTGTCTCAAAAGATCTAGTGGAGCTGACTCCCTCAAAACAATGAGCCGCAGTTAGAGCATAATTTTGATGGATTCTGACTCCAGAACAAACACCTTCAATGTCTCTGCCACGATCTATGGAAAACTCAACAGTGTAGTTTTTTTCAGAAAAATGCCTTCCGGAAACACCATTTCTAATGGCGAATGCAGAAGTAGAAAATAATGCTGAAATCAGCAACGACGATAGTCCAATACCCTTGATCATAATGAAGATTTAATAGCCCAGCCTTGGTTTTTGTGCAAGTAGCCATAAAATTATTTCCTATCTGAAAATCATGTGTAGAATAGTCCTATGAAGAAATTATTATGTATTATTGGGGGCTTAGCTCTGATAACTGCTGGACACTATATATATCGAAAATGGCCTCGCTCACAACAGCTTGAAAATGCTGTGGAGAAGGCTGGGGTAGTCTGGCCCAAAGGAACTGGGTTTGAAATGAGTGATTCTGGGGAGCCTATTTTTATTTTGAACGAGAGCCTGCAGTTTGGTGAGGGGAATTGGCCTAAAAATACGAAAGTCTATTTTGAGGAAGATAAAATTATAGGGATTGAGACCTTTAATAATTTTGAGTTTGCTCAATTTGAATTCTACCAAGCTGCTAAGATAGCCTTCAGTATTGAGGAGTCTCATCCTGTTCACGTGATAGAGCTCTCTGAGAAGGCGGAATTCGATGGTCTTCCTCTAAAGCCAGGATGTCTTTTAAAGTTTGTGAATTATGTCTTAGATAAAGCGAGTTGTGATAATTTTGAAAATATAGCCTTCAAACGAAAACTGGAAATGCCCGAAGTGAGAAAACTTCGGGCCAAATAATTTTACAAAGTTTGAATCGCCATTTGAACTGCCTGGTAGGCATTAACTCTACCAGCACCAAAGGTGTATTGGTTTCCAATTTGATCAGCAGAGTTTTTAAGAATTCTCTCCACTTCACTTGCCGATAAATTTGGATTGATAGAATAGATAAGTGCTGCAATTCCCGCGACGATGGGAGCTGAATAAGACGTTCCGCTTCCACTTCGATAGGGATGGCTACCTTGGTTATGAGTGACATAGGTTGTAGTTGAATAGACATTATGCCCAGGGGCTACCAGGTCTATGAAAGGGCCATAATTTGATCCACCACTTGAGTCTTCAGTTCGATAGGTCCAGCGTTGATCATTAATATTCGTTGCACCTACTGCAACAACATTTCTATGGTCAGGCCATTTTGAGCGATTGATACCCTGATTACCTGCAGAGTAAACTAAAAGTGCACCTCGTGAGCGAGCGTATCTTCCAGCAGCTTCAACACTTCGATTCTGAATTCCCGTAAAGCTAACATTAATAACTCTTGCACCTGCATCAGCAGCGAATTTAATACAGTCAGTAATGATCTTCATCGAGGTAATACCTTTTGAGTTTGTAATTCTTAAAGGCAAGATTTTTACATTAGGAGAAACTCCTGCACCACCTAGAGTGTTTGAAGCTGTCGCCGCAATAAGTCCAGCAACAAAAGTTCCGTGAGATGTAACCGGATTGGCGTCGGTATCGAGGTCGATAAAATCGTACCCTTTTGTTAGCACTCTTCCTTTTAAATCTTCGTGCAATCTTTCAACTCCCGAGTCACAAACTCCCACCAAAATAGAATTGTCTCCTCGAGTCGTGTCCCAGGCTTTGAGAGTTTCCACTTTTTCATGTTGCCACTGTCTTTGAAACTTAGGATCATCCACTTTTAGTTTTTGGGCCTCTTCAGACTCTAGGTCGACGTCATGAGATTCAATTGTATTGTAATCGACAAAAGTAAAACGTCCTGAGTCGATCATCTTTTGCTTTATCTCATCAAGATCTGAATTCACTCTGGGCCTATGAACTCTGATATAATCTGTTTGTCCTGATTTTTGGAAAGCCGGCTTAATTTGATAGAGTAGCTCTCCGGTGTTTGCTGGAACTTCAGCTTGGGCGATCGTACTTAGAAGCAATAATCCTGCGATGATCTTCATAAACGAATCCTTTTGTTCTGTGTGCCAATCCTAGGCAATTTAAAATAAAGTCTCTTAAGATAATTGTAGCAGAGCTAACATGGTGCTTGGCATTATTTGCCTAGATCGAAGCTAGATAAGCTTCTTAGTTATCTGAGTAAATAACTGTTACATTAAAGTAAAACTCATCGTGTTCACAGTCTCCATCATCGTTATCTCCTGTTGAGACGAAGCTGAAGTCAAGATCACTTAAAGAACTAGATTCATCAAATTTTAAAGCTCCCATAGTCACAATGTCTGATTTAGGGATATCCAACTTAAACTGTCCGGTAGTTTCAGTGGCCGGAATCTCACAAATATCGTCATAATCACTTTGATTGGGATTAATTCCTTGGCAAAATTTTGGCGCTTTATTATGACCATAATCTAAATTATAAAGATCGTTTGCGGAGTTATTTTCATCGAGCCATTTAAATTCAACGAGTCCCTGTGAATTTATTCTTAGACCTTCAGATTGATATTGAGAATAAGAAGAATCAGTGGAGTAATCAGTGCTCATAAAGAGTACATAATTATTTAGTAATAAAAGAATTTCATCATCATACTTCATAGATTGCGTAGGAAAATCAAACTCAATATCACAAAGAGTACTTCCAGCTGGAAGACTTAGACTTCTGTCTTGTTTTATTGCCGCTCTTATTCTGTCATTTTTTCTAGGTCCATTCAATTGATCATTGATTTCCCAAAATTCGTTATCATCAGCTGATTCATTAAATTCACAATCTCTTGTGGCCGGAAAGACAACTTGCTCCACTCTTTGTTGAAGTCTTCCAGAACTAGCTGCTTGCTCACAAGTAATTTTTGCATTTTCAAGTGCATCTTTAACTTCATCTTCAGTAAACCCAGGACCGGCAGTGACCTCTAGCTGTGAGTAGTCCGTCTCTTCTTGAGGAGGGCGACAGGCGACGACGGATAATAGGAGAGCGAGTAAAGCTATTTTCATAAATATATCGTAGTCTTTAACCTGGTTAATTAATCAGAGAAAAGCTTTAACTCAGTGATTTCAAGTCTTTAGGCTGCTTTCGAGGCTTGATTTCGAATATTTTTGCCAAAATTTTTAGGCGATTTCAATTGTAAAACAACCGTAAAAGTCCTGAGCATTTCCCCCGAACGCCCTCTTTAATTCTAGAATAATAATGCCAGGGGGATATATGAAAAAAATAAACTGGGCAACAATGATTAAGCCTTATCAACAACCAAATCGACTTAAAAGCTATTGGCAGATAATTAATAGCTTCACTCTTTTTATTGGATTTTGGTTTCTAGCTTACGAAGCTTTCCAGTATTCTGTCTGGTTAACAATAGCTGTGGCCTTGCTGGCTCAACCCGCATTTTTGAGACTCTTTATCATTCTTCATGATTGTGGACATGGATCATATTTTAAAAAGAAAAAAGAGAGAGATTTTTGGGGAACGATTTGCGGTGTGATTACTTTTACCCCTTACCACCAATGGGCTTTTGAGCATGCTGACCATCACAAAACTTCTGGAAATTTAGAAAAAAGAGGTCGAGGGGATGTCTGGACTTTAACTTTGCAAGAGTACAACGATTCAAGTTGGGGAAAACAACTCTTTTATCGTCTCTATCGCTTTCCAGCTTTCATGCTAACAGTTGGAACAATCTATAACTTCATAGTCATGCATCGATTTACCACTAGCCTTGATGGAAAAAAAGAAAGAAGAAGTGTTTATATGACTAATTTAGGAATTCTTTTAATGGGGGCGTTGATAAGCTCCGTTACAAGTCTTGAGTTCTTTTTGATCTATCAATTATCTTTAGTCATGTTTGGAGGAGCTTTAGGGATCGCACTTTTCTATGTGCAACATCAATTTGAAGGTGTGTATTGGAGTCGAACTCAAGATTGGGATTATGAAACTGCAGCAGTTTATGGAAGTAGTTATTTGAAACTTCCAAGGTTCTTGCAATGGGCTTCAGGAAATATTGGTTTTCATCATATTCATCATCTAAGTCCTATGATTCCTAATTATGAACTGGAAAGATGTTATAGAGAACAAGAATACTTTCACATAGAAGAGCTTACGATTACTCTAAAAGATATTGCACGCTGCTATAATCTTCATTTATATGATGAAGATACTGGACGTTTACTCACATTTAAAGAGGCAAAGCAGAGCACGGCAGAGCCACTTATGGCCGCAGTGAAAGCTTCTTAACTCTTTTAAATTGATCTACTTTGTGTTTAATTAACACTTAATCTATTAAACGGAGGAGATCAGTATTTTAACTACCCGATATATCTTTCACCCTATCTCGGTGTTTGTGGTAACTCTTGTTGCTATCGGAGGGGCGTTCGTTTTATTTATTCGCTCTTATCTTCAGGTAAGTGATGCCCTTACAAATTTTGTACTTAAATACAATGTTGACCCAAGTCGTTTCTTCGACATGCAGACATGGGTTTTAATTCTTCTCGTATCAATTTTAATGGTGGGAATTATTTTTGGAGTCCTTCTCATTTTTATTTATTATCAAAAGCTGATTAAGCTCTATCGCTTTCAACAGAACTTCATCAATGGATTTACCCACGAACTTAAAACGCCTATTGCAAGCTTAAGGCTTTATCTAGATACATTTAAAAAATATGAACTTCCAAGAATTGAACAAGTCAAATATATCGATTTTATGTTACAGGATACGGAAAGGCTTGCTCTCAATGTGAACCAAATTCTCAATCTCTCAAAGCTCGAAGAGCGACCTAAACTAACTTCTATTCAAACGATTGATCTTGAGAAATTTGTGAGAGATTTTTTAGAAAAGAACCCACAGTATTTCTCCGAACTTAATATCGAAATTCAAAGTGAGGTTGACTCAAGCTTGTACTCAATTGATAGAGAGCTTTTTGAAGTCGTGCTTATGAACATTCTCACGAACGCGATACACTACAAGGGTTCATCTGAGCCGAAACTTACAATTAAAATCTATCAAGAAAAACAATTTCTTAAGCTTGAATTTAAAGACAATGGAATTGGGATCGAGAAGCATGAGTTGAAAAATATTTTTAAAAAGCTCTACCAGGTTGGTAAAACTACGAAAGGCTCTGGCCTAGGGCTATATATCTCACACAATATTATAAAAATGCATAAAGGTGAGATCTTTGCGCAAAGTGAAGGGCTCGGTAAGGGAACATCGATCATTATCAAATTTGCTCATAAAAATAGGGACAAAAAATGAAAAAGATCTTAGTCATAGAAGATGAAAAACATCTCGCTGAAGGTTTAAGACTAAATCTGAGTCTCAATAATTATCAAGTAGAAATTGCAAGTGATGGTATTAAAGGGTTAAAAGTATGGAGGAGTTTTAAGCCTGACCTTATTATTTTAGACCTCATGCTACCTGAAATGGACGGTTTTAAAGTTTTAGAAGAGATAAGACTTTTTGATGATCGTGTACCCATATTAATCCTTTCCGCTAAAAGTGCTGTAGAGGATAAAATCAGATGCTTAAAAAAGGGAGTCGACGATTATATGTCAAAACCCTTTAATCTAGATGAATTCCTACTTAGGATTGAAAGGGTTTTGCAGCGTTCAGACTGGTCGAGTGAAGCCAATGAATTAAGCAATGAAATTCCCAGTAAAATTGAGTTTGGAAAGTGCTGGGTTGATTTTGAGCAAAGATCTGCTTTAAATGCTGAGGGAAATATTATTGATCTGACTGTTCAAGAACTTAAATTAATTAAGGTTCTCTATCAGAATAAAGGCAAGGCCCTATCAAGAAAATTCTTACTGGAAAATGCTTTTGGCTATTCCATTGATGCGAATTCTAGAACGATAGACAACTTTATAGTGAGACTTAGAAAATACTTTGAAACTGAGCCTAAGTCTCCTCAACATTTTAAATCAAAAAGAGCGGTAGGTTACCAATTTGACTCTTAGTTTAGAGGTCGTTCGTTGTCAGGATTCTCCTTCACTTGGTAGTTGAAATGTACGTCCTCAAGACTTTGGACTTCGTCTTGAGAAGCAATGTACTCGCCATTTCCATCCATTAAAATAAAAGATGAGTGAAGGATATCAATTTTTTGTTGATTAAAATCTATATTTTCATTCGCGGTCATTCTTCTTAAGGTCTCAAGAGTCATAAGAGCGAAGATTATCATAGTAAAGATGACAGCGAAGTTCATAAAAGCGGAGACTTCACTGATTTGATCTAGATGTAGCGAGACTAAGGCTCCTGGAATCATCACGAAACAGAAAACAGCTAATAAGGTAATTTTTTGAATAGGGTTTTTCATATATCCTCCGCATCTATATATTAAGCAATCGAAATGCCATGGATTTTTTCGTCAAATCAGAGGCTTGGAAGGCTTTATCGTGTTTAATATTTAAGCACTCTGCCATTTTTTGGACAATGCCTGAGGTATCTAGAAAGCTGATTGGCCAGAAGAGTGGTCAATTTTTTAAGAGGTATTGCGTACTTATAAGAGACCCCAAATCCCATGTTAAGCTGAAATTGTTGTTGCTGCGAAAGTGAGGTTTGTTATGAACGCAAAGTTGACGCTAGCTCTGGTACTATTTACAGAGCTTTGTTTTGCTTGGTCCAAGCAAGAAATCAAACGAGACATTCAAGATTTTAGAGGAGAGTTAAGAAGGGATCTTCTCGATCTAAAAAAGAAAAAGTCGAACTTAGTTCGAGTCATTAAGGTTTGGAAACAACAAGAATTAAAAAAATTAAAAACCGAGTATGAAAGAGATCTCAGGCTGATTAATCAAGAGTTCTCAATAAAACTACAGGCCTTAAACCAAATCCAAAAAATCAAATCTAGTGACCATCAAAAAATTGTCGCAGAAAGTTTTTATCAATCAATTGAACTAAAAGAGGAAAAGTTTCTAAGAAAAAAGGAAATAACCGATATTTATTTTACGGAATTTTCAGAAATCGAGAAAGAGTACATGGATAAATACCATAATATTACACGCGAATTTGCGAAGAAGATTAAAAGTAATCTCAACGCCAGGCATCCCGCTTTTTTTCCAGCTCAACAAAAAATTCTAGAAGATCCATGGCTTCAAACTCAGTTTTGTCGTCAACAAGTCTTTTATAAAAAGGAGCAGGCAAAAATGGATCACAAAACGTATCTTTTTGATCTGACTGTACCTATGCGTAAAAAGAGAGAAGAAGCAGAGGTTCGCTATCTTTTGGCTAGAGATGAGTATGAGTTTTATCGAGAGACCTACCTTAGTATGAAAGAACTCAATAAGCACACAAAAGACCCTTCCAATAGGCTTCCAGAGACTTTTGAGAAGTTTGATAAATCTAAAAAATCATATTTTATCGCACAGGCTCATTTTGAGAAAATAAAGAAGTCGATTAAAGAAGTCGCATTTAATCTCAAACGTGAAAAGCGACGCGACAAAGCTGAATGTGACCCAACCAGTCCTATTGGAAAAATCAAAATCAAGGATTAAAATAGGAGAGCTAAAAAGGGTAAATGAAAAAGGATTTTCACATGGTCAAATCTCAACTTTTTATGTCGCTTAGTTTATTTATGATTGCTACTCAGGCGGTGGGAAAAAGCTATTACCCAAAAGACTTCGAGTCAAAACTTCATAAAGAAACACTTGAGATTGTCACAAATTCTATTTTCGAAGAATTGATTGAGATCACAAAAGGTCTAAAAGTTCCTAAAAAATATGCTGAGAAAAAAGAGAATCCTAAAAAAGAGATGACCCGAGGTCAAAAAATGATTGAGGAGATGAAGCGAAAGAATAGGGAGAAATTAGCCAAAAAAAGAGGGATAAATCCAGATGAAGTTAAGTCCGGAAAAGATCTAGTGAATAAAGTTAAGTCGGATAACAAAAAATTAATTGCTGAAATCCATAAAGAAATTAAAAATGCTGAGCAATGGAAAGAACTTGCTCAAAGTGAAATTGACGATTTAAAAAAACGAATCATTAATGATTGGAAAGAGAAGTATGAGGCTCGCATCCGAGAATGGGAAAAGAAGAAAAAAGAATATAATAAAGAAAAAGATAAGTATAAAGATACGACTTTTAAGTTACCTGAAGTTTTACCGACTAAAAAAGAAGACATTGAAAAGGAAGTCGCAGTTGAAATTGAGCGCGATTATATGGTGGTACCAGCGTCAATGCAGATTCCTATTCGAGATCAGAAATTTAGACCGACCTGTGCGGCCTTCGCAGGAGTAAGGCTTTTGGAGGTCTTATTGGCCCAAAATGGAGAAGATCGCGATTTAAGTGAGCAATATTTTTATTGGGCCTCTAAAGATGATTGTCAGTCTAGAAAATGCACACGCAAGGGCTCCTGGGTTGGAAATGGTTTTAAATACTCGAGAGTGCAGGCTCAAGCAGATATTCCTTCTGAGGGAGACTGTCCTTATATAAGCTATAGTAAAACAGGGAACGAAACTCAGATTCCTTTGAAAAGCTCCTGTGAAGACGGATTAGTTAAAGTAGGGGATTTTCAATATCATAAAACTCTAGATGAAGTGGTCAGCGTTCTCGATCAAAAAAGACCAGTGATTGCGAGTATGAAATTAACACCTAATTTTTACACGACATCTTCTTTAATCTTGTATCGAGATAGAAATAAAGGAGGAAGAACTGATGCTCATGCCCAAGGTCATGCAATGACCATCGTAGGTTATTTAAAACTTCCTCAGGTGCTTGAGGAAGGGAAAATATGTTTTATCGTAGCAAACTCTTGGGGAGAAGGATGGGGTGAGGGGGGATACTCCTGTATTTCCGAGAAATGGATGATCAAGCAACGACAGTCAAACCCATTTGTATCTGTGAGCTATATTAAAAATTAATTGGCTTCAAAAGCTTCTTCTAATTTTTTACGATCGCCTTTCATTTTTTTAAAGATATTTGAATCTTTAGCCTCGCTTTCGGCTGAACTAACTGTTTGAGCAGCTGTTATCAAATAGACGCCAACTTGGAGAGTGATCTGTAATCCAAGAACGACAAGACAAGCAATGATAAACCTCTTGAGCATAGGTCTAAATCTGACATAGAAACCATAGAGAAAGAGAATTGCAATGGCAAAGCTAATGATCGCAATAAAGCCACCTAAGACGGGGACAAATGTAAGCAAGGAGAGGGGAAGAGAGATAAGACTACCTATGGCGTAAAATCTTAAAAAATTTTCAAAGCTTCCTTCAAGTCTTAACCAGTTTTTCATCATGTCCATGATTTTTGCGGTTAAATAAACGGAAGCTATAGTGAAAAGCAAAGTAATGAGATTATTTAGAATCACTTCAAGACTTTCAGAGCTACTAAGGAGCAGCGTTAACAGTGAGGGAATGAAACTTGATACAGAAATCACGATAAGTGAGTTTTTGACGCTTCCATTGACTTGTATTTTCTTAAAAAACTCTAGCTTTTGCTCGATAAATAATTTCCATGTCTCAACGAAAATATTTTTAAAACCGTCGACACTCATTTTCCCTTGCCAAGCATCTAGGTTATCACTGGATATTTGCGCTCCTTTCTCTTTGCTTTCAGAGTCAGATGCAGGAGAATCGGAGTGAGCGTTTTTTGAGAAATCGTCTTTGATGTCTTCTTCAATAATAATATCATCAGGCATAACCTTGGAAGGAGCACCAACGAGTTTCATCACACTAACTTCAAAGCCACCTAAGACAATCATTTGTCCTTCATTTATATTAAACGCACTAATCTTTTCTCCATTAACAAAGGTACCGTTTCCGCTTTTAAGATCTTTAATTGTTAGCTGATCTCCATCTACCTTTAGACAGGCATGTCTTCTTGAAACATTCTCATCAATTAAGACGATATGGCATTCTTTAGATCGGCCAAGGAAAAGAGGTTTTCCGGGTTGAACTAAATACTTACGCTTATGCACTTCCTCACTAGCGAGATTTTCTATTTTGAGAAAAACTGTAAATTCCTTAAGCATGTTAATAGTATAACGACTAGCTCAAAAGGACGCTAGGAATAAAATCTTGATAGTTAGAAAAGACAAAGTCAGCCAAAGGTTCAAACTCTGACAGGGGTTTTGGCGCAAAGAGAGCTGAACTCATCCCAGCATTTTTAGCCGTTTCTAAGTCAAACTTATAATCACCTACATAGAGGCAAACTTCAGGAGAGAGTTGATGAATAGTTGCAAGTTTTAAAAGTCCTGCTGGGTCTGGCTTAGGGTGGCAGTCATCTCGCGTGATGACATGTTGAAAATGAAGATGATGTTTTTTCAACATATACTCCGCACAAAATTTGGAGTTACGAGTTAAAATACCTGAAGCAATATTATTGAGATTTAACCAGTTGATGAGATCTCTCACCCCTGGAATCAATAGAGAGTTTTCAGCTCCCTTTTTTTCATGTTCATGAACTATCTTTAAGCATCTTGCTTTTTGTTCGGGAGAGGAGAGTTTTTCAATTTCTTCTAATATGGGTGCTTCTTCTGGAAAGTTTAAGTCTTCTCTCATGGCATCAAAGTTAAGCTTAGAATCAATAAGTGTTCCATCTAAATCAAAATACACAGCTTTAAATTTCATTTTACGCCTTGAGTCGTTAGAGTTTACAATTTTCTGACTTGATTTTGATATTTCGGGAAATTGGTTTTGCTACCTTTTAAATAACAAAGGAGCTCAAATGAGTTTTTGGAACATTCTCTCAATTTTTCACATTTTCTCCCCAACACCCTCGCTCCTTCTTCAGCCTGCAACCGTTCCAAAAACACCAAGGCAAAACTATTTTCAAGGCCGCGGGGAATCCCGTGGTCTTGAAAATTATTATTTAAGACCTAATACACGTTTTTAAATAGATAATACTTTTTATAGACTGAGTAAAAGTTTTGTCACTTATTTCAGAGTCTTCATAAATCGTTTGTAATTTAAACCCCGGAGGACAACTAGGAACACACCATGAACCATCATCACTGGTTTGACAAATATCTTGTCCTTGGCATTTCAAAATTGATCGACAATTCATTTCTAATAAATCGTTGGACTCCTTAGAGACTTTCTTTTGCTTATTATTTCCATTAAAACCGTGCATATCTTGATGGGAAATATTATGTTCAAAAAATTCAGTGTGCTGGCAAGTTCCACAGAGGCTTCCCCCTCCGACACTGATTCCCTCGCATTTTCCTTTTTCCATATTCCAGATACCTCCAAGGTCAAGTTCGCAAGTTTGTGAGCGAAGAGAGAGACTTGATTCATCGCTAAGGGAGTAGCATCTCTCAACCAGGCCAAAAGCATTGGTCTGAATTTGAACGGGTACTGTCCTAGTTATCGTATCTGTGGTTAGGCTATTTTCACCTACTTTCAACTTTTTTAATTTTAGTTTAACGTCGATGACTCCAAATTTATCTAAAGGGGGATCAAGAGGATCATCCTCTGTGGGAGTGATGGTAATACCCATAATCTGAATTCTTTCTCTGGAGTATCTTCCTCCTACAGCATAGACGACCGTATCGGTTCTATTTTTGATTCCAGAGCCCTCTGGAAAGCTATAAGGTGCTCCTAAGGCAATGCCGTCAAAGGTATTTTGACAGGACTTGGTATTAGCCAAATAAAGCGCGACTTGATTCATCATCAGACTTATATCTAAGGCTATCTCGGTATTTTGAGCCGTTTTAATTTGCATACTATTCATACGAAATAATTGCAGGGCCAAAATAGTGGTTAATCCAAAGGCAATAAGAACTTGAATGAGTGAAAAACCACTTTGGTTATTCTTTAGATTTAATAAATTCATTGATTTCATCCGCTAGTTCTGGGAAGTAGTCACCTTTTCGAAAGTTGATAGGCTTGACTTCTTTTTGCTTGCGAATTTTTCGTAGGTGTTGAGTGAGATTATAAATAGGGCCTGCAGTCTTGTGAGAGACAATCAAACCCATAATAGCAAACATGAAAAATGAAAATGTAGTGAGTGCGATAATAGTGAGATTAATGGACTGAGTAAAAGAGGCTACCGAAGCCACCAGAGGATTGTCCTCTGGCAGCTGTGATAGCTTTACTTGTTCAATTACTGGTTCTAATTGCCAGTTAATGGCAAAAACCGTGACGATCATCACACAAAAAAACAGTATCAAAAAATGAAACATGACACTGAGCTGATAATCAGGGTTTATAAGGAAAGTCCGTCTTCCTTTGTTTTCTTCCATAAATTATTTTGTGTCGAATGTGACTCGTAATTTATCGAAAGATAGAAAAGCATTAAGCTCACAATTACCTGTTAGATAAAGAGTAGGACGTCTAAGTACTCTAGATTCACCCAGTCTTCCACAATTGATTTCTTGTCCAGCATTTCTGTAGATCATTTGTTTATTCTCTAAAGTTAAACCCGGAATCTCAACTCTTTCAGATAGGATTGTTCTTGGAAATGGTGCTGGCGCTGGAGCTGGGTAGCATCCCCAACGATCACAAATTGGACGACGTGGAAACTGATCTCTTACGTATTCAGTTACTGATACTTGTGCGTAACCGATTCCAGTTTGGGTATCCATGAAAAACTTAGCATCTGCTGTCGTATAGTCATATGATCTTCCCACTCTTGTTTCAAATACTGTGACACTGTCTGCAAATACACTTGTTGTTAAAAGCACTAACGCCATTGCGAAAACTTTCATAATCTCTCCTTCGTATGTTTAAGATTGAAAAAGAGTAACAAGTTTTTTTTACAATGTCTTTTTTGCAACGTGTCTTAAGGTCTTTTTTAATGATCTAGCGGCTTAAATTCGCCGCTAGACCTTGTGGTATTTTTAATTAGCGTACCAAATATCTGAATTTCGCTCAAAACTCATATAACGAGATCCGTTACAATTCGTCTCGAAATACTCATGAGTTGAGCCCCATCTATTGGTGTAGTATCTCGTAGTTGTACACCTACGATTATTTACAACTCTTGTATAGGTTCTGGTATCAACGGTATAGTAGCTTCTACAATCATAACCGTTATCTTGATAAATAATCTCTCGAGAGTCAGCAATTTCAATCGCTCCATAGAGTGCTACACCAGCACCAATGGCCGAAACAATATCTCCTTCGTCACCGCCAATGATTTGACCTACTCCGATACCGATGAGACCGCCAATCACAGTATTTCGACCTCTTCTTGCTTGTCTTTGATCTTGATACTGAATTAGTCTCGTTCTCGGTCTTTCATAACAGGTTGTATATTCATTGTGATCATATACTGTTTCAGTTACGACAGTTCTATTGCCTCTTCTTCTTACTTCAGTTTCAGTTCTTCTCACACTACCGCGTCTTGGTCTACTTCTCACTGCTCGACCACTATATTCAAGACATTCTCTTATCTCTCTATCCGGCCATAAATTCGAGCAATAGTTTGCTTCATCAGGACGATAGTGTTTTCTAGCAATCAAATCTAGACATGCTAATTTGTTATCAGGAAAGGTCATCTCGGCACATGCGTCAAGTGCACTTCGGCCAAAATGGTTGTTTTTAACTTTTACTAAGCAATCTACTTTATCTCCATCTGAGTTAATATTTTCTGAACAGAAGTTCAAAGCACTTCTATCAAAACTTCCTGTTTGAACGACTCGAAGGCAATCTTGGCGATCGCTTCTAAAAGTCGTCTCTTTATAACAAAATTCATAAGCAGATTGTGCAAAAGCACTCGCGCTTAATAGTACTGTGGAAAACAGCATCAACATTTTCATTCATAGCTCCTGGGTTTTAGGTGTTCCTTTTTAATAAATGTCTAAATTTATGGAGCTATTAAATGCTAAATGTGTTTTGTTTTCAGCTGAGTTGAAAGTTTTTCTGTGAGTATTTTCGAGTGTCAAAGATTTTGACAGTAGCTTATGAATTTAAGGGCTTAGAAAGTAGTCTCTTACCTTCTTCTCAAGTTTATAGAATTTAGAACACTTCTCATCCGCCTGACTTGTTCAGTAGAAGAGGCAGAGGTATTGGCATCGTTAAACGCCACAGATGATCGCCCTTGATAAATGTGATAGAGGACCTCTTCGTAATTAGTCATCTGACCGTGCTCGTCTCTTCTTATCAGGTTTCGCACTCCAATATTATCGGCCCTATTGAGCGCTTGGTGTAGATATAATACGGTGGCCACAGCTGAGTCCCTCACACCATCTTGAGTTTTATTTCTATTAGGTGCACCACTAAGTCTTCTCTCTGGTGAAAAATTTCTATTACTAATATCATATTCAATGCCAGAGTCTTCAATATAATCACTTGGGTTTTTTATTTGAGTACAGCCGACACTAGGACTTCCTAGTGCATTCTCTCCAAAGCTTGATTCAAATATTACCTCCGGGGAAAGGTCGGTACAAAAATTTGTTTCCACTCTCATAATCGCTAAGGCTATTCGTGCAAGATCATTGTATTCGGCATCAGAGATATCGTTACTAGGGGATGCGTCTGAATTAAGTGTGTTCATTATAAGAGCTTTATTATCTTCTAAACTATCGGCAAAGATATTCGCATAATAGCGCATTTCATCTCGAACATCTTCAACATCAGTCATCGCGCGGCTTCTTGGTTTATCTAGAGACTCAAATAATGAGTCCTCAATTTGAATCTCAATGGGAGTTGGAGTGAAACTTTGATCCTCACTTCCTGCGATAGATCTTTCTTGGGGAGGAGTAAAGAAATACTGAGTGCTACAGCCATTACTAGATGCCTGGCTTAAATCATCACAGATTCCACCTTCTGAAGTTGTTAGAGTTTCACTTGGAGCGTAGAAGAGCTCACCATTTCTCAATTCAAAACGAGTATTTTGATCTTCGGGTAGAACATAGAGAGGGCATTCAAATTCACCACTTCCAGCATTTTGGGAGAGAAGCTCTTGCAGCGCTAGATAGTTATCATCTGAGATATTTATACAGCCACCAGACATTCGAATTTGAGCTTCCTCTGGATTAGGTTCAGCTAAGGCATCGACTCTCTCTTGTCTTGAGCCTATATTAGGTGGGGCGTGAATTGCCATGGTCGAGCTTATATTTCCCCCCTCTCGAAACGGAGAGCCAGAACTTGCTCTCACTTCTAAGATTTGACCATCATACATATCTTGATAATAAGGGTGCTCATAATCGTCGTCACCTCGTTGGACAACAATACTATAAGCTCCGGCACCTGTAGTTCCGTTCGTTCTAATTGGGCCTGACTCTTCAAATCCATTTAGTCTTTGGGTACGTTGGTCTCCAGCAGTCTCACCGTATAAGGCCCTGGAAGTATAAACCAGCTCTCCTGCATTATTATAAACGTTAAGATAACCTGTTTGTTTATTAGCAATAGTATAAAATCCACATTCATTTTCAGTGCTGGACTGAAATTGGTGAATCACTCTTTCGTTATCGCCGGCATTATTTAAAAACTCCTCTTGCATTCTCGTTGCATAGGAGTTGCATCCACGTCTAATTTCTCTATCTTCTTCACCAGATAGCTCGTCACAATTTTCTACGAGATTTCCGGAACTCGTAAAACGCACCCCTTCTGGTGTGTTGTAGACGAGAGTTCCTCTTGCAATTGCGTCCGCCTGAACCGCTAGCTCTGGGTAGCTTTCAGGGCTTATTTCTTGATTAAAACCGGGATTTCGCTCTTGAATGACAGAGAGAATTTGCTCGTCTGTGATCTCTTGATCTGGGTCAGAAGTTAACACAAGTCTATCTTCTTCATTAAAGAAATAAGGACGTCCTTCAATCTCAGCTTGAACTTGGTTAGGTGTTTTTCCTTCCGAGACAGAGTAAGTATTACCAGTAATTGATATCACTTCATTGTCTCGAACAAAGGTTAATGGTCTAAGACCATCACTATTATCGAGTCCGTCAAATTGTCCAGCCTGATCAGGTCTCTCTAATAGCCCTTGGTAAATAGATAAGGCATCCGACTCAGATGGTCTGGTTGGGACCTCTTCAGATGATACAATGACCTCACTGGGCGAGTCTTCACTGATAGGAGTGGAAACTTCAATAAAGCTTTCAACAGTATTATTCACTCGAAAGCCTGTGTGAGTGTCACAGAATGTACCATTATAATAAATCATTCGTGGAAGAGGAGGTCTTCCTGTTAATCGTCTGGTTCGATTAAGAGATCTCGTATTAGCACGCAGACGGTAAGAATCTCTAATGGCATCACGATAACCTCTAAGCGCATTGTCTCTGGCCCGTCTTAAGTCTCCCTCATAACTATCAACTTGTAGGTCTTCATTTCCAGGACTTCTAAAACCACAAGGCCAGCGCTTTTCTCGCGAGCTATCTTCATTTAATGTATTAAGTTCATCTAGGATTTGTTGATAGGGGACGCTTTCCCTTCTACCAACTCGCTCCATAAGTCTTGAGTTCGGATCTATATCAGGAAGTCTTAGTTCTCTATAAGTTCCATCCTCATTCGGGTAATAGAAAATATTATCTGGTTCTTCACCAGCACTGATGGATGCCTCTCGTCTTTCAAGTGCTCTTGCGAGTTGAAAGGCAAGTTCAGGGTTTTCTCGCAAATATTCACGAGTAAAAAAATGATTGTAGTATCCCATAATCATATTTATGTACTCTTCTAAAAGTGCTGGGAAATCTTCAAGGTTAATCGGCTCGTCAGAATCTGAATTTACTCTAAGTCGCGTTCCTGGAACAAGTTCAGTTGAGTCAGGATCTTGGCTAGGTAGGACGGGTGGTACTTGGTCAATCGTAACCTCTGGTGATCTCGGTGTTTCAAGATTAACTCTTTGATTGCGAGTCCCAGAAGATTCTGGATTTAAATTGAGCCAGACTGAACCATAGCGCAAGGCCTCAAATTTTGTTGTGTCTTCAATTTGCTCAGTAGCGTTGAGAAGATCCATTACGTGATTGATTAAAAGCTGATTGAACTCATCCTCAGATTCTCTACACGTTTTATTTTTAAAGTCTCCATAACAAGCTTGATAGTCGAACTCCGAAAGACTTTTGAAGAGTTGATCAAAATTTTGAAGATAGCGGTTAATAGAGTTTTGAAAGGTCTCAATTTGCTCGTCAGTTTGTACCTCACGAAGTGAAGAGTTTACAATCTTTGTTAAGTTGAGAATACTTTGGTCTTGAGTATTATCTACAAAAAGTCGGCTATCTATATTTCCTTGAGAGTCGAGCTCCTTTGATCCCAAAAGCTCGAGCATTTTTAAATCACTTGCCTTTAAGTGAAAGAAGCGTTGGTTATTATTATTTATATCACTTGCTTGTTGTTGCAAAATCTCTGAAACGAAAGGCATGATTTCGGCCAGTGCTTTTCTCGAAAGTTTATGGCTTCTAAATTGTTCTCTCGCAGCTATAAAAGCTGGATCATCATTATTTTCAATCTGGTTAATTATTTCTAGAATTTCATTTTCTAGTTTAAAACTTTCCGTTTGATTTGAATTATGGGTAAAAGTCCAAGCAAGTCTATGAGTTGTGAGGTTGGCTTGCAATTTTAGAAATCTCTTGATGGTCTCGCTATTTGATTGATCAGTGAATATCTCATCAAGCTGGGAGCGACACTCTTGTGAGAGGGTATAATCACTTGCAGATAGACTCATTGTCATGAGAGATCCAACTAAGAAGGCAAGAAGCCGCAAGAATTTAGGCCTTAAATTCATAATTTCTTATCGGATAGTTTTACTATGGTATGAGTGTTTAAAGCCTTTTTTGAAGTAAATTCAACAAGTTAAAAGCTATGAATGAAAAGCTAACTCTAGAATTTCACTTCAATTTAGTCTTCTCTCTGCCGATACATAAGAATGATCAAATCTAGCTTTTTATTTGTATTCTTAAGTTGTTTGTTTGTTTCGGCCACATGGGCCCAAGAAGTAGAAGATCCCTATCATATGGAACGAGTTAATGCGCGCATCTCGAACGCCTACCACAGTCTTCTCAATGCAAACGATGGTGATCCTCAAATGGATTGTTATAGAAGAGATATTGTGAGTGGGTTAGAGGAAGCTACCTGGCTTTGGGAAGATATAAGTGATGTTTTAAATAGTGGTGATACAGTTGAAGAAGAATCAAGTTTATTTGATATCGTTTTTAATAATTTCGACAGACTGCTAGATTTTTCAAAATATTTTAATGTGAATACCAATGATCCTAATCTGCTCGGCTCAGGAATTTATACTCTTTATACTTTCGCTGAATTGGTAAATGAGAATTCCCCAGAGACACATATCGATCAAGAGACAATGTTAGGGCTTTTAAATATTATTACCAATGAGCCTTTCAATTTAATCTTACCTGATGCTGTCTTTTCTCTTGTCCAGAATATTGAATCTCTTGAAGTAGAGACAATTCAAAGAGGAGATTTGGCAGGTGAAATCAGGATTAAAATTCACACAATTAATAATAGAAAAATTAGAATGGGTGTTGATGAGTTTATGGAAGAAGGTGCGCCAAATGATACACCATTTAGTAATTTGATTATTGATAATGAAGCCAGCTTTACTTTTAGAGCTTCGGATAATAGAGACCGAGATAGAAGAATCATGAACCTGCTTGATCGGACTCAAACCACTTCAGATTCAGATCTAAGAGAGCTAGGCCAACAAAGTGCAGAGACTTGGCTTAATTCTTTATCTGATCGAGAGGCTACCAATCAACGCTTCTCAAATCCTGGAAGTGCTATGAATGCATATGTCACTCAGGGAACTAGTCCTGAAGCTTCAGAGCGTTTAACTGAAAGATATAATCGAATAGTTGGCAGTTTGTATCAAATTTCTCCAGACGCCTCTATGGTCCTTGAACTTCAAAATCGAATTAATGAAATGCAAAATAGGTCTCCAGATGAAATTGAAAGAGAGTTCCTGCAAGGTATACTTCTGCAAGTCTCGCAAGAAAACCGAGACCGAATTATCAATGAAGTTGTAAACTTTAGTGGTGATTTACGCTCTGAAATGGTTTCCTATAAAACCACCAGAAGACCTGAGATGAGTAACTCGGATCTTCAAACCATGCGAGATTTTGTCACGAATCGCGAATACGAAGGCAGAGACAACGCCGCACCACCTCTTCATTTTACAGCCGATGGAGTGAGAGCGAGTTTTAAAAGAATTGGGGCGATAGCAGGTGTGAAGATTAGTGAAGGGGCCATCACTCCAGGTGCTAGAAATGAGGACCCTCTTGATCGCAATAATTCTATTGTCATCAAAGCAGGTGGAACTGGAATAGCTGCTTTAGCAGGTAGTCAAGTTTTGGGAATGTAGTCAGTTTAAAATTGCCTCGAGTCTTGTAAAAAACTTTTCCCTGATGTTTTGATTATGGTGAAAGAAGAGATGATTTGAACCTTCGAGGGTTTGAATCTCTGCAGCGGGAAAATAAGTTTCAAAAAAATAACGATTAAATTGAGTATTGATAACAGTATCTCTTGTTCCAAAAAGGATATGAATCTTTCTCTCGCTCACTCTATTTAAGCTTTCTAGATAATCATTCCAGCTAAAAAGCTCACCAGCAAAATGGTTAGGAACTGATCTTGGGTAAAAAGGATCAGAGTTTACGATTTCTAAATACTCTGGATGGACTTCGCCTAATGGTCTCACCGGAAGCCTTGGAAGTAGACGTCCACCTAAGCGCCAGCTCCAATAGGAGAGTTTATATAAATAAGAACGAATAAGAGGAGCGATATAGACAATTCTACTTAACCCAAGATTTTCTTGTTCCAGCAGAAGTTCCGTTACACCGACCGTTCCAGTACTATGGGCGATAAAATCAATTTTCTGGTAACCACTTTCTTGAGCTTTCGCTATTACCGAGCGAGTGACCAAGGCATAAGTTTTAAAATGATCGATATCAAATTTTTTACCACTGCTTTTTCCATGGCCTGGAAGATCGTAGCAGAGAACATCGTAATTTAGGCTTTTTAGATTTTCTTTAAGAACATCAAGGTAGCGACAATGGTTCATATAACCATGAGCTATAATGGCGAGCTTTTGATTTCCCTCAGCTTTTTCGTGTTCAATATGTATATTATATGTCTTTTGATGACCTTCTACTTTGAGACTATATTCCATCGCAAAACTCGAGTAAGACATGAATAAGAGAATCCAAAACACTTTCACAGGCCCTAAATACCACTAACTTGGATGCTAAGCAAGATGATGTGAAGCATTAATAACCTAAAATTTATTGTCGCCTTGGGTTGTTCACGTTAGGCTTTATTCCAAACCAAGGAGACCAATTATGAAAACGATACTCGTAGGGCTACTTTTTACATCATTATCAGCCTTTGCATGCCCAGATTTATCAGGAACTTATACTCAATGTGAATCAGATTCAAATAGAGAGCTTCCCGCAGGAATGGCGGTCGAAATTAAAATGACGAATCAAAACTCTTATTTGATTACTTATGAATCAGACGCAGACACCACCACTCAAGAAGTTGTGGCCGATGGTGTTGAACGTGAAAGTGAGATTACCAGCTCTCGTTTTGGAAGACTAAAAGTGAAATTAACTGCGTCTTGTGCTCAGGAGCTTTTAACTGTCGTGGCGAGAACTCGGTTTTTAGGTTTAAAGATCGAAGAGACAAGTGAGTTACAACTTGTAGATGGTATGTTACAACTTGAGCGTTATAAAAATGGGCAAGTGGTAGAATCATTTCGTTGTAAATAATTCGGCTGCCATAAAAAAGAGGAAAACTTTATGAAAGGTTCACAAAAAGTTATTGATGGTCTTAATAAGCTTTTAACAAAAGAGCTCACATCAGTAGATATGTATTTCTTGCATTCAAGAATCTATGACGATTGGGGACTAACAAAACTTTTTACCCATATTGATGGGGAGAAAAATCATGAAGGGCTTCACGCAGATCTCGTTATTAAAAGAATTATTTTTCTTGAAGGTGATCCAGATGTGCAAAGCCGAGATGGGTTCAAAGTTAAACGTGATCTTCGCTATATGTTTGAGCAATCTCTTGCTTATGAAACAGAGAATATGAAGATGCTCAAAGATCTTATCAATCTTTGTGAGAGTGAGAAGGATTTTGAAACGAGAAATATGCTGACCACTCTTTTAAAAGATACAGAAGAAGATCATATCGATTGGATAGAGACTCAACTCGACTTGATGGATAAAGTTGGTGAGCAAAACTACTTCCAATCTCAAATGTAATTATCTAAAAGATCTAATGCGCTCCAGATACTTCGGGGGCGCATCTAAATAATAAGCTCCCGTGTAAACTAACCATTCGTAAATCACCGTAGGTGGTATGTCAGGGTTTTTATCAATCACATCATAAGCATAAACCGACAGACGTTCTTTATTATCATCGAGGGCCTCTAATTCAAGTCTTTGATAGCCATTGTCATCGCATTCAATCTTATCCAAAACGGCAAGGTCGTTATCATCAATACTTACAACTAAACCGTAGACGAATCTTCCCTCGGCTTCACACATGTCGGCAACTCCTCCAAGTCTGATCGGGGAGTAGCGCGTATAGCGGATTTCTTTATCAAAAATTTTGGCCCTGCCAATAAGCTCTGCACTGGGGCAACGAGTTTTGATTTGCTCTAAGTCCATATTTGAACCAAATCCAAAAACGAGATGCTTATTAGCTGAACTTGCCTCTTTGAAGCCTCCTCCTCCTGGAGTATTTATAGAAAGTCTGGTTCCTGCTGTAATATCTCTTTCAAAACATTCAGGAAGTTCAAACCAGAGACCGTCAAATTCTATGAGATTAAGACCTCGCTTTCCGTTCTGTCCTCCGGCAAGTCCTTGAGGGGCAATCTTTCTGGCTTGAGTGATCATATTAACCCGCATATTTTCTAAGAATTTTATTCTTCGATAGACTCCATCTCCACCGCGATGTGCTCCCTTGCCGCCACTACCGTGTCGAATCCCCATAAGCTCAATCAGAATAGGCAGTCTTGTCTCCATCACTTCTGGATCAGTGAGAAGAGAGTTGGTCATATTGACTTGTACTGCGGATGCTCCTGCTGCTGTTTTGGTTGCTCCACTTCCTCCACAAATTGTTTCATAATATTGATATTGATCGTTTCCAAAGCTTAAATTATTCATGCTGCCATAACTATTGGCTTTAACTTTGAGCGCTTGAAAAATAAGATCACAGACAGCTTGAGATGTTTCCACATTTCCCGCCACAACGGGAGAGTCTTCTTTAGGATTGAGCATACAGTCTTCAGGAATCTTAATTTCAATAGCACGAAGAACGCCGGAATTGAGCGGAATCGCCTCTTCAATCATAGATCTTAGGGCAAAAAGAATACTCGCCTGAACCACGGGAATTGGGGCGTTAAAATTTGAGTTAAGCCTGGGGCTTGAACCTTGAAAATCAAAGATCGTTTTATTATTTTCTCGCTTTAATTCAACTTTGATTTGTCTATCCGGAGCGATCTCTTTTTCAGCTTTGGCCGAAGAGAAGTCTTGTAGAATATTCTGAATTTTTTGATGAGTGTAATCAAGAATCTTCTCACTCATGGTATTGATATAATCCACTCCTGAGGTTTGAATCAATTCTTTTAAATCTGTGACACCTTTTAAATTCGCAGAAACTTTCGCCTGAATATCATGGAGATTTGTTTTGAAGTCCCTGACCGGATACTTCGTCTTTAAAAGAATCTTTTCCAAGAGCTCTTTATCTACTAATTCAGATTCAGAGATTTTGATAGGAGTGATAATCACTCCTTCTTCTTCTAATGTTTTTGAGTCCCCTGGCATAGAACCTGGTGATTTGCCCCCTATATCTGCATGATGCCCGCGGGAGGCAACCCACATTACGATTTCATCATTATTATGTACGGGGGTCACGATGGTAGTATCCGGAAGATGGGTTCCTCCATGAAAAGGGGAGTTTAAAATAAAACTCTCAAAAGGCCTAGGATTGAAGTTCCTGGCCACAGCTTTAACAGCTTGATCCATTGAACCAAGATGCACAGGAATATGTGGAGCATTGGCAATCAATTCACAATCTTTGGTAAAAAGCGCACAGGAAAAATCATTTCGCTCTCGGATATTTATTGAGCGCGCAAGCCTTTGTAATTGAATTCCCATTTGTTCAGCGATAAATTGAAAACGTTGAAAGAAGATTTCTAATTCAATCTTGGGATCTCTTTTTTGATTTTCAATCTCAGAATCTAGAGAAAATAGCCAAGTATCATGCTGAGATTTTTCAGCATTCCAGCCTTTTTCAATGACAATAGAGGTTTTATTTTCGGATAGGATTTTTGGACCTTGAATTTTTTGGGCTTCGGTATCAAATTCAAGCTTGCGAGTTTTTTGATGAAGAAGTTTTACGGCAACCGAGACTTCCTCGATCGAGTCAGCTTTAGTTCTAAAAGTCTTTTCATGATAGGTTTGAAATCTCGCACAGGCTTGATCAAAATCATCAGCATTGATTTCAACAGTGTGGTCACTTCCAGAGGCCTTAAGCAGAAAAGATTTTTGAATTTCAAAATCGCAATAGGGAAAGCTTTCTTTAGCCTTTAAGAGTAGTCGATCAAAATCAGTACTTGATTTTCCTTGCTCTGTGATTTGATGAAGAGCACACCCAATTCCATAGGCTGATAAAACGGAGCTTAAGGGATGAATTAAAACTTCTTTCATTCGAAGATTTTGCGCGACTTTCAAGGCCAGCTGTCCGGCGGCCCCACCGAAACTTACGAGCATAAAATCTTTGGGATCGAGTCCTTTTTCAATGGAGACTTTTTTGATGGCGCGTCCCATGGTCTCTACGGCAACTTCGATAAAGCCTTCGGCCACTTCTTTCGCACTCAAACCTGTTTTAGAGGCGAGTTCATTAAATTTTTCCTCTACGATTTTTTCATCCAGGGCTTGGTTTTGATCTGGCCCAAATATTTTGGGAAATTTCGAAGGATCAATTCTACCTAGAAAAAGATTCGCATCCGTAATCGTAAGAGATCCACCGTTTCGATAACAAGCAGGGCCTGGATATGCCCCTGCTGACTCTGGTCCAACCAAAAAGCGACCATTATCATAGCTTAAAACGGAACCACCCCCTGCAGCTACGGTGTGAATGTCCACCATAGGGGAGAGAAGTTTGAGTCCATAAAAATCTGGAGTAGGATCAATGGAGAGTTCTCGATCATAGATCGCCACATCCGTAGAAGTTCCTCCCATATCAAAGGTTATAATCTTATCGCGCTTGAATTTTTTCGCTACATCGGCTGCTCCAATAAGACCTCCCGCAGGTCCAGATAAAAGAGCATTATGACCTTTTAAAAATTCTTTTGTGCAAAGACCTCCGTCTGATTGCATATAAAAAATATTTGGAATTCCAAGTTTTTGAGAAAGATCCTTGGTGTACTGTGCAAGATAAGGAGAGAGATAGGCATCTATAACTGAAGTTTCGGTTCTAGCGACATATTTTGCTAGAGGCGAGACTTCATGAGAGAGGCTAATATATTCAAAACCTAAATCAAGGGCAATTTCTCGAAGTCTCAGTTCGTGGGCCGGATTAACAGTGGAGTGCATAAGAGAGATCGCAAGAGACTTTATTCCTTTATCAAGAATACGACTTAATTCAAAGATGGCGATATCTTCATCGAGTTCAACTAAGACTTCTCCTTTGGCATTCATGCGTCCTTCGATATGAGTGACACTTGAATAAAGAGGCTTGGTTTTCTTTATATCCAGCGCGAAGAGATCTTCACGGTTTTGATTTCGAATTTCAAGTACATCTCTGTGACCTAGAGTTGTGATAAGCGCGCAAGCAATTCCCTTTCTTTCTAAAAATGCGTTGGTTGCAACCGTGGTTCCAAGTCTTACTTCTTCGATACAAGAAAAATCATTATGACCAAGAAGATCTTCGATTCCTTGCACTACTGCAGATTCATAATGAGGGGAGTGAGAGAGAAGCTTATGCACTTTATGCTCAGAGTTCTCATTGACAGCAATAATATCAGTAAAGGTTCCGCCGCAATCAATCCAAAATGTCCATTTCTCGTTTGCCATGAGCTGATTTTAATGGGGCAAAGACTAAAGGTCTAGGGTGTATACCTATCGTTTAATTGAGGGCCTGGACTTTTGGATTCATAATTCGAAAAAACAAGGGGGGAATGAGAGTTAAGAGCATCATAGCCGGATAGCCCGCGGGTAGATTAGGGGCTTCAGTATAAGATCTTAAATTATAATAGGGTTTTGAAGCAAACGCGTGATGATCACTATGGCGAGTCAATTCAAATAAAATTTTTCGCCCTAAATAATGATTTGAATTCCAACTATGATGAGGTTGTACTTTTTCATAGCGCCCTGAGGGGTTAATCTTTCTAAGCAGTCCATAATGTTCGATATAATTAACCACTTCCAATTGGAAAGCTCCAAAAAAGGCAGCTGCTATAAAAGCAAAACTGACCGTAGGGCCAGCGAAAAAGGAAATGAGAGCGATGAGAATGAGTTGAAGGCTTATACCAATATAAAATAGTTTTCGATCTAATTTAAAAGCACCTTTAATGGTTCCCCACATAGATCTCAAAACAAAAGCGTAAATGGTTTCATTGAGTCTAGCCGTGGCGGGATCTTTTGGAGTAGAGACATGTCGATGATGGCCTTTATTATGCTCAATATAAAATTGCGTATAAAGACTTGTCGAGAGTAGGAGCATGGCCGTGATCTTATGCAGTCTCTCTTTTCGATGTCCCAGCTCGTGCGCCACATTGATCCCTACAGTTCCACAGGATATTCCCATCGCTAGAATCTGTCCTAGCTGCATAGACCAAGAATCTTGGAGTGAAAAAGTCGAGACAAAAACATAGAGAAGATAGAAATGAATCAAGGTTACGAGATAGAGAAGTGAGTCTAGTGCGATTGATTTACCTGTATAAGCATCAGCATTACTTTCAAAAGGGGCCAGGAAGTCTAAAATTGGAATCACTCCAAATGCGATGATAAGTGCCAAAAAACTAAAATTCTCGGGCTGAGTCAAGCTTAGATAAACACTTGCTGGAATAACCAAAGATAAAAGATATCCGAATAATTTCATGAAATTATGATACTAAAACCTCTCTTTACTACCAAGCCCAAAAAAGCTATGACTAGTTGTTCAATTTAAAAGGAAACTGATATGGGGCAAACTCACAAATTGAGTTCAGAAGTCGTACTTATAACGGGGTCTACTAGTGGCATTGGACTTGGTATTGCAGAACATTTCGCGGGACTTGGAGCCGCCGTGGTTTTAAATGGCTTTGGAGATAAAACTGAAATCGAGGCTATTAGAGTTAGACTTAATCAAATGAACTCAGGAAAAACACTTTATTTTGATGCGGATGTGACTTCTGAAACCGAGATCGCTCAAATGTTTTCTGAGACAAAAAAACAATTAGGGGATGTGAGTATCCTCATCAATAATGCTGGGATTCAGCACGTAAGTCCCATTGAAAAATTTCCGGCAAAGAAATGGCAACAAGTTATTCAAGTGAATCTTGTCTCAAACTTTCTCACTATCCAAAATGCTCTGCCGGCAATGAAAGAGCGTGGCTGGGGACGAATCATTAATATCGCATCCGCACATGGTTTGATTGCTTCTCCTTATAAGTCGGCTTATGTGGCGGCTAAGCATGGTGTACTTGGAATGACGAAAACGGTGGCGCTTGAAGTGGCCGAGATGGGTATTACTTGTAATGCTATTTGTCCTGGTTATGTGAGAACGCCTCTAGTTGATGGACAAATTGCAGATACGGCTAAGGCCCGGGGACTGAGTGAAGAAGAAGTGATTCGCGATGTGATTTTAGGAGCACAGCCCACAAAAAAATTTGTAAGCGTTGAAGAGATTTCTGGGATGGCGGAGTTTTTATGCTCAGATGCCGCCGCTTCAATTACTGGGACATCTCAATCAATGGATGGCGGTTGGACCGCTAAGTAGGAAAGTATTATGGAAATTCTCGCAGTTTTAATTTCTCTTTTTGGTCTGATGTTTTTTGCTTATAAAGGGGTGAATGTTTTAATTCTAGCACCTATTATGGCGCTAGTTGCGACCATCTTCGATTCCAATAATCATTTAATGGCGACCTATACGCAAATTTATATGCCAGCGGTTGGTGGATATTTAGTTAAATACTTTCCGCTTTTTCTTCTGGGTGCGATTTTTGGACAACTCATGGGTGATAGTGGGGCGGCCCAAAGTATTGGGGATTTTATCGCTAAAAAACTAGGGCCTAAACATGCTGCCGCAGCGGTAGTAACAGCTTGTGGTCTTCTAACTTATGGTGGAGTTTCATTATTTGTGGTGGCTTTTGGAATAGAGCCGATAGCTAGACATCTTTTTAAAAAAGGTGATGTACCAAGACGTTTTATTCCAGCTTCAATCGCACTTGGCTCCTTTACGTTTACGATGACAGCACTTCCGGGAACTCCGGCAATTCAAAATGCGATACCGATGCCTTTTTTTGGAACCACGGCATTTGCAGCACCTGGACTTGGTCTTATAGCCGCGATCATCATGGCCGGTTCAGGACTTTGGTGGTTGAATGCAAGAATTCATAAAGCTAAAGCATTAGGTGAAGGCTACGGAGAAGTTTTTGAAGGCGAAGAGAAGAGCGAGAACTCTCACTCAGGACTTAATGTTTGGGTGGCAGTTTTGCCGCTGATTTTAGTGATTGTACTTAATTATGTTCTAAGCCAGGTATTAATTCCTTCATGGTCTTCTGAGTATCTTGCCAATGATCGTTTTGGAAATATCAAACTTAAAGACGTGCTGGGAATTTGGTCAATTATTATTGCGATCTTTCTCTCCATCATTGTTCTTCTTATCACGCAAAAAAAGTTTTTAAAAAAGCCCCTTGATTCGGTTAATAAAGGAACGATGGGAAGCTTACTTCCGATTTTTAATACTGCATCTGAGGTTGGCTATGGAGCGACGATCGCCTCATTGGCTTCGTTTGCGATTATCAAATCAACGGTGCTTGGAATTTTTCCTACCTATCCGCTTATTTCAGAATCTATTTCAGTAAATCTTCTTGCAGGGGTGACGGGTTCAGCTTCAGGTGGACTTAGTATTGCCTTAAAAGCATTAGCATCCCAGTATATGGCGATGGCCGAGGCCGCGAATATTTCCCCGGAGCTTTTACATAGGGTTGCGACTTTATCTTGTGGAGGACTGGATACACTTCCCCATAATGGAGCGGTGATAACATTACTTGCGATTTGTAAGCTTAATCATAAAAAATCTTATTTTGATATTTTTATGGTAGCGGTGGCATTTCCTTTTTTAGCGACGGCCACAGTTGTGATGCTTGGATCAATGCTTGGAAGTTTTTAAAGATCTAGTTTAAACCAGACAGCTCTTTTATCTTCCCCAGGCCAGCTCTCTAGAATCCAGTCAGAGTGAAAACTCATGCCGACTTTTTCCATCACATTTTGTGAGGCAGAGTTTCCCTTCATCGCCGAGGCCCAAAGAGCCTTTATGCGAGGATCATTTTTAGCTTTTTTAACTAAGGCGATTGAGCCTTCAGTAGCAAAACCTTGTCCCCAATATTTCTGTTTTAATCTATAGCCAAGCTCAATCTGGCTTATATCATCTGGGTTGGCTTTGAGTGGTCGATAATGAAACCAGCCGATAAAATCTTGATCTAGATAGGCTTTCCAAACCCCAAACTCTTCGCCGAATTTTTCATAATGACCCATTAAAATTTTCATAATTCTTTCTACTTCAGCGTCATCACTAGCTTTACCGTCTGTGAGATAGCGCATGACTTCTGGATCACTATCGAGATCTTTAATAAGGTATCCGTCAGTGGGCAGGAATTGATAAAAATTTAGTCTTTCGGTGGTGAGAATTGGTTTCATCGTTTTAGTTTAGGGGAGATAGGGGAGATCGTCATTAGCAAAGGCTTAACCTGTTCCATGAGTAACCTCCTCGAGGCGGGTCATCATTGACCCTGAAAGAGAACGTGTGTTATTATCAAATATCCGTCTAAGTCGGCGAAATGAACACATAGTCAGCCCCAACCTCACCTGGGGCTTTTTTATGCAAAAAGATCAAAATTTTATTGGGTTTAAATACTTCTAATTACGAAGCATTTTAAAGGAGAAGTAACTTTTGGATCATAGTTAATAGTTACACTCGTCACATTATATTCTTCCATTTTATCCATAAGAATACCCCAAACTCTTTTTTGCATTTCCCATGCATTAGGATTTTGGCTTTTACTGTCATGGGTGATGGCAAGCTTCGTGCTGACTTTATTCGTCTCGATTACATAAACTAAAAATGGAAGACTGCTGATCATCGCAAATCTTAGTTTTATGTCATCAATACTTTTTGGATTTTGCCGTTATATAGACGGTCTTGTTCGGACAAATTTCTTGAGTTTGCCGGATCACATAGTCTTTTGCCCAGGTGGAATTGCTTAATAAAATGAATGTCAGTGTGAGAGTTTTCATAATCCTAGATTAGCAGTAAGTCGGATTTGGACCAATAGGGCAGGGACATAAACTGTTCTGTGATGTTCTGGGAGGGCTTTTCAGAGCATATGGCTAAATAAAAGAAATTTTGTTATACTAAATCCCTCAATTTGGGGGTGCACTGGTTTCGACAGGGGCATTGAAAGATTGAGCGCGTGTCTAGGTTGGTCGGCAGGCCTAGTAAAAAGCCGCCCAAATTTACTCGGAAACGATGTAGAATACGCAATGGCTGCATAATCTAAAGATTATTCGCAACATTTGAGGGGCCTACACCGATAACAAAAAGTAGGTAAAGACCTCATGAGGGGAGGTCGGAAAACTAAGCCCTCGCTGCTAGTCGGGACCGCAGTTTAAACTTTCACCGGGTTTTGTTTCTTTGACAAAAGAATCACAGCCGTTCCTTGCTCTAATGGAACTACACACGTAGTGCTCTCTACCGGACATGCTTTTGGACGTGGGTTCGATTCCCACCACCTCCACCATCCGACGAGGATGGTGGATGCACTTTTTCTCTAAACATCTTTAAATTCAGACACTTGATTACGGTTAGTTAGGCTTTTATGGGGCTAATAGCACTTGTCTAGACCTGTCTAAAACTGTCTAGGCGTGGCTATTTGTGGCTATTCTTTGGCTACCCTTAAAATTTTTGCAAAACCTTGGGCTATTGTCCGTAACTGGCGCTGCAGAAAAAGAACCTAAGTAAATGTAATTGTTGGACTACCGTTCGTAACTTTTAGAGCTTTTGTAAATTTTATTTTCAAGGAGAAAAGAATGAAAAATGACGACAAAAACTCAATCAAAATCAAGCGAAAGAAAAAAAGAAGATCTGACAAAAAGGTAATGACCAAAGAAGCAAGTCTTTTAAAGTTCATGCGAGAGTCTAGGCACTTATCTATGAGACGAGTCGCGCCAATTCTAGGTTTATCTGAGGCTACAGTAAATCACTCTGAAAATGGGAGAAGAGATCTAGATCCGGTTCTAATTAAGCGTTTCTTAAAGGTCTATGGCTATACTTGGGAGCAATTTCAGCAAATGCTTTCAGGAGAAGTCGAAGTTCCTGAGCATATTCGGTCTGAGTGTATCGATATAATTAATCGTCTAGAAGACTCAAAATTGAAAACTGTTAAGGCGTTTTTAAATACTTTCTAAAAATATAAAAGGAAAAAACCATGGGAATTAAATATAACGAAGCTAAAAATTATTATGAAGTGTCTTATTCAAGAAGACACCCACTAACTAAACAATCAAGAAGCATAAGGAGAGTCGGAATTAAATCTAAGGCTGAGGCTCAAAAAGTACAAAGGCAGATTAAAAATGAACTTCTTAGGAAATTTTACGATATGTCTCATCCATATTGGATTGAAGTTGTAGAGAAATTTATTACTCACTTTGTAAACTTAGGGATGGCAAACAATACTGTAATCAATTATAAAACGACTCTACGGGCACACACTTTTGAAAAATGGAAATTTAAAAGGATCAATGAAATTACGACCTCTGAGATTAGAGATTTTATTTTGGAAGATTTAGCAAGTTACTCTGAAGCTCATAGAAAAAGTATGCTTAAGTATTTAAGAGCAGTTTTTAGGTTCGCAATAGAAAATGACTTTATTCAAAGAGATCCATGTCCAAGGCTAAGGTTTAAAAGAAAAGAGAAGATAAAAAAGGTACTAACAGAGAATCAGATGCGCTCGCTACTAAAAGAAGCAAAAGAGCAAAAGCATCCTTGGTTTCCTATCTGGGCTATGGCCTGTTATACAGGGATGAGAAATGGTGAACTATATGCTTTAAGGTGGGAGAGAGTTGATTTGAAAAAGAGAGTTATGATTGTCAGCGAGTCTTGGACAAAAGAAAACGGGTTTAAAGACACTAAATCAGGTGATGATCGTTCTGTTGAAATAGCACCCAGTTTTTTACCATTGTTAGAGGATCTAAATAATAAAAAGACTGATGAATTTGTTCTTCCTAGACTAGGTAGTTGGTCAACTGGTGGTCAGTCTCAAATCCTTAGAGACTTTCTCAAACAGATTGACCTTCCTATAATACGATTTCATGACCTTCGAGCATCATGGGCTACAGTTATGCTTTCAAAAGGAGTTGAACCTATCAAAGTTATGGCAATGGGAGGATGGAAAGACTTGAAAACTATGCAAATATATATTCGAAAATCAGGTATTCATATTCAAGGTATTACCAATAACTTGAATTTTCTTTAACAGGTAATATCATGATCAATCTAGAGAGAGTACCCACGGTGTTTTCACATTATTTTTATTATTGTATCTGGTTTGTGTTAAAGCCAGTTCTATATTTTTATTTTTGGTGGTTAGTAACAAGGATAGTTCGATTGATTTTGTAGTTAATGGTAAGCAGAAATTATTGCTAAATTCCAGAGCCAATGATTCTAAATCGGGGATCAATATTTGTATTAACTAGAGAAACCGAAATATTGTAATCGAGAGGTGTTCAAGCTGCCTTTTGAAATAAATTTGTCACTTTAGTGATATCGACTTTAAGTTTCTCTAATATCAATTTTTGAGATTTGGCTTTTGATGTCAAGCATTTCCACTGTATCTGATTTGTTCTGTAAAACGAAGCTCGTTCAGTCAGATTTAAAAGATCATCAGAATTAATATTTATTAGTTTCATGAATTTAAAGACTTCTATTGTATCTGGTAGCAAGAAACCATTTTCTATTTTCTGTCCGGTTGCCATTGTTTTGGACGGCTGGTTACCGTCATACAAATCGTCGTATCCCGAACAAATATATCGTTCTTTTAAGGCAAATCCCCGAAGA
>PAMZ01000009.1 GCA_002707495.1 Halobacteriovoraceae bacterium | reverse complement strand
GTGGAACTTTAACTGTTGCTGCTGTGGCTGGAATCGCAAGTTTTAATGATATCGAGATCGATGTGGCAGGAAGTGGCTACACACTTGATGCTGATTCAGGAGCTTTAGCAACTGCCACATCAGGAAGCTTTAATATTAATGCCATACCGACTCAGCTTGTGATTACTGGTGAACCCAGCAATTCAGATACAGTGCAAGCGATTTCTCCTGCCGTCACAGTAGAAATAAGAGATGCTGCCAATAATATAATTTCAACTGCCACAGACACAGTTACTGTTGCATTTGGAACAGACCCATCTGCTGGAGCAGCAACTCTTGGGGGAACATTATCAGTAGCCGCAGTTTCAGGAGTGGCGACTTTTAATGATCTCACAGTGGATACCATAAATTCTGGCTATACCCTAAGTTTTAGTTCTGGGGCTTTAGCAGGAGCTACATCAACAACATTCGATATTGTGAGTCCCGTTACCCTGGATTTTCAAGATGATACATCCCATGATTTTGGAGAAAAAGCTCAAGGAAGTTCAACAGATTTAAGTGTGATAATTGAACACTCAGGTTCTGGAACTGCAACTATAACTTCCTCTACCAATCCGAGTGCAGACTTTACTTACAAAGGAGGAAGTTTTCCTGGAACGGGAGGAACTTGTGGAACAAGTATTTCTGCAAATTGTATTGTGGTGGTCACTTATGCACCGACGACCTCTGGAGTTCATAATGCGACTCTTAGCCTTTCATATGATAATGGAGCTAGCACAGATACCATCACGAAACCTCTCACAGGTGAAGGAACCAGTGATCCTCCAACCAAACTAAGTGTGGCAGGTTCAGCTGGGATCATCACGAATGATTGTATTCCTTTTACTATTAAAGCAGTAGACGATACTAATAGTTCAGCCAATGTGGCGTCAGATGAAACTGTTACTTTAGTCGTCAACAACGGAACGGGAAGCTTTTATTCAGACGCAAGTTGTACTTCAACGACAAGTTCGACTACTATAAGTTCAGGAACTTCTAGCAAGATCATATACTTTGAAACAACGACCTCAGGGCAATCCTTGACTCTCATATTCAATGGTTCAAGTTTAACGAATACGTCAAAAATTGTAACCTCTGCCAGTGCGCCAACGGCAATCTATGCGAGCGCCTCGCCTGAAGTTGAAACTGATAATTGTTCGGTTGTGGAAGTCAGTCTTATTGATCCATCAGGAATTAAAACTGGGGCAAGTACCGCTCAAACCATTAATTTAAGCTATTCTGGTGATACTGTCTTTTACAATGATTCCTTTTGTACAGGTTCACTTAGTTCCATTTCATTTGCCGCCTATGAGGGAACTAAATACGTATATATTAAGAACGCAACGATTGAAACTGATACCTTTAACTTAACGGATAATGCCGCTATTTTAACTTCAACTAGTTTTGATGTGGACTTTGTCTCTACTCTTACTTGGTGGGATACGGACTGGATGAAACGAAAGAAAGTCACAGTTAGCAATATCGACCAAGCCACGACTTTTTCTAATACACCTGTTTTGGTGAAGTTAAATTCAAGTCGAATAGATTATAATGATTTTCTGGGAGACGGTTCTGATATTCGCTTTACACTAGATGATCACAGTACTGTTTTAAGCCATAATATTGAGAGCTGGAATACCTCAGGAGACAGTTATGTCTGGATCAAACTTCCCACAATTACGGCGAGTAGCGAGGTAAATATCTATATGTATTATGACAATACTGCTGCAGGTGACGCGGATAATGGTGCTGGGGTATTCTCCGCCTTTGAAGGCGCGTGGAATATGGATATTTCAGGTAGTGACTATATTGACTCTACAGGTTCAGGTAAAGATGGAACGGAGGTTGGAACTCTAACTACGACAACAGGACCAACTGGAAATGCTCTTTCATTTGATGGTTCTTCAAAACTTGATACAGGGTTTGCACTAGAAACTATAATAGGTAGAACTTCTACGTTATCTCTTTGGGTCAAAACAACTCAAGTGGGAAACAATACCAACTGGCAAGCACCGGGTATAACTGGAGTTGAAGAAGCTGGTGGTGGAAATGATATTTTCTTTGGATTTATCCGCGGCGACGGATCCATTGCAGTTAACAGTGGTAACTCTGGAGTTGCAGCTTCTAATTTTGTTGTAAATGATAATACTTGGCGATACGTTACCATCCAAAGAAATGAAACCACTGGCCAGGTGCGTTTTTATATTAATGGTGTTCTTAATGGAACAGGCACATCTGAAACGGGATATAAATCTAATGCCTTTTCTAGTTTTGGAGTGATCGAAGATACGGGAGGGACACCTAATTATTTTATCGGTGAGATGGATAATATTCGTTTGAGTAACTCGTATTTAGACCCAGAAGTTGTCAAAGCACAATTCAAGTTTCAGGCTGATACTCATATCAGTTTTGGAACACTGGAAGAACTTTAGGTCAAACCACACATTTTTTGGGCAAAGTCCTCTTCTTTGTTTTAATAGGTTTTTAAATAGATTTTATTTCACCCCTTAACCCTCTGTAATCATTGAGAAAATAAAACATCTTTTAAATCAGACTCCAGCACTCTGGTAAATGCTAAAATATTAAGAGTTTCAGTGACTTATGTCGATAAGTACTAGTGGTGAAGTAAGCAGGAGAAACTTATTAATAGAGGCATCTTATTTCTACTTTTATCTTTCATCTTAACAGGGTGTTTTGATAGCAGCGGCGGTGAAGAAGGCGGCGGAGGTGGACTTTTTGTTGATCACCAACTTGTAGAAAATGTTTTTGTCATCTCAATGCCTGCCAACAATACATATGTAGAAAATGAAAATCTAGATTTCGTACTCACTCACCCATTTCCAATCTCTGTTACAGGAACACCTAGGCTTTCAATAGATGTTGGGGGAAATTCAGTCACTGCAAATTATCTGACAGGAACAGGAACTAAAAATCTTACTTTTCGATACACAGTTCAGGCGGGGGATCTTGATACTGATGGAGTTGAAGTTGCTCCCTCTATTGATCTTAACAGCGGAACATTAACCTTTATTGATTCCGGACAAACTCAAAACGCAACTTTAGATATAACAGGGATACCAAGTTCTAACTTTGTTGATGTTGATACGATCGGTCCCTCACTTCTTGCGGTATTGCCACCAAGCTTTGATACTTATTATTTAAATGAACAAATTGATTTTATTGCGACTTTTGATGGGGCCACTATTGTTTCAGGTACACCTAGAATTCCTATCGATATAGGTGGGACGACTCGCTATGCAAACTATATTTCAGGAAGTGGAACTGCGACACTTATTTTCCGATACTCTGTTTTAGATTCTGATCTTGACTTAGATGGTATTGATGTTACCTCTCCCATGCAATTGAACGGAGGAAGTTTAAGAGATGAGGCAGGAAATGATGCCAGCCTAAGCTTTCTTGACGGAAATATACCTGCTGTCCTGGTAGATGGTGATTCACCCTTTGTTTCAGACTATACACTTCCCGCAGCTGGAACTTATGTGGAAAATGACTCTATAGTCTTGGATTTGATTTTCTCTGAAGCCGTAGATGTTGCAGGCGGTTTTCCTACCATCTCTTTAGATGTTGGTGGGAATAATGTGAATATGACTTATCTTTCTGGTTCAGGAACAGACACTTTAAAATTTCGTTGGTTAGTTTTACAAGGGGAATATGATAATAATGGAGTTGTTATCGGAGATAGTATTAGTCTCAATGGAGCAACGATTAGAGATGCTAGTTCAAATGATGCCAGACTCTCCCTGGCCACAGGGTTGACTCCAAATGTATTAGTTGATTCAAGAGTTCCTGAAGTTATTGCTCTGACTCCTCCGAGTGATAATGATTATGCCGACGCAGAGACTCTAGATTTTTCTCTACAGTTTAATGAAACAGTGGCCATCTCTGGGACGCCAAGACTTGTGGTCCAACTAGATTCTGGTTTGGTGTATGCAGACTACGTTTCGGGATCAGGGTCGGACACCTTGGATTTTCAATATTCAGTTCAAGCTTCTGATGAAGATGCAGATGGTGTAACGTTTTCCTCAAATTCAATTGATCTTAATGGTGGAGCGATAACAGGTCTTTCATCTGGAGTTTCAGCGGAATTAGACTTTACGGCATTTATCCCTTCAATGAGTGGTGTTACAGTTAACACTGATGCCACTCAATTAATCATAACTTCTCAACCTACGGATACTTTAGCTGGCGATAATATTGCACCTGCTATTACTGTTGAGATTAGAAGTGCAGCGAATTCACTAGTCGCCACGGCTACGAATGCTGTGACATTATCTTTTGGAACAGACCCAAGTTCTGGAGCTGCGACTTTGGGTGGAACTTTAACTGTCAATGCGGTGGGCGGAGTTGCTACCTTTAATGATATCAGTATTGATAAAGCCTTTTCAAGTTATACACTAACAGCCAGTTCAGGAGTTCTTACCTCTGCGACTTCTGATTTCTTCGATATCACCCCTAATGTAGCCTCTAGCCTTGCTTTTGTTACCGAGCCGTCTGATGCCAATGTCGATGCTAATATATCTCCTGATATAGAAGTGGAGATTCTTGATGCCTATGGAAACCGTACAAATGATACTGATAATATTACTTTGGCGATTAGTAACGATCCAGCAGGTGGTACAACTTTAAATGGAACGGTAAGTGTAGCCGCCGTAGCTGGTCTTGCCACATTTAATGATATAAATCTCAATCAACCCGGAACTGGCTTTACTCTTGACGCAACATCGGGTGCATTAACACCAGCGACCTCTGCCAGTTTTGATATTATAGCCGTTGCCACCCAGCTTGTGATTACTTCGCAGCCAACTGATGCTGGAAATGAAATTACCATCAGCCCCGATATTACAGTTGAGTTTAGAGATGCAAGCAATAATCTAGTCACCACTGAAACTTCCAATGTCACCTTGGCATTTGGAACGGATCCAACTGCAGGGGCTGCGACATTAGCCGGTACCTTAACCGTTGCGGCTGTTGGTGGAGTGGCCACTTTCAGTGATATTAGTATCGACACGATTGATACCGGTTATACATTCGATTTCACCTCTGGCGCTTTACCGGCCGCGACTTCAAATGCCTTTAATATTATTCAAGCTCCAGCAACACAATTAGTTTTCACTGGGGAGCCATCCAATGCCCTGGCCGGAGATAATATCCTCCCCGCAATGACTGTCGAGTTTAGAGACGCGAATAATAATCTTGTGGCAAACGAAGTTTCTAATGTGACCTTAGCTCTAGGAATTGATCCCAGTGGCGGAAGTGCCACATTAGGCGGAACGCTAACTGTAGCCGCAGTCGGCGGAGTCGCTACTTTTAATGCTGTAAATATAGATAAAACTGGAGTTGGTTATACCCTAACAGCTAGTTCCGGTGCTTTAACTGATGGAACTTCAACTGCCTTTAATATTACCCCAAATACAAAATCTCAATTGGCTTTTATTGTAGAGCCAACTGATGCCAATATCGGTGAGACTATAGCACCCGCCATCGAAGTGGAAATTCAGGATGCTTATGGAAATCGAACAAGTGACACTGACTCTATTACTCTTGCCATTAATAATGATCCAGTAGGTGGAACGACACTTGGAGGAACTTTAACTATTGCAGCCATATCAGGTGTCGCAAGTTTTTCTGATATTGACTTAAATCAAGCAGGAACGGGTTTCACAATCGATGCAACTTCAGGGGGCTTAACATTAGCAACCTCTGGTGCTTTTAATATTGTTGCCGTCCCAACTCAACTTGCTATAACCACAGGGCCAGTTAATACCGTAGTTGATACCAATATAGCTCCTGCGATGATAGTGGAAATAAGAGACGCATCAAACAACCTTGTCACTAGCGCTACTAATAATATAACTATAAATTTTGGTACTGACCCGAGTGCGGGTGCTGCTAGTATTGGAGGAACACTAACAGTGGCAGCCGTTGGTGGAATTGCGACTTTTGGTGATATTCAAATTGATACCATCAATACAGGTTATACACTCCAATTCGATTCGACTGGTCTTACTGGGGCGACGTCCACAAGCTTTGACATAGAAGAACCACCGGCCACTCAATTAGTTATCACTCAAGAGCCAACTGATGCTTTAGCAGGAGACAATATCTCCCCCGCGATCACAGTTGAACTGAGAGATGCTAGCAATAATCTTGTCACCAGTGAAACTTCCAATGTTACTGTTGCCTTTGGAACTGATCCAAGTGCTGGAGCCGCTACCTTAGGTGGTACTTTAACAGTTGCGGCTGTTGGTGGGGTTGCGACTTTTAGTGATCTCAATATCGACAATGCGCAAAATGGTTATACGCTAAATTTCACCTCAGGAGCATTAACAGATGCGACCTCAAGCACTTTCAATATTAGTCCTAATGTAAAAAGCCAGCTTGCTTTCAAAGTGGAGCCCACTGATGTCGACATGAATACTGCGATAGCTCCATCAATCGAAGTTGAAATTCAAGATGCATACGGAAATATTACCAGCGACACTGATAGTATTACCCTCGCCTTCAATAATGATCCCTCCGGCTCTGCAACACTTGGAGGGACTGTGACTCAAGCGGCAGTAGCAGGTGTGGCAACTTTCAATGATATAACTGTTGACTATGCGGGATCTGGCTTTGTTCTAGATGCCACTTCAGGTGCTTTAACCCAAGCGACTTCCGCAAGCTTTAATGTAAATGGAGTTCCTTCTCAATTAGTCATAACAACTCAGCCATCAAATGCAGATCAACTGGCCGTTATTACGCCTTCGATAGTCGTTGAAATAAGAGATGCTAATAATATTCTTGTTACTTCAGCCATAGATAACGTGACTCTTGGTTTTGGAACGGATCCAAGTGCTGGAGCTGCAGTTATTGGTGGAACGACAACTAAAGCCGCTGTTGCGGGAGTGGCCACCTTTGATGATATAACAATAGATACCGCAAATTCTGGCTATACTTTTGACTTTACGTCTGGCGCTTTAACCAATGCTACCTCCAATGCGTTCACCATAAACCTGGCGGTTCCTACGGTTACCATTGATGCCTTAAGTGTGATTAATATAAATAATGTTTCAAGTTATGTTGTGACGGGAACTTGTTCAGAAGATACAAGAACTGTTACTTTAGATGTCGGAGGAGTAGCTGCAACACCAACTTGTTCGGGAGGGAGCTATAACTCAGGTGCTCTTGATCTCACAGGTGTGGCAGACTCGGCTTCCGTATTAGTAACTGCAGATCATGATAATGCTGCCGCTACTCCTGCCGTCCAGGCAACTCAAAATGTGGTTAAAGATACTGATGGACCAGAGGTCAGTTCTAACTCGATCGCAGCGAATACTTATACACTAAGTGAGACAATCTCTATCAGTGTAGTATTTGATCAAGTGGTCAATGTCACAGGACTTCCTCGAATTGAACTTTATTTTGAATCGCAGGCCAGTGCAAATATTTACGCCACCTATAACGGTGGATCGGGCACAAATACACTTACGTTTGAATACGATGTCGCAGCTGGGGATGCTGATGCCAATGGAATCAACATAGCTAGCTCTATTGATTTAAACTCTGGAACCATTCAAGATGAAAATTCAAACGATGCAGCCTTAACCCTTTCAACCACGTCATTTGGATCAGTTTTTGCTGATTCTGCGGTTCCAAGTATTGTAGAGTTTATTGAGCCTGTTGATGGAACCTACCCTGACGGAGTTGGACTTCTCTTTCAAGTTAATTTTAATGAGCTCGTTAATATAACAGGGAGTCCAAGAATCGCTATTAATATTGGAGGAGTAACCAGATACGCCACCTACCAAACTGGAACAGGTTCGACCGGATTAGAATTTGAATATGTAGTCCAGCCGGGAGATGCGGATGCCGATGGTATTACATTGGTATCAAATTCAATTGATTTGAATAGTGGTACGATTAAGGGTGCTGATACGGATGATGCTGTTCTAGACTTTTCTTTGTACTCAGATGCTATGCCTGGAGTCATTGTTGATACAGCTACGGGAATAACGGCTCCTGATCAAGTTACAGGACTAACTGCCGCGCCAACAACTTCAAATACTGAGCTCGCACTTTCTTGGGCCATTCCTAATGATAATGGTACGGCAATCACAAGCTATGCAGTTCAATATAGAGAGCAAGGTCAATCCACTTGGATTACCCTTTCTCCTTCACCTACAACCAACTCAGCAACTGTAACTGGATTATCTTCAGGAATAACCTACGAATTTAGAGTTGCTGCAAATAATGGACTACTTGGACCATTTTCAAGCATTTCAACTGCTGAAATTTTTGATGTTCTCTCACTTGATCCGGTAGCATGGTTGGATGCAACTAACGTAAATGGTAATGGTACATCACCCATTGATGGAGCAAAAGTTGCGACTTGGGTGGACTTAACTGGAGCAGCATCTAATGCTACGGAAGCGGTAACCGCTAATCAGCCCGTCATGGAATACGATGCTCAAAATGGTAAGCCAGCAGTAAGATTTGATAACCACGCCGTAGGACTTGAAGGTAGTTTTACCAGAGCAAATGGGACAGACCTCACTTTTGTTATTGTAGGACAATTTGATACAGGCTCAACCGATAGGGCCCTTTTCGAATTTAGAGAAGGTGGTGGTGGAAACGCCAGAGGTTTTTTTATTGATAGAAGATATGCCTCAAACACTAACTACAACCCAGCTCTAACTTTAGGAAGCTTTCAAATGTGGAGAATCGAAAATAATGGTGCTAGTGCTATCGTAACAGAAAACGGCAGTACGGAAGTCTTTAACGGTGGAATCGACTTCAATACTACGTTCACTGGAAATGGCGACTATGTGCTTGGGGATGATACAACTGGTGGAAATCGATTAAACGGATATATCGCTGAATTTTTAGTTTTCGATCGTGCCCTTACAGCTCAGGAAATTTCTACACTAGAACAATATCTCCAAAACAAATGGGGAACCCCCTAAATCTTTGACTTCAGATATCTTGAAAGTCTTAACTCAAGACTCTGATAAGTTAACTCTGCGAGAAGTATTGTTAGAAAAATACTAAAGACAAGACCAAGAATTGACTCAGTTAAGCTCAAACTCTCAAGAGGATTATAACCCCATCTAACTTGAGGCCAATAGCCCAACAATAAATGAACAACTCCGTGAATCATATATAGGGAATAAGATCTTTGTCCAAGATACTGAAAAAGAGAGTTTTCAAACCATCCAGTATCGGAATCTTTCATAGCACTTAAAACTAAGTATATAATAGGCAAAAGTGTCAGTGTATCGATTGGACTAAAATGAAAAAAAGCTAGAATTAAAATCAGTCCCATCCCAGGTGAGAGATATATCTTAATTTTTTCTCTGTAATTTGCAATTGAAATACCTGTACAAACTCCACAGAGACAGCGCAATACTCCTGCCCAGGATGCAAAATCCAAATGACCATGAGGAACTTCAATAAAAAAATAAATCGTGAAAACCAACAAAATGTTTACTACTAAAAGAAACATCTTCATTCTTAAGGATAACCAAATTAAAATCGGAAGAATGAGATAATTCATCCACTCTACACTGATAGACCAAGAGGGATAATTCCAACTGGTACAATTGAGACATCCTTGGTCTGCTATTCCTGAAGAGTGTAACAATAATAGATTCTGACTCAAAGTCATCGGATTCATAATTACGCCGAAATCTTTTGAACTTTCAGGTATAGGAGTCGCTAGTCCAAAGAATATGACTAAGATCAAAAGGGTAAAAACATGCAGAGGATATATTTTAATCAATCTTTTAGTCAGAAATTTTTTATAATCTTTAAACTTAATAGAGCGTGAAAAAGTTCTCCGATAATTCAAAGTGAGAACAATTCCACTGATGATAAAAAACATATCCACAAAAAGGTAAGTTCTTTTTAAAAAAGGTGTATAAGTCTCAATGGCAGAACCGATCAGAGGGTAAAGATAGGTCGTGAAATGCAAGAGAACGATCGAAATCGCGGCAATGCCTCGAAGACTATCGAGACCGAATAAATAATTTGTTTTTGAGGTCACCTTCTTATCTTAAGAGATTTGCCGTCGATTTCAAAAAAATCATCTTTTTAATTGTGTAGATAGCAATCATAGTATTTAAAATGAATGAATCCTTCATCGCAATATACATGAGATCAAACTTTAGTTTTTGAGAGGCAGTAGCATTATAAGTACAAGCTAATTGAGCCAGACCCGTTATCCCGGGTTTAACGCGATGTCGATCGTTATAGCCTTTGATTGTTTCTTCAAAAATAGCTGTAAACTCTGGTCTCTCGGGTCTTGGGCCTATAAAGAACATCTCACCTTTAACAACGTTAATTAGTTGTGGAAGTTCGTCGAGGTGCGATTTTCTCAAAAAGCTTCCAAGTCCTGTTATTCGAGGATCTCCTGTCCAGCTCAAAGTATGACCCGTCGAGTCCTCAGCATTTTCAATCATTGTACGAAATTTTAAGACCTGAAAGAGTTTTCCATTCTGACCTACCCGAGTTTGCTTATAAAAAACCTTACCAGGCATCATGACTTTAATTAGAGTAGCAATAAGAATAAATATTGGGCTAAGTAGTATTACTAGTGCTGCTGCTAAAAATCGAGGAAGATAGTCAAAGGCAGAAGTCCTATAAAGACTATAGTTTTTTACCGTAGCATATCTAAAGAAAATTCTAAGAATAGGATCCGCCCAAGGAGTTTCTTCCTCGAATTCACTAAAATCCCTAAGATACTGACCATGACCTACGCCGGTACCAATTGTGTCTACAAATGTGTATTTCATATCGCATGAACCCCTTCGTGCCGCTGCAATATACAGAAATCTTCACTTTCGTACTACAGAAATCTTTGGGATGACGTAAAAATTACAGTGCCTTAACGACTCTTTAACGTCCTGGAAATAAGAGAATGTAACTCTCTATAAAATTTACTTAGTTGCTGGCTATTAATTTGCTTAAGCCCTGGTTTTAAGGGCATTTTCACCTGATTTTCTGCCTGCCCGAGCCATTTTGAATCTCTGGCGGAAAGCTTGCCTTTTGAAGACTCCTGCTCCAGATAGAGTAATTTCTTAAAAATGAGTAAACCAGACTGAAGCTCACGGTAGCGCAAAGTTGGGTGGAGCTCTCCCCTTTTATCTGTCAGTAGAAAAGCAATATCCGCCTCTCTTCCGTCTAGGTCAAAATAGGGAAAATTTTGAGAGGAATTGAGATGCCACTCAATCATGGACCTTAAGCCATTTCTGTACAAACTATAGAGGACTCTTCCATAGCAATTCATCAGATTAGCATCAATTTCAGCACATAGATTATAAAGGCCCCATTCCATATACTTCTGGTTGATCTCAGCAATAAAATTTTTGGATGGAAGATCACTAAAATAAATATAATTCCAGCTCTCGTAGAGTTTTTTAGCTTTTTTATAATCATAAGGATTCGCAAACCCTCCAATCTCGATATTTGGAAATTGATTTTTAAGCTTTCTTCCCTCTATATAGTCATACTCGATGGCATTTCGATAGCCTGTAGCCTCGTCACTATAAAGGTAAATAAGAGGTGTTGCTCGAAACTTCTTAAGCTCTAAATTAAGATTTTCGACATACTCATTCTCAGTCTGAGCACTATTTCGATAATGTCCTTGAAAGAGTTCCTTCCAAAACTTTGAATTATAAATGTATCGATTCTGATCTCCAAACCCTTTTTGATAGAGTTTATCCTGCATTAACACGAAGGATTCATTGCCTGGCAAATACTTAAAATCTGGCTGAAACTGATCCACAACAAAACTAATCTCTGTCTTTTTTAATTCAGAAATCACCTTGTCTTTTAATTCATTTATCCAAAAAGCTTTTTTCTGGCCCTCAAAATAAGTAGGTCCAATCGGAAGCGGCCCGAACAATCCTAAATTAAGAGGATTTTTAATATAGGGGATCCGATATATATTGGTACTAACCAATTTTTTACTTTTCCCAGCTAAAACTTCAAATTTTATTTCCCCCTCGATTTTTGAGGGTATTTCAACCTCTAAGATTTGAAAGTTCTCTTCCACCTTCGAGATCATTCCTTCTTTAAAAAAACTCGGTCGATAAGTATAACTTTCATGGCCAAGGTCAAGCGCTTGATAAGAAGAAACGCTTTTTCGAAAACGAACCTGAGGGTCTAATCCAGTGATCTTCACTTTTTGACCTCTCAACCCCTTCAAACAAATCCAAATCCTAGTAGGGCGATCGCTCTCGCCTATGAGTTTTTCACCAATAGAAAGACCGCAATCACCTTGAGATAATGAGTCAGATACATTAATACTCGTGGGCTGATTTTGCTTTTCTTCAACGAATCGATAATTCTGGTCAAACTCTGTTTGATTAAATCTTTTCATTTCTTGTTTAAAGGTCTTCACTTTTTCACTTATTGACTCTGGATAAACGAAAAGAGTGTTTAAACTGACTGCACTCGCATCTCCTTCAAATCGTAGCGATATTTTCCCACCTTTATGCTTTTTCTTGAAAATTATGGGTTTGAGCTTTGAAGTTAATTGTTCAAATGGCTCTTCTTTTAAATGCCTTTCAAAGTAAAAATGATCTTCCAGATAATCACTCCAACTAGACCTTGTCTCGATTAATTCAGGTTTCGAATTAATATATAGTCTACGATTCTTCCAAAAGGGAGTTTCCCAATAGCCTAGCTCATCCCATATCAACTCAAAAAAATAATTTCCAGGTGGAAGATCCATCGAAAAACTGGCTTCGTGCACCCCTATTGACTGCGACAGAATCTTCGGTGCTATTTTGGCATCTCTGTTTTGCCATAATTTTATCTGCTCGAATCCATAGCCTAATTTTTTGGTATAATTAGTTTTAGAAGTTACTAATCGTGCACTATGGCTTTCTAAGTCCTCACCAAAAATAAAAAATCTTGCTCCTTTTGGTAATCGAGGAAACTCTATTTGAGCAAAAGAAGCCTGCTTAAGCTTAATCTTCTCTTTAGTTGTAGATTGTTCAGGATTGAAAACGACAAAAACTTCTCTTATTTTACTTTTATTAATCTTTCGCTTGTAGCGATGCGAGCCTCGCTCGCCCACATATCTATCGAGATTAATCCATATTTTATTCAAACCAGAAGCAAGTTTCGTTTTATAAGTAAATTGCCCCCAATAATCTTTGGTCTGATTGTCTTTGATAGCGAAATAGAATTCTTTTTCTGCCTCTCCCAGATTTTCGATCCAAATATTAATATAATTATATTTTTTCAATCCCTTGAGAAATTTCTCATTTGATTCTAGATGAACATAAGTTCCTTCAGAAAACTCTTTATTCCATTGAATCATGTCTAAAGAAGCTAGGGATTGGGTGCTGTGGCCTAGGAGACTAAGAACCGATATCGCGTAAAATATCTTCCACTTTCTGAGGAAGTTCTTTTGATTCAACAATATTTTCGTGAGTTCCTGCAATTTCATAACAATTTAATTTCTCTATATCTAACACACCCTTCCAGCCTAAAAAAGGGTCTTCATAACTTACACCCTGCATTTGCGGGGCTCGAATCAAGTCGACCCTACCATCGTAAGCTTTTGCTGTATGAGAAAACAATAACTTATAATTTTTCAATTCAATATGCCGATAGCGAAACTTATGGGGTAATTTAAGATCTAAACAGCGGTAAAGCGATGAAACGATTATATCTGCCAGTTTCCTACCTCTCCATAGAATAGATTCAAATAGTCTTTTGTGTAGACTCTGCTTATACCTCTCCTTAACAGCTAGATTAGGGCCAAAGGTGTCAAACATAATAACAGAAGAAACCTCATGTCCTCTGCTTTTTAGCTGGCTAGCAACCTCTAGAGCAATAGTTCCCCCCATTGAGCCGCCTGCCAAAAGATAAGGTCCCGCTTTTTGAAACCTCAGTATTTCCTCGGTATATTTTGAGGCCATGTCTTCAATTGACTCAGGTAAATCCAATTCACCGTTCACACCATAAGACTGAACACCTACAAGTGAGAAAAGACCAGTAAAATTTTTTAAAGGGAGATAGTTAAGAATATTTCCCCCCACCCCATGAATACAAAATAAATTTTTCTCTGAACTTGTTTCTTTTATCGGAACAAGGCATTGAAATTTCTCTGGAGGATTTGATTGGGGTTCAATCATCTCTAAAATGTCAGAAAAATTCGCTTTAGTTATCAAATCACTAAGATTAAGCTCTAGGTCGAATTCTTTTTCTAGCCTAGAAAATAGATCAACGGCTAAAAGTGAGTGTCCCCCACATTCAAAGAAGTTATCTTCATCGGACCCAGGAGGTTGCCCCAATAAATCCGACCAGATTTTTACTAGATTTTCACGAGATGAGCTTAATTCGGCTGATACCCTCTCCTTTTCTCCTTCAGATTCACCCAAAGATTTTTTATCTATTTTTCCATTTAAAGTAAGTGGCAATTCTCTTTTAAAGTAAAAATGGTTCGGAAGCATATAGCTAGGTAGAGTTTGACTGAGATACTCTTTAAGCGATTTATCAGACAACTCTTCGCCACTTGAATAAAAAGCTAAAAGTCTTTTATCTGTCGCAGAATGTTCTTTTACTATAACAGCAACTTGATTAATATTGGGGTGAGAATTTAACGTGTTCTCAATTTCACCTAATTCAATTCTATACCCTCTGATTTTAACCTGAGAATCATTTCTGCCTAAACACTCATACTCACCATTTTTAAGTGATCTAGCGAGATCGCCTGTGCGATATATTTTTCCAAATCGAGGGTGGAGAATAAAAGCTTTAGAGGTTTTTTCAGGATCTTTATAGTAGCCTTTAGAAAGTCCCATCCCTCCAATACAAAGCTCACCAACTGTGCCCTCTTTAACTTTTTGAAGCTTTTCATCCAGGATATAGACTTGAGTGTTTAATATTGGTTTCCCAATGGAAATTTTTTCCAAAGGCTCCTCTAATTTCTTTATCAGTGACCAGACTGTAGTTTCGGTAGGACCATAGGCATTCCAGACCTGTGCATTTTTTGCCAGAAGAGTTTTAGCTAAATCTAGCGGGAAAGGCTCTCCCCCACAAATAACTTTAAAGTCTGAGAAATCTTCAAAACCAGCCGCGAGTAGAAGTCTGAATGAAGCTGGCGTTCCCTGCATCGTATTGATTTTTTTCGCTCTAATAATAGAGGCTATTTCGTGTCCATCTATAGCTTGAAATTTATCCGCAAGATATAGGCTTCCTCCACTAAAAAGCGGAACATACAGCTCCAGCACAGATATATCAAAGCTCAAAGTTGTAATCGCCAAAAGGTTAGTCTTGGGATCCATCGATATTTGCTGGTGCATTGATAAGACTAAATTATTTACTGCTTCAAAACTAACCTCAACTCCCTTGGGCTTACCAGTACTTCCTGAGGTGTAAATCACATACAAGGTGTTCTTATCATTATACCCTGGGTTGTATTCACCTTTTAAATGGGAGTGATCTTGGTTTATAATAAGCATTTTCTTACTTAACTCTTTAAAACGATTTTCTAGTTCAGAACTAATAAGAAGAATTTCAACTTCAGAGTGCTCTATCATGTAAAATAAGCGATCATCAGGGAAGTAAGGATCTAGTGGTACGTACCCAGCACCGATTTTCATAAGACCTAAAAGCGATGCCAATAAAAATTCATCTCGCTCAGAACAAAGCCCTACGAGATCTCCTGGTTTAATTCCTTTCGACTGAAAATACTCTGCCTTTTCATTGGCCATTTTGTTTATATCAAAATAGCTGAATTCTCGATTGCCAACTGTCAGTGCTCTCTTAAGTGGTGTTTTTTCAGCGAATGTCTCAACCGCATGAAAGACACTCTCAGGCTGTGATGAGGTATCATCTACTAATGATTCTTTTGTTAACCAATCCAATACCTCATAGAAGTCTTGTAACAAATTTTTAATTGTTTCTTCTTGATATAAATCTTTTCTATATTCTATCGCTCCTTCAATTTTCTCTTGAGAAGCTTTGATCCACATATCTATATCAGTATGAGTTGATGCTTTTGCTATATTAACTTGAGTATACTTTTTATTGTCAAAAACTCCCTCTCGATTTGAAACCTCTTGAAAAGAAAATAATTGCTGAAATAATGCGGTCTTTGAGGTATCTCTTTTGATTCCAAGTTCTCTAACAAGACATTCTAAAGGGATATCCTCATTTTCCAAAGTTTCAAGCAGTTGCTTTTGAGTCCTTTGCAAAAATTCCAAAGGGTCAGAAGCATCGGTTAATAAAACCGGAAGTGAATTGACAAAATATCCAATTGTATCCCTGTCTTCGATACTAGGTCTTGCTCTCAAGGGGGTTCCTAAAGTAATAACTTGGCCCTCAACTCGCCTCAATAATGCTTTTGCAAAAGCTGAAATAAAAATATTGAAAAGGCTTATTCCCTGTTTTTTAGAAAAAGCCTGAAAAAGATCTATTTGAGCCTGTGAAAACTCAAAAGGAATAGTAGAAGCTTCAAATGACATTACCTCTGGTCTTTCCTTATCACACGGATAAAGACTAATATCATTCCCCTTAAAGCCTTGCGCAAATGATGTGACTCTTGAGTTAAATTCACTAGATCTTAGCTTTTGACACTGCTCTTCAATGTATTGCTTATACGTTCGCCCTTCCCTATTAAAGGTTTGATTAGTATAAGCCTTGTTTAAATGATCAAAGAATAAATCGAAACTCCATCCGTCAAAATTAATATGGTGAAAGCAATTGAAAAGAATAAAATCCTCATCATCCAGCTGGTAAATCTTTAGAGTAAAGAGAATTTTTTCAGAAAGATCTTTGGCAGTTTGCGCCAAACGATTCATTTCCTCAACTGCAGCTGAGAGATCCATCTGATAAATCGTAAAATCAATCATGGATAGGACTTCTTCAACTGATTGTATCTTCTGGCGAGGCCCTTTGATGAAAGTGGATCTAAGCTGAGGATGAAACTTCAAGAGTATTTCATAAGCAGTTTTCAAACGATTGATATCTAGATTGGATTTAACGCGAATAGCACTGGGCACATTAAAAATGGAAGAATTTGGATTTAGCTTTTGAACAAACCATGACTGTTTCTGAGAAAAGCTTAAATCGAACTCCTCATCTGCCATATTCCCAAGAGGGACCTCTCTCAACTTTTCTACATCAGTTATTAGCTCAACTCTTTCAAGAAAACTTGATTGCGTACCCAAAAGAGGATTTAGCATTATCTGCTTTACAGATAGATTCTGATTAAACTCTCGCTTCAATCTATGCGATAGGTCCATAGCTAATAAGGAGTGACCTCCTTTATCAAAAAAATTAGAATTTTCATCTAAATCGTCCCTTCCAAGAAGTTCTGACCAAAGTTTTTTTATAAGTTTCAAATTTTCTTGAGTATAAGTTTCAAGCGCTTTCGAACTTTTATCTTTATGCGATATTGGCTTAGGCTTGGACTCTTTAAAGTTAAAACTCAGCCGAGGATTTTTTGTCGCCTCAAAAAGAAAGTTCTCAAACTCAACCAGCCATCTTTGGATAGTTTCCTTTCTAAAGAGATTCGTATTGTATTGACACTCGAGTATACAGTGATGAGAAAGAGTCGTTGCATTGATAAAAAGCTCAAAGTTTTCATAAGTTCTGGGGTTAGATTCATACTTCGCTTCAATTCTTTTAAACTCAAAACCTTGATCTGGATATTGTTGATCCACATTAAAAATTATATTCATTAAGGGGATCTTACTAGGATCTCTTTCTAGATCTACCTCACCTATAATATCACCAAACGTAACCTTCGAATGATCTACAGCATTGAGCATTTTTGTTTTCAATGTTTGGGCATAATCAAGAAAGAAGACTTCGTCGATCTTAGAGCGGATGGGTAACATTTGGACTAGATGCCCTACTAGGTCTGATTTTCCAAAACTAGATTGAAGCGCACTGCTTATTCCTATGACTATATCTCTTTGACCGGATATCTTTGCTACAAAAGCATTAAAAGCAGCAAACAAAATTTGATAATAGCTCAACCTATTTTTGGCAGCCAATTTTTGAAGTTCTTCCACGAGATTGATATTCAATTTATAATCTAGTCTATGGCTTTCATAGGTTCTAAACCCAGGTCTTTTAAAATCGAGAGGAAGATTAACATATTGAGGGGCACCTCTTAGTTCCTCTCGCCAAAATTTTAGATCTTTAGATCGGTCTATTTGGTTAAAAGACAATATAAAGTCAGCCAATTGGTGAGGAGAACTTAAGTGGTTTTCACCTGCTAAAAGAGCCTCATATATTGAACTCACTTCATTAACTAAGACCGCCATAGACCAGCCGTCGCATATCAGGTGATGAGCTGTTATGATCAATCTGTGATCGTCTTCGTTGACTTTTACCAGTTGAAAAAAATAAAGCGGACCTTGGATTAAATCGAATTCAATTTGAGTTGCCGTCTGTTCTAAGGCTTTTAATTGTTCAATATTGCTTTCCTGAATACTTATATCTAGATAACTAAAGTTTAAGTCAACTCCACGATAAACAATGAGTTGTCTTCCGTCCGGGCTAAAACAACTTCTAAAAGCATCATGGCGCTTAACGAACTCACCAAGAGCTTCTCGTAAGGTAGTGGTGTGAAGTTCACCTTTTAAAGTTATAGTTATAGATTCGTTATAACAAAGACTCGCTTTCTCATCGAACTGAAGACTCGCCCATATCTCTTGCTGAGAGCTTAGCGAAGGAAGACTGAGTTCAACTTCTCCTGAGGATAAATTCTTAAATATTTTCTTAGATTGAACTATCTGCACAATTAAATTTGCACCTCAAGTCCATTTCGATCGTACCATTTAGGGAAACCTGCTAAATCTCGCCCCAGAGTAAGCCCTTCTCGGGGTGGGTGATCTTGATGCATTATTTCTGAGTTTTTATAAATCGACTCGCCCGACATGAGTTTTTCATTTTGGAACTTTGAAACTGTCGACTTTATAATTCTCTTAACGGTAACCAGCTCCTTTTCTGTGTGGGCAAGATTAATGAACCAAGGGAAACCGTCATAACAATGAATACCTTGCATTCGTAAACTTGCAAAGAAAAGATCACTATACTTGTAATCTTCAGTCCACTTAGGTTTCATCAAAGCCCCAAAATTTGAAAATCGTAGCGGAGCTCCCACCTGGAGGCAAAATGAATTTATTTCCTGAACCCATTCATCACTTTTATGATTAAGCTCCCTTAAACCTTCTTCGCCAATATCGTTTAAAATTTCTAGCGCTCCTTTTGCTGCCGCAAGTGCTAAAGGATGTCTGACAAAAGTTCCTGCAAAATATGTCACACCTACTGTTGGAGCTGAATCGTCTCCAAATTGCCAATGACCTCCATCTAAGGCGTCTAAATATTTAGATTTCCCACTCACGACCCCTATTGGCATTCCTCCACCAACAATTTTTCCATAAGTACAGATATCGGCTCTAATATCAAAGAATTCTTGAGCGCCACCCAGAGCGATTCGAAATCCAGTGATGACCTCGTCAAAAATCAAACAAATATCTTTTATCTCTGTAAGTTCTCTAACTTTTTTAAGAAATTCCCTCGGATGAAAATCACTTCTTCGACTTTGTACTGGTTCAACTATTACAGCAGCAATATCTCCTGCTTCTACAAGCTCTACTAACTTTGCATAAGAAGATTCATCACCATACTCAAGCACAATCATATTTGAAACAGCATCCTTATTGATGCCAGGAGCAGCTGGAAAGGTTTCCCCTTTTTTAGAGCCTCTTATGATCACCTCATCATTAATTCCGTGATAAGAGCCATTAAAAGAAATAATTTTCTTCTTTCCAGTTATTGTTCTTGCAATTCTCATGGCACCTAACACAGCTTCAGACCCCGTATTGCAAAAAGCCGATCGTTCATTGCCTGTGAGCTTGTTAATTAAGGCACTCACTTGCGCCGTCAGAGGATGTTGGGGGCCAATTTCAAAGCCAGTGTCTAATTGCTCTTGAATTCTCTTTTGAATATGTTGATTTCTATTTCCAAAAAAGTTTGAACCAAAACCGCAAAGCATATCAATATACTCATTATCATCAAGATCAATAAGCTTCTGAGCCTTAGAGCTTTTGACCACGATCGGATATACAATCTCTTTATGCTCAGGCTTAAAACCTGTCACGGCCCTAGGATCAGCATGGTCTTTTCTAGCGTTTTGAGTAAATTCTTTCGAGCTTCTAGTTTTACTCGTATAATCTGAGATAAGCTCAGTGATAAACTTATTATTCAATTCAGATTCTATAGATTTATTTGTCTCAATTCTTGCAATGGCGCCAAATGCCTTGCGCGTATTATTGACTTCTGCCTTTAACTCATACTTCTCTGGATCTTCAGATTTGGAGCTTACTTCCTTTGAACTCTGAGGAGTAGAAGATATTTTTTGGTCAGTAGAAATAGTTTTTTGACCCGATAATAAGGCAAGTTGATTTTGCATAAGTGCGAGCTGAGTTTGAATTATACCTTCTAGGCCTTGTGCATCTAGACTCTTTGTCACAGAGATCATTGTTGGTGCATCTGAGACGATGCCCTCTCCTGCAACTGGAGGGGTTACTTCTTCAGTCGGAATTTCGACCTTGTCTGATAAAAATAAAGAGAGTTGTTCTAAATCTGAGAGCTCTTCGGTCAATTGTCTAAAACTTATTTCGACTCCAAGCTCAGACTTCAGTTTTAATGCCACTTGGGTCAGAAATAAGGAATCCATCCCCATTTCAAAAAAACAAGTGTCATCACTAAACTCTAAAATATCTACGCCAGAAGCATCCTCAAAGATTCGAGCTATTTTGGTTTTAAGTTGCATGTCAGAATTCATAATAGAGTTCCCTTTTATATTTAATGTGCTTTGTTCTTTTAAATTCATATCCAACCAGTTTAACGAAGGCTTGAATTTCATGAGTGCAGCCTGGCTATTTTTTGAGCCTTGACTCAATTTTAGAGAATCAAAGTCAACAGATCCTCCTAATGCATAAACACAGGAAAGTCCGAAGATAAAATTATCTTTCTCTTGTGTTATGTCTCTTCCACTCATAGAGACTGCAGAAGTGTGACCACATTTTTTAACTAAGCTTGACAAGGTTTCACGTGGACCGAGTTCAAGAAATAAGGCATTTTTACTTAAAAAGGAATCCTTTAAATACTCATTTACAGTGGGCGCAAATCTCACAGGCTTTACCACGTGCTGAGCCCAATAGTCTGCTGAGCTAAAAAGCTCACACTCAATCTTTCCCGTAACGGTACTTAAAAAAGCAGACCTTGGAGGCTTAAGATTCATTTTCTCAAGATAGTCTTTAAATTCATTGACCATAGTTTCCATCATGCGTGAATGAAAGGCATGAGAGGTATGTAGGCGCTTACAAGCGATTCCATCTTTTTCTAATTTGACTTCAAATTCTTTAAGCTTTAGAGATTCACCAGCTACCACAGTGGAATTCATTGTATTGATGGCTGCTACATCAACACCATTTGGCATTCTTTTTCTAACCTCTTCTTCAGAGAGTGCTACACTCATCATTGAACCAGGTGGTAATGCACTCATCAATTCACTTCTTTTGCAGATAGCACTGATAGCTTCTTCGAGTGTGAAAACCTGATTTAAAGTAGCAGCGACAAACTCTCCTACTGAGTGTCCAATCATCATTTGAGGCTTTAGTCCCGCTTTCATTGCAAGTTGTGCTAATCCATACTCAAATATAAAAAGAGCTGGTTGAGTAAAGTAGGTATCGTTAATAATATCGCCATCAGTTCCGTATAAAACATCCCTTAAATCTTTTTTTAAGTATTTCGCAGCGATATCAAAACAGGTTTCGGTCAGGTCAAAAAAATCTTGATCCCATTCTCTGAGCTCTCTTCCCATATTGAGATATTGAGAGCCTTGACCTGGAAAGGCGAAGACAATTTGTGCATCGCTCAACTTTTCAAAATAACTCCATTTCTTTCTATTGGGTGTTCTTACAGCGTTAAACTTATATTTTTTCCTGCTTAATAAGGAGCGAGAAATTGGTCTTTCTAATTGAGGAATCTTTTCATCTAAGTTAAGACACATTTCTTTAAGAGACTCTGAGTTCTTTGCGGACAATAAAAATAAGGAGTCTTTTTCTCGATTTAAATTAGCGGGATTTTGATACGATTCAATGACTACATGAGCACTAGTTCCACCAATTCCAAAAGAAGAAATTCCTGCACAATGAGTTTCATCAGGCTTTAACTGAATTGACTCTCTGGCCAACTCAAAGTGGGTTTGTTCAATATTTAAATTTGGATTAGTTTTTGAAATATTTAAAGTAGCAAAAATTCGTTTCTGATTTAAGCCTAAAACCGCCTTAATGAATCCACCGACTCCAGCTGCTGCAGTCATATGTCCTAAATTAGACTTTAAACTACCTAACATAATCTTATGCTTGGGGTTAATATTGAGTTCACTAAAAGCCTTTTCTAGCGCCATAACTTCAATAGGATCCCCAATAGGAGTGCCTGTGCCATGAGCCTCAATAAAGCTCAATTGACTGTAATCTATATTTGCTTCTTGGAGAGCGTCTACAATAGCTCTTGCCTGCCCCGTAGGACTTGGAGCACTAAAACTCATTTTATCAGCTCCATCATTATTTATCCCAACACCTTTGATGACGGAATAAATATAATCACCATCTTTTTGTGCTTGAACTAAGTCCTTCAAAACAACAACGCCAACTCCCTCTGTGAACATTGTTCCTGTGGCATCTTCAGAGAAAGCTCTACAAAGTCCATCTACGGACTTAATAGAATCTTTTTGGTGCACGTGTCCTATATTTCTTTGGCCATTGATTGAGACACCCCCAGCAAGTGCGATGTCAGCTTGTCCTAATCGAATGGCGTTTACGGCTTGAATGATTGCCACTAATGAAGTCGAACATCCTGTATTTAAACTTACTGCAGGCCCATTAAGTCCAAGTTTAAAAGCCACTTTAGTGGCGAGGTAATCCTTTTCATTTAAAGTCATAACATTAAAATCACCGAATGTCTCAACCAGCTCAGGATAATCTTTCAAATTCTCTTGATAGGTATTATTTGCACTTCCAGCAAATATTCCGACACGAAGATCACCAATCGCTTCTAGATAACCGGAAGCTTCTAATGCCTGATATGAGTTTTCAAGAAACTTTCTCTGTTGGGGGTCCATCAACTCGGCTTCTCTTGGAGTTAAACCAAAAAACTGATGATCAAAGTACTTAGCCGTAGCAATTTCACCTTTTTTAAAAACATAACTCGAGGAACTTGCGAGTTCTGCATGCATGGGATGAATATTTTTAGGATCAATACTTTGCATGGTATTTTTTTCTAAATCTAGAATTTTCAATAATTCATCAACTGAATTTGCTCCTGGAAATTCACCGCTCATTGCAATGACTGCAATATCACGGTTCGCGTTCTTAGACATAGTATTTGATTGAGCTCTCTTTGAAGTAATCGTTTGATCAAGAGCTTCTGCCTGCTTGGCCACAGTGGTTAAACTAAAAAGATCCACAACTGACAATTTTTTTTCACTCAGCTGGTTAATATCATCTAGAATGGACATGGCAGTAAGTGATGTTCCCCCTAGATCAAAAAAGGGATCATTGACGCCTATGGACTCCAATCCTAAATAATTTTTCCATATCTTAGCTACTGCCTTCTCAGTCGAAGTTGCAGGGGACTTAAATTCACATATCAGATCAGGTCTCTTAAAACTTGGATAGGGAAGATTTTTTCGATCTATCTTTCCAGACGGTGTTAGGGGAATTCTCTCTAAACTGACAATAAATCTAGGAACCATATAGTCTGGAAGTGACTTTGCTAATTTCTCTCTTAGCACTCTTTCTTGAAAATCACCCTCAATATAAGCACAGAGAAAGCTCTCTGAGTCATCCGTTTTTAAAACAGAAGTTGCAACTAAAGCCTCAGGAAGATGGGTCTGAATTGATGATTCAATTTCACCCAGCTCAACTCTATACCCTCTAATTTTAATTTGGTTATCTTTTCTTCTTACGAAGAATAGCTCTCCATTTTTACAGGTGACGATATCCCCGGTGCGATAGTACTTGATTCCATTTTTAATGAAAAAGCTCTGCTCATTGAGATCTTCTCTTCCCAAATAACCATCTCCGACAGAAGATCCACCAACAATAAGCTCGGTTTCACCATCAATATTCTTCTCTAAAATCAGTTTATTATTGGGAAGTAAAAATCCAATGGAAGGTAAGTCTGGCCAATTATCTGGGTCTCCCCTAAGCTCTTTTGAAGTAACGACATGAGTTTCACTAGGACCGTAATGATTATATAAAAGAGCATTGGTTTTTTTAAAAAACGATCGTAGAGCTGGCGTAATTTTTAACTGTTCACCTGCAGTAATAACATATTTAAGATTCTTAGGATGGATTTTGTTTTTGAGACTCACTTGCGCAAGTTTATCCAATGCAACAAAGGGTAGAAAGATGCGTTCTATTTCTTTTTCATCTACAAGCTTCAGAAGTTTTGTAAAATCTAATCTTATCGCTTCGTCGATCAAGTGAAGAACTCCACCAGTTGTGAGAGTTGAAAAAATTTCCTGAAAATGTACATCAAAACTAATCGGTGTAAATTGTAATGTCGAACAATTTTGGTTTTCAGTTTTTTGAAAGTCTAATAAGTTTTTTAAAGCTGAATGTGAAAGACAAACACCTTTGGGGTTGCCAGTACTCCCAGAGGTGTATATGACATAAGCGAGAGCTGCGCTCTTTGATACACTTTCTGCGCTATAGGAATCGATCTCTTCCAAGCGAATATTTTTATCTTTGGGAAAGCTATTTCCTTCACTAAAAACCCAATCAAGCTTTGAGTCAGCTACCATAAAATTTAATCTTTCTTGTGGATATTCCTGATCGAGAGGAAGATAAGCATGCCCAGCTTTTAAAATTCCGATTATAACTGCAATTAAATCGAATTGACGTTTCAGGCTCACACCCACCAAAGAATGGGGCCTAAGATTTTTGGCTTTTAGTAATTGAGCTACTTGATTTGATCTCTTTTCAAGATCTTGGTAACTCATAGTCAACTCTCCCATTCTTAAAGCAATAGAATTTGGAGTCTTTCTAACCTGTTGTTCAAACATCCCGTGGATGGTCATAACTATTCCCATTAATAAACTTACTTTCTAGGCAATTTTAATGGGAATGCTAGTGCACCGCAACAAAAGCCGTGGATCCTGTCAATTTTACAGAGTTTTTTGGCTATTTTGGAATTGAAATCTGGGTCACGATTTCGCCTTTTCTCTCCCAAAACTGACCCGATATTGGGGTCTTAAATGACTGAAAAATCGAATCTTTACGCAACAAGCTAATTGTAAAGCTACTCTCTGTAATTTCAATTACTTGCGCATCTAAAAAACCAAAGAAAGTTTGAACAGAAGGGTATAGGGCTTTAAACAAACTTTCTTTAGCACTAAAGATGATTGTGCCCCTATAGGAATCATCTCCGATGATAGCTCTTTCTGATTCCGCGATAAATTGAGAACTTATCTTATTAAATCTTTCAGAGTCAATTATAGATTCAATATCGAGTCCCAAGTGAGAAAGACTATTTGAGGTAATAGCCGCTGCTTGAATCCTCGTATGTGATATCGCCCCAACAACTCCAGAAGGCCAAATCGGTTCTCGGTTTTCTCCCACCGGTGGAGCCGTCTTAAATTCATTGTTTAAAATAAAAAGTGAATTGAGTGCACAAAGCCTTCCGGCTATGAATTCTTTTTTGCGCTTTTCTGCAAATCTCTCTGAGTTTTCGGGAAGTAAATCTGAATGTTTCTCCCACTGATCTTCCAGTTCTGGTAAATCTATAAAACTTAAAACATAGTCATCATGTTTATGAGTCTCCACTTCAATGCCTTCTAAATAGCTAGAATTAATGCAATAGATGTGATGATACTTAAGATCTGAATACTTCGATCAAAAAGCCTATCTTTACTATTTCTAGCATCACTTTGAAGAATAATCGTATCTTGTGGATAGATATGAGGTATAGAATCAGTATCAGATAAATCAAAACGGATTTTTTTAAGCCCATCTTTCGTTTGGCGTACAATAAGCGTTCTTTCAGTTGCTAAATTTGGAATGACACCGCCAGACTTTCCTAGGTAATAAAAAAGATTCGCTTTCTCCTTATAGAGGACCTTTCCTGGACTATTAACACCACCCAGAACCGAAACAATTGGGATAGAGTCTGACATTTCATTTTCATCTTGCTCCGCTACGAAAATACTATCTCCACCGGTCCAAACGAATGCATTTGAGTAGTAATTATTTTGAAAGTACTGGTTTAGGCTGATGACATAGGACTTGTCTTGCTGTTGAATCGAAGCTTTATAAAATCCTGATTTTAAATCACCGTTTAATCCGCCTGCTCGATCTATAACTTTGTCTATACTCTCTGTTTGAGTCACTAAATAACGTCCAGACTTCTTAACAAAACCTCTGACATCAACCCAGTAGTCCCGATAGAGAAGCTTAAATTCCACATTATCCACTCCTCTTTGAAAGAACTTACTGTAAGCTTGAAAAACCTTCGCTCTTAATTGCGCAAAAGTTAGTCCATTAACCTTTATCCTGACCCCATAGGGAAGAACGAGGGTTCCATCGAAAGCCACTCGAAATCGCCCCTTCAACTTATCATCAGAGGGGTGTTTTAAAGAAAAAATATGCCCTGGTGCCATTGTTCTTCTCAGCTTGGGAAACTTAGGTATTTCATTATAGTTTGAAATGAACTCACTCTTTGCGTTTCTTTTTCGAAACTCATCTCTAGCAGAATTGAAGGTTTCATATTCACTTACAGGAGTGACAGAGGCACACGAAAATAACAAAAATAAAAAGCTCGCGGTAAGCAACTTCATCTAATAGATTCCTTTAAAATATTATTTATAACATTAAATTATCTTATTATTCACGACCCCTTACCTTTTTACAAATACATAAAACTTGCTCAAATCAGCTTAGAAGTGTGGTAAAACTAAGTTTATGCGTATTCTACATATCTGCCAATTCCTGGGAGTTGGTGGCTTAGAACAAGTCCTCTTTTTACTAGCGAAAGAGCAAATCAATCAAGGCCATAGTGTTGAGCTATGTGTCTATGATCATGATCGAAGATGGGTAGAAAAATTTGAATTAGCAGGTGTTAAAGTTCATAAGAAAATTCAAAAAAAGCCAGGAATAGATTTAAGCCTTCTAAAGAAATTTAAACCTCTTATTGATAACGCAGAAATTGTTCACACCCATGATCTCAATCCGGGGTTCTATCTTTCTCTTTATAGACTCAGGTATAGAGCACGCAGAAAAACGTTTAAATTTATCCACACAACACACGGCATGGAACATATTCAAGAGGAGCCTAAGACTCGAATTTTTGAAGCAATCTTAGGTATTATGGCCGACAGAATACTCACGGTAAGTCCAAAGTTTCAGCAATTCTATCAAAACCAAGTTTTTACTAAGTTTGGCAAAGTTAAATTAATTGAAAACGGAACTGAAATAGATAAAAGACAAAACTACCCAAAACCAAAAAGATTGCTAGATGACTTAGGTCTTTCTCCTTCATTACCAGTTGCGTTGTATATTGCACGTGTCGTTCCCTTAAAAGGACAGTTGGAGATGATCGAGATATACCGGAAGTTAAATCATCAACTCCTCTTGGTCGGTCCGAGTGGAAATGATCAATATCTAAGTAAATGTAAAACCGATCTACCCTCTCATATAAAATTTCTAGGTAACCGAGATGATATTAATGATCTTATTGATCTTTCAGATTATTATATCTCCCATTCGTTTCACGAGGGTCTCCCTATTTCGGTTCTAGAAGCTGGAGCACGAAACAAGCCTTGTCTTTTGTATGATATCCCAGGCCATTCACAATTTAATCATCATAAAAATTGCGTCTTATTGTTTGATTCTCAGAATTTTGAATCTAAATTACAAGAGCTCATGAATTCTAGGACTGAATTGACGAGAAATTTTTTCGATTTAATTGAGGCTCAGTATTCCTCAAAGGCTATGACTAATAAAGTTCTAAAAAGCTACGAGGTTCAAACTTGATTGCGAAACTTAAGGAAGGACATTGGCCGATATTTATTCTTTCAAGCTTTTCAGCAATGGCAAACCTATTTCTTCCCATCATTTTAACCAGGCTTTTAAGTCCTACTGATATTGGTATTTATAAAATTTTCTTTCTCTACCTGGGACTTCTTCCTTTTCTCTTTCTAACTGGCGGCCCACTACACTCTGTTTATTATTGGGTCGGAAAAAAAGAAGGAAAAGACAGCTATCTAACCAGCGCTTTTCAACTCTCCTGTTTCTTGTCGCTTTTAATTGTTATTGTCTGTCTCCCTTTATCGTCCTGGTTATCGGCACTTCTTGAGTTAGAGATAGACTATATTTTGATACTGATTTTATCTGCTTGTCTGTGGATACCCTCTTCATTTTATAAGGAATATATTATTGCTAGAGGTGCTACTATATGGGGTAGCGTATTTGGTACCTTCATGGAGATTATCAAAGTTATTCTCTTTGTTTCAATGGCCTACTTTAAGCTGCCGCTAGTGACCATTTTTTTCTCCTTTCTTATTTATGTAGCCTTGAAGTTTTTATTAACTATGATACTCCTCAAAAACGAGGGGTTCAGTTTCTTAAGATATGACAAAAAAAGCCTCAAAGAAGTACTCTATTATTGTGTGCCTATTGCTAGTGCCGGTCTACTCAATTTTTTAGTCGATAAAATGGATCAAATTGTTCTTGCGAAATATCTAGCAACAGACGATTTTGCGTTCTATTCAATGGGCTGCTTAATGATTCCACCTCTCTATATGCTAGAAGTTTCTATCACTAAAGTACTCATTCCCAAAATATCTGAGCATCACAACCAAAAAGAGCTGGCACTCGAATATTTCAAAAAGGCCATAAGTGATAGCGCTCTCTTGCTTATTCCTGCCTGTGTAGGACTATTTGTCTTTGCAACTCCCATTGTCGAGTTGTTATATACTGATTCCTATACTGACTCTGGCGCTTTTCTTAAGATATTTGCCTTCAGCTATCTTATTTTAATAATTCCCTACGATAGTGTTTTAAGGGCAACCGGACAAACAAAATGGATTTTCAATATTAGTCTTATCATTTCCCCCCTCTCCCTGCTCGCAATCATTACGACCTCTAACTTTTTCAATGCCAAAATTGTTTTGATAACCAGTATTATTTTTAAAGCATTATTCAGATTCGCCGGACTCTATGGATCTTGCCAAGTGATGAATTGGAAATTCGTCGAAACTCTTCCACTGAAAAAACTTTCTATTTTTACGTTATTTTCTATCTTTCTAGGAAGTATCTGTTTGTCTCTCAAAAACAACTTTCAATCCTCACTTTGGTGGTTTCTAGTTTGCGGAGGAGGATTTTTTATTCTTTACTTTATTTTCCTCATATATACCTTTAAAAAAGGCTATTTCAATGAAAAATAAAGCCGTCTTTCTTTTTTCGCCTGGTCCTTTCGGAGGAGCTGAAAAGATTGTCCTTAGAGCTGCAAAGGCTATGGAAATTCCTATTTTACTAATTAAGGAAAAGAGAAACCCTAAACCTTGTGAAGAATTTATAAAAAAGCTTAGCGAACTTCATATTGAATACCTTGTAATTAATTCTTCAAGTCGATTTGACAACAAACTTATCAAAGAACTTAATTCTAAAATAAATCATTTAAATATCGATACCGTTCACTCCCATGGCATGAAAGCAAATTTCATCAATAGTTTTCTTAAAGCCAATCGAGTCGCAACTCAACATGGTAAGACCTCTCACACTCTAAAGACTAGAGTTCTCGAAAAAATAGAAGAATTGCGACTTAAGAATATACATAAACTCGTTTGTGTATCAGAAGAGATGTTTGAAAACACCAGGCATCCTCATAAAATTCTTGTGGAAAACTTTATTCCTGAACTATTAGAGTATAAACAAAGAGAAAAATCTGAAGAGGAAAGGCTCAAAGTCGTATTCATTGGTAGACTTTCCAAGGAGAAGGGAATCCTTCCTTTATTAGAAATTGCTACAAAACTTAAAGATTTTGATTTTCATATCTATGGACAGGGTGATCTAGATCATCTGATCATTAATGCGTCTAAATCCTCTCAGAATATTTATTATCATGGATTTGATTTAGAAATCTCAAAGAATCTCTACCCTTTTCATTTATTAATAATGCCCTCCTTTCGAGAAGGGCTTCCATTAGTGGCGCTTGAAGCTCTTGCCTCAGGTCTTCCTATTTTAGCGAGTCAAGTTGGGGGCCTTCCTAAGCTTTTAGACAATGACATCTTTCTGGCCAAGCCCGGAAATCCTGAAGATTTTATTCAAAAAGTTGAGTTTATTAATAATCAGTATACCGATATTCAAACGGAGATCAAAGAAATCTCTAAGACGATCAGCAGTAATTATTCTTTAAAAAACTGGATTGAAAAAACCAATGCAATCTATGAGAGTTTTTGAATAAAATTCTGAGCCAATTTCTCTTGAGCAAATTCCCTTTGTAGTCTCTCAAATGCTTTGTTAGCACGATCACGACTCTCCTGTGCATCAAATTTTAACAATGCATCTACCCATTGAGATGAGGTCTCTGCCTGCGTATACTCTTCGCCTGGCATTAGACTTGATCCTTGAGCACCCATTCCAGTCGAAAGAATCGGTATCCCCTTAGATACTGCCTCAATCAACTTAATTCTTGTACCAGAGCCATAAAAAATAGGAATAATGGAAAGATCTATTTTTTGATAGATTGAATCTAAATCCTCAACAAATCCATAAAAACTTACCCCCTCCAAACCACTATAGGTACTGACCCAATCAGAGTTTCCGCTTCCAACAATGATAAGTTCAAAATTTTGCGGCGACAGGTGTGGCCAGACTTCCTTTAAAAACCAAATGAGCCCATCTTTATTAGGAGCCCAATCTAGTCTCCCCAAAAAAAGCAAACAAATTTTATCAATACTCTTTGTAGGCTGTACCTTTTTAAAACTCAAACCTAAGGGAAGTGTCATTAACTTTGCATCTTCCTTTAAATACTCTGTATATTTAAGACGGTCTTCCTCTGATATAGGAAAGACATGATCTACAAAATGAACAACCTTCCTCTCAAAGGATCTCATCGCATAGAATTGAGTTAAAAGAAAAACTTTTTTCAAGAAGAAACGAGTCTCCCTAGCTGCTTTTTTCCAAATTTCATACTCAACATTATGAGATCGATAAATGAGTTTAGCATCAAGAGAGAGTAAGGGGACAATACTATGAAGGCCATCAGCTACCACATAATCAAATTGATTTGATTTAAAGTGTTTTTGACAAAATTTTTTGATTTGAGAACTAGAAAAACTCGCTATAGTAAGTGGTTTTGAAGGTGTGAATAAAAATGATAGGCCATAAAAAAAGATTTTTTCAATAAGTGAAATAGGAAGATTTCTCTTAATAAAATGAGCACTCTTGACCCCTAAATCCTCAATTAAGACCTCTCTGTCTTCCGTATCTTCAGGATGGCTTAACGCAAGATAGTGGATCTCAACACCCTTTGCAACTAAGCTTTTTATTAATTGCCTACTTGCAACTCTTGCGCCATCAGATGCAGGCAGAGTCCATTTTGGTGTCACCCAGAGAAGTTTCATTTTTCGAGTTCATAGATGACCGTTCCTCCTAGCTTTTTCAGAAAAGGAAAGGTTTTGAAAAGAAAATAATCCAGTTTCTCTAGAACAGAAGGTCTAGGATCACTACCTCTTCGATAAAATTTATCAAATCTAGCAAAGAGAAAAAAATAATGTTTCTTCATTTTAGGAAAGACCTTATTGATGATCTTTTCGTCAGTGGAGTTTAGTTTTCGCTCATCTTCGGTAATATGAAGCTCAAAAGACGTGTTTTTAGGAGCGAAGAATTTTACGATTTTTGTTTCTCTTATGCGATCGAGGATTCCAACGTCTACAGGCTCTCTAAAATAAGCTTTACCTCCAGTTTTAAGTACTCGGTAACACTCCCTTATGCTCAACTCAATATCTACATGATGAAGAATATCAATACCTATAATAATATTAAAATTTTCATCTGGATAAGGAAGTGTTTCCGCAGAACTCACTTGAAAATTTCCTGATTTGCCTTGATCTGTGAATAACTTTTTTGACAACTCAATATTCTTCTCACTAATATCAAAACCTTCCACAGAATACCCTATTGTGGCGAGACGGAAGGCATTTTCCCCAGGGCCACTTCCAAAATCGAGAAGTTTATCACCCGTATTAAAATTATCTATAGCAAATTTATATATCGCCCAGTAAGAATTCCATGGTCTCGTTTCCTTTCCCTCAATAACATTAACGACAGGAGAGATATCTACCTTTTGAGAAGAGTCTTTCGAGAGTTCAGCATACTGGTTATAATAGTCCCTTTCTCTTTTTTGTCTGTCGGTCAGTGTACTCGCGATCATGCCTTTTGCCCTTTTCTCTCTGTCTCCCAGGTAGCCTCTAACTCAGTGGTTAAAATTTTATAAATCGCTACCAATGAAGCTAAGTTTACAACAAAAAGGTATTGAAAAATTCTCAATAGAGGTGCTTTAACATTAGTCTTCTCCAACATAAAGCTCAAAACTACGATTAAGTAGAAAAGACATTGAAGGCCTAACAAAGTAAAAGAAAGCGAAGACGTACTCTCCACTATCACATCTAGTAAATTGAAAAATAGGGCAAGAATGGCAAAAACAGGGACGAGCCATCTTGAGACTTTATGACTTAAGAGTTGAAACGAAACTCCAGGGAACTTAAAAGGATTGAGAATACTCCTGGCAAAAATAAGTCCCGTCATTCCGCCTCGGATAACGCGCACTCTCATTTTCCACTCTTGTTTTGACTTCATGGTAGCCTCTTCAAAGCAGAGCGCTTCTTTTTCATAAACAACGCGGTAACCTTTTTGGATCATTAAAAGTGGTCCAGTGAAGTCTTCTATAATATTTGGTGGCAAATCTGTGTACAACTCTCTTCTAAAAGCCGTCATGCATCCTAGCGAGCCAGTAAGAGTTCCGAGTTTTGTCTGAGCCGTTTTGATTATGTTTTCAAATCTCCAAAATAATTTTTGACCAAAACCCATGGATGAACCTTGAGGTACCTTATAGATCAATTGCCCGGATACCATTCCAACAGAGGAGTCTGAAAAATTTTTTACTAATTCACGAACAGAGTTTGGATGATATTCTGTTGTCGCATCAGAGAAAACAATAATTTCCTCTGTAATTCTTTTTAACGCCTGATTTCGAGCTTCTGTTTTACCAAGCCTCCCCTCGATTCGAATGAGCTGGACTCGTGGAGAATTAATACTTCTGACTTTATCATCCGTCTTATCTGACGAGGCATCACTAACAACATAAACTTTAAGTTTCTCTTCAGGGTAATTTAAAGCAAGGGATTGATTCACCTTTTGCGTAATAACGTCTTCTTCGTTGTATGCCGCTATTACAAGAGCAACTGCTGGATAATTTTCGGCTTTTTTCACATTCTTATTCACAAAAGCTGAAATCAAAATCATAAAAAGAGGATAACCAAAATAAGCATAAATAATTAGGCCTATAAAGATCAAGGTCAAACTAAGAAGCATAAACTCTCCTGCAGGGAAGAAAATTTGCTATTTGCTCTTCTTTATCTTTAATTCTATTTTCTTTTAGGCTCGCCTGGGTGATAGCAAGTGCGCATAAAATATAAGGAAAAAGAAGGTAAGCGTGAGAAAGAAATGAAATTGTAACACCATAACCAACCAAACTCATAAAATATTCAGGCTCAAGCTTCCTAATGGAGTATGCTCTTTTCATTGCGTATAACCATAAGAAGAGAAATAAAAAAAGTCCCATAAATCCAGTCTCTGCAAGGATTTGCACCCATGAAGAATGGGCTGTCATATGAGTACCTTCAGTTCCTGTATCTCCATCGATAGCATAACCTGCAAAATTTTCATTAAATCCCCAGAACCCAACTCCGAAAACAGGATTTCTCACAGCCATATTAGCTCCTGCTTTCCAAAAAATAATTCTATTATTAGTAGAGCCCTCCAAGTCTGCAGCTTCCCTTTTCATAAGTGCAAAAGATCCAAACGATAAAATGATCGCTGAGGCTACTAAGTTTACGACAGCCTTACGGCTTTTTATTTGTAAAAAGAAATAACTCGCCCCCGTAAAGACGAGAGCTAACATGGCCCCTCTAGACTGAGATTTCCAAACAAGATAGCTCATTATACCACCAGCAATCACAGTTAGAATCCAATTAAAGGGTTTGAGTTTTGACTTAAGAACAAAGAATAAAATGAACGGAAGAGCAAGTATAAAAATAGCCGCAATATCATTGGAATTAGAGAGTATCCCTACACTTTCAAGTCTTTGAAACTGGTCACCTTCCATCGCTAAAGAGTTAAGGCTATTTAGATGACCTTGGTAGAAGCTGATCGCGCTTTTCTCGCATATGGCGAGAATAACAGTCATCTTAGCCACAACGAGATCCTTTCCTTTTTCAAATCCATTTTGAATAAGAAAGAATACAATGACTCCTTTCATAAAAATTTCACCAAACTTTGATATGGCCAAAGCCTGATTTGAACTAAAAAACGCCGAAAGAAACACCCAAGCTGTTAGAAATCCAATAATGACCGATCCCAAATTAAACCTAAAAGATAAATCTTTTTTGATGAGTTTATAACCAAAAATAACTACGATCGTCAGATAAAACAAATCACGTGGCATTGTCTCGACGAGAGCGTTATCCAATACCTCCCAGGGACGTGATAGTAGCATATAGATGAAAAGGCTAACTGCGTATTTTGGTCCTAATAATGACATCGTAATTAATAAAGCAAATTCTATGGCATAGAGAACCCCAGCTTGTCCTAGACCTTCGACAAAATTAGCTGTGAGACCAACTGAGCAGCAGACTAGAATAAGTCCCAAAAACTGCTTAGAGCTAGATGAGATTTTAGACCTTATCAAATCTCTTTCATGATAAATTGAAATTGAAAAACCCAGGATCACTAAGCCTAGGAATATTTGTTGTATCTCAATGATAAATTCACTTAACTGATCCATAAAAACTAAGTTATTTTTTCGCCCATGTGAGATTCATCTTTATCTTGGCTCGAATTCATCATTTTTACACTTATTTCTCCTAAATAGAGAGTATTCAATTCACGAGCTTCTGAAAGTAATAATTCTCCTCGTCCGGGGATGAGCACTTCCTTGATAAAAACATAGATAAATGAAAATACTAAAGCTAGAAGAAAGCCAACGGCTGCGAATAACCTTTTCTTTGGCCAGATTGGACTAGTGGGAAGATAAGGCCTTTGAGTCACTCCAATATAGGACTCAAGTGATCTCTTTTCAATATCTAGCGCCATCGTAAAATCATGATATTTTGTATAAAACTTACTTGTAATCTGCTCACTAATCACCTTCTCCGAAGGCATCGTTAACGCTACCAACTCTTCAGAGGCAAAAGAGCTTTGAGAGAATTCCTCTAACCACAATTCTATAGTTTTTTTACGTCGCGATAATTCCCTTAGCTTAGGGTGAGAACTATTATACTGTTTAGAAAGAGCAGACATATTAGCATCTATTTTCACAAGCTCTGCTCTTAAAACATCTGGCGACTTTGAGGCGAGAGCCTTTTCAGACCCTTTAGTTGAAATATTCTGAGAGGCACTAAAAGCTTGAAGCCTTGAGAGCATCATTTGTTTAACCATCTCAATTGTTGCAATTCTACTATCTACAAACTGGGATTTTACTTTAGCTAAAGTTTTTTCAGCAATTTTTTTAGCGACATAAGGATCAGAATCAGTAAAAGTTATTTTATAACTTTGACCTCCTGTAGAAAACGCTGAGAAGCGATCACGAAGTAGCTGTCTATTTTTAGCAAGTGTTAGTTCATCTGTATCGAGACTATAAAAGTTGTACTCTTTTGCCACCTCATCAATAAAGTCATCATTGATCGCTTCTTTGACCATTGAGTCTATAGTAAAGCGCATCTCAGGAATATTATAAACTCCAGGAATGATTTCAGAGATAAGTGGATTTTTGAAGTATTTAGAGTAGACATTGATTTCAAATTCAGACTTATACTTCTTAGTTAAGAATTGAGTTAAAGAAAAAGAAAACCCTAAGACAAAAATAAAGATAAGAACGATCGAAACAAAATATTTTTTTAGAATAAGTAATAAATCTTTTACAAGTATTTTTTCATTTGCTTCAGTTCTCATTATGCCTTCCCTCCGATAGCGACAATCCCGGCAATTTTAAGCTGAGCATCTTGAATCATATGAGTCAAAATTTTTTTAGATGTAGGTAAAAGAGAAGACTTTGATCTCAGAATAAAAGCCGCTTCTAGATCTAATAAAGGCAAACTCGATTTTTCTGTTTGCAGCTTCACATGAGGGAGCGCAAAGATAAAATCATAATGTTTGAGACACTCATTCTGATAAATTTTTAACTCTCGCTCCTGCTCGTTTGGTTGAGAAGGTAAAAAGTCTAAAGTCGAAATATTGGTATAATCAGCTGACGAATCACTTTGTGCAGGATTGAAATCCAACACTAAAATATTATGCCCATAGGTCTTATTCAATTCACGAGCTAAATAAACAGCACTTGCCTTGAGTGGCTCTTTAGCGTAATCGGCGGTGATAAGATATGTCCTTTCAGACTGGTTTCTTAAAACAAAGTCCATATTACGAACGACCTCAGAGGCAAGAAAATCTAATTCATGTGCTAAACTCATAAATACCCTTTGGTGCATCATACTACCGCAGTGCATAATACCTAAGTTAAACCTTAACTACTTGTAATTTTTACAAAAAAAAGGCCTCCTCTCAGGAGGAAGCCTTGAAATATACGATTGAATTATCAACTAGTTAGAGTCAAATTCTGCAGTTGTAACACCACCATTAGTAATTGAAAACGTATTCCCAACCCACTTAACTTGTCCATCCACTACTCTTTGAGCGAGCAGAAGTTTTACCTTATTCTGTGAAGTCACTGCAAGAACTCCGTTTTTCTTAAAGAATTTTCCTACAAAATCTAAAACAATAAAACCATTGTCAGCAGAAAAATTCACTGAATATACACCTGGAAGAAAGCTCTGTACTGAGAGTGTACCAGGAATTCCAAATATTGAACCTCTCATAGAACCAATCACTGAATTGTCATCAAGCTCTGTGGCAACTTCACCTCTAAAGACGTTACTCGCAGAGAAAGTCTGTTTTCCGCTAAATGTAATTTCCTGAGCAAGAGTAGTTTGAATTGTTCCAGATACTGCCCCTGTCGCTCTATCAAATGTTAAACTCATCTCTGAACTAAGAGATCCATTTGATATCCTTTTTCCTGAAATAACATTCCCAACCAAGGTTGTGCTTGAGTATTCAAATGCCACTCTATTATAAGCTGAATTTATAAACCTAACGACGAGATTTTCTTCTGAGGTTGAATCTAGAACAACAATTTTATCAAAACCGAATTGTCTTGCTGGCGCACTATCAATTTGAACCGAGTAGACACCCTCATGAGCTGGATCTAGATTCGTCAGTTTTACTGTAATATCAGAAGCAAGGGAGTTGATAGCTCTCACAACCCAAGCTTCATCGCCTGCACTCGATGAAATGGCAGCTGCATTTTGAGCAAATAAAACAAGTTCAGATAAATCATTAAGATTCTCAACTTCTGAAAGTGTACTGGCCCAATAAGTTATGACTTCATATCTCTTCGTTTGGTTATCCAATTGAGCGAACAAGCGCAGTAAATTTGCAGCGTCAATCTCAGAGTACTTAGCTAAATTGAAAACTGAGTTATTCAACAATGTACTTGCCTCTCTAATAACCCAATCAGAATCTCCTGCCTCTTGGCTTAGTGCCTTAAACTCTGCCGCCGAAGCCACAAGATTGTTTAGAATTTTTATGTCAGTTGATTCTTTGTAAGTTGTTACTAAACCATTCGTATAATTATATCGTTGGTTTTCGTTCAGCTCTCCCAGAGCCTCCAGAGTGACATCAATTTGACATACTGGGACTCCACAAACATCAGTACCGTCTTCTAGAGGCCCCTCTCCTGCGAATGCAATAGTTGCTATCGCTACCTGAGCCAATGCAAATTTCCTTAGGTTAAACATATCTTACTCCTATTACCTTTATTATTCAGTTACTGTTATTCTTTTCTTTAAAACTTCTCCACTGTGCATAACGACTTTAATTTCAATCTGCGCAGGGAAATTAATTCTTCTTGCTCTTACTCGAGCGCTAAAGTTTTCTGATTTTCTAAAACTCTTAATCGGTGCTTGCCTTTGATTTAAAAAACTATAAGTAGCACTTTCAACTTCTCCCATTCTATTATTTGGGTCAGTAAACTTAAAATGGATTCTACTCCCCACATATTCAGCCGTAATAGAGAAGTCATCACGAGAAACAAGCTCACTGGTGCTTATATTTCCAAGAACAATTCGTTCTAGATCATCAAGCCTCACGAGTGAATTATAGTGGGCACGAAGCATATTTCTAAAATCTCTTAAATAGTAAAGTTCACTTTCAATCAACTCCCCAACAGGGAGTGTTCCATTTGAAAACTCAGCCAACTGTCCACGAACAAAGCTCTCAGTGGTATCACTTATGTTTTTTTCCGCCAAAAAGAAGTCTACGGAATTTTCTAGCATACTTTTTCTCGTATAAGCGTTATTGTAAACTGTTGTACGAACAGCCTCGAGCCTAAGTTCTGCATCTCTTGCTCTCGATCGCTCCATTCTCACATTAGACAGGTATCCAAAACCTATTCCAGAAAAACTTAAAATTGACCACTGAGCAGATCTTCTAGAGTCGTAAGCAGCATAAACCGTTTGCTCCGCCGCTTTAACCTCATAAGATCTCTGTTGAGCCATTAAAGCTAAGCTTTCAGTATTCAGGTTATAGTCCTCGGCACTTAGAAAACTTGCCTCAGGTTGAAGCTCTAAATTTTCATAATAGGGCATATTGAGGAGGATCTTCATGGCTGTCTTTTCTTCAGCTAAATATCCTTCAAATTTCAAATACTCATCTCGCAAATTTAGAATACGAAATCTCAGACTCGAAAGTTCCTCTGCTGACCTCACACCAACTTCTGCTTCTGTCGTTCTCGCTTGTAATAATTCTTCCATAAGGTTGAGTTCAAAACGGGCAAGTTTCAACATACTCTCTTCTTTAAGTATATTATAGTAAAGAAGTGCTGATTGGTTTCTAATGTTTTCTCTGAGAGCTTTTAAACTCCAAGACTCAGCATTTCTCTGATGTCTGGCACTTGCTACGGCAAACCATTTTGAGGGAATTGAAGTCACAAGTTCGACCAAAATTAAATTTGTAAAAGAGTTGGTAAAATATATGATACCGACATCACCCAGCCCGTATGGGAAAAAATTTGCTCGAGCAAGCGCAATTTTACTTTGGGCTTGATAGAGTCTTTCATAGGCAATTTGCACGTCAACGTTTTCTCCTGCTGCAAGTTCTTTGACTTGCTCAAGATTAAGCGCTGTTTCTTTTTGCTCCAAAACTTCGTTTGTTTTATCAAATATTCTTAAGGCGTACTCGCTTCCAAAGCTTGGTAGAGCGAAAGCCAAAAAGAGAATTGATGAAATTAATTTCTTCATTTCACTCTACCTTATAAGTTTACATCTGTTATGAGTTCTAAAGTTTGACCACTTCTAAACACAACCAGTGCAGTAATTGTTTGTCTTCCCGAGCGACCTCTTACTCTTGTTTGAAGTGAAAGATTTCCCGTAGTGTTGAGAATTCTATAGTTAAAGATATCTCCACCATAATTGATACTCACCACTTCATTTGCAAGCGAATCAGAAATCTCTAGGTCTGCGATAACTCTATTTCCTCTCCAAGACCCATCTACTCTGGCAGCAAGTTGGATACTCTCTAAATCTTCGGCAGATAATTCTCCTCCAGCCGTATCTTGCCCAACAAGCCTTTTTATTTCAGCGATTTCAATCTCTTTTTCCATTTTAAGAGTAGCGAGATCTCTTTGTTCTTGTAAAACAGCCCTTTTAGCCTCTGTTAACTCTTCTAGACTTGCTTGGCTCAATTCATATAATTCTTGCGTTCTAGAAGCTTCAATTTGCGCAGCTTGAATAATCTCAACTTGATTAGCTATTCTTTGATCTAAGTTCGCGATTGTAGTGTAAGCAAGATTTAATTGGTTTCCGATACTTGTTCTAAGTTTTTCTCCTTCCAATTGAATTTCTCTCAATCTTGCTCTTTCTAGGCTGATACTGGCAGGATATCCAAATCCTATTCCACTAAAACTCACAAATGACCATCTAGCTGAAGAAGTCATATATTGAGCAGCTTGTTGCATAAAAAAGTTTGCTTTCAATTCGGGTGAATTTGCAAGTGCTTGCGCGATTGCATCGTCAATATTTGAAGGAATCTCATCTACTGACTGGGGAACATAATCTGCTAAAACAACTCTCTCCCCTGGCATTCTATTGAGAGATAAACTCATGGCTTCTAAGTTGATGTCTATGATAGAGTCGAGGGCAAGGATGTCGTTCTGATGTTGAAGTAGTGCTCTTCTCGCAGTAAACGTATCCGTAGCACTACCAGCTCCAAGTGTTTCCATATCGACAGCTCGAGAATATAGTGCATTTAATAGTTCTTCTTCCTCTTTATATGACTCAAGCATTATCTCTTGATGTTTAATACTTATATAATTAGCAGTCAGATCTCTCAGAATATTAAGCTTGATGGCTTCGGTGGTGTAGCGTTCAGCTACTGCCAACTCTTGACTAGCTTCATAGGTAAACCAATCTGATGGAGTCGGCACGACCGAATAAAGTAGACCAACGGTACTGTTATAATAGATAAGTTGGAGGTTTAAACTCGGGAGGAACTCTCCTAATTTCACACCGACATTGTGATTAGCCTGATAGTATTTTTCGTATTGAATTTTGATATCAAGATTTTCATTTAAAACTTCACTTCTTAGCTGTTCTAAGGTCAATTCGTTTGCAAAAGAGCTAAAAGACGAAAAACCAATTAATGCAGAAGCGAGCACCCCTCGAATCGCTGACAATTTCATGTATTCTCCTAAAATTATGCTTATACTAGTTCAAGGTTGTACACTTTTTTGGAAATCAAAAGAAGGATGAAGGACAAAGTGGGTAAAAACTACAAAGATGTTCTTGGTCGATAGATTTGATTCAATCCATTCCAATAACCTCGAAAATTCAAGGAGTTTTGGGTCCAAACGAAATCAGGCTTTCTATTGTCTAGCCATTTACCACCTATGATATTGCCGTGGCGATCCAAGTCCAATAAATATGAGTAATTTTGATCGACATAGTAACCACGTTCAGTTCCGATGACTGGATCAGTAGTTGGGGCAATCGCAGCAGCAAAATTTAAAACAGCTCCAACCCATAGGACTCTAACCGTACCTCTAGTCGCATTTTCACGGGTTTCATACTCTTCATAGATATCATACGAATAAGATCTTGGTACATGATTCCAAACTTCAAAAAGAGGGTCTATATCGGCAATAAAGCTTTGCTTTCGAAGTCCTATGAGATTTGTAAACACGAGGTGAAATGCCGCGGGATCAACATCAGCACAGTCTCTTTGCCTACGCCTGGGAATATTGTCCCAATCGCCCTCATAGCATCTTCGTCCCAATTGCTTAGTGGATGCCCTCCAAACTTTTGCATATTGATAAGCTAAGAGCGCTTTGACGTCACTGGAGTAGAAGTCAATTTTAACTCCATCTCTATTTATGACCGTTGTATTTAGAGGCTCAGGATGATTCAGAGAAGCTGGTGCAACTCCATGACAAATACCAAACCAGGTAGTGTCATTGGGAGAATAATCTCTCCATTCTCGCCTAACCGTGGGATAATCATAGCGCCCCATATAGATATCATATTTCTCAGCTGGAGAAAGTTCTGCTCGTTTATGGGCCGGTAGATCTCTCAATTCCGAGGCATCTAGTAGTTTATAACGAAAATTCTGTGGATCTCCTGAGCTCCATCGGTGAGCAATCCCACTTTGATTGTGCGGCCAGTGATTACCTGGCCAGGCTATAAAATTTTGATCGATCTCTCCACTTGATGGAAGCGAATCAAAATGCGTGACTAGATTGTTCACAAAATTGTGGGGATTATTGTACCGCGGCCAAGCCAGAACAACTGAAGTTGAAAGTAACAGCCAAAATAACAATAAAATTCGCATAGAATCTCATTATCCTCTTTTTAGACAGGATTCAAGTACATGAGGCTTTTTTACATAGATTCAATATTTTGGAAGAGTTAAGGGCCTTCTAGTGTGAAGGCCCTCATATTTTATTCAGCAATAACTTTTAGTTCAATCAAATCAATACTCCCAGTATCTCCATGAGTGGGTAGTACATCTTCAACAATGACAGTCCATTCCCCATCAGTGGCCTGTCCAGCTGTATACTCTCTAGATATATCTCTAGTCGATGGTAGAGCTCTCGTATCGATATTATCTGAGGTGGTTAAAGCTAGATCCTGAGTGGAAATAGTATAAGTATTATCCATTTCCCTAGCTGATCGTCCCTCGCGATCTCTTAAAATAATCACGTGTCCTTGCGGGCTTTTCAGCTTAATTGAGATATCTCCCAAGTAGGAATAAGACATTTTAATCTTTACCTGAATATCTTTTACTATTCTTCCCGCACCAATGCTAACAGGAAGCGACTTTTCCACGACTGGATTTTGTCTATCATTGATAGTATTTTCTCCGGTTGCAGTTACTGTCGCATCATTTACGATTTGCCCTGGAAGGGCTGGACCTGTACTCATATCAGTTCGCTCAATGGCAAAGTCTCCTTCAGGTGCGCTATTCACCTTATCTAAGATTCTCTGAAGTCTCACTGTACCTATATCACTAATGCTCATTGCGGAGGTAAAGACAACTGCTCCAGAATCTTTTAATGAAGCACTCATAACAACATGATCTCGATCAATTGTTCGCCCCCACCTGTCAATCCGCTCAGCTTTTATTACTGGAACCGCAATTGTGGGGTCTACTTCAAGAAAAGTGAGTCTTTCTTCTTTATCATGGCTTAAAACCAAGGCTCGATTTGAGCTTTGAGTTTCAACTACGATGTCGACTAATCCTCTTCTATTATTTCTAGGATAATAAGTTGCATAAACACCTGTTTCATCTGCAAGTCTTGAAACTGAATAGGAATCACTTAGATCTCCCCAAAGAAAGATTCTCTCTCCATTTCTTTTGGCCCGTTCATAAGTTGCACGAATACTATTTCCATAGCGCGCGTCTCTGAAGTTCCTTCCTCGATATCTGTGGCGCCCTCTAAATTCTCTATCCTCTTCACTAAACCTTGCATCATTAAAATTTAGGGCATTGGGAAAAGCTCCTACAAAAATATGAGTTGCGGCAACTCCTAGGTTCCTATCGTAAGTTTCTACAACTGAGCCATCTCGAAGCTCTTCTATTAGCCTTGAACTAGAATTGCTAAGAGTTTGCATTCTTCTTTCAATTGCAGTGACAGCACTTTCTTTAGTAGCAATCCGTCCAGTGCTTGCGTTCTCCCTAGCTTGAGCCTCAGCTTTATTTGCTTCTGCCTGAGCTTTTTGATTTTGTTGAGCAGTTATTTCTCCTGAGATCCTAGTGATATTTGCATTAGCCTGATTTAAATTTCTTGTTGCCGTTGATAAATTAGACCTTAATGTTCCTAGCTGAGCATTCGCTCTATCAAGTCTGGCTTTTGCTGTATTTGCCTGAGAGACTAAACCTTCATAATGAGATTTTTGAGAATTAAAATTAGGTGTTAGGCTTGTAATTCTGGAGTTCAATGTTGCAATCTCTCCAGGAAGTGTAGACACTTGAGTATTGGCATTATTTAGGGCTTCTTGGGTTGCCACTTTTTCTGCCTCTTTTTCAGCCACTGCTTTTTCAGCTAATACAACTGCCACCATCTTTGCTTCCAGTCTTTGAACATGATCTGCATCTATATCGAGGGTCCTTCTTAATACTCTTCTCGCTGCTGCATAAGCAGAGGACTGACTTCTTTCATAGACCTCAACTCGAGTTCTTGAACTATTTCTATATCTAAAAAAACTTGGCGTTGAATTTTGATTGAGTCTTCTGCGAATCATTTCTCCTCGGTTTCGTGGAGGAGCAGCCGTTGCACTTGCGGATGAAACTCCTTGGGCCATCGTTTTCATCTCGGTCATCATCTGACGAGAACTATTCTCTAGCATTGTCCAGCCTCTTTGATTTTCAAGGCTTCCTCTTTCTATTCTTCTTCTCGTTGCATTTATTTGAGCTGTGAAAGATGACTCTGCTCTGGTCACAGTCGAGTTTAATCCTGGTAGGGCTCTATTTATAGCACTGAGCTCACTTGTTTTTTGTCTCGCGGTGGCTTGGACCTGTCTGAGTTGCTCATTTTTTCGATCTCTTTGGGAAACAACTCTTTCATATTGAGTTTTTGTCGCCTGGAAAGTACCACTTAGATAATTATTTTGTGCTGCAAGCTTTTGATTATAACTTCGTTGAAGTGGTACGATTTCACCTTGCTTCGCTGCTATATTTGAATTGATAGATGCTATTTGAGTTTGAAGATTCGACTTATTTGCTTCTTGAGATTGCTTTTGAGAAATCAATTCAGGAATAGATCTGTTAAGGGCCGTGATGACTCTTTGAGCGGCAGCTTTATCACTTTGCGCGACCCTTTTGTTCTCCCTTTCCGCTCTTAACGCTCGTTGCGCTCCTTCCAAATCTTGTTCGGCAATATCTAAATCAATCCAACTATCTTCAAGTGAAATCTTATTGGACATATACTCACAGAATTGAGCTTGAAGTTCTCTTGTCTGGTCCCTATTTCCACGCCTACTTCCACTATTAAACTCGTCACAATTAAGACGATCCTCTTGTCCTCTTCTTTCTAAGGCTTCACTTGAGTCTGTAATAATATGACCGCTTATACCACCTTGACGACCTCGCCTTCTCATTTCATCTTGGGCCATTGCTGAAGTCGCAAATTGAGCCACCAACGCCATTGCAAGCACTCTGTTCACTTTCATTGAAGTTCTCCTGGAATTTAGAATTTTTGCATAAAGGGGGGGCTTGGTTTCAATTCATATCTTAAAAAAAAAATAAAAAATTATCTAAGAAATTGAAATATTGACTGAGGGTGTATCAGTTTTAGACGATTTTAAAATGACTCATAAAGCGACAATAAAAATAGGCACTTCAGAAGAAAAAAAAATACCAATTTGAGCTAGACCCTTGTAAACACTTGAAATCAATTAGGTAAAGAATATCTTAATAATTGCATAATTTTAATGTGTTAAACTATTTCCAAAGGAGTCCGACAAGAATAGTATGAGAAACTTATTGATCCACATTCTCTGTATGATTATCTTCCTATCTTGCTCGGGAGGGAGTGGATCGGAAGGTTCTGGTGGAGAACTTTTTCAATCAAAAACTATCTCAAATGTTTTTGTACTCGATCTACCGACTGGTAAAACTTATAGTGATGGTGAGAATATTGATATTAGCCTTGATCATTCTCAAATTATATCTGTTTCAGGAGCACCTCGCTTAACTCTCACTATTGGTAGCACAACTAAATATGCAGATTATTTAACCGGTGACGATTCACGTACAATTGTTTTTCGCTATACTGTCCAGTCATCTGATCAAGACTTAGATGGAATTGAAATAAATAGCCAAATTGATCTTAACGGCGGTTCTCTGGATTACACCTACCAAGGTGAAGTTCAAGCCGCTTCACAAAGCTTCAGTCTTAAAGATTCGTCAGGAATAATTGTAGATACTGCCCTTCCTGGACCAGAGATTACTAACTTTATAGAGCCATTCAATGGGACCTATGCAGAAGGAGCTGAACTTCTTTTTCAAGTCAATTATGAAGCAGACGTAAATATAACAGGAAATCCAAGGCTTGCGTTAACAGTTGGCTCTAGTACGACATTTGCAAATTATTCGTCAGGTGATGGTAGCTCTTCAGTTATTTTTTCTTACACCATTCAAGCGGGAGATGATGATTCCGATGGGATAGCACTTGCTTCAAATTCAATTCAACTTAACGGTGGAAGTATTCAAGCAGTATCAGATAGTGCTAATGCTAATTTAGATGTCTCTAGTTTTTTAGACTCGATGGCATCAGTGATTGTTAATACGAGTTCTGGAATTACAGCTCCCGATCAAGTGGCTAATCTATCCACCGCTCCGACAACAAGTAATACAACTCTTGCTCTTTCTTGGAGCGTTCCAAACGATAACGGGACGACTATTTCGTCATACGCTGTTCAATACAGAGAACAAGGAAGTATAGATTGGACCAACCTAAGTCCAAATCCTAGTTCGAATTCCACTTCAGTTTCAGGACTTATCGAGGGAACAACTTATGAATTTAGAGTGGCGGCTAATAATGGTTTACTTGGTCCATGGTCGGATGTTGAGACGGCTGAGATTTTTGACATCGCTTCACTAAGTCCAATTGCTTGGTTAAGTGCGACGAGTATTACCAATGGTGGAACTGAGCCAACAGATGGTGATAAGATTGCAAGCTGGGAAGATTTAAGTGGAGCTGCAAGTGCCGCGACTGAATCTGATCCAGATGAGCAACCAATCTACGAAGAAGATGTATTCAACGGACTTCCAGCAGTTCGATTTGATGCCTTAACGAGATCACTAGAGGGAACATTTACTCGAGTCAGCAATAATGGATTAACTGTTTTTATCGTTGCAAAAATGGATGCTAACAATCCTAGAAAATGTCTTTTCGAATTTTACTCTGACAACGGAAACCAAAATGACCATCGTGGATTCTTTTTTACTTATGGTATGAACGAGGCAAATACAAATCATAATCTCGATGATACGACTTTTAACTTATGGACTGCCTACGATACTGGGACTCATACAGACCTCTGGGAAAATGGGCAAGTCATTTATTCTAATAACCAAAACTGGCAAGGGAAATCAACCGCATTTACCGGAGCTGGAGCCTATGTTTTGGGAGATGATCAAACAAGTGGTGATCAATTTAATGGTTATATCGCTGAGTTCTTGATTTTTGATAATCAACTATCAACTTCTGATCGTGAAAAAGTAGAAACTTATCTTAAGAATAAGTGGGGGACACCTTAGAATCCCTCCAAAATTGACAGTTATTTTTTGCAATATTCTACGTATATATTATAAGGAGAGAAAATTCCTGCTCTAACCTCCCGAAATTTAGTACTCGGAAATTATTTTTTTTCAGTGATTTATAATAGTTAGGAGGCTTTTGCCGATAAGAACATGGGGGACATTTAGAATTGCGTAAATTGATTATCTTATCAATATTCATGTCTATCTTTTTCACGTCATGTTTTGATAGTGGCGGAGGTGAAGATGGTGGAGGCGGAGGCCTTTTTAACAATCATCAGTTGGTTGAAAATATATTTGTCTTAGTTCCCCCTACTAATAATACTTTTCTAGAAGATAATAATATAGATTTTGTTCTTGCTCACTCTCATATTCTTACCGTAAGCGGAACCCCCACCGTTGATATAAATATTGGAGGCAGTACTGTAAGTGCAACTTACCTAACAGGAAGTGGTACTTCAAATCTAACCTTTCGCTATACCGTAGTAGCGGGAGACAATGACAACAACGGAATTGAGATTGATAGTTCAATAAATCTCAATGGAGGCTCAATTCAGTTTTCTAGCAATGGACAGCTGACAAATGCAGAAACTAATTTTGCATCACTGAGTACACCAAATCTCAAAGTCGACACAACGGCTCCCAGTATTACTCTTATTACCCCTCCAAACCCTGACACTTATTACCTCAATCAGCAATTAAGCTTTATAGCAGTTTTTGATGATATGGTTCAAATAACTGGGAGTCCTAGGCTTTCCCTAGATATAGGAGGAGTCACACGCTATGCAGAGTACGCATCAGGAGCAGGTACATCTACAGTTATTTTTAGATATACCGTTCAAGGAACTGATGTTGACCTAGATGGAATTAATCTTACCTCCCCCTTAGAGCTCAATGGAGGGAGTATTGCAGACATTAATGGCAATCCAGCTGCTCTTACTTTTATTCCCTTTCCCATGGTAACTACTTTTGTAGATGGAGATACTCCTTATGTTACAGGCCTAATTCAGCCAAACAATAATACCTATTTTGCCGCCGAGTTTCTTGATCTAACTCTAAATTTCACTGAAGCGATTGATGTTACTGGTGCCCCTCAAGTCGGTGTAACAATTGGAAGTCAGCTTCGCTATTTTTCCTACGTTTCAGGCAGCGGGAGTGCAAACTTACTCTTTCGATATCTTACTCAAGAAGGCGATGATGATGACAACGGAATTAGCGTTGCAGATACAATTGACCTTAATGGAGGAACTTTAAGAGATAGCACATCGGTAGATGCTGATTTAAACCTTGCCCCTCCGCTTATGCCGAATGTTTTAGTCAATGCTGGAAGACCTACAGTTGATAATATTATCCCTCCTCTAAACAATACTTATACTCTTGGCGAAGAAATGTTCTTTACTCTCAATTTTGACAAAGTGGTAGATGTCACAGGAACTCCAAGACTTCAAATTAATCTCTCCTCGGGACCTGTCTATGCTAATTATATTTCTGGAACTGGTTCGGACAGTTTAGTCTTTCGCCATTTGGTAGCAGCTAACGAACTAGACCTAGATGGAATTGAAATCGCGACAACGCTCGATCTAAATAGTGGAACTATAATTGGAGATAATTCTGTCGCAGCAGAATTAGACATGACTACCGCAGTTTCTGCATTAACATTAACCGGAGTTTTGGTAGATGCCGCCCCAGCCTCAATCGTATCTGTTACTCCTCCATCAGATGCGATGTATGTCACAGCTCAAGATCTCGACTTCACAATCGGATTCTCGAAGATTGTCAACGTCACGGGAACTCCCAGGATTGCACTGGATATGGGAGGCAGTACTGTTTATGCAGATTATGTTTCCGGCTCTGCCAGCCAGAACTTATTATTTCGTTACACTATTCAGGGAGCAGACTCTGATGTAGATGGGATTGGAATTGCTAATAATTCAATTGAGCTCAACGGGGGAACAATTTTAGATGGCTCAAGTTCTCCGGCTGGATTAGACATGTCAGCATTTATCCCCGTATTAACAGGCGTAACAGTCAATGTTAATGATGTTGAGATTACTTCCATCACTCCTCCAAGTGATGACACTTATATCGAAACAGAAAACCTAGATTTTGTAGCAAATATATCTGAAGCCGTAGACGTTACGGGAACTCCTCGATTACAAATTACAATTGGAGCTACGACTAAATACGCTGACTATATTTCTGGAACAGGAACTTCGGCTTTAACTTTTAGATATGTAGTAGAAGCCGGTATTGACGATTCAGATGGGATCACTTTGGTTTCACCCTTAGACTTAAATGGAGGTACCATTCAAAATGCGCTCCTCCAAAATTTAGACTTAACCTTTACTCCACCTGCAATGCCTAATGTATTTGTAGACACAACTCCCCCTTCAGTTGCTATCACTTCTCCGATAGACAGCAGCTATATAAATATTGCTAATGATTCTGCTACATTTGCAGTTACTGGTACCTGTAATGAGTCTGGCCAAACTATTGTTATTCAGTTTGATGGAGTCAATGCCGGTTCTCCGGTCGATCTAGTTTGTGATGGAACAAACTTCACGGGAACTGTAGACACCACTGGTCTGGCCCAAGGAACTAGAGTTATGACTGCTGTCTTAGAAGACGTTGGTGGAAACTCAGTCACCAGTACGGGAATCAATCTTACAAAAGATACTATTGCACCTACAATTGCACTCGTTAACCCAGCAGATGCTTCCGGTATTACGGCAGGTAATGATTCTGCCACTTTTGCGGTAGACGGTACCTGTGATGAAGCCGGAGAAGTTGTTGCCATTGAAATTGATGGTGTAGCAGCAACATCGCAAGTGGGATTTACTTGTAATGGTACTGTTTTTACGGGAACAATTGATACTACAGGTTTAGCGGATGGAACTTATGCATTTACTGCCATTATTTCCGATACTGCTGGAAATGAAACAACTACCGCTGCAAATAATGTCACAAAAGATCTCGTCGACCCAACAGTTTCTATAGCTTCCCCCGTTGATAGTAGCTATATAAATATCGCCAATGACTCAGCAACTTTTGCGATCTCTGGAAACTGTAGTGAAGCTTCTCAAACAGTAACAATTGAAGTTGATGGTGGTGCTGCAGCTTCGCCAGTTGGGTTTACCTGTAATGGAACTACTTATGCTGGTACAATTGATACTACTGGATTAGCTGAAGGCGCTCACACTATTCAAGCCAGTATTCAAGACCTAGCCCTTAATACGGGAACATCAAGTATAATAAACCTCACAAAAGATACTGTTGCTCCGAACGTAGCTTTAACAACACCCGCAGACTTAAGCACGATTACTGCAGGAAATGACTCTGCGACTTTTGCTGTAGACGGTACTTGTGATGAGAATACTCTGATTGTAGATATTCAAGTAGATGGAGTGAGTGCTGCTTCACAAGTAGGAATGACTTGTGATGGGTCAAACTTTTCAGGGACCATAGATACAACCGGACTAGCGGACGGAACCTTAGCTTTTACAGCAGTTATAACAGATGCTGCAGGTAACGAAACAACATCTACAACCAATACGATAACAAAGGATGCAACAGTTCCGACTGTAACGATAGATGCTCCTTTGGATAATAGTTATATTAATATCGCCAACGATTCTGCAACCTTTGCCATCTCTGGAACTTGTAACGAATCTGGTGTGACTGTTGATATTGAAGTAGATGGTGGTGCAGCAACAAGCCCCGTCGGATTTCTATGTGATGGATCTAATTATTCAGGAACGATTGATACGACAGGCTTAACTGAAGCAGCTCATACTCTTCAAGCTAGTATCACCGATGCTTCATTGAACACGGGTACAAGCTCAGTCATTAATATCACTCGAGATGTAACAGCTCCAGTACTTACTCTCGTTAATCCTGCAGACTTAAGTAATATCAATGCAGGTAATGATTCAGCAACATTCGCTGTGGACGGAGCCTGTGATACAGCTGGACAGACTGTTAATATACAAATCGATGGAGTAGATGCAACATCTCAAGTTGGTTTTTCATGTAACGGAACAAATTATTCGGGAACAATCGATACAACGGTGCTCTCCGATGCAACGTTCGCATTTACTGCAATACTCTCGGATGCTGCAGGTAATGAAACAGCTACAACTGCAAATTCTGTCACAAAAGATAGCTCTCCTCCTACCGTGGCTATTACATCACCAGTTGACTCTGGCTATATTAATATTGCTAATGACTCAGCAACTTTTGCGGTCTCAGGAACTTGTAATGAAGCCGGACAAACGGTTTCAATTTTAGTAGATGCAGTTGCCGCCGGCTCTCAATCAGGTTTTGTTTGTAATGGAACGAATTTTTCTGGAACTATTTCGACCACCGCGATTGCTCAAGGTGCACTTGTATTAACCGCTGAGTTGTCTGATGGAGGGGGAAATACCACAACGAGTACAGGTATAAATCTTACTAAAGACACGGTTGCACCAACTATATCACTCACTAATCCTGCTGACTCTTCAAGTATTACAAGTGCCAATGATTCCGCTACTTTTATCGTAGACGGGACATGTGATGAAGCTTCTCAAACTGTTAATATTCAAATCGATGGGTCAGATGCAACTTCTCAAGTGGGCTTTTCTTGTAATGGAGCAACCTATTCCGGAACAATTGATACTACAGGTTTAGCTGACGCTACTTACGCCTTTACTGCAGTGATCTCAGATGCTGCTGGAAACGAAGCAACTTCCACTGCAAATACAGTTACCAAAGATTCAATAGATCCTACAGTTACTATCACTAGTCCAGTGGATTCTAGCTATATAAATATCGCTAATGACTCTGCGACTTTTCCTATAAACGGAAATTGTAATGAAGCATCTGCGACTGTCGTCATCGAAGTAGACAGTGGGGCTGCTACCAGCCCGGTAGGTTTTGTCTGTAATGGAACTAGCTATGCAGGAACCATTGATACAACTGGATTATCAGAGGGAGCTCATACTATCCAGGCAAAAATTCAAGATGGTGCGTCCAACGAAGGGACTTCTGCTGTTATCAATCTTACTAAAGATACTGTGGCACCAACAGTGGCCCTCACAAATCCGGCTGATTCATCAAATATTACGTCTGCAAACGACTCTGCCACTTTCCCAGTGGATGGAACTTGTGATGATGCCACTGCTTCAATATCAATTGAAGTTGATAGCGTGGCAGCCGCTTCACAAGTAGGATTTAGTTGTAATGGAACTACCTACTCTGGAACTATTGATACCACAGGTTTAGCTGAAGCAACTTTATCATTTACGGCTGTTATCACTGACGCCGCAGGAAACTCGACTACCTCAACGGTAAATTCAATAACTAAAGACGTCACGGACCCTACAGTTGCCATCACATCTCCCGTTGATTCAAGCTATATTAATGTTTCAAATAATTCGGCCACTTTCGCCATCTCAGGAACCTGTGATCAAGCAGCTCAGACAGTAAATATTCTCGTTGACGGAGGAGCCGCGACGTCGCCGGTTGGATTTAGTTGTAATGGAACGAACTTTTCTGGAACTATTGATACCACAGGACTTTCCGCTGGTGCCCACACTCTACAAGCGGAGCTTTCGGATGGTGTGAATACAGCGACAAGTGCTGTTGTGAACGTCACAAAAGATATTATCGCTCCCGAAGTAAGTTCGATGAGTGCACCGATTGCAAACTACTACCTTGAATCAGATGATTTAAATTTTGTTCTAACAATGAATGAGGCGACGACAGTAACAGGAAGTCCACGTATTCAACTCGACGTAGGAGGCGCTACTGTTTATGCGACTTATGCAAGTGGATCGACGACAACGAGCTTAACATTCACCTACACTGTTCAAGCCGGTGATCAAGATACTAATGGAATTGGATTTGGTTCAAGTGTAATTGATTTAAATAGTGGCACGATGCTAGATATTGCAGGAAACACGATTAATTTAAACCTCGATGCAAACTCAGCTCTTCCAAATGTTTCAAGCGTTTTTGTTGATGGAGTTTTGCCGACTGTAACCATCACAGATGCTGCTGATATAACGGCAGCCAATGAAACAACATATTCAGTTTCTGGAACCTGTTCTGAAAATGGAAGAACGGTAACTGTTTCCATTGGTGGAATTGCTGCAACCCCAACTTGCTCTTCAAATGTTTGGACTACTGGCTCAGTCGATGTTTCAGGACTTGCTGACAATCCAAGCTTAAGTATAACTGCCGACCATCAAGCTGCTTCAGGTAATAATGCTGTTCAAGCTCAAGTTAATGTCGATAAAGATTCTGCCAACGCTCAAGTTGCCATTACCTTTGCCCAAAATATCACAGCCGCTAATGATACTGATTATGTTGTTAGTGGAACTTGTACGGATAACGGACAAATTGTTGATGTGTATATTGGCGCTCTTAATTTCCAACCTAATTGCTCTGGAGGAAACTGGACTACTGGTTACGTTGATGTCTCATCCCTAACTGACAACCCGGCCATTACAATAACTGCAGACCATGTAACAGCTACTCAAGCGAGTACGACTGTTTCAAAAGACACAACAGGTCCTGTGGTCACGATTTCCAGTGCACCTAATATAAACGTTGGAAATGAACTTAGCTATGTCGCTTCTGGAACTTGTTCAGAAAATGGTGAAATTGTTGATGTATATATTGATAGTCTAAACTTTACGCCGACCTGTTCGAGTGGAACATGGACAACTGGATCTCAAGATGTTTCTAGTATTCCTGATGGAACAGGTATAAGTGTTACTGCAGATCACGAAACTAGTGGAGGTACACCTGCGACTCAAGCTAGTACAACGATTAACAAAGACTCTGGTTCACCAACAGTCGCAGATCTTTCCGTCCCTACAACTTTATCAGATAGCGCTGATTTAGATTGGAATTTAAAAGATCCAGGTGGATACACAATAGATGATTATATAATTAATTACCGAGTTAAAGGAAGTTCAACTTGGCTAGTTTTTAGTGATGGAGTTAGTTTAGCCACAGCAGCCGTTGTAGATGGTCTTCTCCCTTCTACTACATATGAATTTAGAGTTAGAGTACAATATGATACATCAAGTTTTTCTGAATGGACGTCTACTGCAGAAGGGACGACGAAACCAGATGATCCTCTATTCGATTCGCCATATAAAGCTATGAATGTCGGAGGATCTACAGATACCTCTGTTGTTGCCTATTACGATAATACAAGAGTCTATTTAAACGGAGTGGAAATTGCTTCTTCACCTTTATCTGCAGGACAAGTAGTAAGACTTAGCCAAGCACCTGACAGTTTAACAACTTCTCGCTTTGATGTAATTGATGCTGATAAACCTATTTTTACAGCTGGTAGATTTGGTTCTGGAGGAAATACCTCAAAAGGAAATGTTGCTTGGCAACCAACTGCTTGGGCAGGAACTTCATTTAGCTTTAATTCAATTAGAAGTAATCCGCAGCAGCTGTTTATCTACGCAACAGAAAACGCTACAGTAACTGTTAAGCAAGGTGGTACAACCCTAGCGACAACCACTATATCCGCAGGTGGCAATGATAATATAAGTTGGTCTGTTTACGGTTCCTATCAGATTACTTCTACAGGTACAATATTAGCCTATCACGTATCCGGAAATCTTGGAGGTGGTGGTGTCCAAGATCCCAAGCCACTACTACCAAGTCATACTCAGTTAATTGGTTTTCCTTCAAACTCTATGCGTTTAACAACTGATCTTGATGGAACCAATTACTCTGCTATCCATTCCAATTCAACAACTACGAGTGGAAGTTTGAATAAGTCTGATGTTATTTCTATCAGTCCGCAAGGAAGCCCGACTTCTCTTTATCAAAGTGATAGTTTGTTAATTACTTCAGATAAAAAAACATCTGGTGCTAGTTTTGCTGATAGTAACGGAAATAAAGCAGCGCCATTTCTACCTACAAACCTTATGAAAAATAAGTATGTGATAAATAACTCCGCCGATTATGTTGCCTTTGCCTCCAAAGAGGCAGGTACTATCGATATCTATTCTCCGGGACAAACTATTGGAGTAAGTACACCAGTTGCGACATTAACTTTATCTCGCACTGGAGGAAATGCGAATGCACCATATAGAGCGTATACTAGCACTCAAACAGGATCAGGTTATCGTTATGTATCTACTGTCCCGATGGCTGCATGGTATCAGCCGGATAATGATAACGGCTCAGCCGCAGCTGACGAAACTATCCTCTACGGAACTGATGAATAGATCCGACTTTTACCAAATTTACTAAAACTACCATAATTCACAGTCGGATCTATCCACACAAGAAACTTCCAACAGGAAGTTTCAAAACCGACTTTTACCAAATTTACTAAAACCACCATAATTCACAGTCGGATCTATCAACACAAGAAACTTCCAACAGGAAGTTTCAAAACCGACTTTTACCAAATTTACTAAAACTACCATAATTCACAGTCGGATCTATCACCACAAGAAACTTCCAACAGGAAGTTTCAAAACCGACTTTTACCAAATTTACTAAAACTACCTTTTACATCATTTTGGAGACTTAAGGTTAAGGCCTGCCAATTTTTGATGTCAAAATCCTACTTTTCTAAGTAGCTTAAATTATTTTAAGTTCTCCTAAGTGCCCGTATTAAAAGAAATATTAAGATTTTCCAAATATATATTCAGAATTCTCTTACAATTGGTAATGGAAGTACCGATTAATAGATAAGGGAAACTCTAATTTGGCTAAGTTAATATCTTTACTGTTAATATTCACTCTTGCCTCTTGTGGAGGCGAAGGCTCTGGATCAGAATCTGGTGGTGGACTTTTTCAAGCAGGTGGTAGTCAAGCTCAAAATTATTTCAATATCCAACTAAATACTGCAAGCACATTCATTGAAGCTCAGAATATCGATATTACTCTTACTCATTCATATGTTTTAAATATAACCGGCTCTCCAAGAGTCCCAATTGATGTTGGTGGCTCTACGGTCTACGCGAATTTTCTTTCAGGAGACAACACAAGATCGCTTGTCTTTCGTTATACAATTCAAGCAGGTGATGAGGATCTTGACGGTATTGAGATTGCAGACTCGATTGATCTTAACGGTGGAAGTATTAGCTATACAGTTGATGGTGTCGTAACAGGTGCAACGACGAGTATCCCCTCTATTAATTCTTCTAATTATTTTGTCGACACTGTTTCACCTCAAGTAGAAGCAATCACAATCTCTGCTAACGGATCTTACAAATCTGGGGATACCTTAAGTATTGTCGTAGATTATAACGAATCACTTACAGTAGTAGGTTCATCAAAATTAGAGATTGATATAAATGGTGTCACAACAGACTTCACACTTTCAAACCACAGTGATGATCAACTCACTTATGAATATACGATTCAATCTGGGGATGATGATTCAGATGGACTTTCTTTTTCTAGCAATTCAATCACGCTAAATAGCGGTAGTGTTGTGGATAGCGGAGGAAACTCAGCAAATTTAAATTTGAACTCTTTAATTTCACTTCCAAGTTTAAGTTTTATTTTAATCGACACAATTTCCCCAACAGTTAGTATCGATACTTCACCTGCGATAAATATCTCAAACGCTTCCTCATACTCAATTTCTGGAAGTTGTACTGAGGAAGGTGAAAATGTAGAACTTAGTTTTGAAAGTGTTAGCACCAGTGTTACTTGTAGCGGAGGTGTTTGGAATTCAGGGGCGATTGATGTATCAGCAGAGGCAGATTCATCTAATTTTTCTCTGACGGCTACTCAAACTGATGAAGCAGGAAACGCAACATCAGATACTGTCATGGTTAATAAGGATACCACTGTTGTTACAGTAACAATCAATACTCCAGTAATTATTAACTCAACAAATGATTCAAACTATTCACTAAGCGGAACATGTTCCGCTGACGCCGTTTTGGTTGATGTTTTTATTGGAGCTTTAAATTTTCAAACTAATTGTTCAAGTGGGACTTGGACTTTTACTGGTCTTGATGTTTCATCAGAGGCAGACAATGGTAGTTTAAATATAACTGCAGATCATTCAACTGCTACTCAAGCTAGTATTGCTGTTATAAAAGATACTGCCTCACCTGAAGTAATTTCAATTTCAATTCCAAGTAATGATTCCTACAGAGAGACTGAAGTCTTAAGCTTTACAGTTGGATTTGATGAAATAGTAAATATCACTTCGGGGGTAGCACATCTATCAATCGGTCTTGGAGCAGGAACTATTCAAGCGGCATACGCATCCGGAGGTGGAAGTACGAATTTAGTATTTCAATATACTGTTCAAGCAGGTGAAAATGACTCTGACGGTCTTAGCTTTGACTCTTCTAATATAACTATTAGCTCGGGAACTTTTCAAGATGGCAATGGTAATTCAATTGACCTTGCTCTCGATAAAAATATTTCTCTTCCATCTATGTCGAGTATTTTCATAGATACAGTAATCCCTACTGTAAGTCTGGATGCTCCCGTAAATATCACGGCGGCAAATGCTAGTAGCTATACCGTAACAGGGATATGCTCTGAAAATACTCAAACCGTGAACTTAGTTCTTGGAACAATGCCAGCTACAGCAGCTTGTAGTGGAGGAAGCTTTTCAACAGGAGCAGTTGATGTAAGTGGAGAAGCTGATTCTGCAACCTTCACCATTACAGCAGATTTAGATGATATAGCCGGAAATAGTGCTACTCAAGCAAGTGCCACAGTAGATAAAAATACAACACTACCCACTGTTACAATTGATTCTTATCCAGATATAGATCAAATTAATGCATCCGCTTATAGTGCAAATGGAACTTGTTCTGAAAACGGACAAATTGTAGACCTCAATATTGGAAGTGTTAATATTCAGCCAAATTGTTCAGGCGGAACTTGGAGTATCACAAATATTGATGTCTCAGCACTCTCAGAGGGCTCATTAAGTTTCACAGCTGATCACCAAAGTGCCATTGCTGTTTCCGCACCACAAGCAAGTAGAACAATTAATAAAAATACTTCAGGCCCCACCGTTTCAATCTCATCAGCTCCCGATATAAATGGTGTTAATGAGGCTTCCTACACTATAACTGGAACTTGTTCTGAAACAGGGCGTACAGTAGAAGTTTATATAGACTCTATATATGTTACTCCTAATTGTAATGGTGGCGGATGGTCAACTGGCCCTCAAGATGTATCAAGTTTGGTAGATGGCAGTATTAATATTACTGCTGATCATGATAATGCTTATGCACAAGCTGCGACTCAAGCAACTTATACTGTAATAAAAAATACTTCTGGTCCTAGTATTACCACTTTATCCGCGCCAACAACTTTAACCAATGCAGTAAACCTAAATTGGAATTTTGTTAATCCCGGTGCGAATACAATAGATGACTATATTGTAAATTATAGAGTCAAAGGATCATCAACATGGTTATTATTCTCTGATGGAACAAGCACTTCAACGACCGCACAAGTAACAGGGTTACTTGCAAGTACAGCTTATGAATTTCAAGTAGCTATTGCGTATGACAGTACCGAACAGTCAAGCTTCTCACAAAGCGTAGAAGCGGAAACCCAACCTGATAATGATCTTTTTTCTGGAGATTATATTTTTCTTAATATGGGAGGGGCTACGACAACAAGAGTAGTAGCTCTAGATGATAATACGCGAGTCTTTCTTAATGATATAGAAATCGCGGAATCCCCACTTTCTGCGGGACAAGTTTCTCAAATCGCAACTTCTCGATATGACAAACTAGAGGGTGATGCTCCTATCTATGCTACTGGAAGAGTTTCAAACGGCGGTGGCGGAGCTCAAGATAAAGGAAATGTTATGTGGCAACCTACCTCGTGGGCAGGTAGAAATTTCAATTTCAATGCGACAAGAAATAATCCTCAAATTGTTTATATTTATGCTGTTGAAAGTGCGACCATTACAGCAAAAAAAGGAAACACTGTTTTAGACACTGCGACTTTAACTGCAGGGCAAACAACAAACCTTTCTTGGAATAATTATGGAAGTTATCAAATTACTTCGACTGGAACGATATTAGCCTTTGCTAACTCTGGTGGAACAGGTTTTTACTATGATGTAAAACCACTTCTACCTTCCTCATTAGAGATCATTGGCTTTCCCTCAAGTAGCATGACTCTAACCACTGATGTAAACAGTACAAACTATTCTTTTAAACATTCGAATTCTGTTTCCAATACAGGGGTTATGAACAAAGTTGATGCTATTAGAATAAACCCTCAAGGAACAGGATCTCAATATCAATCTAATAGTCTTCTTATTACTGCTGATCAAAAAATTGCTGGTGCAAGTTATGCCGATTCAAACGGCTATTGTGCGGCACCCTTCCTGCCAACATCGATGATGAAGAAAAGGTATGCAATAAACTCTGGAGCTGACTGGGTTGCTTTTGCTTCAAAGCAAGCAGGAACGATTGAGGTCTATTCTCCAGGCCAGATTGTAGGAGTTGATACACCGGTTGCGACTCAAGCTCTTACAAGATCTGGAGGGGATAGTAATGCACCTTTCAAAGCTAGATTTACCAGCCAAGTCTCGGGATATCGCTATATTTCTACTGTTGATATGGCTGGATGGTATCAGCCAAACACTGATGTTGGTGTAGGGGACGAGGATGAAACCATCCTCGTCGGTTTTGATTAATTAAGCTTGTCCAGACAACCAGCGAAGTAACCATTCCCAAAAAGACAATGGCTCTTCAGGCTCACTTGGCTCTTCAGGCTGAGTTGGTTCTGTCGGTTGAGTTGGCTCCTCTGGCTGTTGTGGCTCAGTAGGCTCTTCTGGTTGTTGAATTTCCTCTAACCCTTCAACTTGAGTAATAAGTGTAACGTCCTCTCCACGTCCTTTATCGTCAGCGACCATATTTGAAGCTCGACACCCTTGAGCACTATCATATACATAATCTTGTTCACCACGAACGAGAATTCCTTCTACAATTCCAGTGTCAGCATTAAAAACCGCAGACCCAGAATTTCCCCCATAGGTATCAAGATTAGAAGTTAAGAATACATCATTAACACTTCGAACGTTAGCTCCATCTGCAATCTTGGTAGGAAGGCCCGAGGGATGTCCAATGACAACAAGAGGATCTCCCACTTGAGGTTTTCCTGCTGTTCTAAACTTTAAAGGTGAACGATCAGTGACTTCTCTATCAAGTTCAATAAGAGCGTAATCATTTTGAGTTGAATGCTCTAACGATTGTGAAATGATTGAGCTACATTTATAAACAACACTTTTATCCACTATGAATTCACTTTGAACTTCAGAATCAGCCTTATAGTCAAATACCCAAGAGGAATTAGCACAATCTGAAGCATCTTGAATACAATGCCCAGCAGTCACCAGTTTATTGGGTGCCACAAGAAAACCTGAACAATTTGCTACAGCCAATTGGCCAGAAAATCTCTCGGACTCACACATCCCATTTTCCGAAAGAGTTCTTCCCACCAGTTCCACTTGCATATTATTGTGTTCTTTAATGCGACCATTTGGAATCATTGCTGCAGTAGACTCCGCCAACCTTAGATACATCGGATTAGTAGATTCATCCACGTCAACCCTATTATCAGCACCATAAATGACTTTAATCTGAGCAGAGCTAGCAAAGGACCCAGTCGAACTAAGTACAGTCGACATTAATAAAAGAGATAATAATTTTTTTTCCATGGATTTCCCCTTCCGTTGAATTTCCCCGCGATCAGTTTGCCTGATGTAAGAAAAATACTCAACTCAAACTTACTTACTTTAAAACTGCTAAAAACAGCTCTTAGAAGGGGTTTTAAGGAGCCGTTTTGTCACCACTTCTCAAATAAATGTCAGAGTATTTAAAAAAGAGTGGCAATATATTTTGCGATTTCTTCAAAATTATCTTGATCGCTTTCAGTGAATGCCGAAAAACTGGTGCTATCAAGATCTAGAACTGCCACAACTATTCCGTCTTTAAGAATCGGAACTACTAATTCTGAATTTGTCTTAACCGAGCATGCGATATGCCCAGAGAACTTATGAACATCATCTACTCGCTGAGTTTTCTTTTCCGACCAAGCACTACCACAAACACCTTTTCCAAAAGCTATTCGCGTGCAAGCGAGCGGGCCTTGAAAAGGACCAAGGACAAGCTCCTCACCTTCTACAAGATAGAAGCCTGTCCAATGATAATTCTTATTTTCTTGAATAATAGAACAAATATTTGCGAGGTTAGCAATAAGGTTGGATTCACTACCCGTAACAGATTTAATAACCTCTAACATATATTCCTATATTTTATTATGTCTTACCTTGGATCCAGGAAATCTATGATCTGATCCTCTTCCTAGGTAAGTAGTTTGAATTTTCTTCATCGATTCTAGGCGTCTTTCAGCCAGAACATCTGCAGCTTTATTCACAGGAATGTTTTGTTCATCAGAAATCGCATAGATATTTAATGTCGTATTATAAATTGTATCAACCATTCTTCTGGATTTTGCATCAGCCCAGCCTTCAAACTCAATTGAAACATTCATTAGTCCACCAGCATTAATAAGATAATCAGGTGAGTATAGAATTCCTCTTTCTTTTAAAACTGCTCCGTGACGGTCTTCTTTTAGTTGGTTATTTGCAGCACCATTAATTAGTTTACATTTGAATTGTGGAATCGTTTCATCATTAACCGTGGCTCCTAAAGCACAAGGAGCATAAATATCCATATTCGTTCCATAGAAAGCTTCTGGTGCTATGAACTCAGAATGAGAGACTTCATTTTTCATTCTTTGAATATTTTCTTCGCTTATATCTGTAAATAGAATTTTTGCGCCAGCATCATTGAGAAGCTTAGCTAATTCTAAACCAACAGAACCAACACCTTGGATACCAACAACTTTGTCTTTAAGACTTCTCTCACCCCAGACTTTGGTTGCTCCCGCTTCCATACCTCTAAAGGTTCCTAGAGCAGTGTAAGGAGCAGGGTTCCCAGATCCACCACTTGTTTTATCAACACCACAAACATAATTAGTTTCAGTATAAACATTATCAATATCTTGAACTGAAATATTTACGTCTTCTGCTGTAATATATCGCCCATTTAAAGACTCGATAAATCTTCCGTAAGCTCTGAAAAGCGCTTCGCTTTTATCTTTTTTGGGATCACCAATAATAACGGCTTTCCCTCCTCCTAGATTCAATCCAGAGACAGCAGCCTTATAAGTCATACCTCTTGAGAGTCTCAGAACGTCTTCTATTGCTTCTTCTTCAGAAGCATATGGCCACATCCTTGTCCCACCCAGGGCAGGGCCTAGAGTCGTATCATGAATAGCAACGATGGCTTTCAATCCGCAAGAAGGCTCACTAAAAAAGATGACTTCTTCATGGCCCATAGAATAGAGTTTTTCGAATGTTAACATCAGGATTCTCCTTAAAATAATTCTTTGAAAGTGTAGTATAAAGTCATAACTCTAATAGACTTGAAGAACTAAAAGTACCATGCCCACTGTGTCAACACAGAGCAATTTCAATGACCTACATGGAAAAAGAAGAATTAAGCTTTGAGATTAGCCGTTTGAATATCTGAGGCAGATGAAGCTTCTATGGTTTCTTCATCATCATCTCTTCTATCTGAAATATGACGTTCCCCATCTGTACTTTCAATTTTAACTTCTTCGATTTCGTTATCGATAACTTTAACTAATTCAAAAGATAAACCCTGCCAAAATAATATATTTCCTTCTTTCGGAAAATTATTACCAAGCATATCTAACAAGAATCCTCGAAGTGTGCTGTAGTTGTCATTAAGAGGGATTTTAATATCAAATTCAGAATCTAAATCTCTCAAAGATATTGAACCCGGTAGAGTGATTCCGTCTTCAAGGGTCTCTTCGATATTTTTTGCAATCATATCATCTTCGTCATCATGCTCATCTTGGATCTCTCCAAAAATCTCTTCCATGATATCTTCCAATGTAACGATCCCAACCACGAGTCCATTCTCATCTTTTACCAATGATAAATGCACCTTTTTGCGGTTCATATGATCAAAGACGGCTTGGATCTTCATATGCTCGTAAACAAAGAAAGGTTCTTTTTTAAAATTATCTAAATCTAAGTTTTCCTTTTCCTCTTTTGAAGCAAAAACCAAATCTTTTACATGAATAAAGCCAAGAGTTTTATCTAGATCATCTTCTACAATTGGATAACGTGAGTGCTGAACCTCTTTGACCATAGCAACGATATCGCCAAATACTGCATTATGCTGGATCACATGAACTTCCGATCTTGGAGTCATAATGTCTTTTACTTTAATCGTTGGGAACTCAAGAATGGAGGTCAGAAGATCAATTTGCTTAGAGTCTATTGATTTATCTCTTTCTGCCTCCCCTACCATAAACTCAATATCATCCTTAGTAATCATTTTCTCTTGCAGGGAAGCATGCTCACCTAGTACAGATTCGATGATAAGCATGAAGATTTTCACCACAGGATAAAGTAAATAATAACAAGCCTGCAAAACTCTCGTGATTGGAACCAAGAGTCTTTCTGAATGATTTCGCATAAACGTTTTGGGGATAATCTCACCAAAAATAAGAATTAAAATAGTCGTGATCCCAACACTGTATGAAAGAGCGTCACTTTCTAAATACCTTTGTGCAATTCTGGTGGCGAGTGAAGCGACAAAAATATTAACAAAGTTGTTTCCAATAAGAATCGTGGTCAAAAGCTCACTAGGTTTGTTTTGCAAGAATAAAAGAGTTCCCCTACTCCGAGGCTGTTCATCCAGCATCTGCTTGACTCGCTTGGAGGGGATACTAATGATAGCAGCTTCAGATCCGGAGAAAAAAGCCGATAGAATGACACCCACTGCAAAAATAGTAAGATCTTGTACTTCAGGGCTCATGCTCTGGTGGCTCCAAAAAGTAATTTATATGAAAGATAAGGGATTGTTTTGGATTGAAAATTTTCCGAAGGGGGCTCTATCTTGTTTCTCCATGTACGGTTTATAATATTGGACCGAAATCCACCAATCTATTATACATGACTTACCAGATTTTTGTCCATTCAGCTACTCTATAACTTTAGTTTATTTAAGGGGTACAACCGCCTGAAATCTCTTAGAAATATCTGCTAGAATTTGGATATTATTAGGAGGAATTTTTCCTCGCATCTCGATTAAATGATTGAGTGAGTGATAACCTTCTGTTGCAAATAATCCCGTATCATCCCAGTAAATATGAACAAATAATATAAGAGGCGTAAACTGGTATTGAGCAAAGCGAATGATTTTTTGCAAGCTGACCTCAACTCCAACCTCTTCATTGGTTTCCCGAAGTGCTGCTTCTTCTGGAGTTTCAGTCCCCTCGATTTTCCCCCCTGGAAATTCTAAAAGGCCACTTAGACTATCATTTGAAATTCTTTTTTGAACCCAAAGTTCGACCCCATGAGAAGCCTCTTTCATGGGTACAAGAATTGAGATCGGTTTAAGCTTCAACGACTATTCGCTACCAAGTAAGTTTTCAGTTCTATCTTGTAAAACACTGAAAAGACTCTCATCGTCAGGTGAACCTGCTACGGCTCTGGCTGCGTCTCTCACTTCAATAGTCTCTGCAAGTTCTTCTTGGATTGCTACCAACTCTGCTTCCCGAGCTTGTAAAATAGAGGACTCGTTCTCAGCAACAAATCTTTCCAAGGCTTCACGAGACCCTTCGTTTAGCTCACTCGTTTCTAAAACTCTATTACCTGGAAAAACCAAAGATTGAACTCTTCCCGTTTCTCGATTTACAATAACATCTGTGACATCAATTGGTTGGCTTATTCCTTCCCTCTCAACTGTTAGGACTAGCTGTTTTTCTCTGTACTCTAAATTAAAATCATCTCTATAAGTATCAATCTCGCTTACGATTCTATCTATTGTATTTAACACACCTATATATTCTGTTCCATCACTTGAAGAGCTTGGAGGTGGGCTAAAATAACTACTTGAAGACTCTCCTCTTCGCACAGGCCCAAGACTTCTTTCATCAGCTCCGATATTTCCACCTCGAGTAGTCGTGTCAGCTAAATTTCTTCCTCCGCCACTAAAAGTTCTAGACGTACTAGGAGCTCCTGGTCTTTGATTTTCAAGTTCTGCAATTCTTTGCTCTAATTGAGTAATATAAGCATCTGAGCGAGTTGCAACTTCTGAAGCGGTATCCCTATTTTTAGATTGCTGTACAAGAGATCTCAGTCTGGCTATTTCCTCTCTGAGGTCAGAGCTTATTTGTTCATTTTCAAGAAGCCTCTGTTCTAACTCAGGATCCGCAATAGCATTTTGCAGGGTCGCTGCCGCTTCATCTCTGGAGCTGCCATCAGGATCAAGCTCATCAAGAGCACTATTAAATCTTTGTTGAAAATTATTTCCGTCTTTATCACTTTCACTGAGTGCTCTTTGCACATCATTTGGACTAAGGTTAGTGTCTTCTACGACCCTTGAAGCTGCTGAGTTATAATATTGTTGAGTATTATTAAATTGCTCTCGAATTCCACTTGTAGAGTCCATGAGATCACCAAAACTTTTTCCTCGATCTCCTGAAACTTCAGTCATTTCTACTGAAGCTGGAGCCCTTGAAAGTTCAGTACCACTTGTAGATATTTTAGCAGCTTCTGCAACTTGTTCCCCAGTCATCCTAACAGAGGAGCTTTGAACCTGTTCACCAACTCCTGATAATAAGCTTGTACTTTCTGATGAACTGTCCGCTAAGCTATCTGCTGCAGAGGAACTGCCATTATTATTAGATCGAGCTCCATTTTGTATACTTACATTTCGAGCCTGATCGTCAGCAGCTCGCACTGTCGTTTCTGTTTTTTCAGCACTTCCCATGAAAGATGGCTCTAATTGTGACAGTAGATCTTCAGGTGGGACTCCGCCACTTGGCCTTGCTTCACTAAATGAATTAAATCCTATAATTGAGGCATTTCGACTCGTTAATCCTGGAACTAACCTATCCAGCTCACTCCCTCTTGGGTAGCCTCCCATATTTGAATATAAACGCCTGATATTTCCTGATAAATCTACAGGTAATACACAGGTCGCATTATTTCCAGCTTCTCGTTGTTCTTCAGAAGGAACCAATGATCCTGACAGAATCTGGAAATTTCTCGTTACTGCCCCTGGAACCTGATTCTCAATTGCATATCTTGCAAATTCAGTTCGCCCAACCTCTTGTCCGTTTACATTGATTGTATCCATAGCACTCGGGTTATATTGCGAAAGGAAAAATATCGTTGAGAACATATGAGTTGCTGCCGAAACTCCTCCGTGGGCCCTCTCATATATATCTTCACACCTAGCAGCGCCTTCCATAATGGTAATTTGCTCTGGAGTAAATACATGTCCAAGAGGTTCAAATTCATGCTCTTCTTCATCTCCATGATAGTCGTCTTGAAAATTAACTTGATTAAAATGAGCACGTGCATTGCTTACAAGTTGAGGACTTACAAGTCTTTGCCCAACATCAGTATCAGTTAAAACGGCTTCATCTACACATAATGCGTCTGCAACTTCTTGGTAAGAGCTTTCACAATTAGCAGCTGCTCCCTCAATAATATCCTGTGCGACCTGAGCGGGTCTATCTCTATGATATACATTTGATAAAAAACTATAGGTACTATTTTGAAAATTTCTCACTCTAACAGGAACATAATGTTCACAAAAAGAGGATTTATCAGCAAGAAGAAGCCCTAAGGTCGGTTCCATATCAATTAAATTTGTAAAAGCAGAACCTAGATTTGATAAAAAAGTTTCTGGGTCATTTAGGTTACTTGCTCCTCCCCAAATTTGCATGGCTCTTTTAAGACTACTAGATGAGCTTGATGTCATCACCCTCTGCACGACTTCAACAAAATTGCCAGGGGTAGAAGTGTCAGCGATAAAACTATAAGGCAAGTTTCGACTGTCACCTTCACAATAGGCATGGACATCACCACTAGATAATCTCTCCTGATTGAAAACTTCATCTAGAATTCCTGTTACTAATAAAGAATTCTCCACTGGAAAAACATTATCCCGAGAAGGATCTGGCTGAGCGTAAAAATGTCCTGCTAAAGATTGCCCGTGTCGGGTTCTAGCAAGACATTGTGATTCTGAACCATAATTGAAATTATTAAAATAATTATTTACCCTCGACTCGAGATCACCACCTGTTGCCCCCATTTTTGTTAGAAAGTTTTCTTCCGTATTTAAGGTGCTTAAATAATCATCTCCCAATGCCTCTTTACGAGAATGACAAAGAGTACCCTCTCTTGGGTTTTTTATCAGGTTTAACAACGTGTCAGGGTCACTACAGGTGATTTGCTTTAAGACTTCATCTCTATTTTCAGAACCATAAATCTGGTCTAACTTTGGAGAATGAATACCGTAAAACCTATAAAGTGAATCATTTAATTGATGAAGAGCGCTAAACTTTTCGTGAACAAGCTCTGCTTTCAATGCATGTCTGTAAGCTCCTAAGTAAGCTCCATAATCTGTTCTGAATTGTGAATTATTTTGAGTTGCCCCAGCACCAGCAGGCTCATCGTCCTCATCACCACTTGGATATGCTTGTCCTAAACAAAATTGACAGGCTCCTAACTCTCTAACATTGTCATTGGTTTCTCCTGATCTTCGAAGAAAATATTCAGCCGTATTTTGAAGGTCATTGTCTATATCAACTGTTTGGGGAAAATAATCTTCACAGATATTTAGTTGAAGCAAACATCCTGGAAGAGCTAAATTTGCTCCGGTACAACAGTCCGCAGCACCATCACCAGCTTCTTCACGACGTACATTTATAATGTCATCTAATTGCAATTCTTTTCTTGGAGTATCTTCTGGACTTAAATCTCCCTCCTGTTCTTCAACTATAACTGCAGCCGCCGGTAGTGCAAAACCGTGCCCTCCACCGTAATTCCTTCCACCTAGGTTTCCTTGAGCTGTAAAACCAGCTGCCGCACCTGGTTCATGCCCAATAACTCCACCTTGCATACTAGCAACAGAGCTGAATGCGTTTAATCTAGAATATATGACATCTTCTCTTGAAACTCCTGAGGTGGTTTCTGCAAAGGCAGCACTCAAGGTAAAGAGTGAATACAAGCCACATACCAAAGCAAATAATTGGTAATAATTTAAAGGATTGAGTTTTTTATTTTCATAAAAATTCATAATAACCACTTCTCCGATATAATGATCGGTCTTTCCTAAAAATATATTAAGGTATTACCTAGATTTTATTGAATATTTGGCGTCATGTGCATTTAAGTTGCTGAAATTATAAGAACTACTCTGGGTCAAACTGCCATCAATTTTGGTCAATTTTTTACAAGGTCCTTAATTAAGATGGATTATTAGGGATATTAATGACTGGTTAATGCGAGTGCCAGTGGCACTTGCTTTCGACTGAGAGGTTTCGCAGCAAAAACTTCCTTAAGCTGCAACCTACGGTTGCGGGATGGTAGTTCACCCCGCACTGTACCTGCTACTTGCAGTCACCAAAGAGGTGAACTACTTCGCGATCCCAACAGCTTTAGTTTCTCTAATGACTGAAACTTTAATAGTTCCAGGATATGACATTTCTTCTTCAATCTTTTTAGCGATATCACGAGATAACATAACTGTTTGCTCATCATTTACGCGATCGTTCTCAACGATAACTCTGATTTCTCTACCAGCTGATATAGCGTAACTTTTTTGAACCCCCTCAAAACTATTCGCAATATTCTCAATATCTGTAACCCGAGAGACATAAGACTCTTTAAGAAATTTACGAACACCAGGTCTTGCACCTGAAAGCGCATCCGCTGCCATTACTAAATGAGCAAGGATTGTTTCAGGTTTTACATCTTCGTGGTGAGCACGAACCGCATGTACAATATCTGGGTCCTCTCCATATTTCTTAATAAAGTCAGCACCAACTACCGCGTGGGATCCTTCAGCAGAAGCATCAATGGCTTTTCCTATATCATGAAGTAAGCCTGCTCTACGCGCTTGCTTAACATTTAAGCCTAACTCCGCGGCCATAGCTCCACAAAGGAACCCAACTTCAAGAGAGTGTTGATATTGGTTTTGCATATAAGAGGTTCTGTAATTAAGAGCTCCAAGCATTTTTAGAATCTCTGGGTGCATCCCATGAATTCCAATTTCCATTTGAGCTTTCTCACCCATCTCTCTCAAGCGTTGCTCAAGTTCATGCTTAGACTTATCATGAAACTCTTCAATTTTCGCAGGATGAATTCTTCCATCTGCAATAAGTTTTTCAATCGTCATCTTAGCAACTTGTTTTCTCACAACATTAAACGAAGAAATAACTACCATACCTGGGGTATCATCAATAATAAGATCCACACCACAGATTTGTTCAAAGGCTCTAATATTTCTACCTTCCCTACCGATCAACCGTCCTTTAATTTCGTCTGTAGGAAGCTCTACTGAAGAAATCGTCTGTTCAGCCACAAACTCTCCGGCAAATCGTTGCATAGCAATCGCAAGAATTCTCTTACCTTTCTTCTCAGCTTCTTCTTGAGTTTCTTCCTCGATTCTCTTGATCATTTTAGCGGCATCAACGCGAGCTTCTTCTTCCATGATAGAGATCAACTCAGACTTCGCTTCCTCTTGCGTCATCGCTGCGACTCTCTCCAGTTTTTCAGAAATATCATTTTGGCGTTCTAAAAGTTTTCCACGCTCAAGTTGAGTCTGGCTTTTTTCACGATCAAGCTCTTCTTCTTTTCTCTTGATATGTTCAAGGTCACGCTCTTTTGCTTCAATCTTTTGATCTAAACTTATTTCTTTTTTCGTTAGGTTTCTTTCTTGATCGGCAACGGACTGAACTTTCTTGTTATATTCTTTTTCAAGATCCGCTCTCTCCTCTTGGATAATTTCTTTGGCTTCTTTTTTGGCATTTCTTCTGATTTCTTCAGCTGATTTTTCAGCACGATTTAAAACGTCATCCGCTTCTTTTTGTTTTTCAGCTTTAAGGCTTTTAACTTTAGAAATGGAAAAGAAATATCCAACTACGGCCCCAACGATCAATGCGATCAATGAGAATAGTATTATCTGTGTAGTCATTTATAGGTTCTCCTTAAATATTTATCTTTTAATTTTTAATACTTCTTTTTCTGTCACAATATAATCCAGGATCATGTCATGACTTTCAGCCAATACTGACTCACACTCTGACTCAGAGAAGAAAACACCGATTGTTACACCAGTGAAATCTTGCAAGTATCGGTCATAAAAACCTTTTCCCCTTCCAAGTCTTTCCCCTTGTCTGGTAAAGCCCAATCCTGGAACCAAAACAAGTTCGGGAGTGCTTGTAATACCAAGTGACTCCTCACTCAATTTTAAAACTCCGCTTTCTTGGCAATAATTTTTTTTTACTACCGGATGAAAGCTAAGTTTCTCTCCCTCATTCACATGAACTGCCAGCCATTCAAGATCACAAGAAAGTTGTGACCACCAGACGGGTTCATCACTAAGAGGAGAAAACACCCCTAAGCTCGTAAACAATTTTTCGGAACATATTTGATTGACCAGACCATTAAGCAGACGAGAAAGCGCAATTTGCTTTTCTTGCCTGTCCGATGTTGAAATCATTTTGAGACGATGCCTTAAAATTTGGCGTAGCTCTTTTTTATTTGATTTACTCACATCAGTGGGAGGGAGTTTTTAAGCTCGTTACACCAGGTGAAACTTGCTCGATATACTCCATAGCATCTTCAACACCTGATTTCAGGTCACTAATGCTATTTTTAAAATCTGCTTCAACTTCTTGAAGTCGCGAAGCAATTCTTAATGCACTCATAACCGCTAGGTCAATTTCGCGCAGTCCAGGTTTTTGCTCGCGCAATTTCAATATTTCTTCTTTAAGAAGCTTAACTGATGCTAGAGCCATTTCATTATTATTGTTGTCCGCTGAGATACGGACATTGCAGCCAAGTATATTATGTTCCGAATTTTGGTTTACTGACATACTTAAAGAGTACGAAAGAACCGTTTGTAAGTCAATCTAAGCCAGTTTTGATTCGATTCCTAACAGCGCATTTAAATAGGCATCGAGATCGAAAATATCTAAGTCTTCCACATTTTCTCCCACACCTATATAAATAATTGGGACTCCCAAGTTTTGGACGATAGACACAGCGCTCCCAGCTTTGGCAGAACCGTCACATTTTGTGAAAATTAGGCCTGAAAGCTGCAATGACTTATTGAACTCCTCAGCCTGACGCAATGCATTTTGTCCCGTGATAGCATCCAAGACCAGCAAGGTTTCGTGTGGCGCATCGGGAATGACTTTTGACATGACCTTTTTAGTTTTTGCCAGCTCATCCATTAAGTTGGATTTCGTATGTAATCTACCTGCAGTATCTATAATGCAGTAGTCCGCATTAATTTCTTTTGCCTTAGCGACAGCGTCAAAAGCGACACCACTAGGATCAGCCCCCTCTTCTGCTCGCACCATTTCTACATCTGCACGCTTACACCAAACTTCAAGTTGCTCAACCGCTGCAGCTCGAAAAGTATCGCAAGCTCCCACCACCACTTTTGCCCCTTGAGCTTTATATTTGGTGGCCAACTTTCCAATTGTTGTCGTCTTACCGGCTCCATTGACTCCCACAATCATAATAACTTTAGGTCCATTAGAATTTGGACTAAATTCATAGAACTCTTTTTTTACATTTTGCTGAGCACTCGAAACTTTAGATTGTAAAAATTCTTTTACTTTCACAAGGGGCTCACCCTCTTCTTGAGAGAACTTAGGGAGTTCATCCAAAAGCTCATCCACAATGGCAGGAGAGAGATCAGCAGTAAAAAGAATCTCTTCTAACTCGTCTCTCATTTCTTCAGCTAAATTATTTCCAGAAATAATATTCGATACCTTGGCCCAAACATCATTTCTGGTTCTGGCCATTCCCTTAAAGAGTCTAGCATTCCAAGAAAGTTCTTCTTTAAGAGGAACTGGTTCAACACTTTCAGATTTTTCTAAAGCTGCATCATCCTTTATCTCTACAGATTGAGAATCATCTTCTTTGGTGATTTTAGTCTTATTGCTCTTTTTGTGAGCAAGAATAATATTTCCAAATGTGGTGGCAATGAGAACAAAGATAGCTGCAATCGCAGCATAATCTACCGGTGAAGCAGCAATATTACTTAGCATATGAGGTCCTTAAATTTAGCCTAAATTAAAACAGGGGAAAGTTATCATCAAGCTTTGGATTTTTAAAGAAGTTCAAAATCATTTTGGCACTTGCCCCCCATAAAGTATAAGGCACTGCAAAATCATCATGATAATACCTTGTATGATCCTCAATCAAAGGGAAAAAATGAAAAGAGAATTGATCTTTTCCGGAAAGGACTTGTGCACTTGTCCATAAATTTTCGTCTTTAACTTTATCGATCTTTACAGCCACCAGGTTAGACCATTCTCCATTAGATACGACAGTTTTAAAAAGCTTGTTTAGACTTTCTTTATAATAACCTACAGCAGGAATTATCATTCTATTGCGTGAAGTTCTCACCGGTTGGTGAAGACCTATGTACTCGATGTCGTCCGAAGCTAAGCCAGACTCTTCTGACCACTCTCGCCCTGCCGTTATCATGGGTTCAATTTCGCCTGGATTTTTGTGTCCTCCAAAAAAGCCAATTTGTCCCCTGTGAGAAGGCATCTCGTCACTTCGTTTTATCAGAAGAATACAATCCTCAACGAAAAGTAAATTGACCGCTCCCGACCACTGAGTTAAGTCTTGTGAGACGAGTCTTTGATCTAGGTCAGAGAAAGTTTTTGGGAGGTTTAAATTGGTCAATTCCATTGGGCTAAATTACCAAGTTATGGGAATCGAGGCCATGAGAAATTTTTTTCACTCTCATGGATTTAAAGAGATTCTTACTCCCCCAGCCGTTGAAAATCCTGGAATGGAAACCCATATTCACCCTTTTCAGCTTTATCAATGCAAGCAAAGTAAATTAAGTCAGCTCTACCTTCACACTTCTCCCGAATTTGAGATGAAACAAGTTTTGGCCCAAGTAAGAGAACTCTCTAAGATTTATACAATATCTTACTGCTTTAGAGATGAGCCTCACTCTCCCCATCATCGAAATCAATTTCTCATGTTAGAATGGTACCGAAGAGATGCAAACTATTTTGCCATCATGGATGATATAGAAAATCTCGTCAATTCACTTAAGACTCAATTTGATAAAGACACAATTAAATTTGAAAGAAGAACGATTCAAGACATTGTGCAAGAGTATGCAAATTTTGATATTTTAGCATTTGAAGATGCTAGTGAGCTTAAAAATAAAATTTCAAAAGACTTAAAATCAGTCCCTCTACCAAGCCAAGATTGTGAATATGATGATTATTTTTTTCTTATCTTTCTTAACCTGATTGAACCTCACCTGAAAAATCATCCCTACTTAATCTTGAGTGAATACCCTGCTCCCCTTGCAGCACTTTCGACCATAAAAGAAAATGATCCCAGAGTTTGTGAAAGATTTGAGTGTTATATAAAAGGAATCGAGATTGCTAATTGCTTTAATGAATCTACAGACCTCATTGAAATTACAAATCGCTTCAAACAACAAGCGAAGTTTAAAAAAGAAACTTACGGATACGAACTTTCCGCACCTGAACAATTTTTTCAAATGATGGAAAGAGGATATCCCAACTCGGCTGGAGTGGCTTTAGGGGTTGAAAGATTAATGGGAACTCTCTTTAATCTTGAAAATCCTTTCTATCGTTAAAGCTTATTTTTCTTGTAGGTAATTAAAAACTTTATTGAGTTTAATTATCACTTCTGACTTTAAATGTTGAAAAGGAACTGATTGTGCCCATTTAATATGGGTATCGGGATTAGTATTCGAACGCACTTTGTTTTTCCAAATGGCAAAACGCTTCGCTAGTTCTTCTGATAAAACGGCATACCAAATATAAAGATCTTTTCCATCTTTTGGGAAGGCATCAATTTGCTCCAAGGTTCTATCCACAAGTAGCCTCTTTATAGACCAAACATTATAGTCCTTCATTTTCGTTACTTCGTAATTAACTCTAAGATATTTCACAGCATACTCTTGAGTAAAGTCCAGAACACGCTGACTCGGAGATTGTTGATACATTTCGAGTTCTTGATAATTTGAACTTACCACTAAAGAGCGATAAATTCCTTCTCTATTGCCACCTTGATCTAGAACATTCATATAATTTGTAAGTTCCTGATCGGTAGCTTCTGCGCCCCTAACCACGTAGATAAGTTCTTTTAAAAAGAGATATTGGTATTTAGCTCTTTCTCTTTTTGTTAAACTTCTATATTTTGTTCCTGTTTTATAAATAGCTCCTTTTTTCGAATATACATCTACAGATTTAGGATCGTTAACAATTGCGGGGAGTTCAGGAACCTGATATTTAGGAGTTTCTATCTCCTTCTCACCCATAAGACTTTTCACTTCAGCCTTCAGATCATTGACCACTTCATTGAGATCAAAAGCAAAACTTTGAGTACTAACTAGTAAAAAAACGAAAAAAAGACTTAATTTCATATCTATCCTATTGAATTTCTAAGGCATGCAGAAATTTCTTCCCTAGAAAGATATTCTATCATTTAGCTATAATTACTAAAGAGGTAATTATGTTGAAATACCTATTCAATGAAAAATTCCAAAGCCAATTAGCCGAGCGTATTGCTTCGGTAATAGCCACTAAACTAGATTCAGTCGAAGACAATCTATCCAAAGATCTTAATCGTATTCGATTTGATTTAAAAAGAATCGAAGATCAGATGCTCAAGCATCAACTAAAGAACTCTCAAGATTATGGAATGCTTAAGTATCAGGTACAAAATTTAGAGAAAAAAATTGAAGGTGAGAGAAGAAAGTCAGTTGGCGAACATTAATCTACAATTCCACCTACTAAATCATAGTCTAGAACGTCAGTAATTTTAACCATCACTATATCACCTGGTTTTGCTATGCCATCATTTATAATGACTTTACCGTCAATATCTGGAGCTTGCCCCTGATGTCTTCCTTGCAAAAGAAGATCCGTTTCCTCATGCACCCCTTCAACTAAAACCTCGAGAGTCTTTCCGAGATAAGCTTGATTCAATTCTCTCGCTATTTCTTTTTGGACTTCATAGATCGTTTGAAAACGCTCTTCTATAACTTCTTGTGGGACCTTGTCCTTAAGTCTTAGAGCTGGAGTCCCTTCTTCGTCAGAGTATTTAAAAACACCAAGGTGATTAAAGCGACATTCTCTAATTCCCTCAAGTAGGATCTCAAAGTCCTCTTGCGTTTCACCTGGAAATCCAACAATGACAGATGTCCTAAGGACAATATCGGGAATTTTTTCTCGTAACGTCTGTATTTTGCTCAAAATTAATTCATTCGTGGCCCTGCGGTTCATTCGTCTAAGAACCTTGCTTGAAAAATGCTGGATAGGCATATCAAGATAGCTACAAATTTTTTCTGAATTTGCAATGACGTCCATTACATCATCTGTTAAGTCATCAGGATAGAAATAAAAAATTCGAACCCAGTCCGCTCCACTTTGATCGTTTAAGCTTTTAAGAAGATCGTAAATCACAGGGTTTTTATTATCCACTCGACCGAAGCCTTCAAAGTCAGAACCATAATCAGAAAAGTCTTGAGAGATTAGATTTAATTCTTTCACTCCCTGCCCTACTAAATTTTTTGCTTCCGAAACAAGCGAATCTACACTTCTCGATCGAAGTTTACCTCTAAGAGTGGGAATAATACAAAATGTACAATTTCGATTACATCCTTCACTTATTTTTAACCAGGCCATATAGCCAGGTGAAGTATTCATTCTAGGGTCAAATTCGGTGTGAATATATTTTGGGATTTCTACGAACGATTTCTTCTCAAGTTTACCTTCGTTAAAAGCTTTCAAAAGAGGAACTATTTTATGATATTCTCCGGTTCCAATAAAGAGATCAACTTCAGGCATCTCTCTTTCAAGTTCATCTGAATACCTTTGGGCCATACAGCCACTCATCACTAACGCTTTACAATTTCCTACTTCAGGATCTTTGAAGTCTGAGAGATCGAGTACAGTCTCAATGCTTTCTGCTTTTGCGGCTTCAATGAACGAGCAGGTGTTTACAATGATAACGTCAGCGGTCTCGGGTGCTTGTGAAATAGAAAAACCATCAAGTCCCAAGTGCCCCAACATTACTTGAGAGTCTACAAGGTTTTTTGAACAACCTAAGCTTGTAAAATAAAGAGCTTTTCCACTATCTGTGCTATTTATAACGTCCATAAGGGCGCTATATTATGAATATTGGCTTCATTCGACCAGTGCTATGTAAGAATTACTCATTTATTTTAAGGGAGATATCCTTATGAGGAGCATTGTAAGTTAACGATCCTGAACTCACACAGTCAATTCCAGAAAGACTCAACTCTTTTAGATTCTGCAAATTGATTCCGCCAGATAGCTCGTAAGTTACACCTTTAGGCTTGATCGCTACAGCCGCATGAATTTGAGCCTCGGAAAAATTGTCTAAAAGAAAATGCTTAATTCCGAGATCAAGTGCTGGTTTAATCTCAGGGACATCGTGAATTTCAAGAACAATAGGCTGATAAAAGCCGCCCAAATTTTGAAAATACTCAATTGCCTTTTCAACGCCACCGAAGAAATTCTTATGATTATCCTTAATCATCCAAATATCGGTCTGAGAGAGTCTATGGTTATGCCCCCCTCCAATCTTTACGGCATACTTTTCAAGAAATCTAAGACCCGGAGTGGTTTTTCTCGTATCTAAAATTTTCACCTCTCCGGCAGCTTGCACCATTTCACTCGTATAACTAGCAATCGCACTGGCTCTTTGCAGCAGATTAAGAGCTATTCTCTCTCCACTTAAAGCAATATTAAAGGGAAGCTTAAACTCGATAATTTTTTGATCAGATTTTTTAAAGCTTTGCCCTTCACAATTAAGAACAGTCTGCATATCTAATGGTTTTTGGGCAAGATGTTCAAAAACCGCATGAAAAAAAGGAGCTCCTGCAAGCATCAAATCATCTTTTAGTTTTAAGTGGCAAACCACTTGGTCACTTGGTAGAGACAAAATATATTGAGACGATCTTTCAAGTTCGTCTTCTTTTAAGAAAAAATCTATCTGATCTTTATAAACTGTAGAAATTCTCATTATTGATCCTTCTTTTATTCTAACCCTATACGTTGATCAACCCATAATTCAATGGTTTATAATTCTCTAATTAGTTTATATCTAGCATGAATACTAGCATGCATCACGGGATTTTAGTCTTATTAAGCCTTTTATTTATCGCTCATTCCCTAAAACTCCCTTGTAAACAACCTCAGAAGTCTTTTATATCAATCCAGCTATCAAAGGGAAATCTCAAATCCCCGCTCTATTATTCTATGATCACTGGGGATAAAGCCAAAATTGGCTATCAACTAAAAAGAGGTCTTAGACAACTAGGTCTGCTTCATTTATTCACTCCTTCAGGCTTACATCTCTCAAGTTTTTTCTTTATTCGCTTTTTACCTAAAAAGATACTCTCTTTGCTTCTGGTCGCATTTCTTATTTTTCTAAACTATTACTACAGCTATGCATCTATGGAGAGAGTACTCATTTTTAAGATACTTCATCTTGTTTTAAAAAAAACGAGTCTAGAACTGCACTTCGCCCTCACATTCGTGCTTAGTTTTTTTCTAGGTCAATTTCAAGAACCTCTCAGCTTTCTCTATAGCCTTCTTTTTTGGGGAACAATAATTATATTCAGAAAGAACCCTATAAAATGTTTATTCTATTTAAATTTTCAAAACCTCTTACTAAATAGCCTCTCAGGAAGTGAGTCCAATATTCTAATTTTCATTCTAAATCCAATTATCACTCTCGTATCAAGTGCATTCTTCCCACTTATATTTTTCAACTCCCTTCTTCCATCTTCAGCTGAGTTTAATCTTTCTCCCTACTTCAAACTCATAGAGTGGGTCGTAAATGAAAGCTCTCAACTTTTTGTTTTTGGCTTTAGCCTCAGTATTCTGCTGACTCTGTTCATTAGTCTTAAAATTCAGTATCCCAAAATTATCTTTGTGACTCTCTTGCTGCTTCCCACACCGGTGACGCCAAACTGGAATTATTCCTCTCCCACAAAATTCTTTCTATCGCCGGGACGATTAGGTGAACAGCTCAAGGCTTATGACTTTTTAGATCGAAAATGTAACGAATATTTGAATTGCAGGAGTAAAAATATTGAGTGGGGGGGATACAAAATTTAGGCCCCCTAGAAAGAGGGCCTAAAACTTACTTTACTTTCATTTCTGAAATTAATTTATCAAAAGTTTTTTCTTCTCGGATCGCATACATAATATTATTTTTAATATTTTCATTTGAAGAATAATAACCAGAGATTTGATCACGCTCCATACCTGATTGAGTCGCCATCTCATCGATTTTCTTATTAAAATCCTCTTCGGTAGCTTCAATCTCATATTTTTTTGAAATCTTATCTAGAATAAGACCTGAGCGGACTTGAAACTCAGCTTTTTGAATAATGTCTTCTTCCCATTTCTCAAAATATTGCTGAGTCATAGACTCATCAAAGCCTTGCTGTCTCAGATTTGCACCAAGATCTTCTCTTACAGCAGTTTTCTGCTGGTCAATCAATGCTTGTGGAACATCAAACGGATTATCTTCTACGAGTTTTTTTAGAATCTGCTCGTTTAATTGAGAGGAAACTTCACGTTTTTTCTGATCTACCAACCTTGCTTTATTTTTAGTATTGAAGTCTTCAACTGATTCAAATCCAAATTCTTTGGCCAATTCATCAGTAAGCTCAGGAACTTTTCTTTCTTTAATTTCTAAAAGCTCCACATGAAACTTCACCCCCATATCTCTTAAATCTGGCTCGTGATATTCAGAAGGGAAAGTGACTTCGATTGTTTTCTTTTCACCTTTTTTAAGTCCAACCATTCCTTCTTCGAATCCAGGAATAAATTGACCAGAACCAATTTCCAGCAGAAATTCCTCTGCTTTCATATTTTCTGGTTTAGTTCCGTCTGGCTTTTCTCCCTCGAAATTGAAAACGGCAAACAATCCGTTTTCCAAAGTTTTATTTTCATCCGTAACCTCTACCATTTCTGCTTTAGGAGCAAGGTAGCGGTTTTTCATTTCTTCAAAGTCGGCATCTGAAACTGAATCATCGCCTTTTGTAAATTCATACGAAGAGTAGTCTTTAACATCTACCTCAGGAAAAATTTCAACAGTAGCCTCGAAGCTCACATTATCATTTTCAAATTTTGTATTACCAAAAGCTGGATAGCCTACAGCTTGAAGCTTTTCTTCTTGAACCGCTTTGTAAAATTCTTGTGAAACAAATCTATAAAGGGCATCGTTTTCAGCCTGAGCGCCATAAACTTGTTTTACAAAATTCATCGGAGCTTTACCTTTTCGGAATCCTTTTAAGTTAGAATTTTTTTGTTTTTCTTTTAAGGCATCTTCAATTTGAGTTGATAAATCAACACCTTCAAAGTTAAAAACTAGTTTCTTTGTGCATCCGTTTATGCTTTCAACAGAATAAGACATTATGACCTCTTTTGCGCGGTGAATTAAATTTCATTTGTAATGCCTGAAATTAACCAATTAGACCGATAATGTCAAAGCAATAGCGACTTTAATACTTCACAAATGCTTTATATAGTCCTTCTGGTGGCGCACAAGGAGCGATATGCTCTCCATTGGGATTTTTCAAAGCTTGTTGGATTCTTTCTAACTCAAGTCTTCCTTTTCCCACTTCAACAAGTGCACCAAATATCAATCTGACCATCTGCTTCAAAAATCCAGTGGCCTCTATTTCAAAGAGATAATGCTCTGGAAATAATCCATGAAAAGTTTCACTACATTCAGTAATCCGTGAACTAAAAACTTCTCTTTTCGTGGACTTCGGGTCACTTCCCTGAGTCATAAAACATCTAAAATCATGTGCCCCCACAAATAGCTCTGACGCCTGCCTCATCTTTTCGATGTCCAAAGGGTAGGGAATATGAGTCATTAACTTTTCTTGAAAAGGAGTTGCTATCTCTTCTGTAGAAAACAAATATTGATAGCGCCTATATTTAGCATCAGATGTAGCAATCAGATCGTTTTCAAGACTATCAACCGAATAGCACCTGATTGTCTTAGGTAAATGAGAGTTGAGCGCTCTCACAAGATTTTGAGTCTCAATTGAGAAAGGAGCTTCAAAAACTACGTGATGATTTATGGAGTGAACTTTTGCATCAGTTCTACCTGAACCTTGCGTATATATTTTTTCCTTGAAGATTTCGCTTAATGCTTTTTCAACCAGACCTTGAATAGTTAGAGTGGTATTTTTTTGCTTTTGCCAACCATGAAAAGAGCTGCCATCAAAAGCAATAATAAGTTTATACTTTTTCTTCATCCTCATCCCAGTCAAAAATATGAGCAAATTTTTTCCGGTGAGTAAGCAAATATAGAATGCTAGCTACAACATAGACTGATATTACAGCAAACAACATCACTTCATGATAGCTCAAAATCGAAATGGCCAAAATTATGATGATAAACAAACTCTTTCGTTTATGAATACGGACCCATTTAGAGTTTTTAAAGGAGTTAAAAGGTAAGTTTGAAATCATTAAAAAGGCATAAAATGAAATATAGGGAACAGCAAAATAGCTATTATTCAAATAAGTGGGAAATACATCAGACAAATAAATATACCCAATAATTGCACTAGCAGCCCCTGGAATTGGTATTCCCTGAAAATAATCACTCTTAACCCTAGTTATATTAGCGTTAAAGCGAGCTAATCTCAAAGCCCCACACAGAAGGAAGAAAAATGAGACCACCATTCCAACTCGACCGGTCCCGATCAAAAACTTATTATAAAAAATTAAACTTGGTGCCATTCCAAAAGTAATTAAGTCACTTAGAGAGTCATATTGTTCGCCAAATGAAGATTGAGCTCCAACAAGTCGTGCAACCCTTCCATCAACGCTATCAAATACGGCTCCTAAAATGATTAAGAAACAAGCTTTTGAAAAATCTTGTTGTACAGAAAATAATATAGCCGTAAATCCACAGGCAATATTTAGTGATGTAAAAATATTAGGAAGAAAAAATGCTAATTTATCTGGTTTTTTCTTAGGTTCCACTTCAATCCTCTTAGTCTTTATAGTGACGCTAAAATTGTTTGAGCTGATAATATCTCGTCTCCCTCTTCAACAAGAATCTCACAAGCTATTGGTACTTCAATCTTTATTATACCACCGAATGGTTTATATCCTAGGAAAACTCCAGAACTTGCCTTGTCTCCGGCTCTCACAAAAATCCTAGGACTAAATAGGCTCTTTTCAATTAAAATCTTTGTAAATCCTATTTTTCCAGAGGATGCCTCAAACTCCTCAAGTCCCTGATCTGTTCTTTGATAGAAAATGACTTCCCCATAGAATGGCATCAAAATACCATAATCATCGAATAATCTCATTTTAATATCCAACCTCAGTTTTTCATTATCCGACTTATCAATATTTACAATTTTTCCACTGACGGGACTGAGAATCAAATTATCATCCAATGCACGTCTTGAAGTAAAGTTGATTTGTTTTCTATAGAAGAGAAACAAGAGACCAACATAACTCAAGATGAGAAAAAAGATAGACCACCAAGAAGCAAAATAGAGGAAAAGAAAAAAGAGAAGAACCAATCGAAATCGAGTCTCCCTTGAGAGATAAAACCATCTAAGCATTTGGCACCTTAAACTCAACCTCTAAAGGCCTATAATAGAAAAGTGGTTCTTGTAAGTTTTTTTCAACCACATATTCTGTAATTTCTTTTAAGTGATTTTTTAGCAACGCTTGAGTTGAGATAACGCTCTGATCATTAAACTGTGAAAACCTAGAGTAAAGCTCTCCATTCATTTTGGTTAAACTTTCGCTACTTTGAATAAGCGATTGGCTCTCACCTTTCTGATCCCAAGAAAAGATAAAGTCTTCCCCTTTAAAAGCTTTAGAAATCCAATAACCTTTATCTCTATTTAATATTTTTGGAATCTGAAAATGATAGAAAGAATAAGTCTTGATCCCTTGCCATCCACAAATATCTACAAAGCCCTGGCCGACTCGCATTCCAGTATAGGAACCTGGACCTGCACAAAAAATTATCCCTTCTAGTTTTGAGAATGTGACTTCGTGTTTTTGCATTAATTCATCAATAGAGCTCTGTAAAACTAGTGAAGTTTTCTTGGTTTTAATTTCACTAAGCTCAATGAGTTCATAATCTGAATGAATTACCGCTAGAGTTAAATCCTCCGACGTATCTAAGTAGAGGTACATATCAAAGTAGAAATCTCTTTATATCATTAAATACAGCAACAAATATGAGAAGAAAAAGTAATGACATCCCAAATTGTTGTGCATAAAGAAGCTTTTTCCGAGATAACGGTCCACCATTCACTAGCTCAAACAATATAAAAACTATATGTCCACCATCTAAGACGGGTATTGGAAACAAATTAATAACGGCAAGATTAATTGAGATCAAGGCCATTAACCTTAAAAACATAGATAGGCCTAAGTCAAAATAATCATTTGCAGCTTTACCTATTGCAATCGGTCCACCAAGATTATTTACAGAGACTTCGCCGAAGATAAGCTTTTTAAACATCCCTACAACATTAACCGTTCCATCTACAGTTCTCTTTAACGCAATTGATAGCCCAGAAAAGATACCGTCTGCTTGAAACTCAATCATCTTACCAAAACCGATGATCCCCGATTCAATACCAACCAATAGAACTTTTTTCTCATTATAAACAGTCTCTTTAGGCGTTAACTCCACTGTTCTTAATCCCTTTGAATTCAAAACGGAAAGAGAAATTTCTTTGGGCTCTTTTAAATCCTGAACCATATTTTTGAAATCTATAAATGAAGACACTTCAGCGTTATCAAACCCTACTATAATATCGCCAGCTTTAATTCCTGCTTCTTTTGCCGCTGAGTCGGTAGTAACTTTGTTAACCATAAGTTCACGAGGATAGTAACCTAATGTTCTGAGAGCTTCGTTGACTTCATCTGCATTTTCATCCAAAGTCGCGCTCTTTGATGATGACAACTTTAAAGGCGTGTTTTCGGGATCCCAAACTCCAAGTTTTGATACATCCGATTCAATCTTCTGAATAGTAATCGTGTCTCCACCTTTCAAATTGGAAAGCTCTTCAATTGATACAACAACTCCACCTTCCTTTTCTATGAGAAAAGAATCACCATTTGCATCAACATAAATCGGGGCCTTGAGTTGAGTCACTGAAGTCAATAGATTTGATTGAAAGTTTTCAGTGGATATTTGAGTCTCAAGTTCAACTTCCTCACCACCTCGACCAACTAATATTTTACTTATTTGAGAGTCAGCAATATTTACATCGTCGAAATTATATATTTTTTTATCATTAAGTCTTTTTAAAACATCCCCAGTCCTCAAACCCAAAGAGTGAAATTTACTATCAGCTTTAATGACACCTAATTTAGGTTCAGGAACTTTTTCACCATCTACAGCTAAGAAAAAGTATAAGACAAATGCCATAACAAAATTTGCCAACGGACCACCAAAAACTATCCAGAATCTTTGCCATTTACTTTTGTGGGTATAGGCAACTTTTTTATCCTCTTCAGAAAGCTCATCCTTGGAAAGCGGATCGTCGCCAAACATTTTTACGTAACCACCTAGTGGTATGGCCGAAAATGCATAAACCGTATCCCCTCTTTTCCACTTAAATAGTTTGGGACCAAAACCGATTGAAAAAGTCTCAACCCTCACTCCACAAAGTCTTGCAAAAAGAAAATGTCCCAGTTCGTGAAAAAATACCAAAGGACCTAAGAATAGAAAAAATACTAAAATACCAGAAATCAAAATAAACTCCTTTAGAGTAAATCTCTGACCAAAAGTGCGAAGAAAGGTGCAATGAAGACCAGAGAATCTATTCTATCATAAATGCCACCGTGACCTGGAATCAAGTTGGAACTATCTTTTACCTTCAATTGACGCTTCATTTTTGACTCAATTAAATCACCTATTTGAGCCAATATACCAAGTCCCGCAAGAGCAAGCAGTATTTGAAAATTTACTTTATCATAGATGACGAGAATATATATAGTTGATAAAACTACTGAGGAAATGACTCCTCCGACCAAACCAGTCAATGTTTTATTTGGGCTAATTTTTGGCCAAAGTTTTCTCTTCCCAAAATTCTTGCCGAAAAACCAAGCGCCGATATCAACACTAGAATTTAGGATTAAAATTAAAAAAATATTTGCAACCCACCTATCTTGATGGATAAGCGTCCCAAAACATAAGATAGGTAAAAGAACAAAAACTCCAACAATATAAGAATTTTTCTTCAAAAGCCTAATCAATAATTTCGAATCCATTCTCTCCAAAAACAAATAGAAAATGAGTAAAAGACTTAGTGTCATTCCCGCATTGAGAATCAGTGTTTCATAATAAACAAACTTCTCTATAAAATTAAAAAAGCTATACCCAGCAATGAAGCTTAGCTGAGAAACAATATAGCTAAAATGGGATCGAGGTACTCGCAGCATGTTGGCACACATTTCATCGACTAGGAGAGCTCCTGTCACTCCAACTAAAACTAACATAGCTAGTTTGCCCAAGAATAAGCACAGAAGAAAAATAAATAAGAGGACGAGTGCGGATACAACTCTTTGCTGCGTATTTGTCATTTAATTAATTGTATCCTTATTTGTTTTCCCAGTTAAGAGGGGATTTTCAATTTGTGGGGTAACTCTACCAAAACGTCTTTCACGAGAACCTGCATCCTCAACTATTTTTTTAAACTCTTCAGCTGAGAAATCTGGCCATTTATAAGGACTAAAATACAGCTCTGCATAACTTATTTGCCATAATAGGAAATTAGAAATCCGAACATCACCTGCAGTTCTGATCAATACATCTATATCTCTCAGTTCAGGATTATAGAGATGAGCTGACAGATCTTCTTCTGTCATTTCTCTAGCCTCGTTTGACTTCATAAAGGAATTAACCGCATCAATGATCTCAGATCTACCACCATAGTTTATTGCCAAGTTTAAATTTAAACCCTCAGCCTCTTTTGTCTCTTCTTGTAGATCCTCAATAAGACTGACTATCTCGCTGTCTAATACCTTATAATTCCCAACGACTCTGAAACGAATTTTATTTTTTAAGATTAAATCACGCTCCCTACGAAGAAATTTCTTTAAGATTTTAAAAAGAGTAGAGACCTCATTAGTTGGTCTCGACCAATTTTCAGTGGAGAAAGCATAGAGAGTAAGTGAATTTAAATTTAATTTAGAAGCCTCAGTTACAATTTCTCGTACGACCTTCGTACCACGAATATGCCCCCAAACTCTAGGACGTCCCTTGGACTTGGCCCAACGACCATTTCCATCCATAATAATTGCAACATTCTTAATGGTATTGAGCATTTCTCTATACGGTTAAAAGTTCTTTTTCTTTTGCTTCAATAATTTTATCTACATCAGCAATAAACTTATCTGTTACTTTCTGAATCTCATCAAGAAATTTCTTAACATCATCCTCTGTAATTTCTTTAGCCTTTTCAGCTTTTTTTACAATATCGTTTTGGTCACGTCTTAGATTTCTAATCGCGATTTTAGAGTCTTCTCCCATTTTCTTTACTTGTTTAACAAGATCTTTTCTCTTCTCTTCTGTAAGAGCTGGGAATTGAATTCTGATAAAGTTTCCATCATTTGAAGGAGTAAGACCCAAATTGGCGTTTATAATCGATTTTTCAATTTCACTTATAATTGATTTATCAAATGGTTGTATCTGAAGAAGCCTGGCTTCTGGTGTTGAAATCTGACCAACTTGTTTCAGAGGAGTAGGACTACCATAATAATCTACATTAACTCCGTCCAAAACAGCTGCACTTGCTCGACCAGTTCTAACCTTAACCAATTGTCCCTGTAACGATTTTACTGATTTTGCCATAGAATCATTAAGAGTATTTTTGATTTCATCGATCATAATTATTCCTCATTACTTGCTTGTTACAAGCGTTCCAATTTTTTCACCTTGAACAACTTTATTTATATTGCCCGACTCGAACATATTAAAAACAATGATGTCAGTTTGATTATCCATGCATAAACTTATCGCTGTGGAATCCATCACCTGAAGTCCCTTACTTAAAACATCAATATAAGCAATCTCTTCAAACTTGACAGCATCTGAGTGCTTAGCGGGATCTTTATCATAAACACCATCAACTTTTGTAGCCTTCATAATCACATCAGCGTTTATCTCATTAGCTCTCAAGGCAGCCGTAGTATCTGTTGTGAAATAAGGATTACCTGTCCCAGCAGCAAAAATCACAACTCGTTTTTTCTCCAGATGTCTCATAGCTCTTCTGCGAATATAATTCTCAGCAACTTCTTTCATCTCAATCGCCGAAAGTACCCTCGTATAAACACCACTTCTCTCCAAGGTATCCTGTAAAGCAAGGCAGTTAATAACGGTAGCAATCATCCCCATATAATCAGAGGTTGATCGATCCATCCCTGTCGTCGCTCCAGAAACACCCCTATGAATATTTCCAGCACCAACAACAACCGCAATTTCTACACCGAGCCTATGAACTTCAGCTATTTCCGATGCAATCTTCTCTAGCATCCCATTATCGATACCAAAAGAATTATCACCAGCTAATGCTTCACCCGACAACTTCAAAAGAATTCTTTTATATTTCATTTAGCTCCCTAAGACGAAAAAAGAGGGCCAAAGGCCCCCTCTTTATTTTAGGCTTTTGTCATTTTTGCGACTTCCTCAGCAAGGTTATCTTCTTTTTTCTCGATACCCTCTCCAAGGTTGATTTTATCAAAACCAGTTACTGTGATCTTACCACCAGTAGCAGCTTCTACACTTTGAACTAGCTTAGCAACAGACATATCAGGATCTTTAACAAATTTTTGATCCATTAAACAAACTTCAGTAGCAAGTTTATTTAGCTTACCTTTAACAATATTTGGAATCATATTCTCTGGCTTACCTTGCTCTTTTAATTGAGCTTCATAAACTTTTGCTTCGCGATCCTTAAAATCTTGATCAATATCATCACCAGTCATGAACTTAGGGTCAGAAGCTGCAACGTGAAGACATAAATCATTTACTAGCGTTTTAAATTCATCCTTCCCGGCTGTTTCAGCAGAGTCAGCAGATACTTCAACTAAAACGCCAATTTTTCCAGAGTGAACATAAGATCCGATTCTTCCTTCACCTGAAATATTTCTCTTAGTAAATCTTCTAATATCGATTTTTTCACCGATCTTCAGAGTTAATTCTTGAACTGTTTCTTGAACAGTAGATGATCCCATCTTTTCGGCTTTTAAACCTTCAATATCTGAAGCAGATGAAGTCACAAGATGATTAGCAACTTGATCAACAAACTTTCTGAAATCTTCGTTTTTAGCAACAAAGTCTGTTTCGCAATTGATTTCAACTAAAGCTCCCACATTCCCTTCAACTACGGCTCCAACTAAACCTTCAGCAGCAACTCTTGTTGCTTTTTTAGCGGCAGCAGCAAGGCCTTTTTGTCTCAAAAAGTCTACCGCAGCTTCCATATCACCGTTGTTTTCTGTAAGAGCTTTCTTACAATCCATCATACCGGCACCAGTTTTTTCTCTTAATTCTTTTACGTCTTTTGCAGAAAATGACATTTTAAAGTCCTTATATTTTAGAGGTTAATTATTCTTCTAATTTTAGTTCTGGATCTTTTTCGTATTTCTCAAGAATTTCTTTTTCAAGAGATACATCTCTTACGTCACCAGACTCTTTCCTAACTCCAGATCCACCTTCAGCTACTGCATTACCAAAATAACTGGTGAAAAGAGTGATCGACTTAATCGCATCATCATTTCCTGGAACGATATAATCAACACCTTCTGGGTCACAGTTTGTGTCAGTAATTGCAACTACAGGAATACCAAGTAAGTTAGCTTCCTTAACAGCTATTCTTTCATTATTTGGATCTACAACAAAAATTGCCCCTGGAAGTTTTCTCATATTCTTGATTCCACCTAAGTTTTTCTCAAGTTTTTGAACTTCTTTTTCAACTTTTGACTGCTCTTTCTTAGTAAGAAGTTTGAAGTCACCAGTCTCTTTCATCTTTTCCACTTTTCTAAGTTTATCTATAGATTGAGCAATTGTTTTATAGTTTGTAAGCATTCCACCTAGCCATCTTGAAGTTACGTGAAAAGCACCACAATTATCTGCTGCTTCTCTTACAACGCTTGATGCTTGTCTTTTTGTTCCTACGAAAAGAACTGACTTTCCACTAGACGCTGTTGTCTTGATAAAGTCGTAAGCTTTCTTTGCCATAGGAATTGTTTGTTCTAGGTCGATTACGTAAACACCGTTTCTTTCACCATAAACGTATGGTTTCATTTTCGGGTTCCATTTGTGAGTTTGATGGCCGAAGTGTGCTCCAGCCTCTAATAGGTCTTTTAGTTCTAAAGAATTAGCCATGAATGTCTCCTTGGTGGTTAATTCGAATCGCTCCTGCCCCTAACGAGGACCATCCAAGAGGAACGATTATTGTTATTAAAATTACGCTTATGCGTTGAGACGGATTTTTAACACATTCGCGAGTTTAATGGCAAGAAAATTAAGGATTTAAGTGACAGTTTTAGCCGGCTTTTATAACTTTTCTGGGCTTGGATCCTTGCGCAGGACCAACAACACCATTACGCTCCATCTCCTCTACTATATTAGCTGCTCGATTATATCCTACTCTCAAGCGGCGCTGCAGCATTGACGCAGATGCACTACCAGATTCCATGACGACTTCGATTGCTTGCTGATACATAGGGTCATCAGATGTGCCAGAGGTGTAGTTACCAGAACCTCCGTCCATTTCAACATCATCCTCTCCACCATTTTCAAGAAACTCAACGGCGTTCTCATCAAATGTCTGAGGAATCGTTTCTAATTTTTGAATCACACCTTCAATCTCAAATTCTTCTACAAATGAAGAATGAAGTCTTAGTAGATCTACTCCGTGTTTGTAGAGCATATCCCCTTTTCCAAGTAGCTTCTCTGCTCCGTACTGGTCAAGAATTGTTTTACTATCGTGACCTGTGGAAACTCTAAATGAAACTCTTGTTGGAAAATTTGCTTTAATAATACCTGTTACAACGTCAGTCGAAGGTCTCTGAGTCGCAACAACTAAATGGATACCAGCAGCTCTCGCTTTGGCAGCCAATCTATTAACATTGGTTTCAATCTCTTTACCCATTTTAGAGAGTATTAAATCCGCAAATTCATCGATTACTATAACGATATAAGGAAGTTTGTAACCTTCATGATGATCTTCGTAATACTCATTAATTTTAAACAAAATAGACTGATCGCATGTCGCTACTTTTCTATTGAACCCTTCAATATTTTTCACACCCATCTCGCGAAGAATACTATATCTTCTTTCCATTTCTTCAACGGCCCAAAGTAGTGCCACGGCAGAATTTTTTGGTTGAGTTAGAACTGGAAGCATAAGGTGAGGAAGATTGGCAAAAAGTGCTAGTTCTAATTGCTTAGGATCTATTAAGACTAGTTTTAATTCCTGAGGAGACTTTTTAATAATTAGTGATACTAACAAAGTGTTAATGAAAACAGACTTACCAGCTCCAGTAGCACCAGCGACAAGCATATGAGGCATACCTGCAAGGTCGACAACCTTAACCGCCCCAAATGCATCTTTCCCCATGGCAATTGGTAATCGATGTTGAGAGTCATTAAAAGCTTTAGACTTTAACACCTCGTCGAGCAGAATGAAATCTCTTGGGTTTCTTGGAACTTCAATCCCAATCGTAGATTTCCCTCGCATAGGATACACAAGACGAATTGGAGCACCATTTAGGGCGAGCCCTATATCGTCGCTTAGTCCTGTAACTTTTGAAACCTTAACTCCTGAACCAAGTTCAAGTTCAAAAGTATCAACAACTGGTCCTTTAAGAATATTAATAATCTTTCCATCAAGTTTAAACTCACTCAGTTTTGTTTCGATTGCTTCAGTGATTTTTTGAAAATATTTTGAACTCGGTCCATCCCCATTACTATGACTCATATTTTGAGAAATGCAGTCGATTAATTCTTTCGAATCAAAAAACTTTGATTTTTTTACCTTTCGTTTCTTTTTAATTGGTCTAGAGCTAGTTTTTTCTTCTGGGTTTTGTAAACCTTCGTCTAACTCAGAGTTAGCCTCGAACTCCTCATTTTCTAACTCATCTTCAACGAATTCTTCCTCTACTACTTCTGCGGACACTTCTGCGGAGCTTGGAAGATCTTCGCTGGATTCAATGGTATCTCGTTTAAATGTAAGTAGAAGCTTATCTTTCATTTCGTTGAGATCTACTCTTTTTAAATTTATTCTATGGCCAGACTGACCTAATAGTTTTTTTACAAAATGAATTTTTTGAAGTGACTTTAATCCGATAGTCTCTAATTTTATCTGAATCCTTTTTAACAGAATAAAAAATGCTCCTCTCAACGAGAGGTATGAAACCAATAAAAACAAACCTAAAAAAGAAAAAAACGAAAAGTAAGCCGTTACATGTTCCTGAGAAAGCAAATTTAAACCCCTTCCGAGGTATTGAGGAGCTACCATAAAAGTAAGAAAGTAAAACATTAAAGTTATTCCTACTGCTACCAATGCATCAGATTTTTTATATCTCTGAGAAAGAACAAATTTATAAATAAGAAGGAATAAAATAGAAGGTACGATAACCCAAGGTCCAATATAATAAGAAAGCTCTGCCACGAAAGATGAAAAATAGTAAGACCCTATAAAATAACTTTCACTTGAACTAGAGATAGCAAAAGAATGGTCTGGAAGATAATCTTTAAATACAAAATGAACCAAACATATTGTGGACAGAAAAAACAGACTGAAGAGTTCTAAATTTAAGACTTTTTTCAACATACTTAAATTTTAAAGATCTTAAATGAATTTAGCAATATACGTCATAAAAACCTACAGTACTAATCAAGTAAGGAGGATAGTTCCGGATAGGTTTCCACAAAGCTCTCGCTTCTAATCTCATCTAGTTTTTCAGTTCTAGCCTTGAAATCATCAAAAAACTTCTGATCAACTTCTTGATTCATAAAATCGATTTCATTTTGGTAGGAAGAAATGAAATAGCTCCAGTCTTTGCCTGGGTATAGCTGAAAAAGGCTTTTCATGTACATTTGAGCCTTAAAACTAATTTTCTTTTTCATGTTTTCTGGCAAAATTTGCGATCGATAGCATTCAGGAGTAAGCAGGGTATTGAACAAAAAACCCACCTCATCTACAAAGCCACGTGAATAAAAATAATTATGAATAAGTGGAATTCTTCCAATATTGAATAAACTTATTGTGCAATTAATTGAAACCTCTACATGAGGGAGTTCTTTTCTTATTATTTCTATATTTGAAACTAGTTTCTGCCAGACAAGTCCAGATCTAAAATACTCACCTCTAGTTTCTATATCATCCACACTTATCATAAGCTTAATATTTTTAAATTTTCTCCACATCTCAATCAAATCATATTTCTTGTATTTCAAAACACTTAAATTTGTATTGTAGTTTAACTCAATATTAACTTGGTTATTCTCAATAAAATGTTTTAGACAAAGGTAGTGTTCCTCCATCATTAAAGGCTCTCCACCTGCAAAGTAAGCTATTTCTAAATTCTCAAATTGATTTTCAAGTTCTTCCCAGATTTTTGGATAATCTTTTATTTTGTTTACAACCTTCGGAAGATCTGAATTGAAGTCCCATAACTTCTCATGGTCCTCATACCAAGAGGTGCTTAATGTAGGAGAGCAGCCTCGGCACTTAAAATTACAAAAATTCGAGAACCTAAAGTCGAGATAATTCAGCTTAAACTTGTTAACTTGCCCCTCATCAGAAGTAGACTTAACAAAGTCTAAATGCTGAGAGAATTGCGAGTTCAGTCTTTTTCTCATCGACTCTGAACCATTTTTTTCTAAGGTATAACAATACTCACAGCTATAAACTGGCTCATCATTAAGAAGCTTGGTTCTCATATCTTTAAATTTTTCAGAATTCCAAGCCTCAAACAAAGACTTCTCACCGGCACTACCGTATGAATCTTCATGAGAGGTTACACAACAGGGTAGGACTTTTAGGTCTGGAAGAATGTACATATGAACCCAAGGGGCCATGCAAAAATGCTTACTTTCCTTTACATCATTAACAGCGTGAATTTTGTGTTTAGATTTTTTTGTCACAAGATAAGTCTAAGTTCTGTGTGGAGGTCTGTCATCCAAGCAAGCTTCTCTTGCGTTGACTGACACCTCCCTACTCTTGTTTCGGTAAAATTTTTGCAAGTAATTGCAGCCGGGAGGTGTGGGTGCACTACGAATAGCAAGACACAGTATCTCTAAAACAAAAAAGCCCTGATAAATCAGGGCTTTTTTATTTTAAAAATAATGGGTGCATCTTGCTATTCTCACACTCAGTCCCCCGAGCACTACCTTCGCCGCAACAGGACTTAACTTCTAGGTTCGAGATGTAACTAGGTGTTTCCCCTGCGCTATCGACACACCCAAAACGAATCAATATATGTCTTCATCTTGGTTGTCGCTGCATGCGTCTCCCTCACTCAATGATCAAAAGATCTATTTCGTGTCGGTCGCTTGGCAGCTCCTACAATCTGAACACATCTATCGATTAGTTCATCCTGTAGGGTCGTGGTGTTTTAAACCAGCGATCGCTATTTGACAATCACAAAACAAGACCAGAAGGAAGATTTCGAATAGTAATAAATCCAATTAAAACTTTTTAAATATATAAAGCAAAACGAGTATTTAGTACTGGTCAGCTTAACACGTTACCGTGCTTACACATCCAGCCTATCAAGGTCGTAGTCTTCAACCACT
>PAMZ01000008.1 GCA_002707495.1 Halobacteriovoraceae bacterium | reverse complement strand
ACATCTACACCAGCTGCAAGATCGAGTTTCATTAGAGCATCTACAGGTTTATCTGAGGGCTCGATGATATCCATTAGGCGTTTGTGTGTTCTTATTTCGTACTGATCTCGTGCATCTTTATCAACATGAGGTGATACAAGCACTGTGTATCGCTCTATTTTAGTTGGTAGAGGAATAGGCCCAATAACTCTTGCTCCAGTTCTTTTTGCTGTTTCAAGAATTTCTTTAGATGAGGCATCAATAAGTTTATGATCAAATGTCTTTAGTCGTATCCTTATATTTTGAGTATTTTTTTTCTTTTTTGTAACCATAATTATGAAGCCTTCTGTATTAGTTCTTCAGCAATATTGCTTGGTATTTCAGCATATTTCTCAAATTCCATTGTATACGTTGCTCTTCCTTGTGTCATAGACCTTAGATCTGTTGCGTATCCAAACATTTCTGATAAGGGTACTTCAGCTTTAATAATATTTCCTACTACAGTTTCTTCCATGCCTTGTATGATCCCACGTCTTCTATTCAAGTCTCCAGTAACATCACCAAGGTAGTCACCGGGTGTCACGGCTTCAACTTTCATAACCGGTTCTAAAAGAACAGGTTTTGCTTTCTTAGCACCTTCTTTAAAAGCCTGTGAGCCAGCTACTTTGAATGCAACTTCGCTGGAATCTACGTCATGAAAAGATCCATCATATAGCGTGACTTTTACATCAACAACTGGGTATCCCCCTATAACACCATTTTCCATTTGTTCTATTACTCCCTTATCTACTGGGCCTATAAATTCTCTGGGAATTGCTCCACCTACAATCTCATTTACAAACTCGTATCCTTTGCCTGGCTCTTGTGGTTCAATTTTAAGCCATACATGTCCGTATTGACCTTTACCGCCACTTTGTTTTATGTACTTAGCTTCTTGCTCAACAGTTGATCTAATGGTTTCTCTATATGCAACTTGTGGCTTTCCAATAGTTGCTTCTACATTAAATTCTCGTTTCATTCTATCAACGATAATATCCAGATGAAGTTCGCCCATACCTGAGATAATTGTCTGATTTGATTCTTGATCTGTTGCTACTTTAAATGATGGATCTTCTTGAGCTAATTTACCTAAAGCGAGGCCCATTTTTTCTTGATCATCTTTTGTTTTTGGTTCAACTGCGATGGATATAACTGGTTCTGGAAACTCCATTCTTTCAAGTGTAATTACAGAAGCTGGATCACATAAAGTATCCCCAGTTGTTACTTGTTTCAATCCAACAGCAGCAGCTATATCTCCTGCTCTTACTTCTTTTATTTCATCTCTCGAATTAGAGTGCATTTGTAATATTCTTCCAATACGCTCTTTTTTTTGAGTGACGGCATTGTAAACTGTATCTCCCGATTTTAGAACACCAGAATACACCCTGAAAAATGCAAGGGTTCCTACAAAAGGATCTGTAGCTATTTTAAATGCTAATGCTGAAAAAGGCTCGTCATCCGAGGACTCTCTTTTGCCTTCTGTTTCATCCTTATCATCTAATATCCCTTTGATGGCTGGTACATCAAGTGGTGACGGCATAAAATCAATAACCGCATCTAACATGGCTTGAACACCTTTATTTTTAAAAGCAGTTCCACATGTTACTAATACTATTTCGTTTGATAATGTCTGTAGTCTTAGACCATGAACTATTTGTTCTCTACTGAGTTCTCCGTTATTAAGGTACGCATCCATCAGCTCTTCATTAGCCTCTGCAGCTGTCTCTATGACTTGTTCGCGAAGCTCATCAACTTTTGATTTAAGTTCTTCAGGAATGTCAACTTCATCAAATTTCATTCCTCGACTCTCTTCATCCCAAATTATTGCTTTCATATCAATTAAGTTGACAACGCCTTTGAAGTTATCCTCTGAACCAATCGGTACTTGAAGTGGTAATGGTTTTGATCCTAATCTTGTTTTAATTTGATCAACTACTCTGAAAAAATCTGCGCCAGCTCTGTCCATTTTATTAACAAATGCCATTCTAGGCACGCTATATTTATTGGCTTGTCTCCACACTGTCTCTGACTGAGGTTCTACACCACCAACTGCACAAAAGACTGAAACTGCGCCATCTAATACCCTAAGTGATCTCTCAACTTCAATTGTAAAATCAACATGCCCAGGTGTATCAATTATATTTATTCTATGTTGATCATATTGGTCTGTGCTTCCGCTCCAAAAACAAGTCGTAGCAGCTGATGTAATGGTAATGCCCCTTTCTTGTTCTTGCTCCATCCAATCCATTGTTGCTGCACCATCATGTACCTCACCAATCTTGTGTGACACACCAGTGTAATATAAAATCCTTTCGGTAGTGGTTGTTTTACCAGCATCAATATGTGCCATGATGCCAATGTTTCTATATTTTGCTAATTGTGTTTCCCTTGCCATGAATTACCACCTGTAATGAGCAAATGCTTTATTCGCCTCAGCCATCTTATGAGTATCCTCTCTCTTTTTTACAGCTGACCCTTTATTTGATATTGCATCTGTAATTTCTGATGCTAATTTTTCTTTCATAGACTTTTCGTTTCTTTTAGTGGCAGCTTCTATTATCCACTTCATCGCTAAAGATATTTTTCGTTTGGAATTGACCTCTATAGGCACTTGATAGTTTGACCCCCCTACTCGTCTAGATTTAACCTCAACGCTTGGACCTACATTCTGGAGAGCTTTTTCTAGAACAGTAAGAGGTTCCTCTTTGGTTTTTTTTGATGAAATAGACAAAGCATTATAGACAATTTTTTCTGCAGTTCTTTTTTTCCCATCTTGCATTATCATATTTGTTAATCGAGTCACATTTATACTCTTATAAATAGGATCTGGGATTATTTTCTTTTTTGGTATGTCTCTCTTTCTTGGCATTTTCTAACTCTTTGGTCTTTTAGTTCCATACTTAGATCTACCTTGTTTCCTATTCTCAACACCTTGTGTATCAAGACTACCTCGGACAATGTGATAACGAACACCTGGTAAATCTTTTACTCTTCCACCACGAATTACTACCACAGAGTGCTCCTGCAAATTGTGACCCTCACCACCAATGTAGGATGTTACTTCTTGACCATTTGTAAGTCTAACTCTTGCAACTTTCCTTAATGCCGAATTCGGTTTTTTTGGTGTGGTAGTGTAAACACGTGTACAGACCCCTCTTCTTTGAGGACACGCCTCGAGAGCAGGAACAGTCGATTTAAGAATCTTTGTTTTCCTAGGTTTTCTTACTAATTGGTTAATTGTTGCCATTATTTTCTCTTAAGTATGCGAAATTCTATTGGTACAGCTAGTTAGTGTCAAGAAGTGTTTAACTATATATGAAAAAAACATAATATTATTCTTTGAAAAGATCTTCAGCCGTCCTCTCAGAAGACTTTTCAGGAAGGACGCTTATTTCACTAGCGATCTCTTTCTCTAGCATATCTTCGAATGATTCAATTTCATCTTTTTGAGTTGTCAGTCCTGTTCCACATGGCAATAATCTACCAACCACGACATTTTCTTTAAGACCTCTTAATCTATCTTTTCTTCCATTAACTGCTGCGTCTGTAAGGACTCTTGTTGTTTCTTGGAATGAAGCAGCGGATATAAAAGATTCTGTTACCAGCGATGCTTTTGTTATGCCTAGTAACAACGGTGTGAAAGTTGGTACAACTGCATCTGGATTCTTAGACTTTAAATTATCAATCATTTCAAGTAATTGTGTTTTTTCCATCTGTTCTCCAGCCATCAGCGCAGTTTCTCCAGGTGAGACAATCTCAACCTTTCTAAGCATTTGTCTGAGAATAACTTCTATATGTTTATCGTTAATAGCAACACCCTGAAGTCTGTATACATCTTGGACTTCTTTAACTAAATGCTCTGCAAGATCAGTTACACCTCTATAAGCAAGAATGTCATGTGGATCTAATTCTCCATCTGAGATAATTTCACCCTGCGTAACGCTAGCACCTTCAAAAACATTTAATAATTTTGTTTTATTAAGCATTTGAATATGTTCATTTCCATCACTATCAGTAATTATCAATCTTCTCTTTCCTTTTGTTTCTTTACCAAAGGAAACTACGCCAGTTTTCTCAGCGAGCTCAGCCTTATCCTTAGGCTCTCTTGCCTCAAACAAATCAGCAACTCTTGGTAATCCCCCAGTAATATCTCTTGTTCCTGATGTCTCTCTTGGTGTTCTTGCAATTACATCTCCAACTCCCACTTGAGTTCCAGAAGTTAAGTTTACCGTTGAGTTTGATGGAAGAAGAAAATGAGCTGGCAACTTAGAGTTTGTAATTAATAAGTCTTTACCTTTTGCATCAACTAATTTAATCATTGGCTTACGGTTTTTATCAAATGAGACACTACTTGCGTCTTTTACTTTAATTGACGTGATTCCTGTAAGCTCATCAACTATGTTTTCAACACTGATTCCATCCTCAAAATCCTCAAATTCGATGATACCCGCAGTTTCGGTGATAATAGGGGTAGTGTGTGGGTCCCATGTGACAATGTTTTGGCCCCTCTCAACATTCTTTCCATCCTCGACTTTTATAATTGCTCCATAAGGAATTTTATATCTTTCCTTTTCTCTCCCACTATCATCCAAAACACCAAGTTCACCAGACCTTGACACTGTTACGATTTCTTTTTGACTATTTGTTACAGTTTTAAGATTATGATATCTAGTAGTTCCAGAATTTTTAACTTCGATGCTATTTGCGGCAACAGCCCTCGATGCTGCTCCACCAATATGGAATGTTCTCATTGTTAACTGAGTACCTGGCTCACCTATAGACTGCGCGGCTACAACTCCTACAGCCTCTCCTATACTTACTTCCCTTCCTTTTGCAAGATCTCTTCCATAACACTTTGTACATACACCATGTCTTATATCACATGTTATAGCTGATCTAACCCATACTTCATCTATTGCATTTTGCTCGAGTAAGGTGACATTGTTCTCATCAAGCAAAGTCCCTTTAGGAAGAATAATTTCTGATGATTTTGGGTTTACTAAATCGTTTAATAATGTTCTTCCCAGAACTCTCTCATTGAGAGGCTCAACAATATCTCCTCCTTCAATCAGGGGTTTCATAAGTATTCCGTTTTCAGTGCCACAATCATCATCAGTAACAACTAAATCTTGAGCAACGTCTACAAGTCTTCTTGTTAAATACCCTGAGTTAGCAGTTTTTAAGGCTGTATCTGCAAGACCCTTTCTTGCTCCATGTGTTGATATGAAGTACTGCATGACATCTAGTCCTTCTCTAAAGTTTGCTGTTATTGGTGTCTCTATAATTGAGCCATCTGGTTTTGCCATTAGACCCCGCATACCTGATAGTTGCCTAATTTGCGCAGCAGACCCTCTCGCTCCAGAATCAGCCATCATATAAATTGAATTGAAAGATTTATGTTCGATCTTTTCTCCAGAAGCTGTCTTAGTAATTTCTGTTCCCAATTGTTTCATCATAGCTTGGGAGACTTGATCATTAGTATGTGACCAAATGTCGACAACCTTATTATAACGCTCTCCGGCAGTAAGTAATCCTGAGTTGTATTGTTTCTCAATTTCTTTAACTTCTTTCTCTGCTTTTGATGTAATTGTAGTTTTCTCTTTTGGTATTACCATGTCATCTACACCGATAGAAACTCCTGCTAATGTAGAATATTTAAATCCCATATTTTTTATTTTGTCAGCAAAAATAACTGTCTCTTTTAATCCTGCAAGTCTGTAAGAGACATCAAATAATTTTGAAATTGCTTTTTTATTCAAATCTTGATCTATATATGAATAAGGAATATTTTTGGGAAGAATTTCTGAGATTAAAGCTCTGCCTGTTGTAGTGTCTATTATTTTTGTTTTTTCAATCAGCTCATCGTTTTCAAATTCTGTAACTTTCATCCTTACTTTTATTTTAGCGTGCATATCGACTAACTTAGACTGGTAAGCTTTTGAAACTTCGTCTATATCGCTGAATATCATTCCTTCACCAAGGGAGTTTGGTTTTTCTCTAGACATATAATATATCCCTAGAACCATATCTTGAGATGGAACTATCACTGGGCTTCCATTAGATGGAGATAAAATATTATTACTTGCCATCATTAGTACACGTGCTTCAGTCTGTGCCTCAACAGATAATGGAACATGGACAGCCATTTGATCTCCATCAAAATCAGCATTAAATGCAGCACAAACCAAAGGATGTAACTGTATTGCTTTACCTTCAATAAGAACTGGCTCAAATGCCTGTATTCCTAGACGGTGGAGTGTTGGAGCACGGTTTAACATTACCGGGTATTCTTTTATGATTTCCTCCAAGATATCCCAGACTTCTTCGCCTTCTTTTTCAACAACTTTTTTAGCAGACTTGATAGTTGTTGTTATGCCTCTAGCTTGAAGTTTCCCAAATATATGTGGTTTAAATAATTCTAATGCCATTTTTTTTGGAAGACCGCATTGATGTAACCTTAATGTTGGTCCAACAACGATCACAGATCTCCCAGAGTAATCTACTCTCTTACCAAGAAGATTTTGTCTGAATCTTCCTCCTTTACCTTTAATCATATCTGCTAGAGATTTTAATGGCCTTTTATTCGTTCCAGTAATAGCTCTTCCTCTTCGTCCATTGTCAAGAAGTGCATCCACAGACTCTTGAAGCATCCTCTTTTCATTCCTAACAATAATGTCGGGGGCCTTGAGCTCGAGAAGTCTTTTTAATCTATTATTCCTGTTTATGACTCTCCTGTACAAATCATTTAAATCTGAAGTAGCAAACCTTCCGCCTTCGAGCGGGACCAGTGGTCTTAAATCCGGTGGTAAGATTGGAAGGACATCAAGGATCATCCATTCAGGTTTATTTCCTGAATTGATAAATGACTCTATTAATTTCAGTCTCTTAATGTTTCTTTTATTTTTTGCTTGAGATTTTGTAATCTTAATTTCTTCTGCCAAATCTTCATAAGTTTTTTCTAAATCTATTTCTTGAAGCAATTCTTTAATAGCCTCTGCTCCCATGCCTACTTTTATTTCGTTTCCATATTCCTCAATTGCTTGATTATACATTTCTTCATTCAATAGACTGCCCTTTTCATATGGAGTTAATCCGCCATCTATGACAATGAATGCCTCGAAATATAGAACTTTCTCGATTTGTCTTAGTGTCATATCCATCATTAGTCCAATTCTTGATGGAAGCGATCTCAAAAACCATATATGTGCCACAGGAGCTGCAAGTTCAATGTGACCCATCCTATCTCTGCGGACTTTAGATAAAGTAACTTCTACCCCACATTTTTCACAAACTACTCCTCTATGTTTAAGTCTTTTATATTTTCCACATAAACACTCATAATCTTTTACTGGGCCAAATATCTTTGCACAAAACAACCCATCTCTCTCTGGTTTAAAGGTTCTGTAGTTAATTGTCTCTGGTTTTTTAACCTCTCCATATGACCATGACCTCATTAGGTCTGGTGATGCTAAAGAGATTTTAATATGATCAAATTTCTTATCATTATTATTTTTCTTAAACATGTTCAAAATTTCTTGCATTTTATTTCCTAATTAGTTTTATTTTCTGAGTCCATATCTATGTTTATACTTAATGATCGAATCTCTTTTAGTAGTACATTGAATGATTCCGGTACGTGTGCATCTGTAGTATATTCGCCATCAACAATATTTTTATATACTTTATTTCGACCGGCAATATCATCAGACTTTACTGTAAGAACTTCTTGAAGAACATTTGTCGCACCATATGCTTGCAGAGCCCAAACTTCCATTTCACCGAACCTTTGACCACCAAATTGTGCTTTACCTCCAAGTGGCTGTTGTGTAACAAGACTATATGGGCCAGTTGATCTAGCATGCATTTTATCATCAACTAAATGGTTTAACTTTATAATATACATATAACCAATCGTTACAGGTCTCTCAAACTGTTCACCAGTCCTTCCATCAAACAATATAGATTGGCCGCTGGTTGGAAGTTCAGCTAGTTCTAACATTTTTTTGATCTCTTCTTCCGATGCTCCATCAAAAACAGGTGTGGCCATAGGTACCCCATTTTTCAAATTATTAGCTAAGGTAATTATTTCTTCATCAGAAAATTTATCTATAGAGTATTTAGTAAAGCCGGGGCATTCTTTATACACCTTTGTTATAAATTGTTTTAATTTTTTTACCTCTTGCTGCTCTTTAAGCATATTATTTATTTTATCCCCGATGCCATGAGCAGCCCATCCGAGATGAGTTTCTAAAACTTGGCCTACATTCATTCTTGAAGGAACTCCTAATGGATTTAAAACAATATCAACCGGTGTTCCATCTTCTCTATGCGGCATATCTTCTACTGGAACGATTTGTGAAATTACACCCTTATTTCCATGACGACCAGCCATCTTGTCACCTGGTTGAAGTGTTCTTTTTACGGCAAGGTAAACTTTTATTTTCTTTTGAACCCCTGGGCCCAAATCATCAGGCATCGTTATTTTCTTAGTAATTTCATCTAAATCTTGATTAAACTTATTTTGTAATTCATCTACACTGTTTGCTAAGTTAGCGAGAGATATGTTAGTTTTTTCAACCTTAGTTTGAATCTTAAATAAATCTTCATTGCTAATTGACTCAATCACAGAATTTGTAAGTTTGCTCTCTGCTTTAAGATCAAGAACAGATTTTGATAAAGTTTTATTTTGGATAAGTTTTCTTGCTCTTATATAAATAGTTTCTTGGTTTATTCTCAGTTCATCTACCAAATTCTTTTTGACATCTTCAATTTGATATTCCTCAATTTCTTTAGCTCTTTTATCTTTATCTATACCTTCTCTGGTGAATACTCTCACATCAATTACTGTTCCATCCATACCAGATGGTACTTTTAAAGATGAGTCTTTTACATCTGAAGCTTTTTCACCAAATATAGCTCTAAGAAGTTTTTCTTCTGGGGTCAATTGAGTTTCACCTTTTGGTGTAACTTTTCCAACCAAAATATCGCCAGATTTAACTTCTGCGCCAACATATACAATACCTGATGTATCAAGTTTATTTAATAAACTTTCACTTACATTTGGTATGTCTGATGTAATTTCTTCTGACCCAAGTTTGGTATCACGCGCAACACATTCTAATTCTTCTATATGTATTGAAGTAAATCTATCTTCTCTTACAACCTTTTCAGACACTAAGATTGAGTCTTCGAAGTTGTATCCGTTCCATGGCATGAAAGCTATTAGTAAATTTTGTCCTAATGCAAGTTCGCCTAAATCTGTTGAAGGACCGTCAGCAATAGCATCCCCAGCAACAACTTTGTCTCCAGGCTTAACAAGTGGTCTTTGATTTATACATGTGTTTTGATTTGTACGTGTGTATTTTGTAAGAGGATAAATATCCACACCAGTATCATTATCTTTATCAACATATTTTTCATCTACATTTACAATTATTCTTGACGCGTCAACATAATCAACAACACCATCTCGTTTAACTTTTACTGATGCTCCCGAGTCGACTGCAACAGTTTTCTCCATACCCGTACCTACAAGAGGTTTATCAGGTTTTAATAATGGAACGGCTTGACGTTGCATGTTTGATCCCATCAATGCTCTGTTAGCATCGTCATGCTCAAGGAATGGAATAAGAGCAGCAGCTACAGATACAACTTGTCTTGGGGATACGTCCATAAGCTCAACTTTGTCCGGCGAGGATATTGTAAATTCATTGTTAAACCTACATGATATCAAGTCTCCCTGAATGTTACCCTTTGAGTCTAGAGATGTATTTGCCTGCGCAATTGTATATTTACTCTCTTCAATTGCTGATAACCACTTAATCTCATCCTTAACTTTATTCTTAGTAACTACTCTGTATGGCGTTTCTAAAAATCCATAGGAATTTGTTCTGGAGTATGTTGCTAATGAGTTTATTAAGCCGATATTTGGTCCTTCTGGTGTTTCAATAGGACAAACTCTTCCGTAGTGAGTTGGATGAACATCTCTAACTTCAAAGCCAGCTCTCTCCCTAGTCAAACCTCCAGGTCCAAGAGCAGATATTCTTCTTTTATGAGTTATCTCTGCTAGCGGATTATTCTGATCCATAAATTGTGATAGTTGACTAGTACCAAAAAATTCTTTTAGAGTCGCAGTGATAGGCTTTGAGTTTACAATATCTTTTGGTTGAAGTTTTTCGGCAAGTTCCATAGTTGTCATTCTTTCTTTTACAGCTTTTTCTACTCTAACTAGACCAACCCTGAAAACATTTTCAACCATTTCACCTACGCACTTGACTCTTCTATTACCTAAATGATCTATATCATCTACAGAATCTGATCCGTTTCTGATGTTAATGAGAGTTTTAAGTACATCTAAAATATCATCATTCGATAGTGTTGTTTCGCCCTCCATTTCTTTACGACCAACGCGCGAATTAAACTTCATTCGCCCAACATCAGATAAATCGTAGCGATCACTCGATTGAAATAGATTGTTAAATAATTGGCTAGAAGCATCAGCTGTTGGGGGCTCACCTGGTCTCATCATTCTGTATATTTCAATTAATGCTGAATTTTGATCATGAGTAGGGTCAATATCGAGTGTATTACAAATAAATGAACCTCTATCTAGATCATTTGTATGTAAGATGGTAAAGCTAGTAATACCAAGTTCATGAATAAGAGTGATTGTATCAAGATCAATTTCTTGATTACAAGATAAAATATTAACTTGAACTTTTTTGTTGTTAGAGATTTTTTCTTTTATGTTTTTATCAATTTTTTGATTTGCCTCACATATTAACTCTCCTGTTTCCGAGTCTATAATCTGCTTCGAAGAAATCATATCAATTTTAATATCTGATCCTTTTATATTTATTGAAACATCCTCAGCAATTCTTTTCCCTATGAGAAAATCATCAGGAACTTGAAAGTTTTTCATTTTACTTTTTTTTGCAGCATCGATTTGTCTTACTGTAATACGCTTGCCTTTTCCTACTATCAATTTCTTCTTATTGTAAATATCAAAAGATGCGATGCTTCCCTTCAGATCCTCAAGATTTTGATCAATGAATATATGACCATCTTTGATAGTTATTTTATTGTGATCGTAAAACTGATTTATGATTTCTTGTGTGGAGTAACCCAGTGCTCTTAAAATAATAGTAGATGCTATTTTACGTCTTCTATCTATTCTAGCAAAGATAACATCCTTTTGATCAAATTCGAAATCAAGCCATGATCCTCTGTAAGGTATAACTCTTGCAGAAAAGAGAAGTTTACCAGATGAGTGAGTTCTTCCACGGTCATGATCAAAAAATACACCAGGAGATCTATGAAGCTGTGATACAACAACTCTCTCTGTCCCATTGACAATAAAAGTACCATATTTTGTCATTATTGGAAGTTCGCCTAAAAATACTTCTTCATTCTCGAATATTTCAACTTTATCAGAATTTTTTTCATCTATATTAACGTACAACTTAAAATTGACTTTAATTGGTACTGAATAGGTCTTGCTACTT